>UQMF01000045.1 GCA_900542145.1 uncultured Oscillospiraceae bacterium | reverse complement strand
AGCCGTTTCCAATACACTTGCTGGGATAGAAGTGTTTTTTGCCCCGGGAAACCCGGGGCAAAAAACGGATTTAAAAAGCCCACTTCGTGGACAAAACCCACTTTTTCGACAAGCTGAAATATAGGGCGAAATGACTTCGCCCTATATTGTTTGTTATATCATCGGGCGAAGCCCGATACTATATTCCGAATTAAACATCAAACCGCTATGTACCGCCCCTGCGTCATAACCGGCGCGACCTCGAGGATGTAATCCCGTCCGCGGCGCGCCCCCTTTGTGCTCAGGTAATCCGTGAAGCACTTCTCGGCGGTCGCCGGAGTGTTGTTCTCCCGGCTGAGATGTCCAAGGATAAGCTTGGTGGTTCCGCTTTCCAGCAGCTTCGCGGAGAAATCCGCGGCAGCGTTATTGGACAGATGTCCCTTCTCGCCGGCTATCCTGCGCTTCAAGTCCGCAGGATAGTTCAGATTCTTCGCCAGCATTGCCGGGTCGTAATTGCTCTCCAGAAGCACAGCCTCGCACCCCAAAAGACTTTCCTCCACCTCGGCGGTGATCTTTCCGAGATCGGTGCAGACCGCAATCCGCTTTCCGCCGTAATTCACGGTGAACCCCACGCTCTCCGGGGTGTCGTGCGGCGTGTGGAACGCCTTCACCTCGAAATCCGCGCTCTGGTACGGCTCATGAATCACGTCGTAAATACGTACTTCCTCAGGAATAACCTCGTGCACGTTCCGGCGGAGCTGCGCAATAGTCCCGGGGCTTGCGAAAACGGGTATCTTCGTGTGCTTCGTCAGCTGAAGAAGCCCCTTTACATGGTCGATATGCTCATGGGTGACGAATATTGCCTCGATCTGGTTCATCGAGGTTTCGATAAGCTCCAGCGAGGATTTCATCGCCCGGAAGCTGCACCCAGCGTCCACCAGGACGCCATGACCCCGGGTGCCGATGAAAGTGCAGTTGCCGCTGCTGGAGCTGCATATCGGGAATATCCGCGCCATCAGAGCGCCTTTTTGAGGACTTTCTCCTCGGCAGTGGGATCAGGCTCGTCCACCTTCTGGATATCCGCGCCCAGGCTGCGGAGCTTGACCTCCATATTCTCGTATCCGCGCTCAACGTGGAATATGTCGTAGATCTCAGTAACGCCCTCTGCGCCCAGAGCCGCCACGATAAGCGCAGCGCCTGCGCGGAGGTCCGTCGCCTTTACGGGAGCGCCCTTGAGTCTGTCAACGCCCTCGATTACAGCTACCCTGCCCTCTACAGAGATATTCGCGCCCATTCTGCGGAGCTCGTCAACGTAACGGAATCTGTTGTCAAAAATGCTCTCGGTGACCATGCTGGCACCCTTTGCGCAGGTGAGGACTGCCGCCATCTGCGGCTGCATATCCGTGGGGAATCCCGGGTGGGGATTGGTCTTGACGCTGGTGCCATAGTACTCCGGACCGCCGATAACGCGCACTGCGTCGTCGAACTGCTCCACCTGCACGCCGATCTTCACCAGCTTCTGGGTGATAGGCTCGAGGTGCTTCGGAATAACGTTCCGGATCAGGATATTGCTCCGCGCTGCGGCGGCGATTGTCATGAAAGTACCCGCCTCGATCTGGTCAGGGATAACGCTGTAGGTGGTCCCGTGCAGGTACTTCACGCCGCGTATCTTGATAACGTCGGTTCCTGCGCCGAGAATATCAGCGCCCATGCTGTTGAGGCAGTTCGCCAGGTCAACGACATGCGGCTCCTTGGCGGCATTCTCAATTATAGTGAGTCCCTCCGCCTTAACAGCTGCCATGATCGCATTGATGGTGGCGCCGACAGTGTTCTTGTCGAAGAATATCTGTGTGCCGATGAGCCTGTCGGCATGAAGGTTCACCATTCCTCCATCGATCTCGTATTCGGCGCCCAGCGCAGAGAAGCACTTGAGGTGCTGATCGATGGGTCTGTCGCCGAGATTGCAGCCGCCGGGCATGGAAACATGCGCGCTGTGGAATCTGCCGAGCAGCGTGCCGAGGAAATATGTCGTGGCGCGCATGAGCTTAGCCTTCTCATACGGCACGGGAAGATTCTGAAGGCGGCGTGTGTCGATCTCCACAGTGGTCTTGTTCAGCATGCGGATATTTGCGCCCATCTCTGACATGATCTGGAGCGTGATATGAACGTCGCTGATGTTGGGTATATTCTCAATAATGCAAGGTTCATCGGAAAGAATGGTGCACGGGAGTATCGCAGCGACCGCATTTTTTGCTCCGCTGATGAAAACCTCGCCGCTCAGGGTCTTTCCGCCCTTGATAACGTATTTTTCCAAAACTGCACTTCCCCCTTGTCCCCCTAGTGAGGACAGTTTTATATGTTGTATATTACAGCCTAAGCCGGATATATCTTATGTATGTGTTCAGGGTATAGTTATCCCCACTGACTTACACTTTTACATTATATCACATGACACGAAAAAATGAAAGTGCAATTTGCAAAAAAACTTCCGTATGATTTCATTTTGGCACATTGAACAAAAATGCAGCCGCCTTTTTAATATTTTTATGAAATAAAGTTGCTGGCAAAATTCATTCCTACAGCGATAGTATCGGCGTGAAAACGCGGTCTTAATCACGGAAAAGACTGCACTCCGCATATTGCCGCTGAATGAAAATATTTTCAGGAAACGTTACCGCTTTAATGGCGCTTTTGACAGAAAAAACGCACTGTATTTGTGTAAAATTACATCTTGTATTATTTTCCTTGCTGTATTATAATAATATTGTACATTTGAGCGCCCGCTTCCCCGTGGGACAGCTCAGCAAACGGACTTACACAGTCCGACATTTAGGAGGAATTTATCATGAAAATCAGAAACATCGTTTCCGCAGCAGCCGCTTGCGCTGTTGCCGCAGCAGCATTCGTAATGCCTGCTTCCGCTGAGGACACCTATGTTGCAGGTCTTACCTGGCAGTCGTCCAGCTACATGTTCCGCAACACCATTTCCCAGTCCTCTCTGCTTTACTGGGACAACGACCTCGGCGAGGCTGCTGAGCTTGAGGGTGCTTCCTTCACTGACGCTCAGATCACCGGCGACGGCACCTACACAGTAACTCTGGACGGCGTTCAGGACGGCGGCTGGAACATGCTCAAGCTGGAGTCCAACATCGACCTCGACAAGACCCCCGACGTTAAGTTCGAGATCACTGATGTTCAGCTGAACGGCGCTTCCGTTGACTTCGACAAGGACGCTGCTGTAATGAGCGAAGACGCTGCTACTAAGAGCGATGACTACTCCGACTGGGAGTTCGATATCAAGAACACCGCAAGAGTTCAGCTCATCAATGTATATGACAACATTGCAGCTATCCCGAACGACAGCTACACCTCCATCAGCGTTACATTCAACGTAACAGGTCTTGGCGGCGGCGCAGCTGCTGACGATACCGCTGCTGACGCTACAGAAACCGGTTCCGACGCTGTTGCAACTCCCGACAAGGGCTCTCCTGACACCGGCGTTGAGGGCGTTGCTGCCGTAGCTGGTCTGGCTGTTGTTGCTGCTGGCGCAGTTGTAATGTCCAGAAAGAGAAAGTAATTTCCCAGATAACAGAATAACAGAAGGGCTGCGTTTACGCAGCCCTTTTTGCGTATGTGGCGTCCGTTTTCCGGAATCCGTAATTAATAAAAGGGAGGGGGTTCCCCTCCCTGAGTTTGTCGAAAAAGCAATTTTTTGCCCACGAAGTGGGCTTTTTAAATCAGTTTTTTGCCACGGGTTAAGGGTGACTGCGTCGACCCTGCCGGGTGCAAAAAACA
>UQMF01000044.1 GCA_900542145.1 uncultured Oscillospiraceae bacterium | reverse complement strand
ATTGTAGGCGCTGTTAAGACTGTGGGTCAGGCTTTTGTGAACTTTGTAAAAACAACATTCGGCTTCTGATAAGCGGCGTAAATAAAAAACGGGGCTGCAATAGCAGTCCCGTTCTGTGTTTGTGGGCGAAAATCACTTAACGATGTAGTCCTTGATCTGGTCGAGGAAGTCTGCGCAGTCGTCGCTGTGGATATTCAGGGTAAGCTCCTTGGAAAGATCCAGGCTGAAGATACCCATGATGGACTTTGCGTCGATGGCATATCTGCCGGATACGATATCTACATCATAATCGCAGCGGGATACGATGCTTACGAAGTTCTTAACGTCGTTGATGGTGTTGATGTTGATCTTTACTGTTTTCATAGAAATACTTCCTTTCCGTGTTTGATTGTGTTAGATTATCATGCTCTGAACTTTGTCACTGCGTCAAGCAGCTCGTCAGCCTTTGCGCCGTCGTCGTGTACGACAAAATCAAGCGGCTTTGCAAGGTCAAGACTGAAAATGCCCATGATGGACTTCGCGTCTACTGCATATCTGCCGGATACAAGGTCGCTTTCGAATGCATAGCTGTTTGTGAGCGCAACGAACTCCTTAACATCGCTGATGGAGCCGAGTTTCACTTTCATTTTCTTCATAGATAGCCGCCGCCTTTCTTCTGGTTGGTATCTGAGGGTCGATTCCCTCTGATAATAAGTATATCCTCAAACTGAAAAATAGTCAATAGCTTATTGCAAATTTCGGAATAATAAAGTATAATATTGATATATCAATATTTCGTTTTGGCTAAAATTACAAACGCTGCTGAAACGCCCGATTCAGATATTGTCGGGCAGCGGCGTATTCTGTCGGAAAGAGGAAACCATGACTTTCAGTATACTGACTTTCGGCTGCAAGGTGAACTCCTGCGAGAGCGCCGCGATACACGACGCTTTCCTGGCTGCCGGGTATTCCCTGGCGGCGGAGGGGGAGCCTGCGGACGTCTGTATCATAAACTCCTGCGCGGTGACGGGCGTGGGCGTAAAAAAGGCGCGCCAGGCGGTATCCCACTGCCGCAGCCTTGATCCGGACTGCGTGACAGTCCTCTGCGGCTGCTATCCCCAGGCGTATCCCGACGAAGCCGACCGGGACTGCGCCGTCGATATCATAACGGGCAACGCCGATAAATCCCGGCTGCCGGAGCTGGTGGCGCAGTTTCTCTCGGAGCGCCGTCACATCGCCTGTGTGTCGCCGCTTACCAGGGAATTCGACCGGGATTCCTCCGTGGCTGACCTCGACCGCACCCGGGCTTTCATCAAGATAGAGGACGGCTGCGACAGATTCTGCACCTATTGCATAATCCCCACCGCGCGCGGCAGGGTGCGCTCCAGAAAGCCGGAGGACATAACCGCCCAGGCGGTACAGGCTGCCGCCGCAGGTAACCGCGAGATAGTCCTCACGGGAATAAACATCGGCTGCTACGGGGAAGATATAGGCTGCACTCCGGCGGACGCCGTAATGGCGGCGCAGGTGGAGGGAATCGAGCGCGTAAGGCTCGGCTCCCTGGAAGCGGATACTCTCACTGATGGGGAGATTCAGCGGCTGAAAGCCTGCGGCAGGCTGTGTCCGCACTTCCACCTGTCGCTGCAGTCCGGCAGTGATACCGTGCTTCAGCGCATGAAGCGACGCTACACCACCGCGGAATACTACGCGCTGGTGCAGAAGCTCCGGGAGGCATTCCCGGGGTGCGCGATAACCACCGACATCATGGTGGGATTCCCCGGGGAAACCGACGAGGAATTCGCGGAGAGCATGGCGTTCGCGGAAAAGGTCGGATTTGCGAAAATACATGTATTCCCATATTCCATACGCCGGGGGACAGTCGCCGCAATGCGTACGAACCAGGTGGTGCCGCAGATAAAATCCGCCAGGGCGAAGGAAATGAACCGCCTCGCGGAAAGGCTGGAGCGGCAGTTCCTGGAATCCCGGACGGGCACGATACAGACCGTGCTCATCGAAAAGCGGACTTCCCCGGACTACTGCAATGGGTTTACCGACAGTTATATACCTGTGCGTATTTACGGCGAGGATATTACGCGCCATACTCTGGCGAGGGTGAAAATAACCGGCGTGGAGGGCGACCACTGCACCGGAACAACAGAATTCTGAGGAGAAACAAATGACGAGTAGTATAAAACAGCTCCTGACGCTGGGAGCGATTCCTGCGGACGCCGAGATGTCCGACGAGTTATTCGAGAAATACGACAAACTGCTGAATTTCAGCCAGCCGCTTTCGTTCGAGGACGCGGCTTCCATCGCTGGGCTTTTTTCGCCGGACTGCGACGGGCTCAACTGGGCGCTTTTCCGCGCACTGGAGGACGCCTGCGACACCGCCGCGGAACTCCTGGAGATGGCGGATAAATGCAGCAGCGCGGAATACGCTGAACTTCTGCGCAGCCGGGCGGAGAACAAATAACCAAATTAACAGCGCCGGAGCTGTTATATTTCAGCAGCCCGGCATATTGATTTTACGCCGGTTTAGTAGTATAATATAATTGATTATTGCAGCTCAGCTGTATAACAATATGTTGGAGGAAAAACGATGGTTTACCGAATTTATGTGGAAAAGAAGCCGCAGTTCGCAGTTGACGGGGGCGCAGTCCTCTCTGACCTGAACGTGGCGCTTGGCATCACCTCAGTTGAGAATGTGCGCGTTATCAACCGCTACGACTGCGAGAAGCTGCCCGAAGAGAACTTCAAGGCGGCTATCCCGACAGTGTTCTCCGAGCCGCCTGTTGACGAGGTTTTCTATGACCTGCCGGAGCTGGCTGCGGACGAGAGAATGTTCGCCGTTGAGTTCCTGCCGGGTCAGTTCGACCAGCGCGCGGATTCCGCTGCACAGTGCATTCAGATGCTCTGTCCCGGCGAGCGTCCTGTAGTGAAGTACGCGAAGATTTACGTCCTCAAGGGAAAGATCACCGATGATGAGTTCGCACGCATCAAGCACTATCTCATCAACGCCGTTGAGTCCCGTGAGTGCGGATTCGACAAGTACGACACTCTGGAAGTGAAGTACACTATCCCCACCACCGTTGAAACGCTGACCGGATTCATCAGCAAGACCGATGCAGAGCTTGCGGATTTTGTCGTACATTACGGTCTGGCAATGGACAACGACGATATCAAGTTCTGTCAGGATTATTTCAAGAGCGAGCACCGCGACCCGACTATCACCGAGATCCGCATGATAGACACCTACTGGTCCGACCACTGCCGCCACACCACATTCGGCACCATCATCGACAACGCCGATATCAAGCCCTCCTACATTGCTGATACATACGCTGAATACAAGGCTGACCGCCACGAGCTCGGCAGGGACAACAAGCCCCTCTGCCTGATGGATATTGCCACCCTCGCCGCGAAGAAGCTCAAGAAGGACGGTATTCTGAAGGACCTTGACGAGAGCGAGGAGATAAACGCATGCTCCGTTCGCATCAAGGTAGACGTTGACGGCAAGGACGAGGACTGGCTCCTCATGTTCAAGAACGAAACGCACAATCACCCGACCGAGATCGAGCCTTTCGGCGGTGCTGCGACATGCCTCGGCGGCGCTATCCGCGATCCGCTTTCCGGACGTTCCTATGTTTACCAGGCTATGAGAGTCACCGGCGCTTCCGATCCGCTGCTGCCGGTTGAAAAGACCATCAAGGGCAAGCTTCCGCCCAGAAAGATCACCACCACCGCTGCGGCAGGCTATTCCAGCTACGGCAACCAGATAGGACTTGCCACCGGTCACGTTGCGGAAATCTACCACCCCGGCTATATGGCAAAGCGTATGGAGATCGGCGCGGTCATCGGCGCGGCTCCTGCTGAGAATGTACGCAGAGAGCGCCCGGCTCCCGGCGATATCATTATCCTGCTCGGCGGACGCACAGGCCGCGACGGCTGCGGCGGAGCCACCGGCTCCTCCAAGGCGCACAGCGTGCAGTCCCTGGACACCTGCGGCGCAGAGGTCCAGAAGGGTAATGCACCCGAGGAGAGAAAGCTCCAGAGATTATTCAGAAATCCCGAGGCGACAAAGCTCATCAAGCGCTGCAACGACTTCGGCGCAGGCGGCGTTTCCGTTGCCATCGGCGAGCTTGCGGACGGTCTGGAGATCGACCTCAACGCAGTTCCGAAGAAGTACGACGGTCTGGACGGCACCGAGCTTGCTATCTCCGAATCCCAGGAGAGAATGGCGGTCGTTGTCGCTCCCGAGGACGCAGACAAATTCCGCGCACTGGCTTCCAAGGAGAACCTGGAATCTACCCCCGTTGCAGTAGTAAAGTCCGAGCCCAGACTCCGCATGAACTGGAACGGAAAGACCATCGTTGATATTTCCCGTGAGTTCCTGAACTCCAACGGCGCTGAGAAGCACACTGACGTTGCGGTTCCGGACGTAAAGGTTTCCTATTCCTCCGGCAGGAAGAACACTGCCGCTGACTGGGAGGGCATGGTCACCGACCTCAACATCTGCTCCCAGAGAGGACTTGTACAGCGCTTCGACAGCACCATCGGCGGCGCGACTGTACTCATGCCGTTCTCCGGAAAGACTCAGCAGACTCCTGTACAGGCCATGGCTGCGAAGCTCCCGGTACTTAATGCAAAGACAAACACCACCTCCATCATGGCATGGGGCTTTGACCCGGCGGTTTCTACCCAGTCCCCGTATCACGGCGCTGTGTGCGCAGTTGTTGAGTCCATCGCAAAGGTGGTCGCAGCAGGCGGCACCTATGAGCACTGCTGGCTGACATTCCAGGAGTACTTTGAGAGGACCCAGGGCAAGCCCGAGAGATGGGGCAAGCCTTTTGCAGCACTCCTCGGTGCTTACCGCGCACAGCTTGAGATGGGCTGCGGCGCTATCGGCGGCAAGGACAGCATGAGCGGTACCTTCGAGCACATCGACGTTCCGCCAACGCTGGTTTCCTTTGCGGTTTCCACAGCCAAGGCGCAGGACGTTATCTCCGCTGAATTCAAGGCTGCTGGTCACAAGATCGGCTATATTGCGCCGAAGTACGACGAAAACGGTCTGCCGGTATTCGACAGCGTCAAGGAAGTATTCCGCACCGTTGAGAAGCTCATCAAGGATAAGAAGGCTGTATCCGTATGGAGCGTTGCCCACGGCGGTGTTGCAGAGGGTATCTTCAAGATGTCCCTGGGCAACCGGATCGGCGCAAAGCTGGACAAGCTCACCGACGAGGAGCTGTTCACACCGGTTTACGGTGCGTTCATTCTGGAGCTCACCGGCGACGTTGACGGCGTAAGGATCATCGGCGAAACCGCTGCGGACTACACCATCACTGCCGGCGATGTCAAGCTGGACGCTGCTTCCCTGGAGAAGAAGTGGGACGATGTCCTGGAGCCTGTCTTTAAGGCGCAGCTTCCCGAGAAGTCCGCTCCCGAGAAGATCGCATACACCGGCGGCTGCGAGCTGAAGCACAGTTCCGTCAAGGTGGCAAAGCCCCGTGTCCTTATCCCGGTATTCCCCGGAACCAACTGCGAATACGACATGGCTAACGCGTTCAACACCTACGGCGGTGACAGCGAGATATTCGTTATCCGCAACCTCTCTGCCAAGGACATGGAGGACAGCGTAAACGAGTTCACAAAGCACATTCAGAATTCCCAGATCATCGCTATCCCCGGCGGATTCTCCGGCGGCGACGAGCCAGAGGGCTCCGCGAAGTTCATCAACGCGTTCTTCCGCAACCCGAAGATCAAGGACGCCGTTGAGGAAATGCTGTACGGTCGCGACGGTCTGATGATCGGTATCTGCAACGGATTTCAGGCGCTCATCAAGCTTGGTCTTGTTCCGTTCGGAAAGATCGTTCCGCTGACCGCTGAGAGCCCGACGCTGACCTACAACACCATCGGCCGCCACCAGTCGCAGCTTACTCTGACGAGAATATGCACCAACAAGTCCCCGTGGCTGAGCTGCTGCAATGTCGGCGATATCCACAATATCCCGATATCCCATGGCGAGGGCCGCTTCGTTGCTCCCGAGGCTGTTATCAAGCAGCTTATCGCCAACGGTCAGGTGGCTACTCAGTATGTTGACCTCAACGGCAATCCCACGATGGACGTTGCATACAATCCGAACAGCTCAATGTACGCTATCGAGGGTATCATCTCCCCGGACGGCAGAGTCCTCGGAAAGATGGGTCACACCGAGCGTCTTACCGACAACGTTGCAAAGAACGTTGCAGGCAACAAGGAACAGCTCCTGTTCAAGGGCGGCGTAGACTACTTCGCATAAGATAATAACTCAGGGCTGTGGATTCGTTCACAGCCCTTTTGCTTACAGCGCAAAACCGGGAGGACTTATGCCCTCCCGGTCATTTTTTCCGGTTCAGATCAGAAACCGAATGTTGTTTTTACAAAGTTCACAAAAGCCTGACCCACAGCCTTCACAGCGCCTACAAC
>UQMF01000043.1 GCA_900542145.1 uncultured Oscillospiraceae bacterium | reverse complement strand
CCGTGACAAAAAACGTATTTTAAATGCCTGCTTCGCAGGCAAATTTCACTTTTTCGACAAGCTGGAGGGGCTGTAAACGACAGCCCCTTTTTATTTTTATGGAGGTTCCAATGAAGATCACTGAAAACGAAAACAAGGAAATCGTGCAAATGGTCCGGGAAGGACTCAAGAAAACCGGCGGATACTGCCCGTGCAGAATGCAGCGCACCCCGGAAAACAAATGCATGTGCGAGGAATTCCGCCGGCAGATCGCCGACCCGGATTTCGAGGGCTACTGCCACTGCATGCTCTATTATAAAAGCAAGGACTGATTATTGCGCGATGACACGCAATACTGGATTGACTTTTGATTTTGCAGATGATATAATTATTTTAAAGCAGCATATGGAGTGTTGAACATGGACGGTGTTATCCAATGAAAACCCTGAAATTCCCGGACGGCAGCGAGATATCCTATGAGCTGACCAGGAAGCCCGTAAAGAACGTGAATCTCCGGGTAAAGGAGGACGGCACGCTTCGCATTTCCGCCAACAGCCGCGTCAGCGTCCGGCATATCGAGGAATTCATCATATCCCAGCAGGCGTTCATAATCCGGGCGGCGGAACGCATAAACGCGCGCTCCGCCGAGAATGATATCGGCGACCGGGTGCGCTGGCTCGGCAGGGAATATCCCGTCCGGGTCATCGCAAACAGCCGTGAATGCGCCGTGCTGGAGCAGGAGGAATTCCGGGTGTTCACGCGTATCCCGGAGCCGGAACACGTCCGGCTGCTGCTCCGGAACTGGCTGGCTGAGAATTTCACCCTGCTGTGCCGGGAGCTTGACGATGAAGTGCGCAGCAGCCTTATTTCAAGCGGTATCGTCCCTCCTCCGACTCGTATTGCAATCAAGGACATGAAGTCCAGATGGGGCAGCTGCACCTGGGCGAAGGGGCACATCTCCATCAACTTCCGGCTTGCCGCGTATCCCAGGGAAACTGTTCTGTCAGTGTTCTGGCATGAATACGCTCACTACTGGCACCACGACCATTCCGCGAGATTCTACGCGTTTCTTGGGAAGCACTACCCGGAATACCGCAAGTGGAATTCGCTGCTGAAATAACTGCCAGTATTACAGAAGCGCAATAAAATTCCCCTCCGTATAGTGCGGAGAGGAATTCCCGTGTCAGATCTGCTCAGCCTTCTTGACCTTGAAGTAGTTCGGCTTGTTCGCGCCGATAACTTCCATCAGCTTGCCGCTGCGCTCAAACACGAGCTTGAACAGTACGCAGCCGATTATAGTCACCACCACGAGTTCGCCCGCAGCCACGGTTATCATGTTGAACCATATCGGGGGCTCGTTGCCGTAGCAGATGTAAAGCTCGATGGGAATGATGATACCGTTGCTTACCACCGGCAGTATCGAAGCGACCCATATGTTCTTGATATAGAACATGGGAATGACCGCGATAGCCGTTGCGAGGGTACCGAAGATCATATCCATCAGCGCCATCGGGCTGAAGCAGTTAGCGATGAAGCAGCCGAGGATGAGCGCAATGCTGTAGTCCTTGCGGTAGAAGCACAGCAGCACCAGTATTTCCGAAAAACGGAACTGCACCGCAGGGAAGCTGAGCCCCGGGAGGGCTACCGTCAGTGCCGCATAAACAGCTGCGACAAGCGCAAGACGAACGAGGTTTTTGGTTTCAAAGATCTTGTTTCTGGACATAAAAAAACTCCTTGTTTTTTAACGGTGGTTGGACAAAGAAAACACCGTATTTGATTTTCCGTGCTTTATTGCACTGGTATATGATAACACATTCCAATTGAATTTGCAATACTATTTTTGAACAAAATTCGTATCTGCTTTGCGGCATTATGCCGCATTTCGCCAAAAAGATAACAAGCAGTATAATCAGCTGTTTTTATACAACTCTCACAACTGAAAGGAAATCACTATGGGAAAACAGACATCTTTCTACATGGAGCGCGAAGTGTTCCAGGAACTCGCACAGGAGGCAATTGACTGCGGCTGCCTGATACTCCGCCAGAGCGGAAACAAGATCGTATCCTCCAGGGACACCTCCATAATCACCGCCAGCTGCGACCAGTACTACTTCTATCTCCCTGAGGCGGGAGAGCTTGACGAGGATCTTCCCCTGGGCTGCTTCAACGTCAACGGAAGCATGGTGGTCGAGGCTAACTACACTACCCGGAACAAGGACCACTCCCTGCACCGGGCAAGGCTTTACCTCATGACGTCAGTCCCCACGCTGGAGGGCGCCATCAGCACCCCGGACTGCATGGTAAAGCTCTACAAGAAGCTGGTCAGAAAAATGAAAATGCTGACGAAATTCGTGCCCATACCTGCGGAGAGAATGTCTAACCGCATGACTTACTATGCGGACCCCTCCGACCGCTCCCACAAGCTGTATCTCACCCCGAAGATGATAAAGCTCATGGAAAAGCCCGACGTCACTCTCTGCTGATTCGCCGGTATTCCAGCGCCGTCAGACCGGTGCGCTTCCGGAACTGGCGCATGAAATGCACGTCGTTCTCGAATCCGCACAGGACTGATACCTCGCGCACCGTCATCGTGGTGTTAGCGAGGTAATACTGCGCCAGCCGGGTTTTCGCGCGCAGCACGTCCTCATAGCAGCTTACACCGAATTCCGCGCGGTACAGCGTCTGGAAATACGATGGACTGAGCGCCAGGCGCTCCGCCATTCCCTCCACCGTAAAGCACTCCTCCGGGGAGCCGTATATCTCGGCGCGCAGCCGCTTCAGCCCCTCGCTGTGGGGAGCCGACGGCGCTTCGCCGCCGCCAAGCGTCTGGGCTATCAGCAGCCGCAGCAGCAGGTCGGCGCACTCCCGGCTTTTAGCGGAATCCGACACGCTCTCCAGCTTCAGCAGCTGCAACGCGCTCTCCGCGCCGCTCACCGAGCACACCGGCATGGGAGTGTTGAACGGGATATTCAGACGTTCGAAGAATATATCATTCTCATCGCACTCAAAGTGCACCCAGTCGTTGATGTAATCCATACCTGCCGCCCCGTAATCCTGCGAGGCGGCTTTGCTGTATAATACCGCAGTGTCCGCCGGAACTTCCACACGCTCCCCTGCGGATATCACGAACGCCGGCGTGCGGAAAATCACCAGCAGATTATCCCCGGAGCCTTCCGGGCGGACTATGTGGAAATCCCGGTCGTGGCGGTATCCCGCGCCCATCGTATGAAGCCTCATATAAACCTCCATAGTATGATATATCAGTCTTTTGATATTATACATCATTGAAAAAGCATTGTCAATCGGTTATAATGGATACATCAATGGTAGACCATAAATAAGCCCGTTCACGGGCTTTGCTGCGATTTTCCTGAAAGGACGAAATATCATGAAGACAGTACATCTTACATTAAATCCCCTGGAGAAGAAATCCCACATCAACCGCGAGATCTACGGCAACTTCTCCGAGCACCTCGGGCGCTGCGTTTACGACGGGATATACGTCGGCAAGAACAGCGATATTCCGAACATCAACGGCTACCGCAAGGACGTCGTGGACGCTTTCAGGCAGATAAAGCTCCCCGTGCTGCGCTGGCCCGGCGGCTGCTTCGCCGATGAATACCACTGGCGCGACGGAATCGGCGAAATGTCCGAGCGCAAAAAGATGATAAACACCAACTGGGGCGGAGTTGTCGAGGACAACAGTTTCGGCACGCATGAATTCATGGATTTCTGCGAGCTTGTCGGCTGCGAGCCGTACATCTCCGGAAACGTCGGCAGCGGCACCGTTGAGGAGCTTGCCAACTGGGTGGAGTACATGACCTTTGACGGCGTTTCCCCCATGGCGGAGCTGCGCAAGCGCAACGGCAGGGAGCAGCCCTGGAAACTGAAATACCTCGGCATAGGCAACGAAAGCTGGGGCTGCGGCGGAAGCATGCGCCCGGAATACTACTCCGACCTGTACCGCCGGTATGCGACCTACTGCCGCAACTACAGCGGAAACGACCTCTACAAGATAGCCAGCGGCGCCAACGCAGACGACTACAACTGGACTGACGTCCTCATGAAGCAGGTTACTCCGTGGAACATGAAGGGAATGTCCCTGCATTACTACACCGTACCGACCGGTGACTGGGGACACAAGGGCAGCGCCACCGATTTTGACGGGCAGGAATACTATAAGACGATACGCTCCACGCTAAAAATGGAGGAGCTGGTCACCCGCCACTCCGCAATAATGGAGCGCTACGACCCGGAGCACAGGGTAGGGCTTATCGTGGACGAGTGGGGCACCTGGTACGATGTGGAGCCGGGCACCAATCCGGGATTCCTCTATCAGCAGAACACCATGCGCGACGCCATCGTTGCCGGAATCAACCTCAACATATTCAACGCGCACTCCGACAGGATACCGATGGCGAACATCGCCCAGGCGGTGAACGTGCTCCAGGCTATCCTGCTGACCGAGGGCGCAACGACCGTCAAGACCCCGACCTACCACGTTTTCGACCTCTACAAGAACCACCAGGACGCAGACCTCATCTACAGCCATGTGGAGAACGAATTCGCGGAGGAGGGCGTGCCTGCCCTCAGCCAGTCCGCCAGCGTAAAGGACGGCGCTGTCACCGTGACCATCTCCAACGCTTCCCTCACCGAGGAATACAGCGTGGATATCGCGGCGGCGTTCAGCGGAATAAAGTCCGCACAGGGGCGTGTACTCACCGGGGAGGTTCACGAACATAATACCTTTGACGAGCCGGACAGGGTAACAATAAAGCCGCTCACCGTAAGCGCTGCGGACGGCAGGGCAGCTGCCGTGATTCCGCCCTGCTCCGTTGCCGAGATCACCCTCACGCTGTGATGGAACGCAAGCCATGCTTCCGCTGCCTGTTACAGCAGGCGGACGAAGGTCAGCTGTTTGAGCTGATCCAGCAGCGTATCGCGGCGCTTCCGGCAGCGCAGAAGGCAGCCCCGGAGGAGTACTCCCGGCGGCTGGCGCTGTGCGAATCCTGCGATGAGCTTGTCAGCGGAACCTGCCGGAAATGCGGCTGCTATGTGGAACTCAGGGCGGCGAAGAAATCCACGGGCTGTCCGCATGAGCGCCCGAGATGGTGAATGAAATATTCTTACCGCGCAGGAACTCGACGGAAGTTCCTGCGCAATATTTTTCAACAAAATCAGTAATTGTTATTGACTTTTGCCGAAAAGCGTGCTATAATATCATCAAAAGGAGTGTGATATTATATGGCAAGAAAGTCCGACAAGGCAAAACTCATCTTTTTAATGCTGTATTTTCTTATACTGACCGTTGAGCGTGTGATCAGCCTGGCTGCGGTTTTCACCGGAGATTTTTCCGGCTACGACTTCCTGGAATGGTACATGACAGGTCTGACGATATTTGCGATAATCGGCGCGTATTTCTTTATATTCACGCGCTGCCGTTTCAATACCGTGCATTACCCCAATGGAAAGACAACGACGAATCTGGCGCCTGACGACGGCGTTTTCAGGAAACTTTCCGTCGCCGCCGGAATACTCCTGCTTGGCGGAATGGTACATACCAAGGGGACTATACCACCCATACAGTTCGCCGCCTACGGAATGATACTGGTTTCCATGGCAATACATACTGCCCAGTGCGTAAAGGAACACGGCGGCGCGCTTATCCGCTGGCTGTCGTTCGGGTATATCGTGGCGTTTTCCATGTCGATTCCGGTGGTGTATCACACGGCGATCGGGCTTTCCTGGCTGTTCATTCCGCTGGAGATCGTGGTTTCCGCCGGAATGGTGACGCTGTTCACGGTGATGCTTCGTGGATTCTACAACGGCGATGGGAAATACGGATTCCCGGCTCTGCCGTTCATGGCGGCGCTTATAGGTGACGCCGCCGTTCTCGCCCTGCGCTGGAACGAGGAAATAAACGCATTCGTGCTTATATTCATATGCGTGACAACGGCGCTGTTCCTTGCCGGGAAGATCGCCGGAAACGCCCGGGAGTGAGCCAATGCGAATAGCTGTATTATCCGACGTACACTCGAATTTTGCGGCGCTCTCCGCCGTTGCCGCGGACGCGGAATCCCGCTCCCCGGACTGGTGGATATTCCTCGGGGACTACATCACCGACTGCCCGTATCCGCACCGCACCGTGGAATTCCTGCGGAATTTCTCGGAATCGCACCCGTGCGTGTTTATCCGCGGCAACCGCGAGGATTACATCATCAGCCAGCGGACTTCGCCGCAGCCCTGGGTATACGGCTCCAAAAGCGGAGCGCTGCTGTACACCTTCGAAAACGTGACTGATTCCGATCTGGACTGGCTCGCCGGAATGCCGATTTCGCGCCGGGTGGAACTTCCGGGAGCGGAGCCGTTCATGATATGCCACGGCTCCCCGGACAGCATAAACTACCTTTTCCACACCAACACCCGGGAGGCGGAGGAGATGATATCCCGGCTTGGCGAATACAACTGCCGGCTGCTTCTGTGCGGACATTCTCATATCCCATTCATATTCCGGCGCGGCGGCAGAATGCTGGTGAATCCCGGGGCGCTGGGAATGCCGGTGAACTCCCAGACGGCGGCGCAGTACGCGATGATTGACTACGACGGGGAATTCCACCCGGAGATAATCTCGGTGGAATACGACATCGAGCGCACCGCTGCAGAATTTGCGGAATCCGGGCTTCTGGCAAAAAGCGCGGTCTGGGGCAGAGGGCTTGTCGCGACAATACGCACCGGCGTGAATTACACGGTACATGCAGTGCGCCTGGTGGAAAGGCTCGCGCAGAAAACCGGGCTTCCTGTCACGGACGAATCGCTGTGGGAGCGCGCCGCAAAGGAACTCCGTATACCGTAATATAACAAAAGCCCCCTCCGCCGGAGGGGGCTAGAGACCGTCGAAAAATCCCCTAAAGGGGCTTTTCCGCCGAACAACCGCACTGCGCGCAC
>UQMF01000042.1 GCA_900542145.1 uncultured Oscillospiraceae bacterium | reverse complement strand
AGTACCGCCTGCGTCCGCTGTACTACGTCAGCGACGCGGACAAGGCTTGGTACAAAGAAAAGTACGATGTACGGTATTCCGACGCTTATGAGGTGTACGGGCTGACAAGAACAGGCTGCTGCGGCTGCCCGATTTCTTACAAGGCAGTCGCAGACCTGGAGAAAATCAAGCCGTATGAGCCTAATGTCGTAAAGGCTGCCTGGAACATCTTCGGGGACAGCTACAGATACCGCGAGCAGTACAACGAATACAAGAAGAAGCGCATGGAAGCCGAGAAAAACGGCGGACAGATGTTCTTTGATGATATGGAGGATAAATCATGATCATAGCCGAAGATCTCACCCCGGAGGAGCGCGAGAAGCTCACGGCGGATATCATGAAGGAAATAACCACGGGCAAGGAGAAGACAACATGAACGAATACAGAATACGGTCCATGCGGCTGTTGAATTTCTGCGGAATTCAGCAGCTGGAGATAACGCCGGACGGCGAAGATCTCACGGTATACGGCGACAACGCCACGGGTAAGACTACCATCGCGAACGCGTTCGCGTGGCTGTTCACCGGGAAGAATGCCGCCGGCACAGCGGATTTCGACCCTGCACCGCTGGACGGAACCAACGCCAAGATACATAACCTTGAAACCTCTGTTACAGTGAAATTCACGAACGGCGCGGAGTACCGCCGCGTACTGACCGAGGTCTGGACGAAGAAGCGCGGAGAAGTGACTGCACAGCTCACAGGGACGAAAACCTCATATTACAAGGACGACGTTCCCCTCAAGGAAAAGGAATTCAACGCCGAAATCGAAACGCTTTTCGGTGGAGCGGAGCAGTTCCGCATGCTGACAGCGGTCGGGTATTTCCCGGCGGTCATGGACTGGAAAGCACGCCGGAAACTTCTGCTTGACATGTGCGGAGATGTCCGGGACGAGGACGTGATCGCTTCTACTCCGGAGATTTCCGAACTGCCAGGAATGCTGGACGGTCATACGGTAGACGATTACCTCAAGGTCGCGAAATCCCGGAAAATCACGCTGAAAAAGGAAATCGACACGATCCCGGCGCGTATCACCGAGAACGAGAACGCGGCTTCCGGAGCGCTTACAGCAGAAGAAACAGCAGCCGTTGAAGCCGATATTTCCGCGCTGGAACAGCAGGAAAAGGACATCACCGCGAAGATATCCGCCTACAATACGCCGAGCGCCGCCGATGAGCGCCGGAACGCCCTCAGGCAGGAGCTTGAACATCATCGTACGGAATATCTCAGCGACTATAACAAGCGCGTCAGCGAGTATAATACACGGCTTTCTGAGCGAATGGAACAGCGTGACGAACTCTTTTCCAAGAGATCGCCGCTGCTGGTGAAGATGTCCAGCCTGCCGCGCCAGATCGAAGAAATGAGGAAGCAGCGCAATAAGCTTCAGGCGGAATGTGCTGAGATCCGCGCCCGGGAATATAGCGGCGGCGATATATGCCCCTGCTGCGGTCAGAAGCTCCCACCTGAACAGATTGAAAAAGCCGTTGCCGAGTTTAATCTGCGCAAATCCGAAGAGCTTTCTGCGATAGCTGCGAAAGCAAAAACGACCTGCCACAAGGATATGATCGCCGCGCTTGAAACGGAGCTTGAAAATATCACTCCACAGGTGAATGACCTCAACTGGAGATGTGACCTCGTCGAGGAAGAACTTGAAGCCCTCCGGAACAGCAAGCCGGTCAGCGCTTTTGAATCCACCGCCGAATACGCCGAACTCAACGCGCAGATGGCGGCGGTAAAGGATACCGGCGAAACCCAGGTACCCGCTGAACTGCTGAACAGCCAGACGGACATCGCGGACAGGATCTCAGCGGCAAAGGAGAAGCTTTACAAGGCTCGGGCGGCTTCGGATATCCGCAAGAGGATTGCGGAGTTGGAAGCGCAGCAGAAGTCCCTTGCAGCGGAATACGCCCAGTGCGAAAAGGGCGAATATCTCTGCGAGCAGTTTATCCGTGCTAAGGTCTCCATGCTTGACGAGCGTATAAATTCCCGGTTCAGGACGCTGAAATTCAAGCTATTCCACGAACAGCAGAACGGCGGCTTGCAGGAGATCTGTAAGGTGCTTATCCCCTGCGAAAGCGGTCTTGTGGAATACGAAAAGGCGAACAGCGCCGCGCGTATCAATGCCGGAATCGAAATAGTGAACGTGCTCGGCGAGTACTTCGGGGTACGGCTCCCGGTGTTCTGCGACAATGCCGAAAGCGTGACAGCGTTCACGCCCTCGGACGGTCAGGCGGTAAGGCTGATAGTCTCGGAGGCGGACAAGGCTCTGAGGTTCGGAGCATGAAGCAGGAGGTCGAAAGGTTCACAGTCCAGGCGGCGCGGTGTTTGCGCTGCGGCGGTATTCTGCTTTCGGAATACGGATTGAAGCACGGTATGGGACACGTCTGCAAGGCTAAGTACGAAGCCGAGCACGCTGCTCCCGACCCGGATCAGATAACATTTTTTGAGGAGGATAAAGATCATGGCAAATCAGCTGGCAACAATTAAGCAGGAGGTTTTCGACATAGTAGAGCGGAAGGTGCACGAATACACCGACCGCGGAGAACTGGTGCTTCCTGCCGGGTATTCCGCCGGGAATGCAATGAAGTCCGCGTGGCTCATTCTCCAGGAAACCACAGACACCAACAAGCGCCCGGTGCTTGAGAACTGCACTAAGCCGAGCATTATTAACGCGCTTCAGTCCATGCTCTACCAGGGGCTGAACCCCGATAAGAAGCAGTGCTACTTCATCGCGTACGGCGACAAGCTTACGCTCCAGAGGTCGTATTTCGGCTCAATGCATGTGGCACGCATGGTAGACCCTGCGATCACCGATATCTGCTATGATGTGGTGTATGAGGGCGACACTTTCGAGATGGAGAAGCGCCGCGGACACACGATCATCGCAACGCACCGCCAGAAACTTGAGAATGTTGACAAGGCGAAGATCATCGCGGCTTACTGCTCCATATTCCGTGGGGACACCGAAGACACAACAGTAATGACGATGGAGGAAATAAAGGCTGCATGGCGGAAGTCCCGTATGAATCCCGTGGACGAGCGCGGTAATATTAAGGCGAACAGCACCCACGGTCAGTACACAAAGGACATGGCTATAAAGACTGTAGTAAACCGCGCCTGCAAGTACATCATAAACAGTTCGGACGACAGCAGCCTTCTGGCTCAGGCGGTAAGCAGGACATACGATGATACCCAGACTCGCGCGGACATCGTCGAGGAAGAGATTCAGCAGAACGCATTCAGCACCGATATTGATATCCACGACGAACCGGCTCCCGAGCCTGCGCCGGAGGAGCCCGCACCTGCTCCTGCGCCTGTTCCGGCTGACGAGGATTTCTAATGGATATCAAGGTTTTAGGCAGCTCCAGCAAGGGCAATTGCTACATAGTTTCCGATGGCACAACAAGGCTTCTGCTGGACTGCGGAGTACCGATAAGGCGGATACTTTCGGGGATAGATTTCAAGCCAGGGAGCGTGGCAGGATGCCTTGTCACGCACTCCCACGGCGATCACGTTAAATCCGCGCACGAACTTATGTTCCGCGGAATAACGGTATGTGCAAGCGCCGGGTGCATTCGTGCGGCAAATATCGGCGGCGCTGTTCCGGTGGAGTCTATGAAAATGTTCACGGTCGGGACGTTCCGGGTGCTCCCATTCGATATTCAGCATGACGCTCCGGAACCGCTGGGCTTCCTGCTGAAAAGCACGGTCACGGACGAAAAGCTGCTGTATTTTACGGATTCGTATTATCTGAAATATCGCTTCACCGGAATAACGCATATCCTGTGTGAAGCTAACTACGACCCGGAAATCCTGCGGCAGCGCGTGGAATCCGGTGAGGTGCCGGGAATGCTCGCGGACCGCGTTATATCCTCGCATATGAGTATCGACCACCTGGAGGATTTCCTCCGGGCGTGTGACCTCTCAAAGCTGCGGAAAATCTGGCTCTGCCATCTCTCGGACGGAAACAGCAACGCGACGGAATTCCGTCGGAGAATACAACGGCTGACCGGCGTAGAAGTGGAAGTCTGCTGATTTGCAGTAAATTGCAGTTCCGCGCGACGGACAATATAAGCGAAAGGAGTGCATGAAAGGAGTGCATGGAAATGTACAACAAAGTGATAATGATGGGGCGCATATGTTCCGACCCGGAACTGAAAACGACCCCGAACGGCGTGAATGTCTGCACATTCCGGATAGCTGTTGAACGCAGGTTCCAGCAGAAAGGCGAAGAACGCAAGACGGATTTCTTCAATGTGGTCGCGTGGCGCTCCACCGGGGAGCTTGTCAACAAGTACTTTGGCAAGGGTAAGATGATCCTGGTCGAGGGCGAAATGCAGACCCGGCAGTATACGGACAAATCCGGGAATCAGGCTACATGGTATGAGATCGTCGCTGAGCGCGTGAGCTTCACGGGCGAGAAGTCCGTGAACACTGCTCCGGAAGTATCCGCGCCGATACCGGCTCCCACACCTGCACCGCAGAGCACATCGGCACCGGACTACGGTCCGAATGACGATTATCCGTTTTAAACCAAGGAGGAAAAGATGGCTCGACCGATCAAACCCGGTTTGGAGTACTTTTCTTTGGACGTGGATATTTTTGAGGACGACAAGATCTTCGACCTCCAGAATGAATATGGTCCCTTGGGTGAAGTGATTTATTTGCGCCTGCTGTGTCTTATCTACAAGAACGGTTATTATTACCGCTTCGATAGTCTGGATAAGCTCGCAGGGCTGCTGATCAAGTCCATCGGAAACAGATGGGCAAGGGACAAGAAGGCAGTAAAAGACGTTATCCTTTATTGTGCTAAGTGTAATCTCTTTTCATCAGAGCTTATGCAGAATAACGTGATAACCTCTCGAAGTATTCAGTTGCGATACCTGAAAGCAAAAGAACGTAACCTGCCAAAAATTGAAGAATACAGCCTTCTTGAAAAAAGTGCTCAGGGAGGTTTAAAAAGTGCGCCCGAAACTCCGGTTAATGTTGCAGAAACCCCGGTTATTGCGGCAGAAACCCCGGTTAGTGTATGCAATAATCCCACAAAGGAAAGTAAAGAAAAGAAAAGTAAAGGAAAGGAAAGCAGGACGGCTGCGCCGCCTGCTCCTTCCCCTACCCGTGAACATCTTGCCCGTAAATATGGTGAGCGTGCCGTAAGCCAGTACGAGCTGAAATACCAGTCCTGGCAGCAGCGCAAAGGAATATCCGGTGAGATCTCCTACGCGAGAATAGCCGAATGGCTCGCTGCGGACGGAGTGCCGGAGAACACCAGCAGCATAAACCAGGCAGACATCATGGAAGAACTCAGGAAGCAGTATTCGGAGGAGGGATAGAATGCAGATTGAATTCACGGTCCCGGGCGAGCCGTTCGGCAAACAGCGCCCTAGGCACAGCAGAGTATCCGGCACTACATACACGCCCAGGGAAACAAAGCTGCACGAACAGCTCATCCAGTGGGAATACCGTAAGCAGTGCCGTGACAGGTTACCGGAGGGTTCGCAGCTTCGCATTACTATTTTCGCGGTGATGGGTATTCCGAAGAGCGCGCCAAAATACAAGCGCGCAGATATGCTCAGCGGAAAGATACGTCCGACCAAAAAGCCGGACTGGGACAACATCGGGAAGCTTGTCTGCGACGCGCTGAACGGCGTTGCTTACGACGATGATAAGTGCGTTTACGACGCGCGTGTAATCAAATCCTACGGCGAAGAGCCGCACTTGCGAGTCAGATTGGAGGATATCAATGCGTGAGATACTACGACAACCCGGAACTGCTGGAGGTGAGCGAATGACCAGAGATGAATTGCTTGCGGTTGCCAAGCCTATTCTGTTTAACACGGAGATGGTTCGGGCTATTCTGGACGGGTTAAAGACAGTCACGCGCCGTTGTGTAAAGCCCAAAAGCAAAAATGCGTATGGATTTTATGTCACACATAGGGTGTCAGACGACGCGTTTATGGGCGTTTATGATTACGACGAAGATGAGAACAGTTTTGATAATCCACAAACTCAGCCAGCATATAAGGGGGATATCCTCTATGTGCGGGAAACGTGGTGTTGGTGTCCGTGCTGGGATTGTGGATTGAATGAGCCAGAAAAAGGCTACGGAGAACCTACAGCGCGAATGACATTCGACCACAAGAAACACGAATATGGCTGCATTGGATATAAAGCTTCTTTCGCCGAAAACGAGCAGCCGCCTGGACTTGAAACATGGAAACCATCAATCCATATGCCGAAAGAAGCAGCGCGGATATTCCTCCGGGTGACTGATGTCAGGGTTGAGCAATTGCAGGAAATTACCGCAGATGGTATCAGAAAAGAGGGGCTTACTTCAATGGCTGTTCATGCCGGAGATATGGAGATTGCTCAAACTGAATTTGCGCTGCTATGGGATACCTCCGTCAAAGAATCCGCGCTTGAAGATTACGGCTGGGAGGCAAATCCGTGGGTGTGGGTGATAGAATTTGAAAGGCTGTAGGTGAGCGGGAATGAGTGAATACATAGACAAGAGCGAGGCGGTCGGTGAGGGCTATCTCCAGGACTGGTACATTAGCTCTGTTTCGGCAGATGATGAGCCAGTCTGGACAGAGGCTCACATTGAGGAGCTGGCGAAAGACTTCATCGTCATTCCGAAAGATTCGCCTGCCGCCGATGTCGCGCCGGTGGTGCATGGCGAGTGGCTGAACATTGACGGAGATTACACCTTTGCGGCATGCAGTATCTGTGAGATTGCATACGAGGCCGCAACCGAGGAAGAAGCAGAAAAAGGTTTGTGGGATGCATTTATGTGCTCTTACCGCTACTGCCCGAACTGCGGCGCTAAGATGGACGGAGGGGAATGGCAGAACAATGAGTAACGTAGATATAGTGCTCGTTCGGAAGGACGAAGAAGCACCAGAAGAAATGGTGAAGCAGCTTCCGAACTGCCCTGTATGCGGAGCAAAGGCGTATCTTCACGGTGATACCGTTGACGGCTTTTGGTTTGGCTGGTCTATCGGTTGTCCGAGATATTGCCTTAATGACGGAATACACGGGCATGACTTGAACACTCCGCGAAAAGAATATCTCACGGGATACGGATTCTCGACAAAAGAAGAAGCGGTTGAATGGTGGAAGAAGCGGATTAAATTGGACGGAGGCGACACAAATGACGCTTGACAAACTTATAAAGCAGCTCACAGCATTAGCTGATAAAGGCTATGGCAGTATGGAGGTACGCCTCCTGTGCTGTGACGATAACCCCATTAACGACGATGGCATACCGATTAACGGCGCGTATGTGATACTGGGGCACCCCAACAAGAACGTAGACGGCGTGTACATTGATGGGACATCGTGCTAGAAGGTGATAGAATGAAGTTTTCTGACTTAACCGAGTGCCCATTTTGCGGCTGCGAGGAATACTACACAAAAGAATATGTCTGTGGCGTGATACGTTATAACGAGTGTTTTGACGGCTCAGAAGCAGATAATGACACCCTGTATGATGGGCTGAATTACAAGGACAAATCTTACCACGGCAAAGCATATTGCAGAAGTTGCGACAAATATCTCGGTAGCGTTATGGATAACACTGTGTCTGTGGCTGTTCAAAAAGCCTTGAAACGCGGAGGTGACACAGATGTCTGAAATCAAGCTTAAGCCCTGTCCGTTCTGCGGGGGCGAAGTAATTATGATGCGCTTGGAGTGTCTGGAAAACGGCTTCGTGAGCTATTATGTTTCACACAGTGATATATTTAATTGCGCATTCGAAATCAGGCAGCAGAGCGCAAGCGAAACTATGCAGGAAGCCGCTAACAAATGGAACAGGAGGGTGGATACCAATGACCCGTGAAGAACTAGAACAGATATATTACCTCCACCGGGAGCTGCGTATGTGGGAGCAGGAGCTTGAACGGCTCCGCTGCCGCTCGCTGGTACGTTCGCCGCAGCCGAGCAACGGGAGCAACTCCGGGACGTCGGACAAGGTCGGCGAACTTGCCGAAAGGCGCGTTGACCTGGAGCGCCGCATAGAACTCAAGCGCGAGGAGATACAGCGGCGCCGCGA
>UQMF01000041.1 GCA_900542145.1 uncultured Oscillospiraceae bacterium | reverse complement strand
TCGCGGCGCCGCTGTATCTCCTCGCGCTTGAGTTCTATGCGGCGCTCCAGGTCAATGCGCCTTTCGGCAAGCTCTCCGACCTTATCCGACGTTCCGGAGCTGCTCCCGGTGTTCGGCTGCGGCGAACGCACCAGCGAACGGCAGCGGAGGCGTTCAAGCTCCTGCTCCCACATTCGGAGTTCACGGTGGAGGTAGTATATCTGTTCTAGTTCTTCACGGGTCATAAGCCCTCCTTCTGTTCGCGACGGATCCGGTGGCAGCTCCTGACTATCTCATTATAGCAGCTTTCGCAGAGGTCAATTCTTGCCCACCTGTATTTTACGCCTATTATATACCCGAGCGTATCTCTTACTTTGTGAGATTCCATGCGTTTAGCCTTGAGCATAAATCCATCTTTGGCGTTCATCTCGCCGCAGATATCGCACGACCTGCATTTTACTTTAGCCATTATCAGCCCTCCTGTTCCATTTGTTAGTGGCTTCCTGTATAGTCCGGCTTGCGCTCTGCTGTCTGATTTCGTATGCGCAATTAAATGGATCATTGTGTGAAACATAATAGCTCACGAAGCCAGTTTCCAGGCTTTCCGAGCGCATCATAATTACTTCGCCCCCGCAGAACGGGCAGGGCTTCAGCTTCAGCTTGATTTCAGACATCTGTGTCACCTCCGTTTATATCCCCGTTTTCGGGAAGCTCACGCCAGGATAGCGGACAATCCCTGTAAAAATGGTCTCTCGCTTCACCCTCGTCAACTGCGCCACGCTGGCATTTATGCTTTTTCATGCTATAGTAGGGGCATTCACCGCAGCAGCCGATTTCAATTTCAATGATCCTCGCCATTTGTTCCACCTCCGTCCAATTTGACCCGCTTTTCCCACCATGCGACTGCTTGCTCTTTTGTCGCAAATCCATGTTCTGCAAGATATTCCTCCTGCGGAGTGTTCAGGTCATGTCCGTGTATTCCGTCATTAAGACAATATCTCGGACAGCCTATAGACCAGCCAAACCAAAAGCCGTCAACGGTATCACCGTGAAGATACGCCTTTGCTCCGCATACAGGGCAGTTTGGAAGCTGCTTCACCATTTCTTCTGGTGCTTTCTACGTTCTTTCGGGCGAACACTATATCTACGTTACTCATTGTTCTGCCGCTCCTTGCCGTCCATCTTAGCGCCGCATGATTGGCAATAATTCGTCCGGTGCTTACCGCCGTGCGTTTTGCAGCTGCTGCATATGTACGGTCTCCATGTGTATTCGTCGTACGGCTTCTGATATATCCAGTACGCATGCACCACCGGCGCGACATCGGCGGCAGGCTCATAGTCAATAACCTGGTCGATTGTCGCGGCGATAAACATCGGGCAGTTCTCGTCCGAACACACCTCCATAAGCGACTTCCTTATGCTTTCGCGTCCTATGTATTCACTCATTTTTCTACCTCCACCTCGTCCAGCGCCGCGATAATAACGCTGGGCGTATTTACGTCCATCAGCTCAAGGGAGTACGACCAGGCGCCTTTCGCGAACCGCGTAATTACTCCGGATATCCTGCAACGGGACGTTATCCCCATGTGCGTGTGCAGTACTACCGCGCCCTGTTCCGCCGCTTTCGTGACTTCTTCGAGTTTCATTCAAGCACCTCGATTCTTACGAAAATACCGGGTATCTCCGCCCAGAACTTTTCGCACAACTCCGAAGCGACAAGCGCGTCGTCCTTCCAGAATCCGACCGCAGTCATGCAGTCCTTGAGGAGCTTCTGCAAATTATCCGTGTCGGGCTTTGTCGTTCTGTACTCGCCGTCAGCGTGACCCTCTACCGGGAAGCACCACCGTGTTATCAGCCGAACTCCGCAGGTATACGGTTTGTCCGGCTTGTGCTGTGCCAGGTGCGCCGTGAGCTTCGCGCGGGCTTCTTTAAGCTCCGGAGGGTCGTAGAACACCGGCTTGCCGTTCCTGACTGTGACCTTATGTTCCTGCGCCGTAACCGTCGGCGGTATCATCGGCAGGAAAAACTGCAATGAGGAATCCTCCAAGGGACACGCATAGGATTTATCGCAGCTGGGCATTGTACACCCCTCGCGCTCCTCGTCATATGCGCCGCAGTTGTAACATTCATTTGCCATATTATTACATTCTCCTTTCTGAGAAAAAATCCGGGGTCATTGTCGTGTGCGTGTAGGGGACACCGCCGACCCCCAGGGCGGTGTCCTACCGTACGCACATGACAGGCTGGACAAAGGACAGTATATATTATATACCTGTGTCCGTGTCCGGCGGACACCAACGAATTTGTTTGTGTCCGGAATTTTGTCCGGCGCGGACATGACGTGATTTTCCCTTGTGTCCTGTCCGGACGCGCCTGTTATTTCTCCGTGCTGTCCACGCCCTTTTTTCTGACTGTCATGTCGTTCTTGTCAACATAATAGCCGTATTTTTCCACCCAGCGCTTTACGGTTCGTTCGCAGACCTCAAGGTATTCCGACAGCGCCGCGACAGTCGGAGCGCCGCCGAAATCCGCCGTGTGTATTGCGTTCTCGAATTTCACCTTGTTGCTGTCGTTCTGCTTCTTCGCCTGTTCGCGGCGCTTGTCGGTGAACTTCTGCCACTGGGGAATGTCCCCGTCAGCGTTGACGTCTTTCAGCACCCCCGACATGTCTATCCTGTGAATCGGATAATCGAACCACACGTTCACCGGCGGAAACTTCGGGAACTCTCGCAGAGTACCCTCGATACGCCACGCGGAACGGCTTTCAGCCAGCTTCTCCGCCGCCGATATACTTTCCTCCGCCTGCCGCAGGGAATCCCCCGAAAGCGCGTTTCTGACGTGCTCCCGCATTGCCTTAGCCGTAACCATGTCGTCCTGTGAAATATCGCCTGCCTTGCCGCTGCGGACGAGCAGGTCATAGCACACGCTGCAGACCGCCCTGTTCTGCTCCTCCCTGACGAGCGTTTCCGGAAGCCCCAGCTCGATGAGGTCGAGGAGCGCGTCCGGGTCGCGGGCGAATACGCCGGAGCCGGAGGCTCTGTCCATGCTCCGCTTAGCGCCCTGCGCGCCCTTGCTGTGATGATGGCAGTAAATCACCGCGCAGCCAAGCTCCGTGCAAACCTTGTCGAACTGGTTGCAGAAATGCGCCATCTGGTCGGCGGAATTCTCGTCGCCGGTAATTACCTTGTAAATCGGGTCGATGATTATCGCGAGGTAATTGCGCTTCGCGGCGCGGCGTATCAGCTTCGGCGCCAGCTTATCCATCGGCACGGATTTACCGCGCAGGTTCCAGATGTCGATGTTCCGGAGGTTGTCGGGACTCCAGCCGAGGGCGGCGTAAATATCCGCGAAACGGTGCTCGCAGGAAGCCTTGTCCAGCTCCAGATTGACGTACAGCACCCTGCCCTGGGCTACCTTCCAGCCGAGCCACTCCCTGCCCTCCGCGATTGCCGCGCACAGCTCTATCAGCGCGAAGGACTTGCCTGCTTTCGAGGGTCCGGCGATGAGCATTTTGTGCCCCTGCCGGAGTACTCCCCCGATGAGGGGCGGCGCAAGCTCCGGCATATTCCCCCAGAAATCTGCGGCGTTCTCGAAGCCCGGGAGGTCGTCGTTCACGCCCTCTATCCACTCGCGCCACTCGTTCCAGCCGGATTTCCCGATGTCCGTATCGACTATATACTGACGGTTCTCGCCGCGCTGCACACCGGGAATCCTCGACAGCCGGGAGGGATTGCGGTTCTGCGTGTCCGGCTGTAATCCGTTCTTCTGGCATATCTGGTAGAGGAAATCCACGCGGCGGCGGTACTCCTCGTAGTTCTCCGCGTCGATACGGACGATGGCGTGCAGGCTCTTTTTGCCGCTGTAGACCAGCGCCGCGACCGGAAGCTCCAGCTCGCGGATAATAGCGTTCTGCTGTTCGATGTCGACGTTGTCGCTCTCCACCAGGGCGTAGCGGAATTCCGCCACGTTCTCGTTCTTTATCCCCCTGCCGTCCAGCGGATTGAAGCGTATCCACGCCCCGGCTTTCCGGTTGTAGTCCCCGAGGACTGCGCCGATATCCCCCCGGCACCTGCGCAGCCCGGAAATGAGCTGCTCGGCGGTGCGGTCGTAGGCTCCCTTGTTAGCCGGGACGTACCTGCCGTCCTTCTCGTAGCTCTGCATGACGTAGCCGACGCGGTCGTCCGGCTCGAACAGCGCTTCCAGGTAGCGGATAATTTCCTGCGCCGGGTCCCAGTCCGCCGGCGGAGTTATCTCGCGGCCCTCCACCCAGTTAGGATTCACCACGACGTGCTCCTCCGGCGCTTCGTAGGATATCTCGTCGTCCCAGTCCAGGGCGCGGCTCTCCGCGAAGGGCATTCCGCGCTCCTTCGCCAGCTGGATTATCGTCGCGCCAGTGACTGGATTAGAAGCGCCGTTGAAGCTCTCCCACTTCCGGGAGCACTCCCCGGCGTGCCAGCGGCTGTCGCTGCGGCTCCAGTCGTCCCACACGGAGCAGGGCAATCCCTCCTCCTTCAGCGCCATGCCGACGTTCACCCAGGTCTGATAGTCGAGGTCGGCGGGGGCTATGTATTTTAAACATTCTGCTAAATTCATAAGCACCTTTCTTTCAAATTCGGAATGCGTAATTCGTAATTCGGAATTGCGGTGTCCGCTTACGCGGACGGATTAAAATTCGATACAATCGGAAATGCACCGCGAAGCGGTACAATGATTCCGCATTCCGCATTCCGAATTCCGAATTATTCATCATTCTGGCGTGTATTCCACGGGGATTACGCCCCCGGGTACGCGCCAGCCGTTCGCCGCTATTCTCGTTATCATATTGCTTGCCTGCTGGAACGTCCATTCCCCGACGTGCAGGAAGCCCTTGTTCTCCAGCAGGCGTATCTGCTTCGGGGTGGAAAGCCCGTCCATGCGGCGCTTGTTCAGGCGTTCCAGGAGGAGCTGCGCCTTGCCAGCGTTCTCGATTTCGTTCGGGTAGATTCCGTACTTCTCCAGGGCGTCGAGCTGCTTCTGTGACGGCGGCGACATCTCCCAGCCGAATGACGGAACGTACCCGGACAGATCCTGCGCCTGTATCGACATCTCGAACTGGAGCGGGTCAACTAACGCGCGCTTGCGTTTGCGCATTTCGCTGAGCTGCTTCGCCAGGGATTCCTCGCGCTGTGCCACGATGTCGCTTTCCGCCTGAGCTTCCGCTTCGGTGATGTCCATTGCGCAGCCGGATTCTGCGAGGTTCGCCGTCATCTTCTGCACGACTTCCTCCGTTTCGCAGATGAGGTGCGCGGGTCTGCACAGCTCGTGCCGCTGAGTGTGCCAGAGGAAGTCCAGTAACAGCAGGTCTTTCTTGCCGGGACTGAGCCGCGTTCCTCTGCCCACCATCTGGCAGTACAGTCCGCGCACCTTTGTCGGGCGGAGGACTATCACGCAGTCCACGGAGGGGCAGTCCCAGCCCTCGGTCAGCAGCATTGAGTTGCACAGCACGTTGTACTTTCCGTCGTCGAAATCCCGGAGTATCTCCGCGCGGTCGTCGGAATTCCCGTTGACTTCCGCCGCGTGAAATCCGCGCTGATTGAGGATATCCCGGAACTTCTGGGAAGTCTTTACCAGCGGCAGGAACACCACGGTCTTGCGGTCAGCGCAGTTCCGGAGCATTTCGTCGGCTATCTGGTAGAGATAAGGGTCGAGGGCGGTATCGAGGTCGGCGGCGCGGAAGTCCCCCGCCTGGACGGAAACCCCGGTAAGGTCGAGGTTCAGTGGGATCGTGAGCGCCTTTATCGGGCAGAGGTAGCCCTCCCGGATAGCCCGGGGGAGCGTGTACTCATACGCGAGGGAATCGAACACCTGTCCGAGGTTCTTCATGTCGCCGCGGTCGGGGGTCGCAGTAACTCCGAGGACTTTCGCGCCGCTGAAGTGCTGTAGAATACGCTGATAGCTGTCGGAGATGGCGTGGTGCGCTTCGTCTATTATAATAGTATCGAAATAGTCCGGCAGGAACCGCGCCAGGCGGCTCTCGCGCATGAGGGTCTGCACGCTGCCGACGGTAATCCTCCAGAACGACCCGAGGGAGGTTTCCTCGGCTTTCTCGACGGCGCAGTTGAGGTTGCACGCCTTGCGGATTTTATCCGCCGCCTGCTCCAGAAGCTCCCCCCGGTGCGCCAGGATAAGCACGCGCTCGCCGCGCTTCACGCAGTCCTCGGATATCTTCGCGAAAACTATCGTCTTGCCGCACCCGGTCGGAAGCACCAGCAGGGTGCGCTGGACTCCCTGCTCCCACTGTTCCAGCACGGCGGCTTTCGCTTCGTTCTGGTAGGGTCGGAGGGCTATCGGCGCCGCCCTGACCTGCCCACCGGCAGGCGGGACCGGGGCTTCCGCAGGCTCCAGGAGCGTTATCTGATTTTCTGGCATGCTCTATCACCACTTTCCGGGAGTGAATACGCCGGAGGGCTGAGCGTACTGCTGACCGGTAGCCGGCTGCTGAACCGGAGCAGGCTGCGGCGTGGGAAGATCCGCAGGGTCGTAGAATTTCTTTATGTCGTTGGACTGCATGTCCTCGCCGTTCTTGCCCTTCCAGTTGCGGACGGTAATCTTGCAGCGACCGCGCGCCCCGGGGACTGCGTTCCAGTTCATGCGCAGCGGCTCGCCCTTGCGCTTCAGTCCGATTCCCGTGAAGAACGCGGAGAGGAGTCCCTCGCAGCGGCTGTGCAGGAACAGTCTGTGCCTGAGGGTCGTCGCGCTTCCGTCCGGGAGCGTAATGCTCAGCGACACTATCGCCATATTGCAGGGCGGCAGCTTCTCGGAGCCGTCGTGACGTCCGCGCTCGAAGCCGGTTACAGTGAAGTCGTAGTCGCCCTCCGGGATTATCGTGAAGTCGCTCTCGCGGCTTATCTCGTCGTCCCAGCCTAATTCTCTTTCGATGATTTCTGACATTGTGATGTCCTCCTATTAAAATATTACGGGAGTTCTTTTTTCCTCCCTTGCCGAGTTTATCATGTGAATTACTGCAATATACTGCAAATCAGAACGGGTATTTCTGTTCGTTGATGAAATCAACAATCTGCTTCCACGCGCCGACCAGAACGCCGCTGACGAAATCCTCCGGGTAGGCGCTTATCGGCATGTCCTCCGGGAAGTAGCCTTTCATCGCGACCGCCGCGCGTATCTGCTGTTCTGTAATTCCGGAAGCTGCCATAAGGTCAGAGAGTGCTTTCGGAATTCCGGCGGCAGGTTCGGGGGTCTGGACGTGAGCCGCCTGCGGAACGCCCAGCGCGGCAGTAACCGGAGCAGGTACGGGCGGAGCTTCCGGTACGCTCTGAGCGGGCGAGGTCTGCGGCGCAGGCGCAGGGACGTATATATGCGCTATCTGCGCGTACTCCATCGGTATCTCCTCCGGGAGCCCGTAGCGGTTCTTGGCGTCCCAGCAGGGGTGGTGCTGGGTGTACATCACCCGGCGGTTTCCCTGCGCCTTGTGCTTCTTGCCGTCCTTGTCCGTCTGGACTACCATCGTCTTGTAGTTGCAGAACAGCACGATGTCCGCCCACTCCTTTATCAGCGGGGATATCTTGTTGGTGGTCTTGCTGCCGAGCTTCATCTCCCAGCGGTCGTAGCTTCCCATTTCGTCCGGCTGCTCGAACTTCCGGAGCGCCGCGTGCGCGGTCAGCGTTACGTTTATCCCGGCGTTTATGACCTCTGTCAGCTTGTTCAGGAACTTCCCGAAGCTCTCCTTTTCGAACTCCCAGCCCTTGCCGTAGCCGAAATCCTCGATACCGGATTTGCCGTTCTTCGCGCAGAGGTCGGCTATACAGAGCTGCTCCGCCCAGTCCACGGTGTCAATAACGAGGGTCGCGCAGGGGCGCTTGTCCCGGACGAAATCCAGCTCCTGGAGGAGCATTTCCCAGCTTGACGGCGCAGGGAGCCGGGCTACGTCGAGCTGCTTCGTGCTTCCCTCGGTGTCGATAAAAAGGGGCTGAGGGAACTGCGCCGCGAGGGTCGTCTTGCCGATACCCTCCGCGCCGTAAATCACCGTTTTAACGGCGGTGTGTACTTTTCCGGTCGATATGTTGAATTCCATCAGAATTTACCCCTTTCCCAGGTTGCCTGCTGCGGAACGACTGTAGCGGTCGCATTTGCAGGCTGTTCAGCCGGCTTCGCATAGCCGTCCTCGATGATGATACTGCACTCGCCGCCGGTGCTTACACGGGTCGCTATGACCTGCAAGCCCTCCTGCTCCAGCCATGTTCCGAAATCCGCGAGGGTCGCGGTGTCCATCTGCTCCAGCTTGTCCATCAGCACGAATCCGCACTGCGGGTTAAGCCGGCGGACTATCGCGGTCGATACCCGGAGCTGTTCCGCGCCGCTCATGCAGTCCCACTTTGCGCCGTTGTAGGTGAGTTCGCCGTCCTGCACGGAAAGCCCCGGCAGAGGGAGGTCTGCGCCGTCCAGCAGGGCTGTTTTCTGCGCCCGGATATCCTCTATCTTCGCGGTGAGTTCGTCGTACTGCTCGCGGCTCTCCTGCGCTTCCGTGAGGGCGCGGGTACGCTCGCGGTTCGCCCGGACTTTCGCGTTGATAAAGTCGATGTTGTGGATATTCTCCTCAATCTCGGCGGTGCTTTCGTCCGTGAGGTCGGCGGCGGACTTGCGGGCGGTTTCGGCTGCCTGCTGAGCCTTTGCGAGGGCTTCCGCGGCGCGGTCGTAATCCTGCCGGGCGCGGAGTAATTCCTGCTCGCAGATATCGCGGTTCTGCCGCAGGCGCTGATTCTCGCCGTTGCGCGCGAGTATCTCCTGCTGGCTGCGGAGAAGCTCGGAAATGCTTATTTCCTCGGCGGGAGCGTCCGGGTAGTCCGGAAGTCCGTCGGCGTACTTCTGCTTCTGGTCGGCGACCTGCCCGACGGCGCGGCGCTGATTGTAAGTATTCTGCTCCTGCTGCTCCAGCGCGGCGAGCTTGTCCCCCACGCCGATTATCCGGAGGAGGGTCTGCGCCTTTTCCTTGCTGGTCGCCTGCATGAATTTCGGCAGGTCGAGCGCGAGCTGCCCGATGAACTCGTTGAGGAGCTGCTGGCCTCCCTTGCCGCCGTTCGGGTCGGTGATTTTCAGCGTTCCCCGGTCGCCCTTGCGCTCTACGACAAGCCCGTTCGAGAGGGTCACGCGCAGGTGCGGAGGAATTACCGAGCCGTCTCGCTGCGGCTGCGAGGGCTTGAATTTGTCGCCGCCCAGCGCCCACGCGATAGCGTCCAGCACGGAAGTCTTGCCCTGGCCGTTGTTCCCGCCGATGACCGTAAGTCCGCTCTCCGACGGCGTGAGCTGGATTGCTTTTATGCGCTTGATGTTTTCGAGTTCAAGGTTGGTTATTTTTATCATGTGAATTCCTCCATATTATCGAATGAAAACTGACCGCCGGAGCGTTCAAATTCCATGCGCTTCTTCTTGTATTCGTTGTACTGCTCGCGGTATCTGTAACTGTCCCCGAAGATGTTCCAGGCAGCCTTGACTACATTCGGCTCATACGGCTTGATTTTCTCCAGGTCGGCGACTGCCTTGTAAGATATCGGGCAGCCGCAACAGCCTGTCCGGGTAAGCCCGTACACCTCATATGCGTCGGAATACCGCACGCCGTACTTTTCCTTGTACCAAGCCTTGTCCGCGTCGCTGACGTAGTACAGCGGACGCAGGCGGTACT
>UQMF01000040.1 GCA_900542145.1 uncultured Oscillospiraceae bacterium | reverse complement strand
GGGATTTCCGGCGCGGTGACAGGCTCCTGGAACGGGAATCCGCCTATCGGCTGGGTTTCCTGCGCCGGGGCTTCCTGGACGGGCTGCGGAACTTCCGCGGGTACGGGTTCGGGAATTGGAGCAGGTTCCGGAATCACGCTGACTGGCTCGGAGATCGGTGGAGCGACCGGTGCCGGGATTTCCGGCGCGGTGACAGGCTCCTGGAACGGGAATCCGCCTATCGGCTGGGGTTCCTGCGCCGGGGCTTCCTGGACGGGCTGCGGAACTTCCACGGGCACGGGTTCGGGAATTGGAGCAGGTTCCGGAATCACGCTGACTGGCTCGGTAATTGGCGGTGCGACCGGTGCCGGGATTTCCGGCACGGTGACAGGCTCCTGGAACGGGAATCCGCCTATCGGCTGGGATTCCTGCGACGGGGCTTCCTGGACAGGCTGCGGAACTTCCACGGGCACGGGTTCGGGAATTGGAGCAGGCTCCGGAATTACGCTGACCGGCTCGGAAATCGGCGGTACGACCGGTGCCGCCGGAATACTCTGGGCTGGCTGCTGAGGTTTATTTTCATCATCGCCGTGATTTATCTTGCTGCCGCAGTAGGGACAGTATAGCGCCTGGGGACGGATAAGTTTCTTGCCGCAAATTTCGCAATTCATAATGTACCTCAAAAACTATCACAATATCGTATGTTCGGTTTTCAAAATGCCTCCCGAATGATCGCATTCAGGAGGCAAGTCCATTACATTTGTGCCAGTTCAGCAAAACTCTGCTTCATAGCCGGGTAAAGCTTGCGGTACATCGCATATACCTTTTCGTATTCAGCGGTATTTTCCGCAATCGGCTCTTGAATCTTCTCAGGCTTGATGACTGCACGGCATGCCTCGGGAACGCTCTTGTAGATTCCGGCGCCAACTGCCGCAAGGAGCGCAACTCCCAGCGCAGGACCCTCCTTGTTCTGGGTAGTCTTTACCTGGCAGCCGTAGAGGTCTGCCAGCATCTGACGCCACAGCGGAGAGGTTCCACCGCCGCCGCAAGCCATCATGTCGCTTACGTTAATATCCATTTCGCGCATTACTTCAACGCAGTCGCGCAGGGAATAGGACACGCCCTCCATTACGGCACGGAGCATTTCCTTCTTCTTGTGCATGGTGGAAAGTCCGAAGAACACGCCGCGCGCGTTCGGGTCAAGGTGCGGAGTTCTCTCACCATTGAGGTAAGGCATGTAAAGCAGGCGGTTTGCGCCGATGGGAACGCTTCCTGCTTCCTTGTCCATGAGGTAATAGGGGTCAACGCCCATGGAAAGGGCTGTTTCCATCTCTGCCCAGGCAAAGTTATCCCTGAACCACTTGAGGGAAAGACCAGCGGACTGAGTTACGCCCATAACATGCCAGCAGCCGGGTACTGCACAGCAGAATGTGTGCACTCTTCCCTTCTTGTCGATGGAGATGTTGGAGGTGTGCGCAAATACAACGCCGGAGGAGCCGATGGTGGTGAATGCCTTTCCGTCCTCGACAACGCCGGTCCCCACTGCCGCCGCAGCATTATCGCCTGCGCCGCCGACTACGGGGGTGCCGACCTTGAGTCCGGTCAGTTCAGCAGCCTTCTTTGTAATAGTACCCGTGATCTCCGGGGATTCGTACACCTTTGCCAGCAGGGACTTGTCGATTCCCAGCTTGTTCAGCACCTCGTCGGACCAGCAGCGGTTCGGGATATCCAGCAGCTGCATTCCGCTGGCGTCGGATACCTCGGTGGCATACTCGCCGGTGAGCATGAAGCGGATATAGTCCTTGGGCAGGAGGATATGACGGCACTTCTCGTAATTCTGCGGCTCGTTGTTCTTCACCCACATGATCTTTGCGGCGGTGAATCCGGTGATGGCTGGATTAGCGGTGATCTCGATCATTCTGTCAGCGCCGACTTTATCGGTGATCTCAACGACCTCCCTGGCGGTACGCTGATCGCACCAGATGATGGATTTGCGGATAGGCTGGTTCTCAGCGTCCAGCATTACAAGTCCGTGCATCTGGCCGGATAGTCCAACACCCTTGATGTCCTCTGGGTTGACCTTGCTCTCGGCGATAACGTCCTTGATACCGTTCACGGAAGCATTCCACCAGTCCAGCGGCTCCTGCTCCGCATAGCCGTTCTGGGGAGTGTAAAGGGGGTATTCGTAAGTCGCGGAAGCTACCGGAGCGCCGTCCTCAGAGAAGAGTACGGTCTTGGTGCCGGAAGTGCCGATATCAACTCCTAAAATATAAGCCATGTTTGTGTTCTCCTTGATGATCAGATAGTACCCCAAAGGGTCGTTGAAACGCCTTGTGTAAACGTTTATACATTTAGATTTTAATACATTGTGCCCAATTTGTCAAGGGGTAATATTTTTTTTTGGTGCAATAGTACAAAAAAACGGGGCAATTATGTAATTACCAGCAAAAAGCGCGTGGATCCACCCGGAATTCACGCGCAACAAAAGTCATATTCACTCTGCAAGAGCCGCTCGCACCTCCGACAGGAGCTGTTCCGGTCGGAATGGCTTGCTGAGAACTCCGGAATTGGTGCTGCGTATTTTCTCCACAGTTTCCGCGTCCTCCGCGGACGTGAGGAATATCACCGGGATTCCAATTCCGCAGGAGCGCAGCTTTTCGTAGGTCTGCAATCCGTCCATGCCGGGCATGAGGACGTCCATCAGAATAAGGTCCGCCCCCTTTTCCGCCAGCGCGACGCACTCCTCCCCGGAACCTGCGCTGACAGTACTGTAGCCGTATTTGCGCAGGACGAATTCCGTCATGCGGATATTCATGGGTTCGTCGTCAGTAATAATTATCAGCGGCATTGCGTTCCGTCCTTTCAAGGGATATTACTGCAATAACATACGATTATTATATCACATCGCAGCAGACACGTCAAGCACCGGACTGCATTTATATCAAAAATGTTATGGTTTCCCTTACATAAACGTATGAATTTCGTGATAGATTATTCTACATAACGTTGACTTTTTGAGTTAATTGTGTTATAATATACATATGTGAATAAAAGCACAATCTGTGAAGAAAGGCAGTCTATTATGGCAGTAACAACACGCAACAACAGCGACAAGAGAGTTATCCGCACCAAGAAAGCAATCCGCACCGCCCTGTTCAAGATCATGGAAAGCAAGGACATCACCTCCATCACGATAAGCGAACTCACGGCACTTGCCAATGTCAACCGCAGAACTTTCTACACCCACTACAGCAACATCACGGATATCCTCAATGAAACAGAATCCGAGATAGTAGACTCCCTCACTGCCATAATCTCACGCTTTGACAGCGCCAGCCTGGTGGACAGTACATACACGATATTCCTTGAGCTGAGCAAGCTCATCACCGAGCAGTACGGATTCTACTTCCATCTGATGAAGAGCGATTTCCGCGGTGTGCTCGTATCCAGAATGAAGACGGTGCTGAAGGCTTCCGCCGACAAGATCCTCGGGAATTTCACCATCACCTCCGAGGAAAAATACGTCATTCTGATGGCTTCCTTCATCAACGGCGGATTCCTGAATCTGTTCCTTGAGTGGAACAAATCCGGGAAGGACGTTTCCATCGACACCGCCGCCCGGGTCGCAAGCGTAATGGTGGATTTCTGCGTAAAGAACGTACCGGAAATAACCGACACGATCAACAATACCGAGTTCACAAAGAGATAAGAAAATCCCGGAGCCAAAAGTTCCGGGATATTTTTATGCTTCGTTCATGGTTCTGATAACGGAGCGCATTGCGTCAATCGGCTTCTCGTTCTTGTCGAGGGTGACCCTTATGTGCCCACGGTCGGCGGTTTCAAGCAGCATTCTCTTTCCGCAGAGTTTCGATACTGCCGCTATCTTCTTCATGTCGAACTTTCCGAGATAGAACAGCAGGTCGTTGTTCATCTGGGTGATCTCCACAATGTCCGCGGCGCTCGCCATATTGCGCAGCCGTGCCACCTCGATAAGTCCCAGGACGGATTTGGGCGGATCGCCGTAACGGTCGATCAGCTCGTCGGTGACGTCTATGCTGTCCTCCTCCGTCTGGATACGCGCGATCTTGCGGTAGCAATCCACGCGCTGTGCCTGGTTGGAGATGTAGTCCTCCGGGATAAACGCGTCTATCTTGATATCCACCAGACATTCCTCCTTGTGGACGTCCTTCTCGCCGCGCTCCTCGCGGACCGCTTCGTCAAGCAGCTGCAAATACATGTCATATCCAACGTTGGCGAGATGTCCGGACTGGTTCGCACCAAGGATACTTCCGGCGCCTCTTATCTCCAGGTCACGGAGGGCTATCCGGAATCCGCTGCCGAACTGGGTGAACTCCCTTATCGCGTCCAGGCGTTTCTGAGAGATCTCGGACAGCACCTTGCCGCGCTGGAACGTGAAATACGCGTAGGCGCGCTTGTTGGTTCTGCCGACGCGTCCGCGCAGCTGGTGGAGCTGCGCCAGTCCCATGTAGTCGGAATTCTCAATGATCAGCGTGTTGACGTTCGGCACGTCCACGCCGGTTTCTATAATTGTGGTGCAGACCAGTACGTCAAGGCTTCCGTCAAGAAGCTGCCTCCATATTTCCAGCATCTGCTCCTCGGTCATCTTGCCGTGAGCTACCCCAACGCGCGCCTCCGGAATAAGCGAGCGTATCTTTTCCGCACAGCTGTAGATGGAGTCTATGCGGTTATGGATATAATACACCTGACCGCTGCGGCGGAGTTCCTTCTCTATCGCCTGCATGATAACTCCCCAGTCGTGCTCCATGACATAGGTAGTTATCGGCTGTCTGTCCTGGGGAGGCTCGTCAATTACGCTCATGTCGCGTATTCCGCTCATCGCCATGTTGAGCGTTCTCGGGATAGGCGTTGCTGACAGCGTGAGGATATCCACGCCGTTGAACATCTCCTTGAACTTCTCCTTGTGGGCGACACCGAAGCGCTGCTCCTCGTCAATTATGACAAGACCCAGATCCTTGAACTTGATGTCCTCCTGAATTATACGGTGAGTACCGATGAGTATATCCACGCTGCCGTTCTTCAGCCGGCGGAGTATCTCTCGCTGCTCCGCCGGGGTCTTATGCCTGGACAGCAGCGATATATTGATCGGGAATCCCTCCATGCGGTTGCAGAAGGTCTGGAAGTGCTGCCATGCGAGTACTGTCGTGGGGACGAGTACCGCGCACTGCTTCCCTGCCTCGGCGCACTTGAACGCCGCGCGCAGAGCCACCTCCGTCTTGCCGAACCCGACGTCGCCGCAGAGCAGTCGCTCCATCGGGACGGGCTTCATCATATCGGATTTTATCTCGTCAATGCAGCGCAGCTGGGAGTTGGTTTCGATATAGTTGAAGTGCGCCTCGAAATCCTCCTGGAGCGAATCGTCCGGTGGGAATTCAAAACCCTTGCTCTTCATTCTGCGCGAATAGAGTTCGATAAGTTCGCTCGCCATCTCCTTTGCCGCTGCCTTAGCCTTCGCCTTGGACTTCTGCCACTGGTCGGAATTCAGCTTGTTCAGCTTGACGGTATTCACATCTCCGGAGCCGATGTACCTTGACACGAGGTCAAGCTGCGTTACCGGAATATGCAGGACGTCCGCGCCGGCATAACGTATCTTGATATAGTCCTTGGCAACGCCGTCGGTTTCGATCTTGTGCACGCCGTCGAAAATCCCGATTCCGTGGGAGTAATGCACCACCAGGTCGCCTATTGCGATATCCGCCAGGGAGCGTATTTCCTCGCCGGGCTTCTTCTTTACAGTGCGCTGCTTCCTGCTGGCGTGGACCGCGGTGTGAGTGAATACGGCAAGTTTGACGTTGCTGTACTCGATACCAGCGCCGAGGGTTCCCGGAATCACTATGATCCTGCCGGGAAGTGGCTTTTCGGGATCGGCGGCGAGGTCAGCCTTGAATCCCTCGTCCTGGAGGTCGCTGGCGAGGGTGTGCGCACCCTTTTCAGTGCCGGAATAGATCACGCAGGCGAATCCCATCTCGAGGTAGCTTTGCAGTTCCGTGCGAAGTACCGCAAGTTCGCCGCTCCACGGGGAAGTCTGAATCGCTCCCTGGACGTCAAGCAGCAATCCCAGCTGCATATCGCGGCCGCGGATAAATGTATCTAAATAAACACAGGTGCGCTCGTCCAGTTCGGAATTCAGCTCCGACTTGGTGAGCATGAATCTGTCCAGACCGCGGCAGATGTGCTTTTCCTCTGTCTGTATTTTCAGATCCTCGGCATGCTGCATTGCCAGCGCGCGGTAATTCTCCCGGACGGACGTATTTTCGCAGACGAAAACCGCTTTAGCATAGTCGAATATCGTCGCTTCCTTGTCATAGCACAGTGGGAAGAAACGGTCAGTGGTGCTGAGCGTAATCCCACCCCGGAGTTTCTGGCAGACTGTCGCGAGCTGCTCGCGCATTTCCGGGGCGCTCTTTCCACGAAGCTTCTTGCTGAGCGCTTCGATTTTTTCACACAGTTCCTCCGGGGAACTGAACAGCATTTCCGCCGCCGGGGATATGCGGATGGATTCTATCGGCTCAGTGCGGCGCTGGGTGTCCGTGTCGAAATACGTCAGGCTGTCGATGGTATCTCCCCACAGCTCCAGACGGCAGGGCGACGCGCTGCTCGGAGGGAATATGTCCACAATACCGCCGCGCACGGAGAACTGCCCGGGACCCTCGATGAGGTCGCAGCGCGAATACCCGGCGGCTATAAGACGCGCAGACAGCTCGTCCAGCGGAATATCCATGTCCTGGGAGAGAGTCAGGGTGCGCTCCTCAAGTACTTCCGGGGGGATCGTCAGCTGAGCCGCCGCTTCCGGGGAGCAGATAACAGTGCTACACTCACCGTTCAGCATGGCGGAAAGCGCGTAAATACGTTTGTGCTCGTATTCCCGGGAAACCGCTTCAAAGTCCCCGAGCAGAAGCTCCTTCGCCGGGTAAAGCAGCGCTGTCCCGGCGCCGTACATCGCGTTAATATCAGTACAAAGACGTTGCGCTTCCGCTTCATTTTCGGCTATGGTGAGCACCGGGCGGAGCTGCTCCTTGTGGAGTAATGCTCCGATAAAATGCGCCTTGTGTATATGCGAAACGCCTGTCACAAGGGCAGGCAGCTTCTGTTCTTCATCGAGGTATTTGCTCAGCTTGCGGAATTCCGGGATAAGCTCCGCAGCGTTATAAAAGAGTTCCATCGTCGTTTCCTCAGGAATTGAATTTATTCATTGCTTCGTTGATTTTGCCGTCAACGATAAGCTCCACGGCGCTGACAGCGTTGTCCATTCCGGCTTCGAGTACCTCCGCCTGCTCCTTCTTGAAGTGACCGAGCACCCAGTCCGCAAGGGAGTAATCCGGATGCGGCTTTGCGCCGACGCCCATTTTTATGCGTGGGAACATATCCGAGCCGGAAAGGTAGATAATGCTCTTTATCCCGTTATGTCCGCCGTCGCTTCCCTTTCTGCGTATCCGCATTTTGCCCGGCTCAAGGGAGATATCGTCGAATATGATCAGCGTTTTCTCCGGAGGTATCTTATAGAACGCCATCGCTTCCGTCACAGCCTGTCCGCTATTGTTCATATAAGTGGTCGGCTTCATTATCAGGCAGCGCTTTCCGGAAATCATCGCGTCGCAGGTGAGGGACTTGAACTTCAGCTTCTTGCAGTCGAGCTTGTACTTGCTGCACAGGGTGTCGATCGTCATGAATCCGATGTTGTGGCGTGTGCCTTCGTATTCCGTGCCAGGATTCCCCAGACCGCATATGATGAACTCCACCGGACCCTGCGGCTCGGGAGCGCGCTCGGATTCGAGCTTCTTGAAAATATCGAGAACTGACATATTTATTTGCGCCTTTCGGGTGATTATTCATGTGCTTTATAACGCACAAAATCCACTCACAGCAGGGCTGCGAGTGGCATTATCTGTGATTTTGTCGCGATCCGGGAATTAAACCAGATCGTTTGCGTCAAAGGGGTCTCCGCACTCCGGACAGAACTTCGGAGGATTAGAGGGATCCTCCGGCTTCCAGCCGCACTTGTCACAGCGATAAACTGGTGCTCCGGCAGGTCTGGGCTTGCCGCAGTTCTGGCAGAACTTACCCTTGTTCACCGCGCCGCAGGAGCATGTCCAGCCTTCTGCCTCAGCCGGCTTAGCTTTTCCACAATTAGCACAGAACTTGCCGGTGTTTGTCGCGCCGCACGCGCATGTCCATGTTCCCTGTGCAGGTGCCTGCGGAGCTGCCGCCGCCTGCTGGGGAGCCTGTGCCTGCTGCTGTGCGCCCATCTGATAGAGTGCCTGCGCGTTGAATCCGCCTTGCTGCTGAGCCATGTTCATGCCCATGAATCCCATCATTGCGCCGCCCTGGTTTCCGGCAGCGGTCTTCATTGCGGAAGCCTGTGCCTCTACCAGAGTTGCAGCCGCCATGTTGGGATTGCGCATTACCGCAGTTTTCTGAAGGTTGGTGATCATCTCCTGCTGATCCTCAGGAAGGCTCGGAGGATTCATCGCGAAGTTGGCAACAACTATTCCGCGTGCTTCGCCCCACTTCTTGGAGAGCACCTCGTTCAGTGCATCGCATATTTCCATAGCCTTGCCGGGGAGCATGCTGGGACGCACGCCCTGCTCGGAGATTTTGCCGAGGGCAGGCTGGAGCGCAGTCACGATCTCGGACTTGAGAGCGCTGTCGAGATTGGAGCGGTTGTATGTATCCGCGAAATTACCGCAGACGTTAGTGTAGAAGAGCACCGGATTTGTGATACGGTAAGTGTATTCACCGTTGCAGCGGAGCGTAACGTCCACATCAAGACCGATATTGTTATCCACAACACGGAACGGGATCGGGGTCACAGTACCATAACGGTTGCCCATGATCTCCTTCATGTTGATGTAGTATACGCGCTGATCATGAGCCGCCTGACCGCCGTAGGAAATACGGGTGCCGATATCCTTTAGGGAATTCAGCAGGCTATCTCCAAGATTTCCGGAGAATACCGAGGGAGAAAGGGCGGATTTGAATTCGAACACGCCTGCCTCAGCAGCAACCTCGGAAACCTTACCGTCAACAACGATCAGCGCACACTGACCCTCGTTGACCGCAATAGCAGAACCGTCGGTGATCACGTTGTCATCGCCCTTGTTGGTACCCCTGGAACCAACGCGCTTATGTCCCTTTGTCGCAAGGACGTCGTTCGGAAGAGAATCACAATAGATGTATTCCTTGTACTGGTCGGCGAGGTTACCGCCGACTGCATTGAGAGCTGCTTTAATGAGACCCATGATGTGCTCCTTTCAAACTTTGGATTACAATTTACTTATGTATATATTTTATCGCAAAATCTGTAAATTGTCAAGACATTTTTATTAAATTTTGTGCTTGACAATTTGTTGGATTTGTGATATAATAAAGTAAATTTTCGGGGTGTAGCGCAGTTGGTAGCGCGCGACATTTGGGATGTTGAGACCGCAGGTTCGAATCCTGTCACTCCGACCATAATATAATCCTCGTCGAGTGGCTTTACCAGTGGCTTGACGGGGATTTCTCTTTGCTATACTCGAATTGAACTAATAGCCTAAATATACTCGTTTTGACCCAAGTTTTCTCTAACATGGGTGTCAGCATGGGTGTCAAGTTTGAAAGACTAATTTTTTTGAGGGGCGGTTGTACCATATATATAATAATCCCTGATTTGCCGAGAAAAACGTAAAAATCCCCGGAGCCTGCGCCCCGGGGATAAAAAATAACCGCCCCTGCCTTGGCGAGCAGGAGCGGCATAATCCGAATATTTCTATCCGAACCTCAACAAAGATATTATAGCAGATTTACGGCTGCTTGTCAACTTTCACGGAACACCCCAACTGCCGAAGCTTCCAGGCGATGTCCTCCGCCCCGCTCTGGGCAACGGTGATTTCAGCGGTAAGCTTGACCTGCTTCTCCGGGGAAACAAGTTCCCTGAACCAGTCCATATTCTTCCCGAATTTGGCGAGCCAGTGGTCACAGTCGGCGTGGTTGGAAGCGTAGCCGCGCAGGTGCGCTTCATGGTGGCTGATGATGTTCTCCGGCTTGATTGACGGATAATTCTTCATGAGCCGCTTGCAGAGGTCGGCAGCAAGCGCAAATGCACGCTCGAAGTAAGCGCGGTCGTTCAGCGCGTCCTCTGCTATCTCTATCTGTATGTACGCAGGGCTGTAATTGTAGCTTCCCTTTGAGCCAGAGCCGCAGCACCAGCAGCAGATATTCCACGGCAGCAGCTTAGCCGCGCGGACTTCCCCGGACTTATCCAGCCCGATGACCGCATGCGGACACACGTCGGAATCCGCACGGTCGAAGTAGTTCTTGTACGGATTCTCGCCGCACACCTCCGGCGCGTTGACGTAGCGCTTCAGGTTAGGATTATTCGCTCCGGTGCTGTGTATGATTATCCCGGCTGGACTGCCGGACGGCATGGGGCGCGCCGCACGGAATGCGCCGTTATTCCGCGCGTAGGCTTCAAACGTTATTGCCATCGCCGTTGTCCTCCTTGTGGGAACTATCCGCAAGTCCCTCGCCGATGGTGTAACCTACCACCGCAGCGGTAGCCATAATGCAGCCGCTGACTGTAGTTGCGACCTCATCACCGCCGCCAAATGCCAGGATAAGTCCCGACACCAGCGCCGCAACGGATACCCACCACTTGCGGCTTGTGAGTTTTCTCTTCCAGTCGATTTTGTTCATAGTTCGTAAACCTCCTCAGTTATTCGGTAATTCCATAAGTTCGTTGTAAAGGTCAGTGGCGACATCATTGCCGCCAAGAGCATGATAAGCCTTGTACGCCCTGGTGAGCGCTTCCCGGGCATATATCGGGCACCTGCCACGCTCGGTGTACTTCTCGTGCGACCGGATTATCTCCGCTCTCAGCAGGCACTGCACGCCTG
>UQMF01000039.1 GCA_900542145.1 uncultured Oscillospiraceae bacterium | reverse complement strand
AAAAAACTGATTTAAAAAGCCCACTTCGTGGGCAAAATCTATTTTTTCGACAAGCAAACAGGGCGAAGTGATATTCGCCCTGTTTGATTTATTTACACACATCTGCGGACTTAGGCTAAATGATATCCGGCAGGAGGCGCTGCTCCCACAGGAACCACCTTCCGTCCCCCCTCATGCGCAGCTTGACGGGACGCGGAGTATCCGAGCCGCCGGGGAGAACGAGCAGCCGCATATACCCCTGCTCCGCACCGGAATTGTGGTCGCTGCACACGCTCACGGTAAACGGTCTGCCCGGAATGTAGCCGTTCTCCGGAACCGCCCCGGCGAAATACGAGAACGGAACGTACTCCCTGCCGTCCCGTAAGCCGTTGTCCAGCAGTGCGATATCCTGCCCTGTCAGCGGATACGGCTCCTTCAGCCAGTTCAGCATTTCCGTGCCGACCCCCCTGTCCGCAGCGTAGGCGCACAGCGCACACACTGTCAGCGCCGCAGTCTTGAACGGATCAACCAGATCAGCCTCCGGAAGCGCCCGCATTTCCTCGAGGCTCTCCGGCAGCGCCGCAAACGAGAACCTCTCGACGCGCAGCCCGGCAATGGATTTCTTCGCCGGTACCTCTGCGGAAGCCGCGCTGTACAGCCTGTCAAACAGACCCATGTTCATTCCTCCTTTTTCCGGGGCGGTGCCTGATTCCTCCCCGTGAATGCGGCGGCACTGCACGCGCCGCCGTTTTCTCCTCCCGACAGGGATTCCCTGCCTTTATACTATTTTATATTATAACAATCGGAGTGTCAACCTCAGATTAATGCTTTCCAGATTTTTTACATATTCGCCAATTCCAACGCCGCAAAAACAGCATTTCGACGAAATCCGCTCTATAAAAAAGGCGGCGTGTTACTCCCAGGCAACACACCGCAAATTATTACTTTTTGTATACTCCCACCAGCTTACCTGACTGGTAGACCGCGATCGTACCGCCGCTCTGCACCACGTGGTAGTGCGTCCTGGTGACAGGATCCACGGCGTTCACCGGAGTGCCCTCCGGGGGCTTCCGCTTGCAGAGGGTGTACCTCTCCCCGGCGTAGGAAACCCAGTCGCCGCCGCTGAAAACAATGGTGATCTCGCGCTCCGGCGCAGCTTCCTCCGTGTCCAGCGCTTCATCGAGGGTCATGCCAAACTCCGCCGTTTCGTCACAGACGTATTCCTCGGTGGACATCTCGGAATCCCTGTCGGAGCTTCCTCCGATTTCCCCGGTCGCACCCAGATCAGCTGAGCCGAATCCCCAGGCTTCCCCGGTGTGTCCCTTGTCCGGAAGCTCCGTGATGCTGTCCGAAGCGGAATTGTCCGGCTCGTCGCTTGCGGGCGGTTCCGCCGTAACGGTACTGCCCTTGTTGGTGCCCACATCGGTATCCGGGATCGTGTTCATGCTGTTGTCCGGAGCGACCTCTGCGGTCTGGACGTACCCCGGGTCGAACCAGGCTCCGGGGTTCGTCATATCGTAATTAGGGCTGCCCTCAATGGTAATCACAGCGCTGTCGTCCGCCGCTCCTTCGATGTTTATACTGTCCTGTATCTCCCCGGGGGCAGCCGTATCCCCGGCAGCCGCGCCGGTATCGCCGGAGGTATCCGCGCCGGCGGACGCCTGTATTGAAGCGGCGCTGCCGGATTCTGCGGCGCTGCTGGATTCCCCGGCGCTCACCATGTCGTTTGCTCCCCTGATATTCGGGATTATCGTCGCGGCGGAAACCGCGATCACCGCGCAGGCTGCGGCGGCGCCGCCGATGTATGCGATACGGCGCAGGGGCAGCGGCTTCCTCTCCTTGTTGACCTCCGGGATACCCGGCTCGCCCTCTCCTGCGGCTATCTTAGCCAGGACAGCGGCCTTCATTCTGTCCATCGCTTCTCTGTCCGGGGAACTGCTCTCCATAGACTTCTTGTATTCCTCTCTGAGATCCATCAGAAAACCACCTCCCCTGGGAATTCTTCGCTGAGTATCGGCTTCAGCAGCTTTCGGGCGCGGCTGAGCTGCGACTTGACCGTGGATATTCCGTCCCCGGTCGCCGCGCTTATCTGCGCCACGGACATGTCCTCGAAATAGAACAGGTGGATAACCACGCGGTATTTCTCGGGCAGCCGGTTCACGGCGCTAAGCACCGTCATGCGGCGCTCGGTTTTCTCGAACTGTTCCTCGCAGCCGGGGTCGGCAGGTTCGTCAACGCCCCCGGCGGAATTCTCCAGCATTTCGCCGGACGCCCGGTGGCGGTTCCACGCTGACGTGGCGGAATTTATCGCGCAGTTTACCGTACACCGGATAAGCCACGCCTTCCGGTGCTCCTCGCTGCTGTAGGTCATGCCTGTGCGGAAATACCGCAGGAATACCTCCTGGGTGATGTCCTCCGCTTCGCTGCGGTCGCCGAGCCTAGACAGGGCTATTCTGTACACCATGGGCATGTACAGCTCCATAACCTCCTCAAAGCTTTCCGCAGCACTCAGTGATAGTGTCTGCATATAATGTTTCTCCGATCGGACCGGGTGTACCCGGATATCAGCGGCTTATATTTTTCTGCGCCGCGTTTTTTCTGAATTCATAAGTAAAACCAGATCCCGGGCAAAAAGGTTGCACTCCCCGGGAACTTTTTCCGGGATCCCCTCCCTTCCCGGCGTTATTCCGGCGCATTTACGGGAATATCCTGGAATATCTATATTATATGTCGGCAGCGCACGGTTGGAGTTTATGTGCACATTCTACAAATCCGATGCAGCCAATAGAGATATATTGCACAACTCTGACAAACTTTGCAAAAAAGTCCCCGTTACCCCTTGATTTATTCTGAAAAATGGTTAAAATATAATTAGCACTCAGATAAACAGAGTGCTAAAACATGTACATTTTTATACAGGGTGCGCCCTGGATTTTAAGGAGGATATAGTTATGACAATCAAGCCTTTAGCAGACCGCGTAGTGATAAAGATGGTTGAAGCTGAGGAAACCACCAAGAGCGGTATTATCCTGACAGCTTCCGCACAGGAGAAGCCCTCCATCGCAGAGATCGTCGCAGTAGGTCCCGGCGGAAACGTTGACGGCAAGGAAGTTACCATGAACGTCAAGGTAGGCGACAAGGTGCTTATCAGCAAGTACGCCGGCACAGAGGTCAAGGTGGACGGCGTTGAGTACTCCATACTCAGACAGTCCGACATTCTCGCAGTAGTAGAGTAAAATCATTCCAACAGCCTGCTCCGGCAGGTATTCCGACAGATCAAGTATTTTCGTAACAGGAGGAATTCATTATGGCAAAGGACATCATTTACGGCGAAGAAGCCCGCAAGGCTCTCCAGGCAGGTATCGACACCCTGGCTGATACAGTTAAGATCACGCTCGGTCCGAAGGGCAGAAACGTGGTGCTCTCCAAGAAGTACGGCAGTCCGCTGATCACCAACGACGGCGTTACCATCGCAAAGGAGATCGAGCTTGAGGACGCATTCCAGAACATGGGCGCGGCTCTCGTGAAGGAAGTTGCGACCAAGACCAACGACGCAGCAGGCGACGGCACAACCACCGCTACGCTGCTGGCACAGGCACTGGTACGCGAGGGCATGAAGAACATCGCAGCCGGCGCTAACCCCATGGTAGTCAAGAAGGGCATGCAGAAGGCAGTTGACGCAGCCGTTGAGCAGATCAAGAAGAACTCCCAGGCAGTAAACGGCAGCAAGGACATCGAGAGAGTCGCTACCGTATCCGCCGGCGACGAATCCGTTGGTAAGCTCATCGCCGAGGCTATGGAGAAGGTCACCGCAGACGGCGTTATCACCCTGGAAGAGGGCAAGACCGCTGAGACTTACTCCGAGGTAGTCGAGGGTATGCAGTTCGACCGCGGCTATATCTCCCCCTACATGGTAACAGATACCGATAAGATGGAAGCTGTTATCGACGATCCGTATATACTCATCACAGATAAGAAGATCTCCTCCATTCAGGACGTACTCCCCCTGCTCGAGCAGATCGTACAGGCCGGCAAGAAGCTCGTCATCATCGCCGAGGACGTTGAGGGCGACGCTCTGACCAACATTATCCTGAACAAGCTGAGAGGCGTGTTCGTATGCGTTGCTGTCAAGGCTCCCGGCTTCGGCGACAGACGTAAGGAAATGCTCAAGGATATCGCTATCCTGACCGGCGGCGAAGTCATCACCGAGGAACTCGGTCTTGACATCAAGGAGACCCAGATCAACCAGCTCGGCCGCGCTAAGCAGGTTAAGGTCAACAAGGAGAACACCATCATCGTTGACGGCTGCGGCAATAAGGACGCCATCAAAGACAGAGTTCACGAGATCAAGAACGCTATCGAGAACACCACCTCCGAGTTCGATAAGGAGAAGCTCCAGGAAAGACTGGCTAAGCTCTCCGGCGGCGTAGGCGTGATCAAGGTCGGCGCAGCTACCGAGGTCGAGATGAAGGAGAAGAAGCTCCGTATCGAGGACGCTCTCGCAGCAACCAAGGCAGCCGTTGAGGAAGGCATCGTAGCCGGCGGCGGTACAGCGCTCATCAACGCTATGCCTGCTGTAAAGGCTCTCGTTGAAACCCTCGAGGGCGACGAAAAGACCGGTGCGAAGATCGTACTCCGCGCACTGGAAGAGCCGGTTCGCCAGATCGCGCTGAACGCAGGTCTGGAAGGCTCCGTCATTATCGACACCATCAACCGCGAGGGCAAGGTAGGCTACGGCTTCGACGCCTACACTGAAACCTACGGCGACATGATCTCCGCTGGTATCGTTGACCCGGCTAAGGTAACACGTTCCGCACTCCAGAACGCTGCTTCCGTTGCCGCAATGGTGCTCACCACCGAGTCCCTCGTAGCTGACAAGCCCGAGGAAACTCCGGCTGCCCCTGCAATGCCTGCCGGCGGCATGGGCGGAATGTATTAATTCGTAATTCGGAATTAGTGCAATAAATTTCAGGGGACTGGGAAATATCTCAGCCCCCTGTTTTTATGCCGCCCGGCTCAATCAAACTACGTACCACCCCCGTTGGCACCCTGGTCACGCGCGACAACATGGTAATTATAAAGCCCCTATCCACTTATAGACAAATACTGCGCTGAGAGTACCCAGAAAATCTGCATGCACCCATATGCGTTGCTAAAAACGAGCAGGGGGAAAAAAAGAGGGGAGAGGGGAAAAGATTCTTAAGAAAAACCCGTAGGGGAGGAAAAAGGGGGGACGGCGAAGTTTTTGTCGGCTTTTCTTTAGTCCCCCCTTTTTCTTCCCCGAAGGGTTTGTCTTAAGTCCCCGTGTGAAAACACGATAAATCTATTAGAGGCTGCCGACCAGGCGAAAAGAAATTAAATTACATAGATCTGCGTGCGCCTTTCCTCTTAGGAAACAAATCAAATACTATCCCCGACCGGCGAGATCATAAATCTATTGTCCCCGACCGGCGCGAGGTCACAAAAGCAGAATTTTCATGCTAAAAAAGGTTGCGCAACTCCCATAAGTGTGCTATAATAAATATGTATTGCATAATTCGACTTAATACAGACAATAAGGAATCGTAATGATAAAAGAAAACCAAAGACTGCTGAACCGCGTGAATGTGGTGACGGACGCCGTGGCGGCGCTGGCGGCGGTGGCAGCCGCCTACCTGATTGTATTCATCCTGCTGGACTTCGACAGGAACTACCCGTTCACGGACTACCTGCGGCTGGCGCTCATATTTATCCCGGTGCAGCTTATCACCTACGCCTGCATGGGACTCTACGGCTCGTTCCGGAGCAAGAACTTTGCAACGGAGCTGGGGCGGCTGTTCGGAGCGTTCCTCCTGGACGGATTGGCGCTCGTTGCCCTGCTTTACGTCGTCAGGATAATCAACTTCTCCCGGTGGGCGCTGGCGGTGTTCCTGGTGATGGACCTGCTGATAGTCACCATCAAGCGCTTCGTATTGCGAAAGACCCTCCGGAAAGTCCGCGAGAGCGGCTATAACCGCAAATACGTCCTCATCGTCGGCAGCGGAGATGCCGCGCAGGAATACCTCCGCACGATACGGGAGCAGCGCTGGCTCGGATTCGAGTGCGCCGGCTGCGTGGCGGATTCCCCCCTGCCCGGGGCGGAACTCCTCGGCGGCATGGACTCCCTGCTGAAAGTGCTGGAGGAGCGCAGCTACGACGAGGTAGTGTGCGCGCTGGGCAGCGATGAGAGCCGCCAGCTCGCCGCCGCCGTGGAGGCATGCGAACTCACCGGAACGAAGATCTCCGTCATTCCCAGCATATATAAGTACATGTCCTCCTCGCCGGCAATAGACGTCGTGGGGAATATCCCGATGATGAACATTCGCCGGATCCCCCTGGACAACATCGGAAACGCCGCGCTGAAACGCGCGCTGGATATCTTCGGCTCCCTGGTGCTGCTGGTGCTGACCTCTCCCGTAATGCTCGTCAGCATGCTGATAATAAAGCTCACCATGGGCGGAAAGGTCATATTCAAACAGCAGCGCGTCGGACTAAACAAGAAGATATTCACCATGTACAAGCTGCGCTCCATGCGCGACAGCGCGGAAAAGGACACCGCCTGGTCCACGGAGAACGACCCCCGGCGCACTAAGTTCGGCGCATTTATCCGGAAATTCTCCATCGACGAGCTGCCGCAGCTGGTCAACGTCCTCAAGGGCGACATGAGCCTTGTCGGACCGCGCCCCGAGATTCCGTTCTATGTGAACGACTTCAAGGATAAAATCCCAATGTACATGATAAAGCACCAGGTAAAGCCCGGCATGACCGGACTGGCACAGATAAACGGCTACCGCGGCGATACCTCGATAGAGAAGCGGATAGAGTTCGACGTGCAGTACATAGAGAACTGGAACTTCTTCATGGACATCTCGATTCTGCTTCGCACCGCGTTCAGCGGATTCATGAACAAGGAAAAGCTTTCCCACAGAAAAAGGAAATCCAAACCATACAGACCGGAGAAACAAAACATGAACAACAAAGCTAAAACAGACCTGATGGCGCTGGCAATGTTCCTGCCCTCCATCATCGCTCTGGCGTTCGTGCCGGTGATACTCAGGATAACGAATATCACCACGACGTTCAGAGAAACCTACATGTACAACGGCGGCACCGAGGCTACCTCCGACGGAAGCACCGTGTACAACCTCATCGACACCTACTCCCAGGGAAAGGCGCTGGCGGTGCTGGTGCTCGCCATCATCATGATATTCATGGCGCTCATCTGCTGCCTGTCCCTGTTCCGGCGCATTGAGAAGCGCTCCCTCGTGTATGTGGGCGCCTCCGTGGTGTACATCATCATGACCCTCGCCTCCGCCATCACATCGGAGTATTCCCAGATAGCATTCAGCGGCGAATACGACCGCGCCGAGGGATTCTGGACGACTGCGTGCTATTTCGTCATGTTCCTGTTCTCAATGTATGCATTCCGTACCTCGGGGAATTTCAGATACCTGATGTATGGGCTGTTCTTCTGCGTTGGAGTGAACTTCGTCATCGGCGTGACCCAGGTCACCGGGCATAACCTCCTCCAGCAGGAGTGGTTCATGAACCTCATCGCCGACAGCACACTGCGCGGCAACCTCTCCACCGACGGATTCTACACCGCCGGAAAGCTCGCCAACGGCGCGCTCTACCACAGCAACTACATGGGCAGCTTCACCGGACTTGCGGTGCCGCTGCTGACAGTTATGTCCATGTACGCCGAGAACAAGCTCCAGCGCGTGCTCTGCATCGTTTTCGACGCCATGGCGGTGTTCCTGCTGGTTGGCTCCGCGGCACGAAGCGGCGTTGTCGCGGTCGCTGCGGCTTTCGTTGTCGGAATCATCGTGTTCGCACGCCAGATAGCGAAGCACTGGAAGCCTTGCCTTATCCTCGTGGCTTCCGCGGCGGTGGTGGTCGTTGGCGCGAACTTCGCGCTGAAGAACCAGCTGTTCAACCGTCTGCCCTCCCTCGTGAACGACGCGGTGGGACTTTTCCTGCCCTCCTCCGACGAGGACAGCGACCTTTACTCCAAGCTGCCCCTGCGCGAGATATCCACGCCCTCCGGCGGAAAGCTGGTGCTCACCGGGCAGACGGATACGCTGACCGTGGGATTCGACAGCGACCGCCTGGACTACACCTTCACGAATTCCGCAGGCGGCGCTGTCGTGCCGACCTACGACTACTCCTTCAACGATGATTACGGGAAGCTGAGCATTTCCGCAGACTACGGCAGCGGCGTATTCACCGTCACCGCCGGCACAATGACCCGTAAATACACCCTCACCGACAGCAACGCCCTGGTCGGCGAGGACGGATTCGGCAAGGTCTATTCCGAGGACGGGCTGTATTGTATCGAAGCCTCCGAGATAGGCGTGCTGACTGCGTACCTGGACAACGGCGCGTATGTCTACATCGAGTGCGACGACAACGGAATGCTGGTATTCACCCAGGAGGACGGCGAAACTCCCTTGACCGGGGTGCTGACGTATTCCTTCCCCGGGACTCTGGACGATGTATTCCTGCGCACCGAGGGCTCCGACGACACCAGCGGTGTCCGCGACATCATCGCGATGTATTTCAGCGGCGACGAGCACAACTCCCTGTTCTTCCAGATGCTGAACCAGAAGAAGATACAGATGATACACTTCCGCACCGCAGACCCGATGATACCCGTGAACGCCGACCACATCGGCTTTGAGGGCAAGGAGGAGCTTGGTTCCTCCCGTGGCTACATCTGGTCGAGGACGCTGCCGCTGCTGAAGAACTGCGTCATCACAGGCTACGGCGCGGATACGTTCACCTATGTGTTCCCCCAGAACGACATGCTGGCGAAGTACTACTCCTACAAGCAGTTCGGTCAGGGCTTCTACATCACCGTGGACAAGTCGCACAACATGTATATCCAGATGTTCCTTTCCAACGGACTTATCGCGCTTGTCGCGTTCCTTGTGATAGTCGTGTTCTATCTGGTGGACTGCTTCCGGCTGTACGCCCTGCGAAGGGAATACCGCCGCGAACAGACGATGGGCGCGGCTGTCATGCTGGGAATCGTGGGATACCTTGCCGCCGGAATGTTCAACGACTCCGTGGTATCCGTGGCGCCGATGTTCTGGGTGCTTCTGGGCACCGGCGCGGCGCTGAACACCATCAACCGCCGCATGGACAGGAATGTCGTCCTGGACGATGAATACGCCCCGGTGGCTGAGGAGCCTGCTCCTGACCCGGAGGACGCCGAGAGGGAGCGCACCGCTGCGGCTGCCGGAGAGATACTGGCGGCGGCGATACGCGAGGGTCAGAAGAACCGCGCGAAGTCCGTCAGCCGTGAGGACGTGAACGGACTGCTGGAGAATATCCGGGCGATGAATCGTGACTCCGCACCCGGGGAGGATTCCGCGGACGGGACGGAGGACGGCAATGATAACGGCTGACTTCCACACGCACACTGACTTCTCCTCCGACAGCGACCAGCCGATGGAGGGCGCCCTGGAGGCGCTCATCGCCAAGGGAATAAGCACCGTGTGCTTCACCGAGCACATGGACATGGACTACCCCGGCGGTGAGTTCGACCTGGACACCGCCGCCTACCGCGCCCGTCTGATGGAGCTGCGTGAGCGGTTCCGGGGGCGGATCGAGGTGCTGTTCGGCGTGGAGCTGGGGCTGATGGACTACCTCGCGCCCCGGCTGGAGGAGTACGTTTCCGGGTGGGATTTCGACTTCGTCATCGGGTCGTCGCACCTGGTGGACGGGGTGGACCCCTACTACCCGGAGTATTTCGCGGAGCACGGCGACCACAACGGGATACTGCGCTATTTCGAGAGCATTCTGGCGAATATCGCGGCGTTCCGGGACTTCGACGTGTACGGGCACCTGGACTACGTCGTGCGGTACAGCGGCGCGAAAAGCTACCGCCCGGCGGACTACGCGGAGCTTCTGGACGAGATACTGAAGCGGCTCATCGCGACAGGCAGGGGGATAGAGCTGAACACTGCCGGGCTGAAATACGGGCTGGGCTGGGCGCATCCGCACCCGGACCTGCTGCGGCGCTACCGCGAGCTTGGCGGAGAGATCATCACGGTAGGCTCCGACGGGCACCGCGCGGAGCACTACGCCTGGGATTTCGACCGGGCAGGGGAAATCCTCCGGGCGGCAGGGTTCGAATACTACACGGTGTTCCGGGGCAGAAAGCCGGAGATGGTAAGGATATAAAGTAAGGGGAGGGCAAATGCCCTCCCCCACAGTTTGTCGAAGAAGTGAAATTTGCCTGCGAAGCAGGCTTTTAAAATACGTTTTTTGCCACGGGTCCCCCGGGGTAAAAAACACTTATATCTCAGCAAGTGTGCGGTTTAGCGGCAAAGCCGCTAAACCGTGCGCGCAGCTGAGATGTTTCGGCGGAAAAGCCCCTTTAGGGGATTTTTCGACGGGCTCAGGGGAGGGCAAATGCCCTCCCCCTTGTGTTTATTATGTTGCGCTTATCCCTCGGGAACAAGAACCGCGTAGTTGCCCTCGTCGCGCTTGTAAACCACGTTTACGGCGCCGGTTTCCGCATTCTTGAACATGAAGAATGTGTGATCCAGCAGGTTCATCTGGAGTATAGCCTCGTCAACGGACATCGGACGCAGGTGGAACTTCTTCTCGCGGATAACCTCGTACTCCTTCTCCTCAGGCTCGGGTGAGAGTCCCTCGAACGCGCCGGAGCGCAGGCTCTTCTCGACCTTGGTCTTCTGCTTCCTGATCTGGCGGATCACGCGGTCAACGGTGACGTCGAGCGCGTCGTTCTTATCCTTCGCGGACTGTTCCGCACGGTAGATGATCCCGTTATATTTTACCGTAAGCTCCAGAATTATCAGCTCTCTGCGCTCCTCCAGTGTGATCTTCGCTTCTGCCTCCTCCGGGAAGAACCGGTCGAGCTTGGCGCTCAGCTTCTGGGTCGCGTAGTCAGTGAAGGACTGGTTGATCGTGAGCTTCTTTGCGGTGATGGTTACTTTCATACAAATCATTCCTTTCGGGGTCCTCCGGCGGTACTTCTGCACTCCGTCTGACCGGGATTTATAAGGCGGCTCCGGGTTTTCGCCCTTTGCTTTCGCCTGTATACATTGTAACATATTTATTGCAAATATACAAGTCCCTTTCGGAAATTTCAGCTTTTTTACACATTCTGCACAAACGGGACTGTAAATTTTGTACAAAGGGGGGCAGGGGGGATTATTCTTCTTTTTGACCTCGCCGGTCGGGGATAGTATTTGATTTGTTTCCTAAAGCGGAAAGGGGCACGCAGACCCATCTGATTTATCGACCTTTCGCCCGGTCGGGAGCCTCAAAAAGATTTTCTGTGTTGTCACACA
>UQMF01000038.1 GCA_900542145.1 uncultured Oscillospiraceae bacterium | reverse complement strand
GGTCTATCTCTCAACCTTTTTTCTTACTTTGTCCAATATCTATTGTAGCACTACAGCAAAAAGTTCACAAATTAAAAAATAACGCTTGACAACGGAGAGTATTTGTGGTATAATAGTGATACCTCGAATGGGGTTTATTTTTTTGTGCCTATTTTTAAAATGGACGCGAAGATCATCACCCCGTTTATAACCTGCAATTCCGCAGACGAGGGAGGCAATAATGCCTGAAAGGGCAAGAAAATAGGAGGTGCCGAAAGTGAGAGTTAAAATTACACTGGCGTGTACAGAATGCAAACAGCGCAACTACAACACCATGAAGAACAAGAAGAATGATCCTGACAGACTTGAGATGAACAAGTACTGCCGCTTCTGCAAAAAGCATACTCTTCACAAGGAAACAAAGTAATCAGGAGGAGTCTAAATGGCAAACGAAATCGAAAAGAAGAACGTTGGCACTGACACTCCCGATGACATTTCCGATGTAAAGGAAAGCGCAGATCCCAAGGAAAAAAAGTCCAAGGACAAGGGCGCAAAGGATAAGTCTGACAAATCCAAGAAGGCGTCCGCAAAGAAGCCGAAAAAAGGTATCGTAAAGTATTTCAAGGACTGCAAGGCTGAATTCAAGAAGGTCGTATGGCCCACCCCGAAGGAAACTACACATAACACAGTTGTTGTTATCGTTGTCTGCCTGCTGGCTGGACTGTTCATTTTCGGCATTGATTCACTCTTCGCCCTGATCAACTCACTGATACTGGGCTGACACGTTCAAGGGGGTAAATATGGCTGACACCGAGGCAAAGTGGTATATACTGCACACATATTCCGGCTACGAGAACAAGGTCGCAAGCGACATCATGAAGGTCGTTGAGAACAGAGGCCTTCAGAACCTTATCGAAGAGGTTTATCTCCCCGTTGAGATGACCAGGCAGGTCAAGGAAAACGGCAAGGAGGTCGAAGTCGAAGAAAAGCTGTTCCCCAGCTATGTTTTCGTCAAGATGATCATTACCAACGAATCATGGTATATCTGCCGCAATACCCGTGGCGTTACCGGCTTCGTCGGCCCAGGGTCACAGCCCACTCCGCTGAGCGAAGAAGAGGTCAGAAACCTCGGCATTATCACCAAGGAAACAAGCGTTTCTCTTGATGTGGGTGACAGCGTGAAGATCAAGTCCGGTCCGCTCGAGGGATTCGAGGGCACCGTAAGCAGCGTCGATCCTGATCAGAACAAGGTCGTTGTTGACCTCGTGATGATGGGTCAGATGGCTCCGACTTCATTTGAGCTTTCAGCTGTCGAAAAGATCTGAACCACCGTTTAGGGTGAGATCAAACTTCAAGTTTTTTATGGAGGATAAAAATCATGGCACAGAAGGTAACAGGATTTATTAAGTTACAGATCCCGGCCGGCAAGGCTACACCTGCGCCCCCTGTTGGTCCTGCACTGGGTCAGCACGGCGTTAATATCATGGCATTCACCAAGGAGTTCAACGAGCGTACTAAGGACAAGGCAGGCCTGATCATTCCTGTTGTTATCACCGTTTACGCTGATAAGAGCTTCACATTCATTACAAAGACCCCTCCCGCAAGCGTGCTCATCAAGAAGGCTTGCAAGATCGAGAGCGGTTCCGGCGTTCCGAACAAGACCAAGGTTGCAAAGATCACCAAGGCTCAGCTCAAGGAAATCGCTGAAACTAAGATGCCCGACCTGAACGCAGCTAACATCGACACAGCTATGTCTATGATCGCTGGTACTGCTCGTTCCATGGGCGTTGAGGTCGTTGACTAATCGACCCCCTGTCACTTCAAATCAACTATTAATTCAGTGGGAGGATCTTTTCCGCTTGACCACAAGGAGGATTTTTTAATGAAACACGGAAAGAAGTATGTTGAAAGCACTAAGCTCGTTGAGTCCGCTAAGGTTTACGAGTCCGGTGAGGCTTTCGATTTAGTATGCAAGACTGCAAAGGCTAAGTTCGACGAGACCGTTGAGCTGCACGTTCGTCTGGGCGTTGACTCCCGTCACGCTGACCAGCAGGTCAGAGGCGCAGTTGTTCTGCCCAACGGTACCGGTAAGAAGGTACGCACCCTGGTATTCTGCAAGGCTGACAAGGAGCAGGCTGCCAAGGACGCTGGCGCTGACTACATCGCTGACAACGACACCGTTGCTAAGATCAACGGCGGCTGGATGGACTTCGAGGTTGTTATCGCAACTCCCGACATGATGGGTGTTGTTGGTAGACTCGGTAAGGTCCTCGGTCCGAGAGGCCTTATGCCTAACCCCAAGGCTGGTACTGTTACCCCTGATGTAGCTAAGGCTGTTCAGGAAGCTAAGGCTGGTAAGATCGAGTATCGTCTTGACAAGGCAAACATCATTCACTGCCCCATCGGCAAGGCATCTTTCGGCGCTGAGAAGCTCGAGCAGAACTTCAACGCTCTGATGGAGGCTGTAGCTAAGGCTAAGCCTGCTGCTGCAAAGGGTCAGTATATCAAGAGCTGTACAGTTTCTTCCACAATGGGCCCCGGCGTTAAGGTAAGCACCATCAAGTTCGGTGTTTGATCTGCCGGTTTGACAGAAACTTAAACAGACCGTCCGTCCGGATCACAGATTGCCGACGGGCGGTCTTTTTTAACAGGCGGTCATTCCGCTGTTATCGACAGAACAGTTTCAGGAGGAATTATGAACATCAAGACATCTGCGATCTCTCTGCTCACCGCGCTGGTTATGATGCTGACGGGCTGCGCAAAGACAGAGGATCCGTCCCAGGGGAGCAGCGACAGCTCCTCCGCGGTGACCGAGAGCGCTCAGGGCGGCGAGGATAGCTCCACTGCCGGCGACGGCACATCGGCGGGGGATTCCGCAAATTCCACAACAGAGAGCACACCGGAGGGCGACATGACACTTTCAGAAAAGACTTTCGCTGCGAATGAGGAAAACGTAAAGCTCATTGGCAGAACCGCAGAATACGAGAATATCCGCTGGCTGGGACTTTCCGCAAGCGGCGTAGAATTCACATTCACCGGCACCAGCGCTTCCTTTGCACTGGTAGGGGACAGCATGTACTCCAACCCCGAGAAGACTCCGAGGTTCGCTGTGTACATAAACGGCGAGCGTACCTTTGACGACGTGGTTGACGCTCCCGAAAAGACCGTGGAGGTATTCTCCGCTGACGAGGCTGTGGAAACCACAGTCAAGTTCCTCAAGATATCCGAGGCGCAGGAATCCACTATGGGTATCAAGAGCATTAACGTGACTTCCATCGGCGGACTCACTCCCACGGCGGAAAAGGCGCTCAAGATCGAATTCATCGGCGACTCCATCACCTGCGGCTACGGCGTGGACGACCCCGACAGGAATCACCACTTCAAGACCACTACCGAGGACGCGACAAAGGCGTATGCATTCAAGACTGCCATGGCACTCGACGCGGACTACAGCCTGGTTTCCTACAGCGGAAACGGAATCATCTCCGGATACACCGATAACGGCACAAAGCAGGAGAGCCAGCGTGTTCCGGACGTATACGACAAGGTCGGCAAGTCCTGGGGCAACTGGAACGAGTTCAATATCCAGGACGTTGACTGGGATTTCAGCAAATTCCAGCCGCAGTACGTTGTCATCAATCTCGGTACAAACGACAACAGCTACACCGGCTCTGACAAGGAACGTGTTCTGGAATACGCAGAGGGCTATAAGGAGTTCCTCAAGGTGGTACGCGAGAAGAATCCCGACGCGCACATTGTGTGCGCTCTCGGTGTTATGGGCTCCGGCCTTTACAAGAACGGAATCCAGCGCGCAGTGACCGAATACACAGAGGAAACCGGCGACAGCAATGTTTCCACACTGCTCATGACTCAGCAGGACGGCAATACCAACGGCTACGCAGCGGACTGGCACCCCACAGAGGCTTCCCAGGATATCGCAGCAAATGAGATGACTGAGTACATCAAGTCACTTATCGGCTGATTTAACAGACAGACCGGCACCTTTTCGGGTGCCGGTTTTTGTTGTACAGTTATAAAATGAATCTATAGCAAGTAATAAGAAAATACAATTGGACAAATACCTACTATTGCGATATACTTAATACAGAAAGAAAACACGGAGGTGTTCAGATGAAATACATCATTGAAGCCAGAAACGGACGAATGTGCCGCTGTTGACCCGTACACGACCATAAAACCTAAAAATGAATGAAACATAAATACGATTTTTACGGAGGATAAATACCATGTCTGAGAACAAGAACTACAGATTCGAAACCTTACAGCTTCACGTTGGCCAGGAGCAGCCCGACCCCGCTTCCGACGCAAGAGCAGTACCGATTTACGCTACAACTTCCTATGTATTCAAGAACTCCGCGCACGCAGCTGCACGCTTCGGTCTTGCGGACGCAGGCAACATCTACGGCAGACTTACAAACTCCACTCAGGACGTTTTCGAGAAGAGAATCGCGGCTCTTGAGGGCGGCGTTGCTGCTCTGGCAACTGCTTCCGGCGCTGCGGCAATCACCTACACGATCCAGGCGCTTGCAAAGCAGGGCGAGAATATCGTGGCTTCCAACACTATCTACGGTGGTACCTACAACCTGTTGGCACACACGCTTCCGCTTTACGGCGTGACCGCAAAGTTCGTTGATCCTTATGTAGATGGCTCCTTCGAGGCGGCTATCGACGAGAACACAAAGGCGCTGTACGTTGAATCTCTCGGCAACCCGAACTCCAATGTTGCGGACATCGAGAAGCTCGCTCAGATCGCGCACAAGCACAATATTCCGCTGGTTGTGGACAGCACGTTCGCCACTCCCTACCTGCTCCGCCCGATCGAATACGGCGCAGACATCGTCGTACACTCCGCTACCAAGTTCATCGGCGGTCACGGCACTGCCATCGGCGGCGTGATCGTTGACAGCGGCAACTTCGACTGGAAGAAGTCCGGGGCTTATCCGTGGATCTCCGAGCCGAACCCCTCCTACCATGGAATCAGCTTCTCCGACGCTGTGGGCGCAGCTGCTTTCGTTACCTACATTCGTGCAATTCTCCTGCGCGACACCGGTGCGACAATCTCCCCGTTCCACGCTTTCATATTCCTCCAGGGTCTGGAAACCCTCTCACTGCGTGTTGAGCGCCATGTGTTCAACGCTCTCAAGGTGGTTGAATACCTCAGCAAGCACCCCCAGGTAGAGGCTGTTCACCACCCCTCCCTCGAGTCCGAGCCTACTCACGAGCTGTACAAGAAGTACTTCCCGAACGGCGGCGGCTCTATCTTCACCTTCGAGGTAAAGGGCACTGCGGCGGACGCTCAGAAGTTTATCGACAATCTGCCGATATTCTCACTGCTGGCTAACGTTGCGGACGTGAAGTCCCTGGTTATCCACCCGGCTTCCACAACTCACTCCCAGCTGACCGAGGAGGAGCTTGCAGAGCAGGGAATCAAGCCCAACACCATTAGACTTTCCATCGGCACGGAGCATATCGACGACCTTATCGACGCCCTTGATACTGCTTTCGCGGCTATCAAGTAATTTCAGTACCTTTCAACAATTGTCATTGGTTAAATCCTTAATACTTCCCAAAATAATTTTTCCCGGCTCATCGGAGCCGGGACTTTTTTTAGCGTCAGAGATTCCGCTGCATGTCATCGGTGTCGAGATAATCCTCGACGTACTGCTTCCGGAGAAGCTCCCGGGGGATATAGTCGTTATATTTGCCGGAAATCTCGCAGTTATCCGGAATCCGGAACGTGTATTTGTCCGCGCCGTGCAGCTTTATTTCCGACAGCGCCGTTTCCAGCTCCGCCAGGCTGCGGTCGGTCTTGACCTCGATACACACCGGAATGTACCTGTGCAGCCATACATTCGCGCCGAATCCGCGCTGGCGCAGCTCGTACATCAGCGCCATGCACGCCCTTGTGCCCAGGAACGGGAACACAGTATACAGTGTCGGCGTTATCTGCACCACTTTCCCTCCCGGGAATCCCGGGGCGGAATCCGCTATGCGCCCGGAGATAACGGACGATGTGGAAAGCGCCGCATTCCGGCATGCGCGGCGGATATCGTTCAGGCGCTTCTTCGCGGCTTCGTCAAGGAACGCGTATTCCTCGTCGCTGCGGAGGACTTCCTGTATTTTCTTCATCACTTTCGTGTGGACGTATTCGTTACCCGTATCCTGCCACATGTTCGCGGATATTCCGGGAATGTGCTTAACGAAAATGCGGCGCTCCTTTAAGTCAAGCTCCGTGACCTCCCACGCCTGTCCGGCGAGGGCAAACTGCGCCTTTTCCGGGAACGGGGTCTGCACCGTGCCTATCTCCTCGGCGTTACAGCGGACGGAATACTCGGACGGGACCGAGAATACCGCCAGGAACTCGTAGTTGTTCACTGCGGCTTCGCCCTTGTCGCCGACCAGCAGTGCGCCGTCCTCACCGCGCTCTATCTGCCCGTTTTCCAGCATGTGCCGCAGCAGCAGGAGGTAGTCCTCCTTGCTGACGTGGCGGAATACACCCAGGGTCAGAATATACCGCGCAAGCTCCTGGGGCTTCACGCTGCCCTGGGAGGAAAGCCAGCTCATCGTCTGGTGATACAGCAGGCTGTAGGGGAGTTTCGGCAGGTACATCGGCTCTATCCAGCGCTCCCGGGTGTACAGCAGTATCATGGCAACGCACATCACGAAATCCCAGTTGACCTCTTTATAGAATTCCTGCGGCGGAAGGCTCATGTCCCACCGGAATGCGAACCGCATTTCCGCAACTCCGCCACGGCGCCCGGTGCGCCCCAGGCGCTGGACAAGTCCCGATACGGTAAGGGGGCAGCCGGTCTGGACGATACGCTCCAGTCTGCCGAGGTCGATGCCTAACTCCAGGGTGACGGTGGCTCCGGTGCAGACGGGCTGCTCGGAGGACTTCATGCGCTGCTCGGTGAATTCCCGCAGGGCAGGGGAGATGTTGGCGTGGTGCACCAGGTAATTGTCCGGCAGACGGCGCTCGGCGGCGATTTTTTTTAGATGGGCGATGTTCTCCTCCACCTCGCCCTTGGAATTGGAGAAGAGTATGCAGCGCTTGTTCCAGGTGCTTTCGAAAAGATAGTCGTAGTAATTCTTCAGCAGCACCTTGCTGTCGGAATTCGGAATCTTTTCCTTGATGGGAAAGAATCTCACGGAGAGCCTCAGGGTGCGGCCTTTCTCATGGGCGCACGGAGTGATACAGCGCCTGCCGCTGTCGGTGTTGAGCCATTCCTCGGCGTTGGTGGTGTCGCCCAGGGTCGCGGAAAGTCCGATACGCCGGGGAGCGTACCCGATGAGCCGCGCCAGGCGCTCCAGCAGGCAGAGCAGCTGCAATCCCCGGTCGTTGTCCATGAAGTAGTGCATTTCGTCGATTATGACGAAGCGCAGATCCGAGAACAGCTTGAACGCGCCGCTGGAATTGTGCATGAGCATGCTTTCCAGGGACTCCGGCGTGGTCTGGATTATTCCCTGGGGGCGCTTCATTACGCGCTTCTTCGCCGCCGCAGAGGCGTCGCCGTGCCACTTCGTGACGGGTATCGAGGCTTCCTCAAGGAGTCCCTCAAGGCGCTCGAACTGGTCGTTTATCAGCGCTTTCAGGGGGGAGAGGTACAGTACGCCAACGCTCGCGGAGGGATTCTCCCAAAGCTGCGTAAGTACCGGCAGGAATGCGGCTTCCGTCTTTCCGCTGGCGGTGCCGCTGGAGAGCAGCAGGTTCTCGTCCGTGTCGAATATCGCTTCCGCGGCAAGCACCTGTATCTCGCGGAGCTCCTCCCACTTGCAGCGGTAGATGTAGTCCTGTATGAATGGCGCGAAGCGGTGGAATACGTTGCTCATGGGGGATACCTCGTTTCTGTGAAATTACAGCTCGAAATCCTCGAAGCCGTCGTTCTGCTCCGCCGGTTCGCCCTCGGGCTTCGCGTAGTCGAATCCGGAATCCTCGCCCATCAGCTCGGCGACCGTCTTGTCCGGATTCTGCATGGCGATGTTCAGCAGCTCGATGAAATCCCGTATCATCTCACGGGGAGTGATGTTCGTGTCCGCGCCCACGCGGCTGTATTCCGCCTTGATGAAGAAAATACGGTCCTCCAGGGTAAGGCGGCAGGTGTAGCTGTACAGCCCGGCGTGTATCTCCGCCAGCTTCTCGGTCAGCACCGTCATCTCTTCATAGGAAAGCGGCTGGAGCTTGATTATCGGTGCAAGCATGTCGTGGGTTTCGTCCGTGGCGAATCTTCCGCGCTCAAGACGGGAGCGCAGGGCGTCGTAGCTGAATACGCCGCGGCGCGTGTCCTCGATACACTGGGGAGTTCCGCCCATTATAACGCCCAGGTGGGAAGCCTTTCCCTGCATGACGTCGTTGTACATCATGAGTATCTTCTCGTAATTGTACTGACGTGTCACGGCATGGGGAATCTTCATGATATTCACAAGCTCGTCTATCATTATGACGAAGCCCTTGTATCCGGCGCTCACAAAGAACGCCGTAAGCAGCTTGATGTAGTCGTACCAGTTGTCATCGGTGATTATCACGTTCACGCCGAGATCCTGCTTCGCCTCGGTCTTGGTGGAATACTCGCCGCGCAGCCAGCGCACCGCACAGGACGCCTTTTCCTCGTTGCCGGCGGTATACGCTTTGTGGTAGGCGTTAATCACCCGGGCAAAATCAAAGCCGTGCACCATGTCCTCAAGGCTGCTTATCTTCGTGTAGATCTTGCGCTCCACTGCGGCGTCAAAGAACGGGTCCTCCGGGCTGGTGCCCTCGGCAACGACATCGGTGCGCACTCCGGTGATCCACTTCTCAAGTATCAGCGGAAGCGCGCCGCCGTCCGGCTTGGTGCGCACGCTCATATTACGCATAAGCTCACGGTAAGTGGCAAGTCCCTGCCCTTTGGTTCCCATCAGGCGGCGTTCCGGGGAGAGGTCTGCGTCCGCGGTCACGAATCCCCGGTCCATGAGGTGCTGGCGCATCATCTGGAGCATGAAGCTCTTTCCGCTGCCGTATCTTCCGACGATGAAGCGGAAGAACGCGCCGCCTTCCTCCGTTATGTCCACATCGTGGAGCAGTGCGTTTATCTCGGCGGTCCTGCCTACTGCGATGTATCCAAGCCCCGTGCGCGGAACTACGCCGCCCTTGAGCGCGTTGATTATCCCGGAAGCTATGCGCTTTGGTACTGCTACAGCCATAATGTCTACCTCCTGCTCGTTTTTCCTATCCTATTATTGTATCACATTATTATAAAAAAATCAATGCTCCAAATGGCGCCGTTCAGCTTTTTCACCGGGATTTTTCGCGCTTACCCCTTGACAAATGCGTAAACTGGTGCTATAATCTATACAGAATATGTTGAAATGCGATGATAGGAAACAAAGCCCTGGCGCACTTTCAGAGAACCGGCGGTTGGTGCGAGCCGGCAGAGCAGCAGGGTCATAGCTCCTCCTTGAGCAGAACAGCTGAACAGGCGGATACTCCGCACTTAACTAAGCTGTTACGGTTTCTCCCGTTATAGAGAGGCACATTGTCTGATGTGACCGAGTGGGCAGGTTTGTCCTGCCAATGAGAGTGGTACCGTGGAGTATTCAGCTTCATCTCTTGTATGAGATGGAGCTTTTTTTATTTTGCGGTCTGCGGCAGTTCAACGGAATTCTGCATTATTGCGTTAATCACGCAGGGCGTTGCCCGGAAAGGAACAGGATATGACACAGGCAAACAAGTACACAAGAAGATATTTCATGCCGCCGTTCAGATGCATGGACTGGGCTGAAAAGGACTACATAGAGAAGGCTCCCAAGTGGTGCAGCGTTGACCTCCGCGACGGTAATCAGGCACTGATAATCCCAATGAGCCTGGACGAGAAGCTGGAGTTCTTCAAAAAGCTCGTCGAGGTCGGCTTCAAGGAGATCGAGATCGGATTCCCGGCTGCTTCCGAAACAGAATACGAGTTCTGCCGCGCGCTTATCGAGCAGAATCTGATACCGGACGACGTTACGGTACAGGTGCTCACCCAGAGCCGTGAGCACATCATCAAAAAAACTTTCGAGGCGCTCGAGGGCTGCAAGAATGCTATCGTGCACCTGTATAATTCCACCTCCGTGGCTCAGCGCGAGCAGGTATTCCGTAAGAGCAAGCAGGAGATCATCGACATCGCCGTTACCGGCGCTAAACTTCTGAATGAATACCGCGAGAATACTCCCGGTAACTTCCGCTTCGAGTACTCGCCGGAGAGCTTCACCGGAACTGAGCCGGAATTCGCTGCGGAGATCTGCAACGCGGTCATCGACATCTGGCAGCCTACTCCCGACTGGAAGGCTATAATCAACCTCCCCGTTACAGTAGAGGAGAGCCTGCCGCATGTTTACGCGCAGCAGGTGGAATACATGTGCAAGGTACTGCATAACAGGGATTCCCTTGAGATCTCCCTTCACCCCCACAACGACCGCGGCTGCGGAATCGCTGATACTGAACTGGGACTTCTCGCCGGCGCTGACCGCGTTGAGGGTACTCTGTTCGGTAACGGCGAGCGCACCGGCAACGTGGATATTGTAACTTTGGCGCTGAACATGTACTCCCACGGCGTGGAGCCGAACCTCGATTTCAGCAACCTGCCGGAGCTGGCTTCCATCTACGAGCGGCTCACCAGAATGCACGTTTACGAGCGTATGCCCTACAGCGGTCAGCTGGTATTCGCGGCATTCAGCGGCTCTCACCAGGACGCTATTGCAAAGGGCATGAAGTGGCGCGAGGAGAAGGATCCCGAGCACTGGAACGTTCCCTATATCCCGATCGACCCCCACGACATCGGCAGAGAATACGAGGGCGACGTTATTCGCATCAACAGCCAGAGCGGCAAGGGCGGAATCGGCTTCCTCATGGAACAGACCTACGGTATTATCATGCCGCCTAAAATGCGCGAGCACTTCGGCTACGTCGTTAAGGGCGTTTCCGACCATCAGCACAAGGAACTTCACCCGAGCGAGATCTATGATATTTTCGAGAAAACCTATCTGGAGCCGCAGGGTAAGCTGAAATTCATCGAGGCGCACTATACCCAGGGCGAGCATATCACAGCTACAGTTACCATGGAAGTCGGCGGTCAGAAGCGTAAATGGGAGGGTACCGGAAACGGTCGTCTAGACGCAGTTTCCAACGCACTCAAGACCGGACTCGGCATTGACTTCCACCTTGCTACCTATACAGAGAACGCAGTAGAACAGTCCTCTAAGTCCAAGGCGGCGGCTTATATCGGCATTTCCAAGCCGGACGGATCCGTAAGCTGGGGCGCGGGTATCCATACGGATATCATCGTGGCTTCGGTAAGAGCACTGGTGGCTGCGGTAAATAATTCCGGGCTTATCTGATTGTGAATAGCTTCAGGGCGCGCTTCGGTGCGCCCTATTCTATTAAATTTGAACTGGTGTAATTCCGCAAAAATATTTTTCATTTTCTGTGTTTAAAGTGTTGAAAATTCTGTGGGAATGTGGTATACTATATATAGGCAATATAATGCAGAAAGCGAGTGATAAATCAACATGAAGTGTCCTGAATGCGGCTGCGAGGAAAGCAAGGTAATCGACTCCCGACCGACCGAAAATAAGGTGCGCCGCCGCCGTGAGTGCATACAGTGCGGCTTCCGTTTTACAACATATGAGATCATCGAGGATATTCCTCTGATGGTTATAAAAAAGGATAATTCCATTGAGCCTTTTGACCGTCAGAAGCTGGTTGACAGGCTTTGCAGAGCCGCTGTAAAGCGTCCCGTCAAGCTGGAAACCATCGAGAATATGGTGGACGAGATCGCAGCAGAATTGAAGAATTCCCTCCAGAGAGAAGTGACGAGCGAGAAGATCGGCGAACTGGTGCTCCACAGGCTGAAGGATATTGATGTAGTGGCTTATATCAGATTCGCTTCCGTTTATAAGGACTTCAACGACGTGGACGGATTCGTGAAGATCATCTCTGAGCTGCAGGAAAACGGCTGATACATGAATGGGACTCCGTGAAGATACGGAGTCCTTTTGTTTGTGCTATTTTTTGTAACTTGAAAAGTATAATTCGGTTGAAAAATTGGAAAACTTATTGTGCAGTATTTTTCAAAAAAAGTGTTGACTTTTGGCAGAATAGGGTGTATAATAATTAAGCTTTCGCAAGAGAGCAAAGAAAAAGTCACAAAGCGACCGGAAGTCAAAAAAGTTTTTCAAAAAAGATGAAAAAACCGCTTGACAAAAAGGAAACAATGTGATATAATAATTAGGCTGTCGCCCAAAGCGACGCTCTCTTCCAGAAAATCGCTTGAAGATGAATCAAGAAAAGATCAAAATAAATTTTGAAAAAACTCTTGACAAATCGAAAAGAAAGTGATATAATGGATAGGCTGCTGAAAAGCGGTGAGAGAAAACCTCGAAATCACGTCGATTTTGAAGAAAATCAAGAAAAATTCAAAAATAATTTTGAAAAACCTCTTGACAAACTCGAAAAGATGTGATATAATAACAAAGTCGTCTGAGAGATCAGAACGACAGAGTTAAGAAAAGCTCCTTGAAAATTGAACAATACAGAACGAATTAACATTACCTTGTCGATTCTTTGGCAGAGATGCCGAAGTTGAGAAACAAGTAAAATTCTGGATAAACACAGATTGCGTTAATTAAATTAACGTTAGCGTTTATCTGAACCAAGATTAGAGCAGCGAAAGCTGTTTTGATACAAACTTTAAAGAGTTTGATCCTGGCTCAGGACGAACGCTGGCGGCACGCCTAACACATGCAAGTCGAGCGGAGATTGAGAGCTTGCTCTCATGATCAGCGGCGGACGGGTGAGTAACACGTGAGCAACCTGCCTTTCAGAGGGGGACAACAGTTGGAAACGACTGCTAATACCGCATAACATCGTTGAATGGCATCGTTTGACGATCAAAGGAGCAATCCGCTGAAAGATGGGCTCGCGTCTGATTAGATAGTTGGTGAGGTAACGGCCCACCAAGTCGACGATCAGTAGCCGGACTGAGAGGTTGATCGGCCACATTGGGACTGAGACACGGCCCAGACTCCTACGGGAGGCAGCAGTGGGG
>UQMF01000037.1 GCA_900542145.1 uncultured Oscillospiraceae bacterium | reverse complement strand
AGGAATAAGGCGAAGCCGTTTCCAATACACTTGCTGGGATAGAAGTGTTTTTTGCCCCGGGAAACCCGTGGCAAAAAACTGATTTAAAAAGCCCGCCTCGCGGGCAAAATTTACTTTTTCGACAGACTGAAACCGCACGCCAGTAAATGACGTGCGGCTTTTTGGTTATTTGTTATATTGCAGTTTATACTACAGTTACATTGACGGAAAGGGCGGTGCCGCCGCAGGTCGCGGTGATAACCGCATTGCCCTTTCTCTTGCCGGAAACCTTGCCGGTGTTGCTGACTGTCGCAATGCTGCTGTCGGAGCTGCTCCACTGAATGCTGCCCTTGCCGGAAACCGTTGCGAGGAGCTGAACGCTGCCGCCCTTGCTGACTCTTACGGAGAGGAGCGTGAGCGCTGCGTCAGATTCCTTTGTGAAGGTGGGAGTAAGCCTGATATCGCCGGTGCCGTTGCTGTTGCCGGTGTTGCTTACCCAGATGTAGTAGGTGCCTGCGTCAACGTTGTAGTCGAAGCTGCACTTGCCGCTCTTTTCGCTGCTCTTCCAGCTGCCGTAGCCGTACTTGGAGCCGGTGTTTATCTGCGCACTGCCGAGCTCCGCGCTCTTGTCGTAGGGCACGACCTTGTTGCCGTCCTCGTCATAGAGGATCGTGCGGATACTGCTTATTTCATAGTCCAGACCCAGGGACAGAACGCCCTTGGACGGGATATCTATGGTGTAGTAGGCCTCCTCGGACTTGGTGTCGAGGGTCAGCTTCTCTGTCCTGTCGGACTTTACTGTGGGGCTGTTCTTAAACGGATTGCCCTCGGGTACGGTCACGGTCAGATAAGCCTTGAGGGAGCCGTTGACGTTCTTTCCGCCGGCCGCCAGTCTGACGAAATACACCTTGCCCTCCTTGACGGGGAAGCTGCGTGTGTACTCGGAATACTCGGAAACGCTGTTCCACTGGTAGGTGCCGCTGCTGTAGGTTCCCGTCAGCGTCTTGGAATTAGTGGAGATGGAGCTTCCGCCGGAGTTCGTGACCAGCACCTTGCTCTTGCTTGCGTATACCTTCGCGTCGAGGACCGCAACGCCGTCCCACTCCGCGGTTATCTGGAAATCCACCCAGGAACCGTCCTTGCTGAGATAGCAGGTCGTCTCCTTCCCGGAGTCCAGCTCCTGTGCCTCATAGGTCCATGCCGGCGCCTTCGCCGCGCCTGCGGTCACCTGCAATGCAGCCACTGCCGTGACTACCGCTGCGGCAAGCGCCGCGAGCTTCCTGAAAATTTTCATACGTTACCTCCGTTGTTCTGCGTTTTGCGCGGTATTTATTCTGGTATCATTCCTACCACATCTGTATATACACGGACGCGGCAGGAATGGTACACTCATTTTCCGGGAATACCACAAACCAGAACAGGCACCCCCCGTCCGCCGGGATCAGTCGCAGTAGCCGAACGCCATCACAAAGTAAGCCTGCGCGTCGCCCGGCTCCATGCGGATCTCCACGGTATGCTCAGCGGATTCCGCGTCGTCGATGAGATAAGCGGTGACAGGATTATCCCAGCCGTCGGACATGTTGGAATCCACGGACTTCACCTTCTCGCCGTCAACGTAGATATCCGCAGCGCCGTACTTGTCGCTGTTCTGCGCCTTGAACACCATCTCCAGCACGCTGCATGTCAGCGTGAACTTCATGGAGCCGCCGCTGCTGCCCTTGTACATCCAGCCGTTGTGGAAGCTTCCGTGGGTGTCGTATTCCCTGAAGCCGTCAAGCTCCACGCCGGTCATGTTCGCACTGTCCATGTAGTGCATGTTCATGTACTTCGCACTGAACACGGGGTCGGGGAGGTTCTTGTCAACAACGCCGGTGTTCTCGTCCACCGCCGCCAGCACCTTCTGGTAGTAGTTGTCCACGAAATCGGTAATGCACTTGTGACCGTATGCATTCGGGTGAGACTGGTCGTTGGAGTAATCCTGCCAGGTCATTCTGCCCGCCTCGATCTCCTCGTAAACGCTGTCGTGAACGCTGATCATCGGCAGGTCGTAGTTCGCGCCGATCTGCGACATGTGCTCCTGGCAGGTGTAGCCGCTGTCAAGCACGGTGAACAGCAGTACGACCGCGATATCCTTGTCCTGGGTGAGCAGGGTGCGAACCAGGCTCTCGTACGCGTTCTTGTAGTCGCTCTCCTGTCCGTCGTTAACGGCGAACTCCACGAACACGATATCCGGATCGGCGGAGAGCACGTCGCGCTCCAGGCGGAGATTACCGAGCAGGGAGGGCGTGCCGCTTATTCCGGCGTTCACTCCGGTGACGGTGGAATCCGGGAAGTAACTCTGGAGCAGGTCGGTGCAGGTCTTGGCGTAGAATTCCGTGGTGCCTGCGTTATAGCCCTCGGTGATGGAGCCGCCTATGTACGCCGCAGTTATCGGCTCGCCGTTCTGGGCGCGTTTGAATACGTTCGCCATTCTGGTCATGCTGCCGGTGGAAAGCAGGGAGCGGTCCACCATCTTCTCATAATCTGTGCGTGTGTCCTCAGCGTCGGATTCCTCCGTCTGCGCCGGCTCGGAAGCCGTGCTCTCCGCGGTGGAAGCCCCCTCCGCAGCGGTCTGGCTCTCCGCAGCGGAGCTGTTGGAACTGTCCGCGCTCTCAGTGGAGGTGGAGCTGTCGGAGGTGCTGCTTTCATTTCCGGCGCACGCGGTCAGGGACAGCAGCATGGACGCCGCAAGAATAACTGACAGAAACTTTTTCATCTTGTTTCTCCTTTGTTCACTGGCAGTCCGCCGAAGCCCCTGCCCTACATTATAATATCTCCCGTTATTGGGTCAACAAATAAATTATACTCGGATTTCGTGCCATTGTCAAGAGGAACATGACTTTTCTGTGCAGATCCGGGCAGGACGGCAATAGTTTATATGCATAAGGTTATGTATATGAAATTTCTGGCACGGATATATGCTGGTATATCATGATGATATTGCGGATATTTCAAAAAAAGATTATATTTTTTTCTGCCAAAGTATTATAATAAAGTCCGGTAAAAGGACCGGGGATACCCGGCGACACGACAAAGGAAAGAGGCAGACTGATGTTATACAGCGCAATGAACGCCGGGGAGCTTTCCGGCGAAGCAGAAAAATGCAGGCAGGAGCTGGAAAAGCTCCGGGGCATATCGCTTGACCTTTCCCGGGGGAATCCCTCGAAGGAGCAGCTGGCATTGTCCCTTAAAATGCTGGACGTGCTCGACCACCACAGCGTACTCGACAGCGAGAACGGTCAGGACTGCCGCAACTACGGCGGACTTGACGGAATACCCGAGGCGAAGCGGATACTGGCGCACATGATGGGGACGCACTCCGTCCACACCATCGTCGGAGGTAACAGCAGCCTCACGCTGATGTATCAGCTGGTAAGCCACGGAATGACCGACGGAATCTGCGGCGGAACACCCTGGCAGGAGGTAAAGGACCGCAAGTTCCTCTGCCCCGTCCCGGGATACGACCGCCACTTCGCGATAACCGAGCACTTCGGGTTCGAGATGATCCCCGTACCCATGCACGATGACGGTCCGGACATGGACATGATAGAGAGGCTGGTAAGCTCCGACGCTTCCATCAAGGGAATTTGGTGCGTGCCCAAATACCAGAACCCCACCGGCGTGGTCTACAGCGACGAAACTGTCCGCAGATTCGCGGCGCTCAAGCCTGCCGCAGCGGATTTCCGCATATTCTGGGACAACGCCTACTGCGTGCACTGCTTCTCCGGGGAATGCGCCACTATCCCGGACATCATCGAGGAATGCGAGAAGGCAGGCAGCGCCGACCTGGTGTATGAGTTCTGCTCCACCAGCAAGATATCCTTCCCCGGCTCTGGAATCTCCGCAGTTGCGGCAAGTTCTGCCAATCTGATAGATATAAAGTCCTTCCTGAAGTTTGCGACCATCGGTCCGGACAAGCTGAATCAGCTGCGCCACGCGCGGTTCTTCCGCAGCAGCGCCGGGATTCGCGCCCACATGAAAAAGCATGCGGATATCCTCCGCCCGAAGTTCGAGAAGGTTCTGGAGGTCCTCGGCAGCCAGCTTGACGGACTCGGCGTCGCCGACTGGACTAAGCCCACCGGCGGCTACTTCATCTCGTTCAACACGCTTCCCGGCTGCGCCCGGGCAGTCGTTGCGATGTGCGCTGAATACGGCGTGAAATTCACTCCTGCCGGCGCGACATTCCCGGGAGGATACGACCCAGACGACCGGAATATCCGTATCGCACCCAGCTTCGCGGAGCTTTCCGACGCGGAAACCGCGGTCACGGTACTGGCGCTCTGCACCAGAATAGTCAGTGCCGAAAAGCTCCTCCGGGGCATACAGTAAAAGAGCGCACGCTCTGAGGTGGACCGAATGAAACACAATGGATTCCACGGACAGATGTCCGATAAATTCCGCTCGGCGGTGTTTATAATACTCTCCGGCGGATTCCAGGACGCATATACATACTGCTGCCGCGGCGGAGTTTTCGCCAACGCCCAGACCGGTAACATAGTGCTGATGTCCTCGGCGCTGTTCCGGGGGGACTGGGGCGCTGTCGTGAAATACCTCGTGCCGGTGCTCTCGTTCCTGCTGGGAATTGCGGTGGCGGAGCTGGTACACGTCCACTACCGCCGGCAGGAGAAGATACACTGGCGGCAGATAGTGCTTATCGAGGAGATAATCCTGCTGTTCATCGTGGGATTTATCCCGGAATATCTCGACCCCCTGGCGAACGCGCTGGTATCCTTCGTTTGCGCGCTGCAGGTGCAGACGTTCCACAAGATACACGGGCAGCCCTACGCCAGCACGATGTGCATAGGCAACATGCGCAGCGGCATGGAATCCCTGTGCGCCTGGTTCCGCAGCCACGACCGCGAAACCCTGGTAAGGGCGCTGACCTACTTCGGTGTCATCGGCGTATTCGCGGTGGGCGCAGGTCTGGGCAGCGTGCTCTCGACAATGATCGGGCACGGAATCATCTGGGTCTGCTGCGGACTGCTTTCGGTAAGCTTCGGAATGATGTTCATTCACGAGCAGCAGGAACATGACAATAACCGCTGACTGCGGTTCATATATAGAGAAACAGAAAGGAGAAAGTATATGAGCAAAAAGAAACGTGCGGTGTTCATCGTCGTATGGGTGGCACTGATGGTCGTAGTGCTCGTTGCGGCGCTTGTTGTGGGCGGCAGCGGCGAGTCGGAATCCATCAAGGTGGTCATGCGCGACGCGGTGCTGCACGGAACAAACAAGGTGAGCCTGTTTGGTATAAAGGACGTGAATCCGGCGTACATCTCATCTCTGGCCGTATGCGGCGTGCTGCTGATCGCGGCAGCGATAATACGCATTTTCGTGATCCCCAGATTCAAGATGGTACCCGGTAAATTCCAGATGATCCTCGAGCAGCTCGTCGGATTCTTCGACAACCTCGCAAAGACAAGCAGCCCCCACCGGAACACATTCCTGGGAGCGTATGTATTCTCCGCCGGAGTCTACATCTTCGTCGGAACGCTGTTCGAGCTTTTCGGAATACAGGCGCCTACCACCGTGGGAGGAACGATCTCGCTTCCTGCCCCCCTGTCGGATATCAACGCGGCGATCATGCTGGGCTGTCTGTCCTATCTGGTGATCCTCAGCGGAGGTATCGCCGGCGCGAAGATCAAGGGCGTGGGACGCACCCTCAAGGAATTCTCGCTGCCCATCTCGATGAGCTTCCGTCTTTTCGGCGCGCTGCTCAGCGGTCTGCTGGTAACGGAGCTTGTCTACTACAACATCAGCCTGAGCTTTGTTCTCCCGGTATTCGTGGGTATCATGTTCACGCTGCTGCATGCGCTTATCCAGGCGTATGTACTCACCATGCTGACGGCGATGTTCTACGGCGAGGTATCCGAGCCGCCGCTCAAGTCAGCAAAAAAGCTCGTTTCCAAATCAACAGGTAAAGAATAATTTTAACGAACAATAGTTATGGAGGAAATAACCATGAAGAGATCTGTAAAGAAATTAGTAGTATGTGGTATCGTTGCGCTGATGGTATGCGCACTGTGCAGCCTGGTGGCTTTCGCCGCAGCCGATAAGCCCGAGCCCGCTCCCACCGACGGCACCAGCGTTTCTGAGGAAGCCCAGACTGACAATGCCGCTGATTCCACCGGCAGCAAGGCTATCGCAGCAGGTATCTGCGTAGGTATCGCAGCATGCGGCGCCGGTATAGGCATGGGTCTTACCACTGCAAAGTCCTCCGAGGGCATTTCCCGTCAGCCCGAGGCTGCCGACAAGATCCGTACCAACATGATGCTTGGTCTGGTATTCATCGAGACCGCGATCATCTACGCCCTGGTTGTTGCAATACTTATCATCTTCGTACTGTAAGGGGGTAATTTTATGGGAATCCCTCTGAATGTAGACTGGCAGCAGATACTGCTGCACCTGTTCAATTTCATCATTCTCGCCGGCGGTCTGTGGCTGCTGCTCTACAAGCCGGTCAAGAACTTCATGGCAAAGCGCGAGGCTTACTACAAGGACATGGACAAGGCTGCGACCGACAAGCTCGCCGCCGCAGAAGCCGAGCAGCAGAAATACTCCGGGCTGGTCGAGAAGGCTCAGGACGAGGCAGCAGAGCTGAAGAAGAAGGCCATGGCTGACGCTGACGCCGCCGCAAAGGCTCACATCGCCGACGCCCAGCAGGAGAAACAGCGCATCATCGGTGACGCAAGGAAGGTAGCCCTGGCGGAGAAGAACAAGATCCTCCAGGAAGCAAACGTGCAGATCGAGGATATGGTATCCGCCGCTGTGGACAAGCTGCTTGTACCCTCCGGCAGTGCGTATGACAGCTTTGATGAATCCGGAAAGGAGTAATGACTGATGACAGAACACGAGATCAGAAAAGTCGAGGTCGAAGCGTTCATTTACAGCCGTGAAACTCCCACGGACGAACAGCTTAAAAAGGTCCAGGAGTTCCTGGAGAAGAAATACAGCGCCGCCGTTGCCGTTATCCCGAAGAAGGACGACAGCGTGCGCGACGGCTTCCGTATTGAGATCGGCACCTCCACCTACAAGTGGAACCTCGACCGCATATTCGACTGGAGCGCCGAGGGCCGCGCAAAGCAGCTCAAGGAGAGCATAAGCGAGGCTATCCGCGGCAAGCAGGACGTCCTGCCGATGATACGCCAGGCGATAGAGGACTTCGAGCCGGTGCCACGGGACGAGGAAGTCGGAACTGTACTCACCGTCGGCGACGGAATCGCGACCATCAGCGGACTTGAGGACGCGGAATACGGCGAGATACTGCTGTTCGAGTGTGGGATCAAGGGCATGATACTCGACCTCAAGGAGGACGAGATAGGCTGCGTAATCTTCGGCGACGAGAGCGAGATCACCGAGGGCAGCATGGTGCGCCGCACCAAGAAGGTAGCCGGAATCCCGGTAGGCGAAGCGTTCCTGGGCCGTGTAATAAACGCTCTCGGCGAGCCGGTTGACGGCAAGGGTCCGATAGCCCAGGAGGACTACTACCCCATTGAGAATCCGGCGCCGGGCATTATCGACCGCCAGCCGGTCAACCGCCCTATGGAAACCGGACTGCTGTCCATAGACTCCATGTTCCCGATAGGCAGAGGTCAGCGTGAGCTGATAATCGGCGACCGCCAGACCGGTAAGACCGCCATTGCCCTGGATACTATCCTCAATCAAAAGGGCAAGGGAGTTGTCTGCATCTACGTTGCCATCGGTCAGAAGGCTTCGTCAGTCGCACAGCTTGCCGAGAACCTCCGCAGACACGGCGCGATGGATTACACGATAATCGTCAACGCCACCGCCAGCGACTCCGCGACGTTACAGTACATCGCGCCGTATTCCGGCTGTGCGATGGGCGAATTCTTCATGAACCACGGCAGGGACGTGCTGATAGTTTACGACGACCTGTCCAAGCACGCAGTAGCCTACCGTACCCTGAGCCTTCTGCTGGAGCGCTCCCCGGGACGTGAAGCCTACCCCGGCGACGTATTCTACCTGCATTCCCGTCTGCTGGAGCGTTCCGCGCACCTCTCCGACGCGCTGGGCGGCGGCAGCATGACTGCGCTTCCTATAGTTGAAACCCAGGCAGGCGACGTTTCCGCGTATATTCCTACAAACATAATCTCCATCACCGACGGTCAGATATTCCTGGAGAGCGACCTGTTCCACTCCGGTCAGCGCCCGGCGGTAAACGTCGGACTTTCCGTATCCCGTGTCGGCGGCGCAGCCCAGACCAAAGCTATGAAGAAGGCGACCGGCGCTATCCGTCTGGACCTCGCGCAGTACCGCGAAATGGAGGTATTCATGCAGTTCTCCAGCGACCTGGACGAAGCCACCAAGAAGCAGCTGCGCTACGGTCAGGGTCTGATGAGATTACTGCGCCAGAAGCAGTACAATCCCTACAAGCAGCACGAGCAGGTCATTCTGCTGACCGCCGCTATGGGACATGTGTTCCAGGACGTTCCGGTGGACAGGATACCGCAGTTCAGCCGGGATATGCTCGACGCAGCGGCGGCGGAAATACCCGACCTCTGCGAGAAGATAGACCGCACCGGCGAAACCTCCGAAGAGGAGAGAAAGTCCCTGCTGGAATTCGCACAGCGCTTCCTGGAGCGTAACGGCAATTAAGGCGGTGCGCTATGGCTAACACGAAAGAGATAAAGGACCGCATAAAGAGCGTCCGGGATACTCAGAAGATAACCAACGCTATGTACCTGATAGCCTCCACGAAAATGCGCAAGGCGAAGTCCGAACTGGACCACACACGCCCCTACTTCGAAGCGATAAAGGGCGAGATAAAGCGAATCTTCCGTACCTCCAAAAAGGAGGCGGAGAGCCGCTGGTTTTATCCCGAGGACGGCGCCCACACGCTGACAGGCCCCTACGCCTGCCTGGTGATAACCGCCGACAAAGGACTTGCCGGCATGTACAACCAGAACGTTATCCGCGAGGCTGAGAAAATGCTGAAGGAGCACCCGGACACAAGGCTGTTCGTGGTCGGCGAATACGGCAGGCAGTACTTCGCGCACCATGGGATACCGGTGGAGAGGAGCTTCCTCTACACGGCGCAGAATCCCACCATGCAGCGCGCCCGGGAGATAAGCTCCACACTGCTGGAGCTGTTCGAGCGCGATGAAGTCTGCAAGATATTCGTGGTCTACACGGATATCCGCAACGGTATGTTCGAGGAGGCAAAGACCGACAGGCTCCTGCCCTTCCACCGTAAGATATTCGCTGACAACACCACCGAAAAGGCGATAACAAGACCGTTTGAATTCACGCCGTCCATTGAGGCGGTGCTGGCAACGCTTGTCCCGAGCTACGTTTCGGGATACATCTACAGCGCGCTGGTTGACAGTTTCTGCGCGGAGCAGAACGCGCGCATGACGGCGATGAACTCCGCGAACCAGAACGCGGAAAAGCTGCTGGGTGAGCTTTCAGTGCAGTACAACCGCTCGCGGCAGGCTGCGATCACCCAGGAGATAACCGAGATCTCCTCCGGCGCAAAGGCGCAGAAGAGGAAGCTCGCAAAGAAGAAAAATGAGGAGGCGTGCGGACATTGAGTACAGGTAAGATAACACAGATCTCAGGACCGGTAATAGATTGCATGTTCGCCCCGGGCGAACTGCCTAAGATAAAGGAAGCGCTGACAGTAAACGTAAGAGGAAAGCAGCGCGTGATGGAAGTCGCACAGCACACCGGCAAGGACAGAGTCCGCTGCATACTGCTGGGCGCAAGCGAGAACCTCGCAAGAGGAATGGAAGTAACCTCCACCGGAAAGGCGATTAGCGTGCCGGTGGGCGACCGCACTCTGGGACGTATGTTCAACGTACTGGGCGACCCCATCGACGGCGAAGGCGAACTTGCCGACGGCGAGCGCTGGGAGATACACCGCAAGGCACCGGGATTCGAGGAGCAGCAGCCGGTGGCGCAGGTACTGGAAACCGGTATCAAGGTCATTGACCTGCTGGAGCCATACCCCAAGGGCGGTAAGATAGGACTGTTCGGCGGCGCGGGCGTCGGCAAGACGGTGCTCATTCAGGAGCTTATCCACAACGTAGCCATGGAGCACGGCGGATACTCCGTGTTCACCGGCGTCGGCGAGAGAAGCCGTGAGGGTAACGACCTGTGGAACGAAATGCGCGAGAGCGGAGTTTCCGACAAGACTGCGCTGGTATTCGGTCAGATGAACGAATCCCCCGGCGTGCGTATGCGCGTGGCGCTGTCCGGACTGACCATGGCGGAGTATTTCCGTGATGTCCAGCATAAGGACGTGCTTCTGTTCATCGACAACATATTCCGTTTCGTACAGGCAGGCTCCGAGGTATCCACTCTGCTGGGCAGAATGCCCTCCGCGGTAGGCTACCAGCCCACCCTGTCCGAGGAGATGGGCGCACTCCAGGAACGTATCACCTCCACCAGGAGCGGTTCCGTGACCTCCGTCCAGGCGGTATACGTCCCGGCGGACGACCTCACCGACCCGGCTCCGGCAACCACGTTCACACATCTGGACGCCACCACGGTCCTCAGCCGTAAGATAGCCGAACAGGGTATTTATCCGGCGGTCGATCCGCTTGGCTCCACTTCGAGAATACTCGAGGCGGATATCGTTGGCAAGGATCACTACGAAACCGCGCGTACCGTGCAGGAAATTCTCCAGAAGTACAACGAGCTTCAGGATATCATCGCAATACTTGGTATGGACGAGCTTTCCGACGAGGATAAGCAGGTGGTCACCAGAGCGAGAAAGATACAGCGTTTCCTGGCGCAGCCGACCCACGTTGCGGAGAAGTTCACGGGAATCCCCGGAATCTACGTTCCGCTGACGGAAACCATCAAGGGATTCCAGGCGATCGTTTCCGGCGAGATGGATAAGTACCCCGAGGCGGCATTCTACAACGTCGGCACGATCGACGACGTTGTTGCAAAGGCAGCAAAGCTGTAAGGAGCGCGCCATGAACACATTCAAGACGCATATCCTGGCGGCATCCAACACGTTCTACGAGGGCGACTGCGAATCGCTGACAGTGCCGACTTCGGACGGGCAGTACGGGATACTCGCAGGGCACTGCGACATAATCAGCGCAGTGGTCCCGGGAATAATGACCTACCGCGTCCCCGGCGGCGAGAACCAGGTCGCAGCGGTGTCCTCCGGGCTTGTCAAGGTAGAGGACGGCGAAGTCCTGGTGCTGGTGGATTCCGCGGAGCGCCCCGACGAGATTGACGCCAACCGCGCCCGGGAAGAAGCAGCCGCCGCAAGGGAGGCTATCCTCCAGAAGCGGAGCATAAAGGAATTCCACGCGGCGCAGATGACCCTCGCCCGAGCAGCCGCAAGGCTCAAGGTAAAGAGCATAAATCAGCAGCCGTAAATAGACCATCGAAAAAGTCACTAAAGGGGCTTTTCGACGGTTTCAAGCCTGCTTCGCAGGCAAAATCTACTTTTCGACAAACTGAAACGTGGGATTGTATGAAAATACAGTCCCACGTTTTATTTATTCACATTACTTTCTGAACTGCTCCATGAGCTTCTGACCGGGGTTCAGCGAATTGTAGTGGCGCTCCATTATCATTCGCATGCCGTTGGCGTTGATACCGTACTGCTCCAGCCGGGGGATAAGCTCCTTCGCCTGAAAATACAGGTCGGCGCTTGCATTTCTGTCCATCTCCGGATTGATGTAGCTGTTCTGCCCGAAAAGGTAGTTCGCGTAGTTCAGCACGTCCCTCACGCCGGCAACGAACGCCGCCGCTTCCTGACGTATCCCGGGATTCAGCCTGTCCTCGATGTAGTTATCCAGCGTGACCAGCGAACCCGGCTGCGAAAGATCCATCGAATACGCCATGCGGTAAAATTCCTCCCGGGTCTGGCGTGCGTTCTCCGCCTGGGCGCGGGTTTCGAACAGGATCCCCTGGTAGGTGCGCATACTCTGGTCGTAGGCATTCCACATCTGGTTCAGATTGTCCAGCACCGGGTTCTTATAGGCGGTCTTCATCTGGTTGATACGCATGAGAGCGTCCAGCATCGACTGCTCGTTGTCCGGGTACACCGTCGCCATGATACTGCCGATCTCGTTGTATTCCGACCGGTTGAGCGCAGCCTCCTCCCGGGTCTGGTACAGCACGCCGTTGAACGAACGCATTGCGACGTCGTATTCCGACAGCAGCTGGTCGATACGCGCGATATTCTCGTCCCGGAGGAACGTGGTGAACTTCTCCAGCTCCGCCTTCGCGCCGAGCATGGACTGCTCGTCGTCGGCGCGCACCTGGCTCCACACCGCCGCGATCCCGGATTCCTCCCGGCGGAGAAGGTCAGCCTCCTCCCGGGTGTCGCGGACAGTTCCGCGGTAGGTGCGGTAGTTGATGTCGTAGTTGGTCAGCAGCTGGTTTATGTACGCCAGGTACTTGTCCCGGACAGGGGTCTTCATCGCTTCCATACGGGACTTTATCTCCAGCAGCGCCGCCTCGTTGTTCGGGTCGGCGGCAGGCATAAGCTGGGCTATCTGCTGTATCTCTCCCCGGGCGATCTCCGCTTCGTCCCGGGTGGGGAGTACCACGCCGTCCACCGTGCGGTGCATTTCGTCGAACTGCTTCAACTGCGCCAGCAGCTCCTCACGTATCTCGTCGGAGGAATGATACTTGCAGTTCAGCAGCGAATTGTACGCCATCGCCACCGCCTGTTCGCTGCTCCGGTCGATGGTGCGGACGTAATCCCGGCTCGCCCGGTACTCCGCCTCGGCGGCATTGCGCTCCTCCACGGAGTCATACACCGTGCCGTGGAACGTGCGGCTGTTCTGTTCGCACTCCTTCAGCCATACGTTCAGTGTGTCGATGTACTGATCCTTCAGCCGGGTGCGGAATCCGCTCATGCGCTGGATAGTCGCGGTTATGCTGTTGGGGTCGTCCCGGGCGGTGGACCGCATGAGGAGCTCCATGTTGGGCTCCTCCGCAGCGGCGGCGGCAGCCTCCTCCGCGCTGGGGAACTCTATGCCGCGGTAGGTGCGCGAAAGCTTCTCCGCCCGGTCGAGCTGCTCTTTAAGGCTCGCGGTGAATTTCTCCGTGCACTCCACGCCGGACAGCGCCGGGTGCTTATCCGCCTCATCGCAGACCGCCCGGAAATACCCCGGATCGGTCACCCGGTCCAGCACCTGCTGTATTCCGGAGCAAATCCCCGGGAGGTAACGCTCCAGCACGGACTTGTCGTATCCTTTCTCGCAGAGCTCCCCCATCGTGCGGACTGCGCCAATGCAGTCCATGAAATTTATTCCGGCACACGCCGCGGAAACCTCCATCCCGGAGTTCAGGGTATTCCCCTGATCCCCGGTCTGCGCTGATTCTTTCGTTAAATCCATCATGCTGATCCTTTCATTATCAAACGTAACTAAGGTTAAGGCAACACCGCACAAAGACCATTTATTGAATTTTGCACGTGTCTTGCTTGCATATTTTTAGTTTGGCGCAAAAAATCACATGATTACTCAACGGATATGTTCCATGTTGCG
>UQMF01000036.1 GCA_900542145.1 uncultured Oscillospiraceae bacterium | reverse complement strand
CAGCCATCGGAATAACGCACAGACCCAACCGAAAACCGAATGGAATAACGAAGGCGGACCGTGAAGCGCGAAAGTCAGACGACCTGCTGAAACGTGATTTTAAATCCGACAAGCCTTTCAGCAAATGCGTAACTGATATCACAGAAGTCAAAGCTAAAAATGGCAAGCTATATGTGTCGGCGATATTTGATTGTTACGACCTGACTGCAATCGGGCTGTCAATGGACGACAATATGAGAGCCGAGTTATGCGCTGCAACTGTCGAAAATACAGCTGCAGCGTATCCCGAATTTTGCGGTGCGGTACTCCATTCCGATCGCGGAAGCCAGTACACAAGCGCTTCATACAGAGCCATGCTGAACGAGTATGGAGTAAAGCAGAGCATGAACAGCGCAGGAGGCAGATGTCATGACAACGCCCGCTGCGAAAGTATGTGGGCGCGAATGAAGAACGAGCTGTTTTACAGCCGCGGCAGAAGAAGTACGGATTACACGATAGAACAGCTGAAAACAATGATCTGGCGCTACTACATGAGCTATTGGAATAACCGCCGGATATGTTCGTCCATTGGCGGAATGCCTCCGGCAGAGAAGCGCCGCAGATATTACTCGGATAAGAAGGGCAAATCTGCGGCCGCCGCAATGGAATAAATATCCACTTCGCTACGCTACGTGGATATTTATTCCATTGCACTGTTGCTCAAAATTTTTGAGTGAAATGTGTAAAGCTATATTGACAATATCATAAGGCAAATCAACACGATACAAAGGGCGGCGTTTTCGTATTTGAAAAGGCTTTATTCTTGTACCCTTCTATCCATGCAGGATGTGCAGATGAGGGGTATAGAGGGACTTTCAAAAATACATTTGAAGTTTTTCACAACGTAATGATCGATATTTCAAAGCAGATAAAACCCGTCTTTGAAGTGCTGCCAAAACGCTGGCGTGTTGAACGTACTTTTTCGTGGTTTGGCGACTATCGGAGATTATCCAAAGATTTTGAATATTCTGCCGATTCCGAAGAAAATATCATCTACATTTCTCACCTGCATTTGTTGCTTAAACGGCTATGAGAACAAGTTCTAAAGGATTTATCAATAGAGATTTACCGGAATTGCCCACACCGGCAAAAACACAGAACTTTTTTGCGTTCGTATGGGCGGTCAGAATATACCCCATTGTTTCAAGTATCCTTGTTTTCATCACCGAATCATACCCTGTTACGGTATTAGGGTAATTAAGAAATTCAGGACAATATACGTTTATTGGGTCAAAATCTACAGTAAGGGCATATCTTACGAAAGGTCTTGTTTCGTATTCTGAAAGGGACAAGATCAGGTTCCACATCAGTATCCTGGCAGGTGCTTTTGTTTCTCAGTATTCGGATACGGATAAAATCATCTTCTCCATTTCCCGGCAGGCGACGCTCATGGTGTGCCCCTTTTTCCTGAGATAGCACACCTGCCGCGAGGGTACGGTTTCCTGAAGCTCCAGACTGATAATTCCCTGATTCGGGTATTCCTCCAGAAACTCCTCCGGAACGAAACCTATGCCAAGATTGTTCTTAACCATCGGAAGTATCTGGTCGGCGGTCGCGGCTTCGATATCAGGCGTGAAATCACAGTTATTCTTCCGGAACCATTCGGAATACGATTCGTAGGTTTTCGTCTGCTTTCCCAGCGAAATCAGCGGATATGTTGACAATTCCGAAAGGCTCAGCTTCTTTCCCACGAGCTGTGAAAATGCCGTTCCACACACCGGAATCTCACTTACCTCGCATATTTCCTTTGATGTCAGGGAGTTCAGCTCGCCGGTCGGAGTAGTGACCACCGCAATATCCACAAGCCCGTTTTTCAGCGCAGAAACCGCCTGCGGCGTGGAGTGATTGAACACGCGAATACGTATCCCCGGGTACTTCTGCCGGAAATCCTTCAGCACCGGAAGCAGGAAGCACCGCAGTGCGATTTCACTTGCGCCTATCGTCACAACGCCCTTTGAGAGCGTCCGCTCAAGACAAATTTCCTCCTCGCCGGACTGGATATGCTCCACCGCCGCGGCTACATGGGCGTACAGCATTTCGCCCTCCGGGGTCAGTTCAACACCCTTTCTGGAGCGCACGAACAGCGTGCAGTTAAGCTCGCTTTCGAGGTTCTTTATCGTCCGGGAAACGTTGGGCTGGTTGTTCATAAGTGCTTCCGCTGCCTGTGAAATGCTGCCGTATTTCGCAACATAATAAAACGCCCGGTAGTAGTCAAAGCTGATGTACATATCAATTCTCCATTTTTTATTAAACCGGCAAAAGCGCCTGATAAATTCGTCAGGCGCTATGCTTTTTCACTTTAAGAGCTTGTCAATGCTTACGATCTTCGTGCAGAGCGCAAGCACCGTGACTGCGCTTTCTATCTCCTCGACAGTTGCGAATGACGGAGCCAGCCGGATATTGCTGTCCTGCGGATCGTTTCCGCGGGGATAGGTCGAGCCTGCCGGAGTGAACTTCACGCCATGCTCCGCAGCCATCTCAACGACTGCTCTTGCGCATCCCGGGAGTGTATCGTAGGAAGCAAAGTACCCGCCCTTTGCGACCGTCCATTCTGCGATTCCAAGCCCATTCAGTTCCTCGTTCAGCACCTTGTACATCGCATCGAATTTCGGTTTCATTATCGCGGCGTGCTTCTTCATGTGCGCGCGGAGTCCTGCGGAATTCCTGAAAAATCTCGCATGGCGGAGCTGATTTATCTTGTCCGGACCTATCGTCGCGAACTTCAGGAACGCCCGGATATCAATGAGATTTGCCGGGCTGGAGGCTACCGCCGAAATTCCCGATCCGGGGAACGTTATCTTGCTTGTGGAGCAGAATTCATACACAAGGTCTGAATTTCCCGCCTTGTCGCATTCGGAGATTATATCCGGAATTTCGGCGCACTTTCCGTCGAAATTATGCACGCAGTAGGCATTGTCCCAGAAAATGCGGAAATCTTCCGCCGCTGGCTTCAGCGCAGCGAAACGACGTACTACATCGGCGCTGTAAACTATTCCGGTGGGGTTTTCGTACTTCGGAACACACCAGATACCCTTTATCTTATCGTCGCTGCTTACCAGCTTTTCCACTACGTCCATATCCGGACCATCGGAGTTCATCGGCACCGGAACAAGCTCGAATCCAAAATGCTCGGTTATCGCGAAATGCCGATCGTAGCCCGGAACAGGGCAAAGGAACTTTCTGCCCTTTACCTCCTGCCACGGCGTGGAGCCGCAGATACCGTCCGTCATTCCGTGGCTTATAAGCTGGTACATCATCGTAAGGCTGCTGTTTCCGCCGATTATCGTGTTCACGGAGTGCGTGCCCATCATGTGCGCCAGCAGGCGCTTTGCCTCAGGGATTCCGTCAAGCCCGCCGTAGTTGCGGCAGTCCTGACCGCTTTCACTGTCCAGCAGGCTGTGGTGATCGAGAACGTCCAGCATTTTCATCGAAAGCTCCAGCTGCTCCTTTGAGGGCTTTCCGCGGGAGAGGTCGAGGGAGATGTCATCTTTGGAGTACTTGCTTAACCGTTCAACGCACTTCTGTTTTTCGGCTTCGAGCGCCTGTTTGTCCATTTCGCTGTATTTCATGGTTTTCGCCTTTCATTTCATTTGAGAAAGAACGCCCAGCACTGCCGCAGCAGCGCTGAGCGCATATAGGGGGAGAAGATTTATCATTAAGAAGCCTTAATAAAGCTTCTTGTAGATATCAAGAATATCATCGCGGCTGAGCGGAACGAAGTTGTTTGCAGTCAGTCTGCCCTGCGTTGCGAGCACGTTTTCGGTGAATACCGGAATATCTGCTTCGGTAACGCCGTATTCGTGCAGCGGTTTCTTCGGGAGAATGTGGTTCAGCAGGTTTTCAAGCTCCGCGTATACGTTCTTCACGTCGCAGTGCAGAAGCTCCGCGAGGTACGCATTGAGATGTGCTATCTCGCCGTCCTGCTTTTTCTCCATATACTTGTACAGCACTCCGGTGAACAGCGCGTAGTTGCTCTCGCCGTGCGGAACGTGATATGTACCGCCGAGGGGGTAACTCAGCGCATGGACTGCCGCACAGCCCGCCGTGCCGAATGCAAATCCAGCCATGTTGGAAGCGGTAAGGAAGTCGCCCATATACTGCGGCAGCTTGTCCATGCCCTCGCTGACCAGCTTCTGATAGCCAGTGATTATCATTTCGATAGCCTTGTATCCCATCAGCTTTGTGTATACGGTAGCTTTCGGGGAGAGCGAGGATTCAACAGCGTGGACCAGCGCGTCAATGGAACTTGCGCCGAACACCTTTAAAGGGAGCTTCGCAAGAAGTTCGGGAACCAGCACAGCGTAATCCGCGAACATATTTTCGGAGGTCAGACCCATCTTCACGCCAAGGCGCGTGCGGTTGATTATCGAGATGTTCGTGACCTCGCTGCCGGTGCCGCAGGTGGTCGGGATAATTATGAGCTGGTGCAGCTTTGTAATGCTGTCCTTGTGGTCGTAGAGGGAATCCACCGAGCCTCCGTCGGATACGGAAAGCACCTTTGCAATGTCGATCACAGTACCGCCGCCGATGGCAATTACGCGCTCGAAATGCTTTTTGGAAGCCTCGGCGATTATCGCGTCAACCATGGTGTCGGTAGGCTCGCCGCCGCCGAATTCCTCCTGATATATCATCTGCGCGCCGCACTTGTTGTTATCGGAATACGGATCGTAGATGTACTTGTTCGTCAGGATAAGGTCGCTGCCGCCTACCTTGAATTCATCGGTAAAGGCTTTCAACGTGTCGAATTTATAAAGTTTCGGGCGGAAAATTATCTGTTCCATAAAAACTCCTTAGTCCGTTCAGCCCCAGATCTCCTCATCGGTGGGAACTGCTGCGTCCTTATTGTAAAGACCTATCTGAGATACATTGATGAGGTGAGTGTAGTTCAGGTTCTCGGAAATGCTGTTGTTGCCCCATGAGCCGCAGCCGAGCGTTGTTGTCGGAGCAAAGCCGTTGTAGAGGCTTCCGCCTGCGCCGGTTGAGGACGGCTGATTTACTATCAGACGGCTTACTGTCAGCTTCTCGCCAGCGTACTTGATATGCTCTATATCGTTGCTGTGCAGGGAAGCAGTGTGACCCTTGCCCTCGCAGTCGAGGTCGGTCTGCGCAAGCTTTACTGCGTTCTCGAATGTGTCGTAGGAAGCGGTTATCATTACCGGGCACATCTTCTCGCGGCAGAGGGGCTCGTCCTTGCCTATGCTTCTTGCCTTGATGAGTATCATTCTGGTGCCGTCCGGAACGTCAACGCCAGCCAGCTTTGCGATGGTCTGCACGCTCTGACCTACGACCTTTCTGCTGATAGGACCGTTTTCCGGGAAGATAGCGTCCGCGAACTTCTTTGCGGTTTCAGCGTCGTCAACATAGAACACGCCGTTCTTCTTGAAAATATCGATACCCTTGTCGAAGGACTCCTCCGGCAGGAATACGCACTGCTCACCGGAACAGATGATACCGTTATCGAAAATTCTGCCGCTGATTATCTTCGGGATTGCTTCCTCGAGGTCAACGCCGCGGTCAACTATAACCTGAACATTGCCGGGACCAACGCCGAGCGCGGGCTTGCCGCTGGAGTAAGCGGACTTCACCATCGCTCCGCCGCCGGTCGCAACTACAACGTCAACACCGTGCATGAGGGCTGTTGTCGCGTCCATGGAGCACTGCTCAACGGTCTGCACGAGGTCCTCGGGAAGTCCGAGCTTCTTCAGCTCTGCGCGGAACAGGTCGATAACGTATTTGTTGGTTTTCTGCGCTCTTGGGTGCGGAGCTACGATGATAGCGTTCTGACCCTTGAGTGCGAACATCGCGTTGCACATCGGGGTAACTACCGGGTTAGTTACCGGAGTTACGGAGCCAACAACGCCCTTTGCCTTAGCAACACGGATAATTCCGGTCTGCTTGTCCTCGCCGATAATACCTACGGACTTCTTGCCCTTTAAGCTGTTCCAGATACACTTGGACTTGCCGTGGCACTTGGCTACCTTATCGGCGTAAACGCCCATGCCGCTCTCCTCGCACGCCATCTTGGCAAGCTCCTCGGCGCGGTCGTAGACTACCTTGCCTATCGCGCGTACCGCTTCGTCGGTCTTTTCCTGGGAGAAGCTCTCGAACTGCTTCTGAGCCACTCTTGCCTTGGCTATGAGTTCATTTACCATGTTTACTGCCTGTTCGTCCATTGTTTTGTCCTCCATCACATTGCTTTTTCAAAGTTAAGAGCCGCCTGCATATCTACGGGGTTTTCCTTGTATTTGCAGGTGGATTCTGCATTGTCAAGATATTCGTGAAGCGCCTTGCGGAACTTCGGGTGCGCGCATTTATCAATGATGAGATTTGCACGCTCTACCGGGTCAAGACCTCTGAGGTCTGCAACGCCCTGTTCGGTTATCAGCGCGTGGATCTCGTGGATAGTGTGGTCAACGTGGCTGACCTGCGGAACTATGCAGGAAAGCGTGCCGTCCTTCGCGGTGGACTTCGTAATGAATATCGAAAGCCCCGCGTTCTCGCAGTAGTCGCCGGAACCGCCGACGCCGTTCATCAGGCGGCAGCCGTCGATATACGAGGAATTAGTATTGCCGTAAATATCCGCTTCGATGACTGTATTTATCGCGATAACGCCCAGCCGTCTGATTACCTCCGGGTGGTTGCTTATCTCCTGCGGACGGAGTATCATCTTGTCGCGGTATTTTTCAAAGTTCTCAAAGAATTCATCGCGCTTGTCCCATGAAATGGTTAGCGACGTACCGGAGGCGAAATCCACCTTGCCGGCGTCGATGAGGTCGAAAATCGAGTTCTGGAGCACCTCGGAATACACGGTGAGATGTTCGAAGTCCGACTCAGCAAGTCCCTGCAAAACCGCGTTGGAAACGCTCCCGACGCCCGCCTGAACCGGAGGAAGCGGATTGCACAGCCTGCCGTGCTCGACCTCGCTGTGCAGGAATCCGATGAGGTTATTCGCCATGCTGCGGAACTCGTCGTCCACCGGGGAAACCGTCCTGCCGTTGTCCGGAATGTTGCTCTCGACAACTGCAACTACCTTTGCCGGGTCGCACTTTATGTAGGGCGTGCCGATACGGTCGCTGACCTTTGTTATCGGAATGGGCTGTGTATGCGGAGGGCGCTCCGGGGAATAAACATCGTGGATTCCCTCAATACAGCGTGGAACGTAGGTGTTCACCTCAATGATGATCTTATCCGCGTATTCGGCGTAGATGTTGGAGGTTCCGACCGATGTGGTGGGGATAATGTTGCCGTTTTCGTCAATTGCAGCGGCTTCGATTATCGCAACGTCGATGTGCTTCAGGAAGTTGTTCTTGACCCACACCGGCATTTGTCCCAGCGGAACGTCGTGATAGGATATCATACCGGCGTTTATCGAATTACGCAGATCCTTGTTGGTCTGGTACGGCATTCTCGCTTTAAGAGCGCCCGCCCTTGCAAGCTCGCCGTCGAACTCCTCACCAAGGGAGGCTCCGGAGTACACCGTAAGCTCCAGCTTTTCGCCGTTCCTTGCGCGCTTCGCAAGCTCTCCTGCGACTGCCTTCGGATATCCCGCGATGGTGAATCCGCTGACGCCGAGCGTCATTTCAGGCTTTATGAATTCCGCCGCCTTTTCCGCGGTCATTATTTTGTCGTGATATCCGGGATACCTTATCCTGCCCAGGAAATCTTCATGTGTATCCATGTTCAGCTTCTCCTTGTTGTCTTTGAGAACTCAGCGCTTTTTCGTTCTGTGGTTATTATAGCACTTACCCAGCTATGTGTAAACTGTGAGATGAATATAATCATCATACCAGAATTGTATATTAAAATGCACTTGATAAATACATTACATCATTCAGAAAAAGAATAAGTGCCGCCATTTCTGACAGCACCCTGAGCTCGGTTCATATACAGATTTCCCCCACAGGTCAAATGCTCCTGCAGGGGATATGTTATTCAGCTTACTTTCCCCAGACTTCCTCTGAGATGTCGTTTATCAGCTTTATCTTAGCCCACTGCTCTTCCTCGGTGAGCTTGTTGCCTATCTCGCAGGAGGCAAATCCGCACTGCGGACTGAGGTACAGCCTGTCCAGAGGAACTATCTTCGCAGCCTCGCCGTGGAAGGGAAGTCCCTGCCCGTGCAATGAACAGCAGACCGTCAGCTCATAATGTTCTGCCACAGTTGAACTGAATATGAGCAGGAAAGTGCCGAATACAGCGAACCGCCGTTTTCCATGAAAGCGGCGGTTCGGCATTTATGAGGTCTGAAATTACTTTACGATAAACTGCTGTATCTTTGAGGTCAGGTCAGCTATAACGTTCTCATCTGTGGAATGTATCCGTAAAACCAGGGTTTTGCTAAGGTCAAGACTAAAAATACCCATTAGCAACCGATATGATTTTATCTGTTCCAAAGCTCAAATCGTTCTTTTCCGTAACTTTCATATAATGCTCTGAAAACCTACGCTGTTCCCAATCATCAGTGAATCCTTTGAAGCGGATCTGCGGTGCATTATTTCCATTTTTCATCAGAATAAGCCCTCCAGAGTTTTCATCAGCTCGGCAATTTCAGCCTGCGCCTGTTCATCGGAAGCTGTAAGTTCGGCAAACTGTGAAAGAAGTTCGTCCTGTGCCGCTTTTATCTCCTTGTCCTGCTCCTGCAGTTCGCTTGCAATATCAGACAGGCTGATTTCTTCTTCCTGCTCAAACGTGTCTACATAACGGGGGATATTCAGGTTGTAATCATTCCCCTTGATCTCATCATAGCTTGCTGATCATGGAACAATGACTGAAAATTCCATGTCAAGCATATCCTCATATCTCTCGACAGCAAACGGATCCGGCTCAAACGGCAGAACCATCACCTCATTCAGGTTGAGCATAAGGAACTCCTTGTTCTTCTCAATTGCCGCCTTGTCCGAGAAATTCACCGCCACGGTGTAGTTCACGCTGTTCAGCGGCTGCTGAGCCATGTATATCATTGGGAGTTCGTTCCATGATGTGCCGCCGATAATGAACACCTTATCGAACGAATCTAGCTTCAGCTCGGAAGTGGGCAAACTGCCGTAATCGTAAATCTGGACGTTGTACTGCTTTTCCGGTTCGGTCAGGGCGGTGCAGATGTCAATGCCGTTTATCGTGTAGATACCGTTCTGCTCGGAGCCGCCATAATACTCGCTCATCATCTCAAGCTGCGGAAATCCGCGCTTATTTGCGCAGACCACAAGGCTCTCGCCGTCACGGCTCTTGAAATACGCCGCAAGCCGCATTGCAAATGTAGTTGCGCCTATTCTGCCCTGCGCTCCCACGACAGCTATGCTGATGTTTGACTGGGAGTAGCGGGGCTTTTCTTTTTCCTTTTCGGCAATTCTTGCAGCTTCGCGGGCTTCTGCGAATGCGTCAAACGACTTGTCGAAGCGCCGCCATTTCTTCTGGGAAAGCCCCTCCGTAATGCACTCTTTCAGGTCCTGAGCCATCATGGATATGTTGGTTTTCTCGTCAGCATCGGGGTAATTCGCAACGACATTCGTTATGCCGTTATGCACCAGCTTGTCCAGAATTTCATCTCCGGGATAGCAGTTATCGGCGTAAATAACGATGTTCGCGTCAGATTTCTGATAGTATATCCCGGCGCAAAGGTTCACGAATTCATCGCCCTGTTCTTTGAATGCGGACAGGTCAAAAATGAAATGCGACTGATAGAGATACGTCTTGAGGTCGCGCTTAAGAAATACAGCAAGCGACCAGTCCTCGCCTATCATCTCGCGGGGAACGGCGTTCAGCTCGGAGCATATTCTGCGGAGGATTCCGGCGTTTTCTTTTCTGGTTATGAGTAATGGGTTTATCATGATGGGTGTCCTTTCTAAAAAATTTAATACTTGACAAATTATATATGTTGTGCTATACTAAAAAAAGGGAGAGAATAAATTGCCATTTCTTCACAATTGGACAAGGAGAATAATATATGAATATAACTGATATTAATATGAGACCTTTGGAATTCTGGAAAAACAAAAATGGCACTTCCGATCGTTCTTGCTCTTGCGGATCATGGAAAAAACATTGGCTGAACTTCTCAAAGCAACCGTGGCCAACAATCTGTTCAGTATCCGGATGTAATAATATACCAACAGTAGGTGGTCATGTATATTGCTCTAATGTGCATGGTGAAAAAATAGTCCCCCTATGTGATTCATGCAATCATAGAACCGATGAATTTTGTTTAAAACTTGGTACAATTTATGTGAGTGCCAATAAATCAGAAACATGTGAGTCATAAAGGAACTAATTTATTGTTATAACACAACGGATTCAGGCTATCTAATTAAAATTGCATTGGTTATGTGAGTTATCACTTGTGTATGAGAAACACAGCACTTTAAATAACACGTTTAATTACGAGCTAAATGATATTTTGATAACATTTTAATGAGGAATCGATTTATTCTCTAATCCTATTTAATGCTCCTCGCTCATACCCGTGCGGAACCCCTTGAACCAAAGCCGCGGATTAGCCGCAGCACCGATATTCTTTGCGCTTGGACCGCAGTAGTAATGCGTACCATGCGGCGGGTCGGGTCGAGAAACCTCCCCGGACATGAAATAAGTCTTAACGCCGACGTGCGGAACGCACTCGTCACGGTTCAGACTGTGCCGCCAGAGCCCGGAATCATACCGGTCGCTGTAATATCCGTCATGGGAGTACCCCACGATGATATCCCCGAAATCAAGCGAACTTCCGATATCAGCGTCCTCAAACTCTACCTCGCTGAGGCAGGTGAACTCCAGAAACAGCGTTATCGTTCCAGCGTTTGAAACGCCGTCAATTGACGGGAACGGAAATCCGTAGTCCGCTTCAAACTGGTCTGTGTCGATGATGTACGCCAGCGTGACGGCGTTCCGGTTGAACACTTTGGAATTGGTGTCGTTTGCGATATCCTGCTCGTCCATATTCCAGACATCATACACATAGATATCCTGAATACAATCGCCGCAATCCAGCAGATTCGCATGGACTGCGGTTTTCTCTTTCAGCGCCAGCGTAATTCCTTTTTCGGGAACTCCCATGTCCTTTGTGCCGTAGGTGTACTGATGAAGCTCCGAAACCTCTCCGCACTGCGACAGTATTCCGTTTCCTCCGGGCGCAAGCTCGGAACTGCTGACGGGCAGGTCGAAGAACCCCTCGAAATACACGAACAGCGCCGCCTGCACCATTCCGTCAAGGGAAATAGTGCGCTCGTCCTGCGGGATTTCCGCTTCGTCAAGCGCCATTTCAATGGCAAGCTGGGACTGCTCGACGTACTGTTTCAGCTCCTCGTCAATTCCGAAAATGTCCTCCCAGATATCCGAATCCACGGTTTCCAGTGTAATTGACAGCTTGTCGGAGGTGCGCTCCGTGGAGATTTTCACAGCGCCGTCAATGCTCGCTCCCTCGATAATGGATTTGAGATTAGCCATGCGGAACAAGTCCAGATTTACCGCGCCGCGCCCGTCAACCATACCCTGCCACGCACCGTTCAGATAGTCCTGCGCTTCCTCGGCGGTTTCGGGAATACTGCCTACTGCCTGCTCTATCTGCGATTCAATATCCGGAGCCTGATTCTGCGTTACTGCGGTGAGATATTCCCGGCTCTGACGTATATTGTACATCGCAAGGAACTCCGGGAGATACACCTCACCGCCGCCAATGCAGGTGTATTCCACAGTTTGTGTTGAGCCGTCCGGCGATGTTACTACCAACGTCTGGCGATCAGCGGATTTCCCATCAACCGTTATCTCCTCGAAAGAGTAGCTGTACGCCGACATTTGCTCCATTGCGCGGTTGTAAAGGAACAGCTTTACCGCGTCCGGATAAGCGAAAATGCCGTCGATTCCGGTATCGTCCGTGAAACGAATATTCCGGATATCTGAAAAGGAAAGCTCCGTTTCGTAACCGGAAATGAAGCTGTCAAAGGCTTCTTCCGTGGCTATTTCACGGAGCTTTTCTGCGTAATCCTGCATTATTTCCTGCGCCTGCCGGATTTCCTTTTCATCGTATAAAATCAGGGAGCTGTTGTCGAAATTGTTCGCGATAGTGGCTTTGGAAAGGTTCACCGAAAATTCCGGCATGAAGTCGTAAACCTCGCTTTTCACATCGGAATTTATCTCGCCCTCGATTCCGCCGAAAACCTCGGAAATGCTGGTACGATAGTAGTTCCAGTGGTTTCGCAGATCGTTGTCCTGCGCAATGCTGAGAAGTCCGCTTATCAGCCCGATGAACACAATAAAAATCAGCATTATCAGTCCCAGCAAAAAGAACAGGATATACAGCAGAGTTTTGCGGACTTTCTCGTTTCCCGCCAGCTCTGAGGCTATTAAAATCAGTTTCGGATTTACTGCCATATAAACACACTTTCCTTATCTTCCGCCGCCGCGCCCGAACATTTCAAGGCGCTCATCGCTCAGCACGAACCGCACTTTTGCCGCCTGCCTGCCGACTTTCATCAGCGCCATTCCGCGCTGTCCGGAGGAAATCAGCTCGGTCTGGGAATCGTTCAGGTCGAACAGCTCTGCGGCTTCTTTCAGCGATTGTCCGTCCATTGAAAACAGCAGCTTGTAGGTCGGCAGGTCAAGCACCGACTGTCCGTAGAATTTAACCTCCGGGTCGAGAAAATCATTTGTGGACTGCGTTCCTACGACTATGCTTCCCTCGTATTTACGGGCGCGCTTTTCTGCGTTTTTGAGAAATTCCAGCGACTGCGGACAGCGCGGGTCAATCATCGTCCAGCACTCGTCGGCTATCAGCATTATGCGCTCCTTGCGGTCGCGGGTTATTTGCTCCCAGCACCATGAAAGCACGTTAAAATACTGCGCCGCCAGCACCGTGCCGGACATCTGTATCAGGGATTTTGTGTCCAGCACGATAAATCCGCTGGTGGGATTTATGGTCGTGTAACCGTTCCAGAGCAGGTGGTCTGCGCCGTTTGCGGCTCCCTCCAAGTAGGTTTTGAGGTCTGCGTAACACTCGACGTTCCTGCCGCCGGACTCGGATTTGCAGGAAATGAGCTTATATAGGTCGCTCAAAATCGGGAAACGCTCCGCTTTCATGCCGGAAACATCGGTTTCCCATGTGATCCCGAAAGAAAAATACAGCTCCACCAGCGACTGGTCTAGAACAGCCCGCAGGCGGTCGTCCATTGAGGGTATGTACAGCCGGAAGAACGTCTGCAAGGTCTTTAAATGCACCGCAAGGTCGCCTATGCTGTCCTTTTTCACCGGGTCGGAATTGTCGTCCACGTCAGGCGGGACAGGGCGTATCTGGAGCGGATTTATAAGCCCGCCGCGCCCTCCGGCAACATCAATCCATGAGCCTTCAAACAGAGGATTCAGGCACATATCCTTGTATTCGCCCTCCGGGTCAATGACGATTATTTTCGTGCCGCGGGCGTACTCCGAAGCGATTATGTGCTTTATCGCCGTGGATTTACCCGAACCGGAGCCGCCCACTATCGTCATGTTGCTGTTGGGGCGCTGGCGGTTTCTTATCCACGGGTCGAGCAGTATCAGCCCGTCGTTGGAATCCCGTCCGAGATAGAAGCCGCCGCTGTCTGTGAAGTTCCCGCTTGCGAACGGAAAACCGCCGATGATGTCGCCGACAAGGTACTGCCGGGCGTTTTCCTCGCGGATTTCCGGAATCTGCGGATAGGTCGGCGAAAGGTGCTGGTAGGATTCTTTCTGCTGGTTCGCCATAATGCGTATCTTACAGCCTATGACGTTCGCAGTATTTTCAACGCGGGTGCAGCGATTGTTGAAATCCTCCTCGTCCCGGGACAGCACCATGATAGTGATATCCCACACGCCCATGCTTTCGTTGCCGCTGTCCATGCGCTGGAGGGCGGTTTCCTGACTGAGCGCGGCTTTCTCGCACCTCATGCGCTCTTTCGGGTCTTTTGTGCTTGCCGCCTGCCCTCGGAACATTCGGATTTTCCGAGACAGGTCGTTTATCGCTTCGGCGTTGTTACGGGGTTCGTAATTTATCGTGACTATCGTTCCGGGAATGTTCGTCAGCTTCGACAGCCAGCCGTATTCAACCTCGGTCGGGAGCATGAAAATGCCGTAGATCCGGCAGTAATTCTCGCCAAGCCGAAGCTTGTTCATTATGGAGCATACGCCGCACCACGTCAACCGCGTGCTGTGCGGAAGAAAAATGCTCCGAATACTTGTACTGCTGACCTTTGGACGGGATTATCTGAATATCGTCCCAGGAATTTATGTTTATCTCCTCGATGTCCTTTCGGGCGAGAAGCGGCGTCAGAAACGAATATTCCGCCATTTCAACGTAAAGGCGGTCTGCGGCTTCGGCAAGATTCATGTGCGGGACGTAGTAATTGTGATCCTTCATGTACTGCTTGATGAGCTGGCGCATTGCGTCCTTCAGGTCGGAATCAAACAGCTTGTTGCCGCAGGCTTTGGACATATAGGACTGCGTTT
>UQMF01000035.1 GCA_900542145.1 uncultured Oscillospiraceae bacterium | reverse complement strand
AAGCTAGTGGATTTGTTCGGCGGAAAAGCCCCTTTAGGGGATTTTTCGACGGTCTGAGGGAGGGGGTTCCCCTCCCTTTCAGCTTGTCGAAAAAGTATCTTCTCCAGGCTATTTTCCCTGCTTCTCGCGTATTCCGTCGGCGATCTTCGCCAGCTTCTTCAGCCGGTGATTCAATCCGCTGCGGGTTATCGGATCCGGGAACAATCCGCACAGCTCCGACAGGGAAAGCTCCTGGTTCTCAAGGCGCAGCCGCGCAGTCTGCCGGAGCTCTGGGGAAAGGCTGCCCTCCCCCAGCGTGTCGAATATCAGCCGGATATCGTCCGCGCTTTTGTTCGCCGCCGCCACCGTCTTGTCCAGGTTCGCGCTCTCGCAGTTCACGGAACGGTTCACACGGTTGCGGAAGTCCTTGACGATCTTCACCTGCATTATCTCCATGGAATGCGCCGCTGCCCCGATATACGTCAGGAAATCCTCGATGAGCTCGCTCTCCTTGGCGTAGATCACGCTGCGCTTCGCCCTGCCGCGCCGGGTCTCCTTCATCGCCATTCCGTGCTCGGTGATGAATTCCAGCAGGGCGGCGCTGCGGCCGCTCTCCGGCAGTACTATCTCCAGGTGGTATTCCTTGTTCGGGTCGGTGACGGAGCCGCAGCTGATGAACACTCCCCGGAGGAATGCGCCGCTGCACTCGTCGCTGCCCGGCACCGCCTCGCCGTTTATCGTGCTCATATCCCCGAAGCGCTCTGAAATGCGCTCCCAGCCGGATTTGATCTTCAGCGTGTAGAGCGAGCCGCTGTTCTTTACCAGCCGCACTATCCCGGAGTGCACCCCCGGGAACACCGCGTGGAGAAGCTCCACCGTGGCATTCATGAGCTCCAGGTTCTCAGTCTGCACCAGAGGTCTGCCGTTCTCCTCCCGGGAAGCGTAGAATATCCCGTAAAGCACCGCCGCAGACTGCTCCGGCGTAAGACTTCGCACATCGCACAGCTCCGCGCGGATATCTGAACTGAATGACATTGTTTCCCTCCGTTACAGCGCGTAAGTCAGCAGCGGCTCGCCGGATTCCAGCTGCTTTATCGTGAACACCCCGTCCTCATAGATCATGTAGCTGCGCGGATTTCCCTCCTTGGGCAGGGATACGGAGCCGTCGTTCAGGCAGTTTATCCCGTTGACGCACTCCGCCTTCAGGACGTGAGTATGCCCGTTGATGAGCACGTCCCCGGGGCACAGCGGCGGCAGATTCCCCGGATTGAAGTGATGCCCGTGGGTGAGATAGAATGTGCGCCCTCCCTCAAGAATAAGCGCGTAGTCCGCCAGCACCGGGAATTCCAGCACCATCTGGTCCACCTCCGTGTCGCAGTTTCCGCGCACGCACAGCAGGCGCTCCTTCATGGGATTGAGCAGGGAGATGACCTTTTTCGGCGCGTGTCCCTCCGGCAGGTCGTTGCGCGGACCGTGATAGAGTATATCCCCCAGCAGGCAGAGCCGCTCCGCCCCCTCCCTCCGGAATGCCTCCAGCATTCTTTCGCAGAACAGCGCGGAACCATGTATATCAGACGCAAACATCAGTTTCATATGTAATAAATTCCTTCCGGTATTGTGATACACCTATTATATCCCGAATTTTCTTCGCTGTCAACCTTGAAATTATACCGAAAGTATGATATAATGATATCGTATATTGATTTGTGAGCCGGGACTATATTCCACGCGCCCGGACAGAAAGGAAAACTATGCTTACAAAAGAAGAATTCAACGCGCGTCTTTCCAAGCTCGTCAGAGATCAGGAGGAGCTTATCAGCCGCCCGAATCCAGCTTCGGATTTCTACAACGGGATCTACACCAGATACCAGAATCCGGTGCTGACAGCTGCGCACGCGCCGATAATCTGGCGCTACGACCTGTCCTACAACGACAATCCGAACCTCATGGAGCGCCTGGGCGTAAACGCCGTAATGAACTCCGGCGCGGTATACCTCAACGGGAAGTACTGCCTGGTAGCCCGTGTTGAGGGCGCCGACCGCAAGTCCTTCTTCGCCGTTGCGGAGAGCGACAAGCCCACCGAGGGATTCCGCTTCCGCGACTATCCCGTGGTACTTCCGGACACCTGCCCCGAGGAAACCAACGTGTACGACATGCGCCTGACCCAGCACGAGGACGGCTGGATATACGGCGTGTTCTGCTCCGAGAGCAAGGACAAGGAGAATCCCGACCTGTCCGCTGCCACCGCGCAGGCTGGTATAGTCCGCACAAAGGACCTCGTAACCTGGGAACGCCTGCCGAATCTCATCTCCAAGTCCCCCCAGCAGCGTAACGTAGTCCTCCACCCGGAATTCGTCAACGGAATGTACGCGTTCTACACCCGTCCCCAGGACGACTTCATCTCCACCGGCTCCGGCGGAGGAGTTTGCTTCGCCCTCTGCAAGGATATCACGAACCCCGTGCTCTGCACTGACGAGGTAGTCATCTCCCCGAGAGTATACCACACCATCACCGAGGTCAAGAACGGCGCCGGCGCCGTCCCGATTAAGACCCCCAAGGGCTGGATCCACATCGCCCACGGCGTAAGAAACACCGCTGCCGGTCTGCGCTATGTCATCTACGTTTTCGCGACCGACCTCAACGACCCGTCAAAGCTCATCGCAAGCCCCTCCGGACTGTTCATCGCTCCCCATGGGATCGAGCGCGTCGGCGATGTTTCCAACGTTGCCTTCACTAACGGCGCGATAGTACGCGAGGACGGAAACGTGTATATCTACTACGCTTCCTCCGACACAAGGCTGCATGTGGCTTCCACCACCATCGAGCAGCTGATGGACTACACCTTCAACACTCCGTCTGATCCGCTGCGCTCCGCGGACTGCGTAAAGCAGCGCTGCGAGCTTATCACCAAGAACCTTTCCGGAGAGCGCAAGGCATGACGGAATACTTCGATCTGTACACCGCAGACCGCCGGAAGCTTGGAAGGAAGATACAGCGCGGCGCGCCGATCCCCCATGGTGAATACCACATCGTGGTGCAGATAATGACGGTGAACGACCGCGGCGAGATACTCCTCACCCAGCGCGTTCCGCAGAAGACCAGCGGAGGCAGGTGGGAATGCAGCGGCGGCTGTGCGATAAGCGGAGAAACAAGCCGTGAAGCGGCGGTCCGGGAGCTGTACGAGGAAACCGGAATCCATGCAGGTACCGGGGAGATAATCCTGGAGTGGACTCTCACCACCGACAGCATGCTCCGGGATTTCTACATGGTGCACAAGGACGTCGGGCTTGACCGGCTGCGGCTGCAATCCACGGAGGTGTGCGCCGCCAAGTGGGTCAGCTTCGACCGCCTGGAGGAGATGGCGCAGAACGGTCAGACCACGCGCACCGTCGCAAGGTGGCTTGAGAACCGCGGCGAGGAACTGCGCAGGAAAGTCCGCGATATAGCAGGCGGAATAAACGCGCTTGAAAAGGCGGAGTAAACAGGCTCCGCCGGAGGGACGCTATGAAAATAATTATAGTCGGCGGCGGCAAGGTGGGATTTTACCTCGCCAAGAGCATGCGCAGCCAGGGATATGAAGCCGTAATAATCGAGCAGGATAAGGAACAGTGCCGCTCCTGCGCCGACCTGTTGGACGTCCGGGTATGCTGCGGCGACGGCACCTCCCAGGAGGTGCTCCGCACCGCCGGAGCGGAGGACGCGGACGTAGTCGCGGCAGTCACCGGCAGGGACGAGAGCAATCTCGTCTGCTGCCAGACCGCCCGGAAGATATTCGGCGTGAAAAAGACGGTCGCCAAGGTCAACAATCCCAACAACACCGCCGCGCTGCGGTCGCTGGGGGTGGATACGGTGGTGTCCGCCACGGATTTCATTATCCAGAATCTGAAGCGCGAAGCGGATATCTCCGCGATACGGGAGCTGGTGCCGCTCAATGATGGAGAGGCTTCCCTGCTGGAGATAGTCCTCCCGGAGGAATACAAGCTTGCCGGCACCAGCCTGATGGAGCTTGACCTGCCGCAGACATGCAGCGTCGCCTGCATAAACCGCGACGGCAGGACGATAATCCCCCGAGGACAGACGCGGCTGCACAGCGGCGACAAGCTTCTTCTTGTCACCCTCGGCACCGCTGAAAGGGATCTTCGCAGAATACTACGGCTGAAAGACTGACGGTACAGTAACGATAAGGACGACATAATGGAACAGAAAAAACCACGCACCACGGCAAAGTCCGCAGCAAAGACAGCACCGAAAAAGACCGCCCCCCGGCGCACTAAAAAGCAGCAGGGTGACGTAATATTCGCGCTGGATATCGGCACCCGTACCGTAGTTGGAGTGCTCGCAGAAAAGACCCAGGACGGCTACAAGCTCATCGACATGGAGACCCAGGCGCACGAGAGCCGCTCCATGACCGACGGTCAGATAGAGGATATTGACGCCGTGGCAGCGGTAGTGAAATCCGTGAAGGCTGCGCTGGAGCGCCGCCAGCTGATAAAGCTGCAGCGAGTATGCGTCGCCGCCGCCGGACGCGCCCTGCGCACCCTCCGGCACAGCTGCGCGCATGACGTTTCGTCAAAGCGCGTGATCTCCGCCGCGGATATCCGGGAAGCGGAACTGGAAGCAGTCCGCTCCGCCGAGGAGGCGTTCACCGAAGAAAACAGCACTACATCGTTCTACTGCGTGGGTCACAGCGTGATCTCCCTGGAACTGGACGGATACAAGGTCAGCAAGCCCGAGGGGCACCGGGGTAATTCCCTTGTGACCGAGGTCATTGCGGCATTCCTTCCGGCGTATGTGGTGGAGAGCCTGTGCGCCGCCGTCGATCTCGCCGGACTGGAAACCGCCGGGCTCACCCTGGAGCCTATCGCCGCGATCAACGCGGTAGTCCCGAAGGAGCTGCGGCTCATAAATATCGTGATGTGCGACATCGGCGCCGGGACCTCCGACGTGGCGGCTTCCCGGGACGGCAGTATCACCGCCTACGGCATGGCAACCATCGCCGGGGACGAAATGACCGAAGCCCTGATGAAGCAGCTCCTGGTGGATTTCAACGAGGCGGAGCGCATAAAGACCTCCCCCGACCCCCAGACGGAATACACCGATATTCTCTTCACGCACCATACCATCACCGCCGAACAGGTGGCGGAACTTATCCGCCCGGCGGAGGAGGAACTCGCCCACACTATCTGTGAGGAAATACTCGCGGCTAACGGCGGCGCTCCGCAGGCGGTGTTCCTCGTTGGCGGCGGAAGCAAGCTTCCGGGACTTCCCGAGCTTGTCGCGGACGGACTGGGACTTCCAGCTCAGAGGGTCGCGGTCGGCTCCCGGGAGATGATTCGTGGGATCACCGCGCCGAAATCCGTGGAGCTTGGCACCGAGCATGCAACGCCGGTGGGTATCGCAATAACCGCGAGCGAGGGTGTGAAGTACGACTTCACCACCATCACTCTCAACGGCAGGAAGATACGCGCGCTGGATACGCGCCGCCTGACGGTGTTTGAGTTGTGCTCCCTTGCCGGAATAAAGCCGGAACAGCTGTTGGCGCGCTCCGGAAAGAGCCTTTCCTACACTGCGGACGGCGAAAGGATAGTCCTGCGCGGCACTCACAGCACTCCCTGTGAGATATCCCTCAACGGGAAGGAGTGCTCTCTCAACTCCCAGGTGCGCAAGGGCGATGAGGTGAACGTTGTCCCGGCAGTACCCGGAGAGGACGCTGCGGCGCTGCTTTCCGACCAGTATGATATGGCAGGAATGTCCCTGCTTACAGTGACCCTGGACGGCAGACAGATCACCACCGGAGATCATATCCTTGTGAACGGAACTCCCACGGCGCAGGACGCAGACATCGAAAACGGCGCTGTGCTGCGCAGGATACGTCTGGATACTCTCGGCGCACTGCTGGCACAGGAGGAGCTCCCGGCGGAGGGCGCCCGGGTCAACGGTGAATCCCAGCCCCCGGAATACACGCTCCGGGACGGCGATGTTATAACCTCCGCACCGGAGGGATCCCCCGTGGAAGTATCCCCGGAACCGGAGGAAACTCCCACGGAACCCCCTGCGCAGGAATCCGCGGAGGACGGCGTGCCCATCGTGTTCAACGGCATGCCTGCGGTATTCCCGATGGAGCCGGGCAGGCAGCCCGTGTTCCTGGATATCCTGGCGGCATTCTCGGACAACCCGACCGGACTGCTGGCAGGCTCCTCCACCGTGATGATAAACGGAAAGCTCGCGCGTCTTGACGAGGTGATTCACCCCGGGGACGAAATCGTGATCGAATGACTACACCGGAGATGATCAGGCTGAAAACTACAATCAAACGACTGACGGCAATTGCCGTGGCGGCGTCGCTGTGCGGCTGCTCGGCGGTCCCGGACAGGGATATGACCGCGACATCCGCAGCGGCGTCAGTGGATTCCACTGAGCCGGCGGACACCGCGGAGGAATCCCGTCCGGACGAGGTGCCCACAAAGCAGTACCCCATCGAGAACATGGAGTTCTCCGTCAGGCTCAACGCCGAAGGCGGAGCCTTTGACGGCAGCGTGCGCACTGACGGGGATTTCGACGGCAAGGGCTATATAGTCCTCGATGAGGGAATGAAGCTGCAGCACATCGTCACCACGGCTTCCTCCCAGCACTACTGTATCGCCATCGCGGCGCACTCCTACAGCGGCGCCGTGGTAAGGCTCAAGACCGTCAACGAGGTGGTGGGGGCTTATTATGTCCCGGCGTCGGACTCCACGGAGTTCACGATGTTCGCCATAGATAACGTATATCTCATCGCCGGAGCCGATGTGCTCTCCTTTGAAGTGATATCCGGCAGCGCCGCGATGGACTACATCACCGTGACGAATTCCTCCCAGGTCAGCAGCGACGTCTATGACGTGGCGCACGCATGCGTGGGCAGCAGCACGGCGGTGTCCACCCTGGGACTTCTGCGCTTCTTCACCGACAACTACGGCAAAAAGGTGATAACCGGGCAGTGCGTAAGTCCCGGCTCCAATGCGGAAATAGACGCGATAACGGCGGAAACCGGGCGCTCGCCTGCCATGCGCACCGGCGACCTGATGTATTCCACCGCCGCGGTCTACGAAAGCAGCAAGGAAACCGCCGACAAGGAGGTTTCACTCGCCCTGGACTGGGGCAGGAACGGCGGCATCGTGTCCTTCGGCTGGCACTGGTACGCTCCCACCGGTAAGCCGGCGTATTACGCCGACAGCACGGGATTCTCCCTCGCGGAGGCGGTGTGCGACCGGGATATCTCCATGGCGGACGACACGGAGCTTAACGTGCTCCTCGAAAGCGGACTGCTCACCGAGGACACCATCGCGCTGGTGCACGACATCGACAGTATCGCGGAGGTGCTCACGCAGTTCCGGGCGGAGGGCATTCCGGTGGTATTCCAGCCGCTGGCGGACGGCGACAGCAGCATGTACTGGTGGAGCGGCAACCCGGAATCCTACAAGTGGCTGTGGAAGCTGGTGTTCGACCGGCTGGACAAGTATTACTCCCTGAACAACCTGATCTGGGTCTGGAACGGGAGCAGCGAGGAATACTTCCCCGGGGAGGACTACTGCGACGTGATCGGGCAGAGCTTCTATGAGGATAGCTCCTCCAGCTTTGCCGGGAGATTCTCGGCGCTCGCCGCCATGACCGGAGAAACGCCGAAGCTGCTCGCGGTGACGGCGTGCGACAGGTTCCCATCGCCGGATCTCATGAACAGGGACAACGCGCTGTGGCTGTGGTTCTCCATAGCAAGCGGCAGCGCGATAATCGACAGCCGGGGAGATCTCTCCGAGAGATACAACAGCTGGCAGTCCCTGCACGACGCATACAACGGGACTCTCTGCCTTACGCTGGACGAGCTTCCCGACTTTGAAGAATACGCATTTCAGGACTAAGGAGGGCGCATGTTCGGATTTCTTAAGAAGGCAAAGATAGGAAAGACCGAGGAGGAAAAGCGCGCGGAATCCCTCCCCATGACAAAGAAAGTGCAGTTCGAGCCGCTCACCATCGCGGATACCGAACAGCAGCTGGAACAGGATATCCGCGCTGTGCTGGGATTCACCCCGGTAAACTACTACGCAACGAAGAACCGCTACCTGCTGTGCACGTTCTTCTACGCCGAGGATTTTTCTGAGGTATTCATGCGCTTTGAATTGCGCGTGGACGATCTCCCCCGGGGGCACAGCCTCATGTACTCCATCGACAAGGTGCTGATGAGGGACATTCTCAGGAAGTTCGGTCAGAATATTAATATCGGAGTGTAAATATGGAAAAGATCACAATACTGGACTGCCCGGTATGGTACGACAAGACAAGCATGCTGGATATTCTCTCCCTGACGGCAGGACGCGCGTTTCTCTGCCAGAACAGAATGGGCGAAATGATCGTCGGGGATTCCGATTGGGGGCTTGACCCGATGAAAGGGCTGATCCGCTTCGGAAAGCAGGAGTTCACTGCAGGGATACTCGGCACGGAATCCGAGATACAGAACACCTGGCTGTGGAGCTGGGCGCACACCGAGAGCGGACTGCCCGAGCGTAGCACGGCGATTTCCCGGCGTGCGAAGCGCAATCTCCCGGACCTGCCGGAGTTCCAGACCGGGAAGTTCATGCTGGACGAGCTGCACAACGGGCATAACCTCGCCATGATAAGCGTGGGAGCCTCCCCGGACAACGTGTGCTACTACCGCTGCCCCTACGACGGCGGCGCGGCTTTCGTGGAGATACACGGGCTTCCGGAGGAAATATTCGCGCAGGCGGACGACAAGGAATTCATGCGGCAGTATATCCAGATCATCAGCGGATTCTACTGTGACCACAGGCTTCTTGCCGCCGGATTCCTGCACCAGAATGGAACCGCGTTCACGTTCGATGAATCCGTAATCACGGCGGAATTCGGCGCAAGGAAGATTCGGCTGACCTTCGAGCGCACCGAGGACGATATCTCCAGGGTAATGGATATTTCGGAGGTCTGAGCAGACTTTACAAACAGCATATGGCGGAGATCGCTCTCCGCCATATTTTTTTATTTCCGCCAGGATACACCTGCAAATTCCACACAAAAAGGGAGGGGCAAGCCCCTCCCTGAGTTATTATTATGCCAGGCTGTCCGCCAGTGCGGCGATCTGCGCTTCGCTGTCCGCATTTACCGCCGACCTAACCGTAACCACCGGATCCGCAAAAGTAAGCTCCTTGGATTTCTCCAGCATGGACTTCATCACTTTTGCCGCCAGGGGCGCCCAGGAACCGTTCTCGATGAATCCCACGGTGCGCTTCTGGTAGTTCCTCTCGGTGAGCGCTTCAATGAATGTGCGCATGAACGGGAATACGTCCGCGTTGTATGTCGGGGAGGCAAGCACCAGTCTGTCGTAACGGAACGCGTCCTCAACACACTCCGCCATGTCGTCCCTGGCGAGATCGTGAACCACCGCCTTCACGCCCTTGTCCGCCAGCTTTGCCGCGAGGATATCCGCCGCCTTGCGCGTATTGCCGTACACGCTGGAGTACGCGATCACAACCCCCTCGCTCTCCGCACGATAGGAGGACCAGGTGTCGTAAAGCCCGATGTACTTACCCAGATCTTCGGTCAACACCGGTCCGTGCAGAGGACAGATAACCGCGATATCCAGAGCCGCAGCCTTCTTCAGGACCGCCTGCACCTGCGCGCCGTACTTCCCGACGATACCGAAATAGTATCTGCGCGCTTCGCACGCCCAGTCCTCGTCAGCGTCCAGGGCGCCAAACTTGCCGAATCCGTCCGCGGAGAACAGCACCCTGTCCGCGCTGTCGTAGCTCATGACTACCTCCGGCCAGTGCACCATCGGCGCGCCGATAAAGGTCAGGGTGTGCTTTCCAAGCTCCAGAGTGGATTTCTCGGCAACCACCACCTGGCGGTCAGCGTAATCCGTGCCGAAGAACTGCTTCATCATCACGAAAGCCTGCCTGGAAGCCACGATCTTCGCCGCCGGGTACTTCTCTGCAAACGCCGCGATATTCGCGGAGTGGTCCGGCTCCATGTGGTGTACCACCAGAAAATCCGGAGTCCTGCCGGAAAGCTCCTTCTCGAGATTCCCGAGCCATTCGCCGCAGAATGCGCCGTCCACCGTGTCCATGACTGCGATCTTCTCGTCCATTATGACGTAGGAATTGTACGCCATTCCGTTCGGAACCGCATACTGTCCCTCGAACAGGTCGATGTCGTGGTCGTTCACGCCGATGTATCTGATATCGCTGGTAATATTCATTGTACTTCCTCCTTGGAAATCAATAACGATTTCTGATTTATTGATACTATTATACAACATTTCAAGTCACTTGTCAAGGGGATTTTGGGTATCTTATGCAACAAAGGTACCACAAAATGGCGAGAATCCGGGAAGGAGTGGCAGAACCACGGGGATACTCATATAATACAGCGAACGGGTACATTCTGCCCGGAATCTGACTCAAAGGGGAATGAACATGGAGCACTTTCTGAATGAGATTAAGCCGGGGGAATCCGCTGTGGTGAAGTCACTCTGTGCGCACGGAAGCATGCGCCGCCGGCTTCTGGATATAGGGCTTGTGGAGGGCGCACGGGTGGAGTGCGTGGGGGTGAGTCCGATGGGAGATCCGGCGGCGTACATGATACGGGGCGCGGTGATAGCGATACGCGCCGCGGACAGCCACGACGTACTTATCGAGGAGGCGCGGCATGGGACTGACGAGTAATTCCACAGGATTCGCCGCCGCGGACGTCTGCCCGGTGATACAGCGCCGGACGCCGGACGAGAAGATAATCGCCATCGCCGGGAATCCCAACGTGGGGAAAAGCACGATATTCAACGCCCTCACCGGAATGCGCCAGCACACCGGCAACTGGCCCGGAAAGACCGTGACCGCCGCGCAGGGTTTCTGCCGCACCGAGCATTTCAGCTGCGTGCTGGCAGATATCCCGGGGACGTATTCCCTGCTGGCGCACTCCGCAGAGGAAGAGGCGGCGCGGGACTTCCTGTGCTTCGGCGGAATCGACGCGGCGATAGTCGTCTGCGACGCCACCTGCCTGCAACGCAGCCTGAATCTCGTATTGCAGGTGATGGAGCTATGCCCGAAAACGCTGGTCTGCGTGAATCTCTGCGACGAAGCCCGGCGCCGTGGGATAACCCTTGACCTGGGCGTGCTGGAAAAGAACCTGGGAGTACCCGTGGTAGGTACTTCCGCCCACGACAAGCGCACGCTGAAAGCCCTGACGGAAGCCCTCGACAGGCTGTGCGCCGGGAATGCGCCGCAATCCATCAAGCGTCTGCATTATATCCGCCCGGCGGAGGACGCAATAGCCTGCGCCGAGCCGCTGCTGGAGCAATTCCGTGGGAAGATCGACCCACGGTGGCTGGCGCTGCGGCTGACCGAGGGGGACGACCGCCTGGCGGAAAAAGCCGGAGAATTCCTCGGGACGGACCTGCTCTCCGGGGAAATATCCGCAGCAGTTGAGAAAGCCCGAATTCGCCTGGCGCAGGACGATATCACGCTGGATATACTCCGGGACAGGATAGTGTCCTGCATTACCCTCAACGCCGAGGAAGCCGCCGACGGCGCGGTGTGGGAGTGCCCCGGCTGCCGGAATCCCGACCGGCGCGCGGATAAGCTGCTGACCGGGAAGCTGCTGGGATTCCCACTGATGATCCTACTGCTGCTGGTGGTATTCTGGCTGACGATAAGCGGCGCGAACTACCCATCGCAGCTTCTTTCCGAGGGATTCGGCTGGCTGGGCAGCCGTCTGTCTGAATTACTGGGCAGCGCCCCGGGCTGGCTCCGGGGGATCCTGGTGGACGGAGCCTACCGCACGCTGTCCTGGGTAGTGGCGGTCATGCTGCCGCCGATGGCGATATTCTTTCCGCTGTTCACCCTGCTTGAGGACTGCGGCTACCTCCCCCGGGTGGCGTTCAATCTCGACAGGCCGTTCCAGAAATGCAACGCCTGCGGAAAGCAGGCGCTGACCATGGCGATGGGATTCGGCTGTAATGCCGCCGGAATAGTCGGCTGCCGGATAATAGATTCCAGACGCGAACGGCTTATCGCAATGCTGACGAACGCGTTCGTGCCCTGCAACGGGAAATTCCCGTTCATAATCACGCTGTCGGCGGTATTCTTCACCGGAGCAGCAGGGTTCTCGGGGTCCCTGCTCTCCGCAGCGGTGGTAACGGCAGTCATACTCCTGGGAATAGTCATGACATTCGCGGCGTCGCGGCTGCTCTCGGCTACTATATTAAAGGGAGAGCCCTCCGGGTTCACACTGGAGCTCCCCCCCTACCGGAAACCACAGTTCGGCAAGGTGATAGTCCGCTCAATACTGGACCGCACGCTGTTCGTCCTGGGCAGGGCTGCGGCGGTGGCGGCGCCTGCCGGGGCGGTGATATGGGTGCTCGCGAATGTTTCCGTTGACGGGAGCACTCTGCTGAATATCTGCACGGGATTCCTCGACCCGTTCGCGCGCTGGCTGGGAATGGACGGGGTGATACTCATGGCGTTCATTCTGGGACTTCCGGCGAACGAGATAGTTATCCCGATAATCGTGATGTGCTACATGGCTCAGGGCAGCCTTACGGAGATCTCCCTCCCGGAGCTTGCGAACCTCCTCGCCGACAACGGCTGGACCTGGCGGACAGCAGTCTGCACGGTGCTGTTCTCCCTCATGCACTGGCCCTGCTCCACCTCCCTGCTCACCATCAGGAAGGAAGCCGGCGGCTGGAAGTGGGCAGGCGTGGCATTCCTCCTCCCCACCCTCGCCGGAATGCTGATCTGTTTTGTCATAACCCTAGCCGCGTAGCCGCGTGGCCGCGGCAGGCAATACGGGGAAATGTACCTTTAAGGCAAAATGCTGTCACCCGACCAATAACGTGGCTCGGATAGTTCCAAAGGAGCACCGCGTAGCCGCGGCAGGCAATACGGGGAAACGTACATCCAAGGCGAAATGCTGTCACCCGACCAATAACGTTATTCTTATATTATTAAGGGCGGATATTGTATCCGCCCTTTAACTTGCCATGCAGTTAGTCATATATAACCAGATATTTCAAAAAAATTTTAAAAAACCCTTGACAAAATAAATCTGATGTGCTATAATCTAATCAAGGAAATCAAGAATAATTCCTAGTTTATAAAAATCAAATTTACGGAGGTTTTAATTATGAAATTTGTATGTCCTGTTTGCGGTTATGTATACGAAGGTGATTCCGCTCCCGAGAAGTGCCCCCAGTGCGGAGTGCCCGGCTCCAAGTTCACTGTTATCGACGATAACGGCGGCAAGCTGGTATTCGCTGACGAGCACAAGATCGGCGTAGGCAAGCTGGATGGCGTTCCCGAGGAGATCATCGAGGGACTCCGCGCTAACTTCACCGGCGAGTGCACCGAGGTCGGCATGTATCTCGCAATGGCAAGAGCCGCACACCGCGAGGGTTATCCCGAGGTAGGTCTGTACTACGAGAAGGCAGCCTGGGAAGAGGCAGAGCACGCAGCGAAGTTCGCTGAACTGCTCGGCGAGGTAGTTTCCCCCTCTACCAAGGAGAACCTCACAAAGCGCGTAGAGGCAGAGCACGGCGCAACCGCTGGTAAGCTCGACCTCGCAAAGAAGGCAAAGGCGCTCAACCTCGACGCTATCCACGACACAGTTCACGAGATGGCAAAGGACGAGGCAAGACACGGAAAGGCTTTCGAGGGTCTGCTGAACAGATACTTCAAGTAATATCTTAACAAATACGAAAAGGTGGCCGCAGGAATGCAGCCACCTTTTTATTTTACTGCCGAAACACAATAATATGTTTCTAATTATTTCCGCTGGCACTTTTGAAGTTTTTATAGCACTGTACACACATATTAGTATTTGTTATGCTGTGCATATCATCAGGTTTTCCATCAAAATCCCTATGGCATACCTGGCATACAAAACGACTGCTGGATCCGCTATTAGAAGTACCCGAGCTGGTTACAACACCTATAACAATTGGCGATATAATACACAATGCGAAAATGATAGCAATAATAATCCAAAAACACAAAAAAGCATTGATTTTTCTATTTAACTGCTTATTTTTTTTGGCTCGAATGGAAGCCTCATGGAGGTCGAATTCATGGACCCTATCCTGATTTTTTTCCAGGCATTCATTGACTTTGCGCTCAATTGTTTCGGCGTCAGCTTTTGCCTCTATCTTATCATAACGACGTAATGAATTATAATACAGGACATAATCATTTACATCAAAGGAAGTAAAATATCCAACGCTATCGTCAGATTCATGTATAACAACCCGACGTATTTCAGAAAATGGTATTAATTTGCCTTCATATCGAATCCCGTCGTCTGTTATACTCCATTTTGTATTAAATGTGCGGTGAGAATGCTCAGCCAAATAAATCACCTACTTTCTTTTTACAGCAGAGTTCGCACACCAAAGCTTTCATCTGTATCAACCTTTCAATATAGTTATTCACTTCACGACCTCCCCCGGTACGCCGTGAAATATTCGGACCCGTGCCAGTGTTTTTCCGGCACGAGCTTCCATATACCATTATAT
>UQMF01000034.1 GCA_900542145.1 uncultured Oscillospiraceae bacterium | reverse complement strand
ATCGAGTTTTGCCAATAAGCGAAGCGTAATATTGGCAAAACTGACTGCGCAATACACGCACAATCTTTGTGCGGTATTGCCTTAAATTCACTGATTCAATTATAAGACAAACCGTGACCTTTGTCAATAGAATCCGGCAAAATTCGCGGCTGTAAAAACGCGCAGAAACGCTTATTACAATTCAGTTACAATACAAAAAAGGTATTTACAAATCAAGGGGAATATGCTATAATGCAGACAGAAATAGGCAGAGTCTGCCAGCAGGCTGAAAAGGGGAAGTGTGCAAAATGAACGTGCCAGTCATAATACCGACCTACGACCCGTCGGAGCGCATACTTGAAGTGGTGGAAGGACTTATCGCCGCCGGATTCCGGGATATCGTCATCGTGAACGACGGCAGCCGCGCGGAGTGCGCAGGAATTTTCGCGCAGCTGGAGGGAATGCCACAGTGCACGGTGCTCCGCCATGAGGTCAACCGCGGCAAGGGGCGCGGACTCAAGACCGCGTTCAGCTACGTCCTGGAGCATTTCCCGGACTGCGACGGAGTCGTCACCACGGACGACGACGGACAGCACGACCCGGAGGACATTTACCGCTGCGCGCGAAAAATGTCGGAATGCGGCAGGGCGGTGCTCGGCGTCCGGGATTTCTCCGGCGGCGATGTTCCGCCGAAAAGCCGCTTCGGGAACAATGCAACCCGGATAGTGTTCCGGCTGCTGTGCGGAATACGGATATCCGACACCCAGACCGGACTGCGCGCACTCCCCCGGGATTACCTGCCGCCGCTGACGGCGCTTGGCGGAGAGCGGTTCGAATACGAAACCAACATGCTCCTGGAAATGAAGCGGCTGGCGCTCCCCTTTGAGGAACTCCCGATAAGGACGATATACAACGACCGGAACAAGGGTACGCATTTCCACCCGTTCCGGGATTCCATCAAAATATACGCCGTGATATTCCGGTTTATGCTGAGTTCCGGGCTGTGCTCGCTCATCGACCTGGGGTTATTCACGCTGATCAATCTTCTGACCGCTCCCCTGTTCGGCGAAAACGAGAGCCTGCGTATCCTCACCGCCACCGCCGGAGCGCGGATTGTTTCATCACTGGTTAATTTCACGCTGAACCGCCGCCGGGTGTTCCGCTCCGGGAAGAGCGTGAAGCGCTCCGCCCTGCGGTACTACATACTCGCCGCCGCGCAGCTGCTGGTTTCAGCGCTGTGCGTCAGGGGATTGTCGGCGCTGTTCGGGACCGGCGCCGGGATACTCCAGACAATCATCAAGGTCGTCACGGACACCGTGCTGTTCTTTGTCAGCTTCGGTATCCAGCGTGACTGGGTCTACGCAGACTGAAAGGAGAACACATGGCTGAAGCAGAAGTCCGCACCCGGGAGCCGCAGCGCACCCGTCCGCGGTTCAAGAAAAAGAAACCGAAGATGGTATGGTGCGTTGTGCGCCGCGTGCTGCTGGTGATAGTCACCGCGATACTTGCGGTGCTTGCCGCGCTGCTGGGCGTGATTTACGTCATGGAGAAGGGACCGTCGGAAACCGCCCGGAACCTCTTCGTCATCTCCTGCCGGGAAACATCGGCGATAAAGTGGGTGCCGAACATATTTCTGTCGGATGAAACCGTGAACGAGATCGCCGCGCAGAACGCCATAAAGGAAACCGACGACATCACCGACCCGGACCTCGTGAAGATACCCACCCCGGAGGAGGTCCAGGACGCCGCGAAATCCGACCCGGAAATCGACCCGGACGGCGACGGGATCGACATCGTGGATTTCAGCGGCTCAACCTTCAAGGGGAAGATGATGGTGATATACGACCCCTCCCGGGTGTTCGTGGGGATATCGGGGAAATTCGGGCAGTCGGAATCCGGAAAGACCCTGCCGGAGATATACAGCTCCTATGACAACATCGTGGGCGCAGTCAACGGCGGCGGATTCGACGACCGCCCCGGACACATGACCGGCGGCGAACCCTGGGGTATCGTCATGTCCGAGGGCGAGGTGCTGTGGGGGACTCCCATGTACTACTCCTGGGACACCATCGGCATAACCTGGGACAACAAGCTGGTCGTCGGCAAGATGACCGTGCAGGAGGCGGTGGACATGGGCGTGCGCGACGCAGTAAAATTCGGTCCCATTCTCATCGTGAACGGCGAACCGGTGGAAGCCCTCGGCGACGGCAGCGGACTGAATCCGCGCACGGCGATAGGACAGCGCGCGGACGGCGCAATGCTCCTGCTGACCATCGACGGGCGGCAGTCCAACTCCATCGGCGCAAGTCTTGCGGACGTCCGGGACGTAATGCTGGAATTCGGCGCTGTCAACGCCGCCAACCTGGACGGCGGCTCCTCCACCAGCATGATATACAACGGCGAGATGATAAACCAGAACGCCAGCCTTATCGGACTGCGCAAGATGTGCACCGCAATACTTGTGCGCGGTCAGTCCACCGGCGAGGAGGTGTCCCAGTGAAATCACGGACAAAACGGCACAGCCGCACCGGGACCATCGTGTTCTACTCGATATATTTCGTGCTGCTGGCGGCGGTGCTTTCCGCGGCGGCAGTCGGGCTGGGGCAGCTGTGGCAGTTCCTGAGCCACTACGAAGCCAGCCAGATATACCACGTCACCGACGCCGTGGAGAAGCAGCTGAACTCCGGCGACCGCAGCCTGCTGTACGCCGCTGCCGACCCGGATATCTCCCCCTATGAGAACGAGGAAATGCTCCGCCGGCAGATAGACGAGCGCTTCCCCGGGGATTTCTCCCTGCGGAAGAACCTCCGCAAAAGCACCAAGGACGCCCCCGTGTACACCGTCATGTGCGGCGAGGACGCGGTGGCATTCCTCACGATGAAGCAGTCCGGGAAGGACGCGCTGTACGACCTGGCGCTTTATTCCCCCGACAGCGTGACCGGCATTGTCCCGGTGAAAAACGAGCGCGTCACCCTCTCCTACCCCACCGGAGCTACCCCCTTCATCAACGGTACGGCGCTGCTTCCGGACGAGGCAATATCCGCCGAACCCATAGCCGAGGCGGAGGAATTCGGGGAGTATCTCGCGGAAATTCCCGAGATGTACTCCTGCACCGTTGACGGGCTGATGTTCCCGCCGCAGGTGGAATTCCGGGACGGCAGCGGAAACACCCTGGACGCCGTGCAGACCGGGGATTCCTACTCCTGCCCCTGCCCCGGAGCTTCCGGGGAATTCGCGGACGACGCTGCGGAATTCGCGATGGAGTTCTCCCAGATGTACTCCCGGTACATAGCCAACGACGCGTATTTCTCATCGCTGTCCGGGTATGTCCCGGCGGACACCAAGCTTTACCACGACCTGCAAACCTACGAGGGGCAGTTCTACACCTACCACACCGGATACGACTTCACGGAGGAGAAAACACTGCGCGTCACGCAGTACTCCGAAAGCTGCTTCGCTGTGCGCGTGAGCTACGTTCATAATGTGTACTACGGCGAAACCTACTCCTACCCGGCGGATAACACGGTGTTCGCCGTGAAAACCGCCGACGGCTGGCGCGCCGTGGGACTTACGATGAACTGAAATGACAAAACGGACGCACCGCAGCAGCTGAGATAAATCAGCGCCGCGGTGCGCTTTCTGTTATACGAACACGAACTGCACCAGCAGCATATAAACCACCGTACCTGCGGCGATGGAAAGCAGCATTTTCCGCTGCCAGAGGTGAAGTCCCACCGTCACTCCCCCGGCGATAAGCTCCGGAAGCCCCCAGCTGAACGCCGTGACGTCCACCTTGCGCAGGCAGTACACCACCAGCATCGCGAATATCGCCCCCGGGAGCATTTTCCCGAGATACTGCACATATTTCGGCGTGGGCTTGTCCGAGCGGAATATCAGAAAAGGCAGGAACCTCGTCGCCATGGTACCCAGGGTGCACATGGCTATGGTGATTATCTGCTCATAAACCGGCATGTCAGTCATGGGGCACCTCCCTGCGCTCGATGGGTCTGCGGAACGCGGTCAGCAGCACCAGTATGCATATCATCGTCGGGATAAGAAAGTTGTCCGCGCCGAAGATCAGCAGGCACGCGACACTCGAGAGCATTCCTGCCCAGGCGCTGTAGTGGTGCTTCTCCTTGAGCCACTGCTCCAGGAATATCACGATGAACATCGCCGTCATGACGAAATCCAGCCCGTTGGTGTTGAAGTGTATCAGGCTGCCCAGAAGCCCGCCCAGGGTGGCTCCGCCGACCCAGTAGAGCTGGTTCAGCGCCGTCACGAAGAAGTAGAACCACCCCCGGTCGCAGTCCTCCGGTATCCCGGCGGTGTAGTTCACGCTGAACGTTTCATCGCACATGCCATAGATAAGATAGAATTTCTTCCAGCCCATGTCCTTGAACTTGTCAAGCATGGAAATCCCATAGAACAGGTGCCGCGCCTGTATCATCAGCGAAACCAGCAGCACCTGTAGAGGTGCGAACGGAGAAAGCAGCATTTCCACCGCCAGGAACTCCAGGCTGCCGCCGAAGATCACCAGCGCCATCAGCATGGGATAAACGAAGCTGAATCCCTGCACGTTCATGTATATTCCATACGCCATACCCAGGAACAGGAATCCGGCAAGAATAGGTATCGTATGCGGAAACGCCGCCCGGAAAGAGCGCGCGATCACGCTGCGGTCTGTATTTTTCAATATATGTACCTCCGTCGGTGAATAATAGACGTATATTATATTATACTCATTCCATAGGAATTTTCAAGGTATAATTCATGAACAGAACTGGTCACCGCTGAACGATTATGACAGGTATATTCCAGAACAGTCCACAAAATCGCGCCGGGCATTGTGAATATTGCACAATAAATGTAAACATCAGATGTGAAATCAGACAAAAATAGCGCCGAAGTGAATATTTTTGAACGAAAGTACTTGAAATCGAACGATAAGCGTGTTATTATATAATCAGGACAGGTCAGATAAGTTCAGAACAGTCCAACAATGATCATGATCAAGAGGAACAGAAATGCTTACTGAAGAACGCTTACAAATCATAACCGACACCGTCAACAGCCGCAGCAGCGTGACGATCGCGGAACTTTCACGAATACTCGACGTATCGCCCTCCACCGTTAAAAGAGATCTGAATATTCTCGCAGAAGCGGGTAAAATAACAAAGGTCAGGGGCGGCGCGATCGCGCTGGGAGAGAGCTTCTCCGCCATAGAAAAGAACGTGGAGGAGAAATCCGCGATATTCACCGGCGAGAAATCCGCCATCGCGGAATACGCGGCTTCGCTGATCGAAAACGGCGACTTCGTGTTCATCGACGCCGGAACCACCACCGAAAAGATGATCGACCACCTTCCGCAGAGGGACGTGAGCTTCGTGACGAACGGATTTATCCACGCGAAGAAGCTCGCCCAGCGCGGATTCCGGGTGTACATCACCGGCGGCGAGATCAAGGCTTCCACCGAAGCGATAGTCGGCGCGGAATGCGTCCTCACCCTCAGGAACTACAACTTCACCAAGTGCTTCATGGGCACGAACGGGATATCCGTCACCGCCGGCTACACCACGCCGGACGTGAACGAAGCCCGGGTGAAATCCGCAGCGATCGAGAGCAGCAGAAAGTCGTATATTCTGGCGGATCACTCGAAATTCGACGAGATCAGCTCAGCGACATTCGCACAGCTCAGCCGGGCGGAAATAATCACCGACGCGCTGACAAAGAGAAAATACGCAGAATACACAGTCATCAAGGAGGTACTGTAATGGTCTATACAGTTACATTCAACCCGGCGGTAGACTACATCGTCCACACAAAGCAGCTGACTCCCGGCGCCACCAACCGCTCAGACAGCGAGGAAATATACTTCGGCGGCAAGGGTATCAACGTTTCAATAGTCCTCAGCGAACTCGGTATGAAGTCAAAGGCGCTGGGATTCGTCGCAGGATTCACCGGCGAGGCGATCGAAAAGGGAGTCACCGAAAAGGGTATCGACGCGGATTTCGTCCACCTCACCGAGGGATTCTCCCGTATCAACGTCAAGATAAAATCCGGGGAGGAAACCGAACTGAACGGTCAGGGACCGAGGATTCCGGACGAGGCGGTGGAGCAGCTCTTCACAAAGCTTGACGAGCTTAAGGAAGGCGACACGCTGGTTCTCGCCGGAAGCATTCCCTCATCGCTCCCGTCGGATATCTACGAGCGCATTCTCGCAAGACTGGACGGCAGGAATATCCGCACCGTGGTGGACGCCACAAAGGACCTTCTGGTCAAGGTGCTGAAATACAAGCCGTTCCTCATCAAGCCGAACAACTTCGAACTCGGCGAGATATTCGGCGTGGAACTCAGGAACACCGACGAGATCATTGAATACGCCGGAAAGCTCCGGGAGATGGGCGCGCGCAACGTGCTGATATCCATGGCAGGCGACGGCGCGGTGCTCCTGGACGAAAACGGAAAGACCCACGTCTGCGGCGTATGCAGGGGCACGGTGAAAAACTCCGTGGGCGCCGGGGATTCCATGGTGGCAGGATTCATCGCCGGCTGCGAGAGAGTCGGTTATGAATACGCGCTGAAGCTCGGCACAGCGGCAGGCGGCGCTACCGCCTTCTCTGAAGGACTCGCAACAAAGAAAAAGATAAACGAGCTTCTGACGCAGCTCGTATAACGGATAAGGAAATGGGAGGAAATACTATGAGAATAGTTGACCTTTTAAGCCGTGAGAGCATTCTCCTCGGCGCAGCACCCAAAAGCAAAACCGAAGCGATAGACCTGCTGATCGACCTCCAGGTAAAGGGCGGAAAGATCGCCGACCGGGAGGAATACAAGAAAGGCATTCTGGCAAGAGAAGCAATGAGCAGCACCGCAGTTGGCGAGGGAATCGCTATCCCCCACGCCAAGAGCGAAGCGGTGGAGGCTCCGTCCCTGGCGGCGATGACCGTGCCCGGAGGCGTAGACTACCAGGCGATGGACGACGAGCCGTCCAACCTGCTGTTCATGATAGCCGCGCCGAACAACGGCGATGTCCACCTGGAGGTGCTCTCCCGGCTGATGACCCTGCTTATGGACGAGGACTTCCGCGCAAAGCTGCTGGCAGCGGCTGACGCCGGGGAATTCCTGGCTGCCATTGACGCCGCTGAAAAAGAAAAGTACCCCGATGAGCCGAAAACCGAAAAGCCCGCGGAACAGGTCGGATACAAGGTGCTCGCAGTAACCGCCTGCCCCACCGGAATCGCCCACACCTACATGGCGGCGGAGGCTCTCGAGAAAGCCGGAAAGCGCCTGGGAATCTCCATCAAGGTGGAAACCAACGGCTCCGGCGGCGCGAAGAATATCCTCACCCCCGAGGAGATCGCGGCATGCGACGGAATCATCGTTGCGGCGGATAAATCCGTGGAGATGGCGCGGTTCAACGGCAAGAAAGTCATCGCGACCAAGGTCGCTAACGGCATAAAGATCCCGGACGAGCTTATCCAGCGTATTGAAAATGGCGACGCACCGGTATACCACCACGAGGGCGGAAGCTCCGGGGCGGTTTCCTCCGGCGAAAAGGAGAGCTTCGGCAGAAAGATTTACAAGCACTTGATGAACGGCGTTTCCAACATGCTCCCGTTCACTGTTGCCGGCGGTATCTTCATCGCGCTGGCGTTTCTGATAGACACCATTGCCGGCGCTCCCCAGGACGACAGCTTCGGCACATTCACGGAAGCCGCAAGGTTCTTCAAGACCATCGGCGGATTCGCGTTCAACTTCATGGTGCCCGTGCTCGCCGGATATATCGGCAAGAGTATCGCTGACCGCCCCGGATTCCTGGTGGGACTTGTCGGCGGTTACCTTGCGACCACCGGCTCCACCTTCGCGAAGATCGCCGGAGATATGCCCTCGGGATTCCTCGGCGCGCTGCTCGCAGGCTTCGCCGGCGGATTCATCATGCTGGGTATTGAGAAGCTCTGCGACCGCATGCCGAAAGCGCTCAACGGAATCAAGCCCGTGCTCATATATCCCCTCGCCGGTCTGGGAGTCATCGCGGTAGTCATGTGCGCGGTCAATCCGTTCATGGGAATGATAAACTCCGGAATCTCCGATCTGCTCAGCAGCATGGGCGAAAGCAGCAAGATACTCCTGGGCGCAGCGCTCGGCGCGATGATGTCCATCGACATGGGCGGTCCCTTCAACAAGGCTGCGTATGTGTTCGGAACTGCGGCTATCGCCAACGGCAACTACGACATCATGGCGGCGGTCATGGTGGGCGGTATGGTTCCCCCGATTGCGATCGCGCTTTCCACCACGTTCTTCAAGAACAGATGGACTGAGGAGGAGCGCAAGAGCGGCCCCGTGAACTACATCATGGGACTGAGCTTCATCACTGAGGGCGCTATCCCCTATGCTGCGGCGGATCCGCTGAGAGTAATTCCCTCCTGCATGGTTGGCGCGGCAGTCGCAGGCGGACTTTCCATGGCGTTCGGCTGCACGCTGATGGCTCCCCACGGCGGCATCTTCGTATTTGCTGTAGTAGGCAACTGGCTGATGTACCTGGTATCCCTGGTGGCAGGCGCCCTGGTCGGAATGCTCATGCTGGCTCTGCTCAAAAAGAAAAGAACCGCTGCGAAGTAACTGGTCATTGTGATCTGAACAAAAGAAAGAGATATATACAACGAAAAGGGAGCGCCGCGGCGCTCCCGGGAATCCGACAAAATAAGGAGAGTATCATCATGGTAACAAAGACAGTAACAGTAAAGAACGCACAGGGACTGCACATGCGTCCGGCAGGAATACTCGCAGGCGAGATGAAGAAGTTCGCAGGCTGCACCGTAATGCTCAAGACCGCCGAGAAGTCCGCGAAGGCTTCCGCAGTAATGCAGATCATGGCGGCCGGTATCAAATGCGGCACCACAGTAGAGATCACCGCAGACGGCGAAAACGAGCAGGCAGCTCTGGACAAGGCAGTGGAGCTTTTCGAGAGCGGATTTGGAGAGGAATAAGGATCAATTCCGAATTATCCCAGGGGGTGCGTTATGAAAAAGTATTCCGGCAAGGGCGTATACGGCGCGGTGGCTATCGGTAAGATATCGGTATTCCGCAAGAACGACGCCGCAGTCACCCGTACACACGTCAGCGACACCGCCGCCGAAAAGGCGCGCGTCGCAAAGGCAAAGGAGACTGCCGCAGCGCAGCTCCAGTCCATCTATGAGAAGGCTCTGAAGGAGGTCGGCGAGACCAACGCGCAGATCTTCGAGATACACATGATGATGCTGGAGGACGAGGACTACAACGAGTCCATCGAGAACATCATCGACACGCAGTCCGTCAACGCGGAGTACGCGGTCGCGGTAACTGCGGACAACTTCGCGCAGATGTTCTCCGCCATGGAGGACACCTACATGCAGGCGCGTGCCGCGGACGTCCGGGATATCTCCAACAGACTAATCGCCGTGCTTTCCGGCGCGGCGCAGGTCGGCGCGGAAAGCTCCGACAGCATGATAGTCTGCGCCGAGGACTTAGCCCCCAGTGAAACCGTTTCCCTGGACAAGGACAAGGTGCTGGCGTTCATCACGGCGCACGGCTCCTCCAATTCTCATACGGCTATCCTCGCAAGGAACATGAATATCCCGGCTGTTATTGGCGTGGGAGGCAAGTTCCTGAGCGAGATCTCCGCCGGGCAGACCGCAATTGTGGACGGCTACACCGGCGAGATTTACGTTGACCCGGACGAAGCCACCATCGCGGAATACACCAGGAAGCGCGCGGAGGACGAGGAGAAAAAGCGCCTGCTCCAGGAGCTCAAGGGCAAGGAGAACGTCACCAGGGACGGCAGGAAAATCAACATCTACGCGAATATCAGCGGCGTTGACAATATCGGCGCTGTACTGCTGAACGACGCCGGAGGAATCGGGCTGTTCCGCAGTGAGTTCCTGTACCTCGGCAACAGCGACTTCCCGACCGAGGACCAGCAGTTCCAGGCGTACAAGCGCGTTCTGGAAAGCATGGCAGGCAAGAAGGTAATAATCCGCACCATGGACATCGGCGCAGACAAGCAGGTGGACTACTTCGGGCTGAAGAAGGAGGAGAATCCTGCTCTGGGCTACCGCGCTATCCGTATCTGCCTGACCCGTCCGGAGATATTCCGCACCCAGCTGAGAGCGCTGTTCCGGGCTTCCGTTTACGGTAATCTCGGAATCATGTTCCCGATGATAACCAGCGTGTGGGAGGTCGAGAAGATCCTCTCCATCTGCGAGGACGTCAAGGCAGAGCTGAAATCCGAGGGAATCGGCTACTCCGACAAGGTGGAACTGGGTATCATGATAGAAACCCCTGCGGCGGCGCTCATCAGCGACAAGCTGGCTCCGCTGGTGGATTTCTTCAGCGTAGGCACCAACGACCTCACGCAGTACACCCTGGCGTGCGACCGTCAGAATCCGGACATCGAGCAGTTCATCGACACCCACCACGAAGCGATTCTGCGGCTCATCGAAATGAGTGCCGAGAATGCGCACAGGCACGGTGCGTGGATAGGGATTTGCGGCGAACTTGCGGCGGATACTTCGCTCACCGGGGAATTCCTCCGCATGGGAATCGACGAGCTTTCCGTTTCGCCGTCGTTCGTTCTGAAAGTCCGCGAGGCTGTCAGAAGTATCTGATCGCAGCATAAAAAAACGCCGGGCTGCGTTAATTCGCAGCCCGGTGCTTTTTGTATTATTCCTCGTTGTGCTGAACGTAGGAGGTAAGCTCCCCGTTCTGCTCGTCGATGGTGATTATATCACCCTGGCGTACCTCGTCACGGAGTATCTCCTTGGCAACCATGGTTTCAACGTTCCGCTGGATGTACCTCTTGAGCGGACGCGCGCCAAAGCTGGGGTCGTAGCTTGCGTCAACGATCGCCTGCTTTGCGGAGTCGGTGATCTCCAGGGAGATCTGCTTGTCCTTAAGCCGCTGCTTGAGGGAAGCAGCCAGCAGGTCGATGATCTTGAATATCTCCTCCTTGCGGAGCGGCTTGTAGAACACGATCTCGTCCAGACGGTTCAGGAACTCCGGTCTGAAGGACTGCTTCAGCAGGGCGTCCACGGACTTCTTCGCCTCGTCGGAGATCTCGCCCTCGTCGTTTATTCCGTCAAGAATGAACTGAGAGCCGAGGTTGGACGTGAGGATTATGATGGTATTGCGGAAATCCACCGTCCTGCCCTGACCGTCGGTGATACGGCCGTCGTCAAGCACCTGGAGAAGCACGTTGAATACGTCCGGGTGAGCCTTCTCGACCTCATCGAAAAGCACAACGGAGTAGGGCTTGCGGCGTACCGCCTCAGTGAGCTGACCGCCCTCCTCATAGCCGACATATCCTGGAGGCGCGCCTATCAGTCTGGACACGCTGTATTTCTCCATGTATTCGCTCATGTCAAGACGGACGATACTGTGCTCGTCGTCGAACAGAGCCTCCGCCAGAGCCTTTGCAAGCTCGGTCTTGCCGACGCCGGTAGGACCAAGGAACAGGAACGAACCCAGCGGCTTCTTCGGGTCGTTGATCCCGGCACGGGAGCGCATGATCGCCTCGGTCACGCGGTCCACCGCCTCGTCCTGACCGATGACTCTCTTGTGGAGCGTGTCGCCCAGGGCAAGTATCTTCTCGCGCTCGCCCTCCACCAGCTTGGATACCGGGATTCCGGTCCATCTGGAAACGATACGTGCGATCTCGTCCTCGCCGACCTTGTCGCGCAGCAGGCTGTCGCTCTTCGCTTTCTCCGCCAGCTGCTCCTCCTTCTCAAGTTCCGCCTGGAGTTTCGGCAGGGTGCCGTACTGGAGCTCCGCCGCCTTGTTCAGATTGTATTCACGCTTTGCCTTCTCGATCTCGCCGTTGGTGTTCTCGATCTCCTTACGCAGATCCTGCACTTTGGTGATTGCGTTCTTTTCGTTCTGCCACTTTGCCTTCATGGCGTTGAACTTCTCGCGCTTCTCGGCAAGCTCCTTCTGGATATCAACAAGGTGCTCCTGGGAGAGCTTGTCGGTTTCCTTCTTCAGAGCCGCCTCCTCGATCTCGTCCTGCATGATGGAACGGCTGATCTCGTCAAGCTCCTGCGGCATGCTGTCCATCTCGGTGCGTATCATCGCGCACGCCTCGTCAATAAGGTCTATCGCCTTATCCGGCAGGAATCTGTCGGTGATGTACCTGTTGGAGAGAGTTGCCGCCGCGATTATCGCACTGTCGTGGATCTTTACGCCGTGGAACACCTCGTAGCGTTCCTTCAGTCCTCTCAGAATGGAGATGGTGTCCTCGACGGAAGGCTCGTCCGCCATTACCGTCTGGAATCTGCGCTCCAGTGCAGGGTCCTTCTCGATATACTTGCTGTATTCGTCCAGGGTGGTCGCGCCGATGCAATGCAGCTCGCCGCGCGCCAGCATAGGCTTCAGCAGGTTGCCTGCGTCCATTGCGCCGCCGTTCTTTCCGGCTCCGACGATGAGGTGGATCTCATCAATGAACAGCAGTATCCTGCCCTCGCTCTTCTTGACCTCGTTCAGCACTGCTTTCAGACGTTCCTCGAATTCGCCCTGGTACTTTGCGCCGGCGATAAGCGCGCCCATATCAAGCGAGAACAGCTTCCTGTCCTTCAGGTTGGACGGAACATCGCCGCGCACGATACGCAGCGCCAGTCCCTCGACGATGGCGGTCTTGCCGACGCCGGGTTCGCCGATAAGGCAGGGGTTGTTCTTCGTTTTACGGGAGAGGATACGGATAACGCTTCTTATCTCGTTATCACGGCCGATGACCGGGTCCAGCTTGTTCTGACGCGCAAGCTCAACGAGATCCTGACCGTACTTGTTCAGCACGTCGTAGGTTTCCTCCGGCTCCTGGGAGGTGACTCTCGCGGAACCGCGTATCTCCGACACAGCCTTCAGCAGCTTGTCCTTTGTCACGCCGAAGCTCCGGAATATTCCGGCAACACCGCTGGAGGGCTTTTCAGCCAGGGCAAGGAACAGGTGCTCCACGCTGACGTATTCGTCCTTCATGCGGTCCGCCTGGGATTCCGCCTCGGTGAGCGCCTTGTCAAGGTCGGGGGAAACGTAGATCTTGCCGGCCTCCCTGCCGCTGCCGGAAACCCTCGGCATGCCCTCGATGAAGTGCAGCGCCGCCTGGGTGACCGCGCCTGCGTCTATGTTCATCTTGGTGAGTATCTGGGAAGCAAGGCTTCCGTCCTGCGTCAGAAGCGCATACAGAAGGTGCTCCTGCTCCACGCAGTTATTCTGATAGCTGATGGAGATGTCCTGCGCGGACTGTATCGCTTCAAGGGATTTCTTTGTGTACTTGTTAGGATTCATATAACTGCCTCCTTTATGGGAACCTCTAAAAACCGGTTTGAAAAGGGAAAATGGGTAGAGTGCGCCGAATGCGATGAAAGCCGACGAAGTAAGGCTGTATGCCTTACGAGGAGGTTTGAAGAAGCAGACGGTGTGCTATACACATTTTCACTCAAACAAGGTTTTTAGAGGTGACCTTATATCAATGATTCAGATGATTACCTGCTGATGTGTTATTGCAGCGGTGTAGCTTTTCTCCGCCGCCGCCTGTGCCATGGCGGTATCCGGGAGCTGCGCGAAGTATACCTTCATCGCCTCGTCCAGCATTGCCATGTAGTCCGCCACCGCCTGCCCGAGCAGGTCGTCCGTGATTCCCTCCGGCGGCATGTTGAGCGTTCTGGTGAAGCGCCCCGGCTCTATGGCGAACATGATGTCCTGGGACAGCCGGTCGGCGATGTACTTCTGTTCCAGCGCCGTCCAGCACTTGAAGAATCCGCTCAGGTCGGCGTACAGCTGCTCGCTCTGGGTGCGGACGGTGACCCGCAGCTCTCCGGCGCGCTTGTTCCCGGCGCCGTAGACCTCGACGGAATACCTCAGCGTAGGCTTGTAGCGGTATTTCAGCGCCGTCCTGCACGCGACCGTCGCCGCAGAGGGCTGCTCCGTCAGGAAAAACCCCGTACCGACTGCGCTGCGTATCGCGGAGGTAATGCTCTTGAGCCGCATCTCCGGGGTCACGCAGCGTACTCTTTCAGCAAGGAACTGGTTGACCATCGCCGACCGGCTCAGTCCGGAATTCGCCGCCAGCCTGTCCACTGCCTCGACCACGTCGTCGGACAGCACCAAGCTGTAAATACTCTTTTTCGTTTTTCCCACCTCCGCATTGACTTCTGACCGACAGCCCGGCGGATTCCTTTTCTTACCTGGGAACATCGCCGGGGATTCACATATTCTTCTATCGGTTCATGATTATATTATACACCCGGATTAATAATTTGTCAAGCGTTTTTAATAAAATTCTTTGCATTTTTTTATTTTTTTAACAACGGCCGTGCGCTTCCGGATTTTTCGCGATATTCCGTATTTTTTTCAGATAACCACTTGACAAGATATATCATAATATGGTACAATTCAGTTAGTGGTAATTAACCTGGATCCTCTCCCGGTTTTATCACACCCAACAAATATGACCGAACGCCGGATCATCGGCGGACCTGATGGGAATAGTATACCTGTACCATCGGGTTAGTTTTACCTAACCAGAAAGGAATATTTATGAGCGTAGTTGTAATAGGCGGAAACGACAGAATGGCGACCCGATACAAGGACATATGCGAAAGCTACCGCTGCAAGGCTAAGGTATTCACCCAGATGCCCACGGATTTCGCGAACAAGCTTGGCACCCCGGACCTCATGGTGGTATTCACGAACACATGTTCCCACAAGATGGTGAACTCCGTGAACCAGAAGTCCGAGAAGCACGGAATACCCGTTGCGCGTATCCACAATGCCAGCGTGAACGCACTCAGGACAGTGCTGGAGCAGTACACGGTGCAGCACTCCTGATACTAAAATAAAAAAGGCGGAGAATCTGTTCTCCGCCTTCTCAGCTTGTCAAAAAGTCGATACGGCAGGGAATTTGAAAAAAACTGTGGGGGAAAACTCTTGTTTTCCCCCACACCCCTTTAGCGCTTTTGAATCGTAGAGATTTCGCCGTCTGCGGACG
>UQMF01000033.1 GCA_900542145.1 uncultured Oscillospiraceae bacterium | reverse complement strand
CATGGCTTGTCCTCCTTTCTTCGTACTTGTACGCTGCCATTGCTCCCAGGATAGCGCCGCCGCTCAGCACTGCGCAGGCTGATATGATCACCCAGTATGCAGCGCCGTCAAGTCTGCCGCTCTCCAGGGCTGCGATCGCCAGGAACATGCCCAGGAGTCCGGCGAAGAACGCCGTGCCAATTACTGGCTTGAGTATCTTCATGCCTGTACCTCCTTCTTCATTCTCCGCGCCAGCCTAGCCTTGTCAAGCTTGATCGGACGGCACTCCGGGAAACGCTCTGCGCACTTCTTGTGAAATGTTCGCCCACCCTCGAAAATGCGGTATTCGTCGCCGTGCCACACGGCATTGAAGCATATTGAGCATATGCCCTCGCTGTTCGGGATTTTCATGACCTCACCCCCAGAACCTTCAGCTTGTTCAGCCTGTATTCCAGCTTGGTGATGTCCAGCCCCCAGGCTTCGTAGGCTATCTCCGTGTTCACGCGTGTGCCGTCCCAGGGGAGCACGCCGCGCTCGTCCATGAGCTCGCGTGCCTTGCGCTTGAGCCTGAGCACAGTGTCATTCGCGAGCGGTCCGAACAGCTGCCGGATATCCGGAGTCGAGAGCTCGTTGCGCTCGTAGTAGAGCCTTATCGCCGTTTCCAGCGATGTTATCTGCGGTATGCGTACTGTTACTTTTGATGTTGATGGCATTGTGATTACCTCCTTTTACTATTCCTCTTCACCACAGGTTTCACAAATAAAGCCGTTATTGAAATAATCCATAAATGAATCGTATTCTCCGGAAATGTCAGGAAAATGCTTCGCAATAGTGTTAAGGCTAAGCTGTATCGGTCTTCCGCATATACAGCACCTGGTGTATGTGTTGGTTTCGGTAATAGGGGTATCAACTTTAACACCGTTCCCAATGTCTGCTCTTACAAAAATATTCATTAATATTCCTCCCTGTTCACGCTGTCATGTATTTGTTGATAAAGTACGTCTGTCCCTTGCCAGTCACCTTTGTTGTACGGTTTATTCTGACCGAGCCGTCCGGATTATTGACCGTGCTCTCCTTGACCTCGAACAGCCCCATCTCCATAGCGCGCTGTGTGGGCATATTGTGAGAATTGCCGCCCTTCATCAGATAGCCCTCCTGCCTTAACTGCTCAAACAGGCGTTTCTGTCCGGTCTGGACGCCATTCTGCTTGAGTATCTTCGCAAGGTCGCCTATCAGTATTGAGTTGTGCGCCGTTTCGACTGCCTGTGCGAAAAGCACCATGGGCTTGTCCTGCTCGACCTTGGCCTCCAGCTCAACGCGCTTTGCCTTTTCTTCCTTGAGCTTTGTCGCAAGCTGTATCAGAAAGTCCGGAGATGTCAGAGCCTGTTCCAGCGTATCATCAGTCATGTATGCGCCGTTTCTGCGTATCGTCGGGAGCACCTCGTCGAATACCCAGTGCTCGAACTGCTCAGCCGCCGGGAGCTTGCTGTGCGTTATCAGGCGGTAGACATTTCCCTCGCTGATGAACTTTGCCTGCTGTTCTCTGCCCATGCTGTCGATGACCGGGCAAATTGCCCACCCATCTTCCTTGCAGTGCAGTTTTATTGCTTTTGCGGTATCTGCGTAACCGAGCGCTTTCGCAATATCTGTTCCGCAGAACAGCACCGTACCGTTCTCCTCGACCGTCCGGATCTCGCCGAACTGGTCGTTCTTGAAAATCTTTAAATCTGTCATGTGATGTCCTCCTTAAATCTTGATCGGTTCCAGAAGCTGGTCTGTCGTGCAGTGTAGAACTGCCGCAAGCTTTTTCAGCGTAATGATATCCGGCTTTCGCACTCCGGTTTCATACTGCGTGATAGTGCTCGTCGCTACTCCTATTACGTTCGCAAGCTCACGCTGTGTCATGTTTTGCCTCTTGCGATATTCGCATAGTGCTGTCATTCAGCGCCCTCCTTTCTCACGTTGCGTTACCATTATAACCTGTGAAACGTTATCTGTCAATATGTAAAATAACATTTCGTTATCTTGTACAAAAAGTGAACATAAATATTGACAAAGATAACGAAGCGTGATATTATAATATTATAAGCATAGACGCAGAACAGCGTAACTAACAGGAGAATGAATATGTTTAGCAATAGATTAAAGGAATTACGACAGGAAAAAGGGCTGATCCAAGAGCGTTTTGCACAGGAACTTAATGTTTCAAAGGGTGCCGTAGCTATGTGGGAAACTGGTAAACGCATACCGGATTCAGAAATGTTAAAAACAATCGCAAAATTCTTTTCTGTTTCTGTCGACTATTTGCTAGGCGAATCCAAATTTCGCAACAACGAAGAACTAATCAAATATAATGAGGATAGCGCAAAGTGGTGTGTGAATGACCCTTACTTTGAAGCAGCGTTCGACTTCGCGAGGCTACTTGTACCTCTCAGAGAAGAACAGAGAGTTTCTCTGCCCGAGTTGGGAAGTGTTATTGGTGCTTCCGAAGAGCAAATGCAGGACATCGAAGACGGTGTTCTGCCCATAACATACGATCAAGCGGAAAAGTTGTGCGAACATTTGGGAACAAACGTATCTCAGGTTCTGTTCGATAATCAGCTTTATGATGAAGAGGTCCCGGAAAAATATCGCGACAACGTAAAAGCGTGGGAACTTGAAAAGAAGAAGCTTGAAAAAGAAGCAGAAGAGAGTGCAAGCGAATCACACAAAAACATATCAAATCCAGATATCCTTATGATAGCTCGCGCCGGACAAAAAATGACACCGGAGCAGGCGGAAAACTTACGGAAATACGCACAGTATATGTTCCCGGAGGCATTTAAGAATGATTGATGAAAGCAGACGTACTGACATTTATAACGCAGCTTTTATGTTCATGATTGAAAACAATCTAAATACCATTCCGGTTTCTCCGGAGAAGATATGCCAAATATTGAAAATTGAACTTGTTCCTTTAACTCAGATCACGTTTGAAACTGGGCTAAAGCAAGACGACCTGTTTGCTTTATGGGGCAACAAGGACGGAGTGCTTCAAAGTTATAATGGTAACTACAAAATCTCATATAATGACCTGCAATCTGAGGTAAGACGTCGTTTTACCCTGCTTGAAGAGATTTCGCATTTTCTTTTGGGTCACGGTCGCAATTCCTCATTCAACATGTTTGATCAGCACTACGATCAACAAACATATCTCAGATACGAAGAAGAGGCAAGAATGTGCGCGGGGTTGATTTTATGTCCCCCTCAGTACTATTATGATTTTCCGCATAAGATGTCGGTAGATCTGTTCCAACAACGATATAGGGTTTCAGGCAGCTGCGCCAAAACGAGAATAGACATTCTTAAAAAGTACGAACAAGAAATCAAAACCAACGATTTTTACGATGTACTTCCAAAGATAAGATATTCTACACGTCAGGAATATCCGTGGCCATGGGGGATATATCGAAACCAATCCAGCAAATATGTTGCAATATAGACTTGTTCCTCATCGGACATTTAACAGAAAGTGTGAAAATCATGATATGCTTCAATACGAATGTTTCACCGGGTAACAATGCAACGACCGCACTCCCAGACGGCGGATACAATTTTGCTTGCGTAACCCTAGAGGAAAATGCTGAAATACTATCGTTGCTCAAGTCGGCGGTTGAATACCCCGCTGATCAGCGCGGAATCGCACTTGCATTTTTCAGCGAAGCAACAAATCACAAGCCGAGATACATCATAAATCAAATCATTATCGAGTACGCAAGACTGTCTGGAGCACCTCTCGACCTCGCTGCGGAGTTTATTGCACTTTCTCGAAAGAGCAGTGCATTTCGCCCTAAAGCGCTTGAAGTTTTTGAAAGTATTCCAAAGGAGCTTCGTTTCCCGGCAACTCCTTTTGCAAAGGACAGAGCTATGTATTCTTGGGACTTATTGTACCTTTTTGCAGCTGAGATGTATGAAAAGGAATATCAGTACGACAAGGCTATAGAAGCTATCGAAGAAAGCAGGCGGCTAGGCTGGTATCCTGATGTATGTACAAAAATCCATGCAGAGGTACTGGCTAAAACTGATATCAATTCAGCCGTTGAATATTTGGAGAACAGTATAGCTGCAGACCCGAGTCTGTCTGGCTTGAAATCAACGCTTGAAGAATATAAGAAGAAAGCAGAGAAAGGCTACCAGTTCAAGCCACGCAAAGCAAGAAAAGAAGATAACACCGAAATGGAACAGCAGCTTCGCCGGCTTGCGTATCGGTATTTGAAAAAGGAATAAAAAAAACTCCCCTGCCCGCGAGGACAGGGGAACGCCATAGAAAGGAGAAAAATCATGCCAGTAAACAAAACCGGCGTCAAGAAGAACGGTTTGCAGCAATACCGCGTGCGCGTGAACTACACCGACGCAGCCGGAAAGGCTCACCAGATAGAACGCACCGCCTATGGCCTATCGGAAGCGAACGCGCTGGAGCAGTCCCTGATAGCCGAGTACAAGGACAAGAAGCGCACGGTGTCCCGAATGACCGTCCAGCAGCTCTACGACGAGTACGAAGTCTACCACAGCCACGAAACACGCAAGACCTCCCACGACAGCGCGATGAAGAACCTGCGACTCCGTGTAATGCCGACTATGGCAGGATATCGCCTTGACAGGCTCTCGCAGCCAGTCCTCGCGAAGTGGAAGAACGATATCGCCGCCAACGAAAAGCTGTCCATAACCACAAAACAGAACGCATACGCGGCGTTCGTAGCTATGCTGAACTACGCCGTGAAAATGGAGTACCTTGTGCGAAATCCCCTGAGCGCCCTCGGGAACTTCAAGGCTCCCGACACCATCGAGAAGCCTGCGGACAAGCTGCACTACTACACCTCGGAGCAGTTCCGGGCGTACATCTCCGAAGCAAAGAAAAACGCCCGGACCGTGACAGACTGGGCGTATTATGTGTTCTTCTGTATCGCGTTCTACACCGGGGCGCGCAAAGGCGAGATAAACGCGCTGAAATGGTCGGACATCGACAGGAATATCCTGCATATCCGCCGGAGTATCTCCCAGAAACTCAAGGGCGGCGACGTCGAGGGACCACCGAAGAATAAGTCCAGCTATCGCGACCTGCAAATCCCCACACCGCTGATGAAGATACTCACCGAACACAAACTCCGTCAGCAGGAGAATTCCCGGCTGTTCAGCGAGGACTACCGCGTGTGCGGCGGCGAAGCTCCCCTCCGTGACACCTCCATCGAGAACCACAACAAGGAGTTCGCGAAAGCCGCCGGGCTTCCTCATATCCGTATCCACGACTTCCGGCACACGCACGCCTCCCTGCTCGTCAATGAGGGAATAAACATACAGGAGATCGCGCGCAGGCTCGGGCACTCCGACGTGCAGATGACATGGAATACTTACAGCCACCTTTACCCCAGGGAAGAGGAACGAGCGGTCGCTATCCTCGATAAGATCTCCCCGGACTGAGCTCCCCCGAAATCCCTGAAAAATCCCCGAATAACTCGGAAAAGAGAATTTTTGAGGTTGGAATGCAAGCTTTTTAAAAGTTCAACGTTTGGCTTTGCAATGCGGTTTTATAGGTGCTTGCCGGAAAAGTGAGAAATGTATTTGGAAGCTGAAATTGGTTCCCTTCCTCTCCGCCAGAGAACTAACGGCTTAGCAGAGCGCGATATGCACTGTTAAGCCGTTTTCGTTTATTTAGGAATCGCCACTTGCCCTGCACCACAAAATCCAGAGCCCTTATTTGTCAACGATTAGTGCACAAAAGACAACAGTCAGACAACATCGCCCACGGAAATCCAGCCAAGTCAAAAATCCACGTAACAGTAACCAAAATCCCTCCGGCGGAATAATATAAGGCAGAGAAACGACCGGAGGTGACAACATGAGAAGACCGCGCAAACGCCGCAGGAACTGCGGCACGGGCGTACTGCTTGCCGTGGCTGCATTCCTCGCAGCGCTGATGTGTATTTCCTTCTTTTCGCTCAAGGTGCTGCTTTTCACCGTTGCCGCCGTACTGATCATTTCCGGAATATTCCTGATGAAATGCTGACGCGAAAGGAGCGTACATATGAAAATCGTTGTACTGAAAAGTCCGAAGTTCTTTGCCGGAATCCTCAGAGCCGTGTTCGGTATCAAGAAAATGCCTGCCGAATAAGAAAAGGGAGCGGTTCCTGCCGCTCCCAATTTTTATCCGCAGATATCCACGATCGCGCACGCGAACAGCACCGCGTCCTTCAGCAGCTCCTCCTCGGTGATGAACTCGTCGTTGCCGTGCATGTGGTAATCCGTATTGCCACGCTCCACGCCAAATGCAACGCCGCCCTCCACAGTGTGGACATAGGTTCCGCCGCCGATGGCTATGCAGCGCCCCGGCTCGCCCTCAACCTCGGAGTACACCCTCAGCAGCTTCTGCACGAACTCGCTGTCCTCGGGGACGATGTGCGGCTTCTCCTCCATGTTTCTGCCGTAATGAACTCCTGCCTGCTCAAGAGCCGCAGACAGCCCTGCAACCACGTCCTCCAGCACCACGCAGACGGGATATCGAATATCTATGCAGCCGCTGATCTTCCCGTCGCGCATCGCGAACTTACTGAACGTCAGCGTAAGCGCACCGGATTTCTCGTCCTGCACCTTCAGCGCCGCAGAACGCCCGTCCGTTTCGCCGAACGGGAATTTCTCCGCCAAACCACGGATTATCTCACGCTGCTGACCCTCCCGGAGCGGAAGCCTGTTCAGCGTTGCAATAAGCGCAGTAACCGCATTCACGCCGGTCTGCGGAGTGGAGGCATGCGCCGACCTGCCGGAGCAATGCAGCGTGATGTCGCCGTTCGGCTCCGTATCTACGGTCAGCACCGCGCCGGTGGAGTTCGCTGCGATAACCGCGCGCACCTCCTCATAGGGGATTCCGCGCAGGACTGCCTCCGCCTTGTCCGGGACTGCATTCGGAATACTGCCCCCGGAGAAGCTTACCACCGACCCGGGCTGATAGTCACCCAAAATATCAGCGCGGATCATTCCCTTTTCAATGTTGATCAGCGGAAAGCTTGCGTCCGGAGTGAACACCATTGGCGGCAGCTTATTTCCACGGCAATAGATCTCAAGGTCCTCGGAGCCGTTCTCCTCGTCGGTGCCGAAAAGCAGCCTTACGCCCTTCTTCAGAGGAATTCCCAGCTCCTTGACGCAATACAGCGCGTACAGCGCGGCAACGCAGGGTCCCTTGTCGTCGATAACTCCCCTGCCGAGCAGCTTTCCATCAGTCCGCGTGAGCTGGTAGGGGGGGCAGCTCCAGTTGAGCGGCTCCGCCGGGACCACGTCCAGGTGTCCGAGTATCCCCAGCGCCACGTTACCTGCCGGGGAATAATCCGCGGTGCCCATCACGTCGTCATGGCAGCTGGTCACGAATCCCATGTTGCGGCAGATCTCCAGCATTTTGTCCAGCGCTCTCCGAGGCTCCTTGCCGAACGGCGCTCCCGGCTTCGATTCGCCCTTTACACTGGGTATCTCCACAAGCTGACGTATGGTGTCCACCATTTCCTCCCGGTGGGAATATATGAACTCTGTGATCTTCTGCTTCATGATGGTACTTCCTTTCAGACCTGTTTCTCTTTATTTTAACCTTTTCCGATGTATTTATTCTGCCTGCGCCGCATGAGTTTCAGCATTCTCGGGCGATTGTACCGCTGAATTATAACGAACAGCATATCGAATACCGCAGCCGCCACGGAGGTCAGAACAAACACCAGGACGGTGCTGCGTAAAACCGGAACAATAACGCTCAGCACCACCGGCACAAAGCTGACCACAACGTTTACCTCGTGGACGATTTCAGCGCCGCACATATTGCAGACCACCTGCTCCGGGGTATTCTCTTTCAGCGAAAAGCTTCCCGGGACGTAGGTCGGCAGCTTTACTTTCCAGCTGTGGACTTTCAGTAACTTGTATAGCTTAGCTTCTGCCCTGCCCTGTCTGAACCACGCTGCGTCGTAATCCACGCCGTGGGCGGTAATACCGTCTACAGCCGCGCCCACAGCCAGACGAACCGCGAAGTGGTAGAAGAACGTCGCGAACGTTATCAGCAGCGTGAGGAATATTCCCTGCCCCCAGACAAGCCAGCAGACCAGGAATATCACCGACAGTGCCAAAGACGCCAGAGTACCCTTTTCCATGAAATGCTGAAATCCGGATTTCATGAGTTTCCCTCCATTATCCGCCCGGCTTTGTGCCGTCATAAATTTCCTTTACATTCCCCTGTTCGTCGTATTCTACGTAATAATAATGCTCCAGATGGTCTGGCATTATGGGACCGTCGTCAGTGTAGATATAATAACCCAGGCTGCCGGATTTGCCGTCAGTAAATCCGCCAATCTCCGGGGCACCGTAACGTTCTGCGGTTTTCTGCGCGCCGTTCATGAAAATCCACCAGTCATTGAAGCGGATATACGTCCCGTGGGACTTCGTGAACAGCAGCACCGCCGCCAGCAATGCCATTGATACCAACAGTGCCGGGAATCGCATTCCCAGGCGCTTTTTCTTTATTATAGCCGAACCGCACAGTACAGCGGCAGCGGCGCACAGTCCCAGTGCAAGGAATGTCGCCGCAAGATAGATCAGCGTCATATACCAGGCGTTCATGTTACCTCCGGTCGAGCATTTCCTCGGCAGCTTTAAGTCCGCTTTCGGTAAGTCCGCCGTCCATTATGCGCGCAAGCTCCTGCTTCCTGCCCTCGTGGTCCAGGGGGATTATCCGCGTATAGGTGCGCTGACCCTCCGTCTGCTTCTCGATGAGCATATGCGTCTGCGCCAGCGCCGCTATCTGCGCCAGATGCGTGATACACAGTACCTGCCGCTTCTCCGCGGTCTGCGCCAGTTTTACGCCTACCTTCGCCGCAGTCCTGCCGCTTATTCCGGCGTCCACCTCGTCGAATATCATCGTCGGTATATCGTCGCCCTCCGCCATGACGCTCTTTATCGCCAGCATTACACGGGAAAGCTCACCGCCGCTCGCCGTCCTGTTAAGCGGCTTCGGCTCCTCGCCGGCGTTCGCGGATATCAGTATCTCCACCTCGTCCATGCCGTTTATCGTTATCTTATCCGGGCGCACGTCGAAGCTGAGCGTCACGTTCGGCATATTCAGGAAACGCAATACCTCGCATATCTCCGCCGACAGCCGCTCGGAAGCCTCCCGGCGGCGTGCGCTGATATCCTCCGCCATGCGCTTCACCTGCCCGGCTAGATCATGCTTCTCCTCGGACAGGCGCTCTATCTCCCCGTCCAGGCCAGAAAGCTGCGACAGCTCCTGGCGGCACTCCTCAAGGTAGTCCACCAGCTGGTCCGGGTCCATGTTGTATTTGCGGCAGGCGTGCTTCATAGCTGACACCCTGTCCTCAAGGTCGGCTTCGCGCTCCTCGCTGTCGTCCGTGCCGAATGCCATGGAGGCAGCCTCGCTGCTGATATCCTCCAGCTCCGGGAGTATTTCCTCCAGCCGACGGAACAGCACGTCCGCCTCCGGAAGCACCGCGCCCGCGGTCGCAAGGGAGTTCATCGACTGGCGCACCAGGTCGATCGCCCCGGGATTCTCCTCGCCGTTCAGCAGGTCGTTCGCGGTGAACAGCGCTCCCTGTATCTTCGCGGTGTCGCGTAATTTCTGGAGTTCCTCCTCCAGGCGCTCGCCCTCGCCGTGCTCCAGGTTGAGTTCCGCCAGTTCCTCGGCGATGGCGGTAAGCTGCGCCGTGCGGAGTTCCCGGGTGCGGTTCTCCTCCTGGAGCTCCTTCAGGCGGCGCGAAAGCTTCGAGAACCGCCGGAATTCCGCACGGTATTCCTCCAGTGCGCCGGAAAGCTCCCCATAGCTGTCGAGGATCTGCCGCTGATTGTCGGTATCCATCAGAATGCGGTTCTCGTGCTGCCCGTGAATATCCACCAACAGCTCGCCGACCTCCCGGAGCATTGCCGCCGTCGCCGCCCTGCCGTTTATCCGGGCGCTGCTCTTACCCTCGGCGGTGATTTCGCGCATGAGAACTAACTCGCCGTCCTCGGCGGAGAATCCCAGTTCAGTCAGCCGGGACTTCACCCGGTCGGATATATCGTCGAACAGCGCGGAAATGACCGCCTTCGGCGCGCCGCTGCGGACGATATCCTTGGTAGTCCTGCCGCCCAGAACCGCGTTAATTCCACCGATGATGACGCTCTTACCTGCGCCGGTTTCGCCGGTGAACACGTTGAATCCGCTGCCGAATTCCACCGCAGCCTTTTCAATCACCGCAAGATTTTCAATCGAAAGCTCCCGTAACACTCGTCATTCTCCTATCTGGTCATCATCTTTCTGAGCAGCTCCATCAGCTGCACAGCATGGTTCTCCGTTCTGGTGAGAACAAATATTGTGTCGTCCCCGGCGATGGTACCCACAACGAATCCGAGGTCCTGCTCGTCGAGCACGACGCACGCCGCGTTCGCCAGCCCCGGGCGGCACTTTATCACCACCGTGTTCATGGCGTAATCCAGCGACAGCACCGCGTGCGCGAACACGCTGCTGTACTCCGGGGGATTCTCGCACTCCGGTGAGTAGTAACAGTTCGCGCCCCCACCGGACATTCCCTTGCGTATCTTCAGCTCCCTCATGTCCCGGGAGATGGTCGCCTGGGTGGTGGGGAATCCAGCCTGCTCCAGCAGCTCGCCGAGCTGCTCCTGGGTTTCGACCTCCTGGGCGGAGATTATCTTCAGTATTGCGCGCTGCCGCTGCTTCTTATCCATAACGCACCCCTCAGCCGTAAATGAACTTCTTTATTCTGCGCTCCTGCGCCTCCGGATTAAGCAGCGACACCCGGGCGCAAATTCTTTGCACCGCCTGGTCGCTGTCCGGCAGGTTGTCGAAATCCCTCTGCCAGAACTCCTCCGGGGTGCAGAACACCGTGCTGCTCCAGCCGTAGGGCTCGCCATACATATTCCGCTTCTGCTGCCTGCCGCAGATCGTCAGGAACATTCCCATCTGGAGGTCCGTCATAGCCTTTTCGACATGCGCAGATGATTCGCCGTGAAGTCCGGCAAGGCGCTTTATGTCGTGCATGGGGACCCTGCCGTTTTCCTGCACCGCAAGGTAGATACGCCGTGCCAGGTCGGAAATCCGCCCGGAATCCCAGGCTTCCTCAAAGGTCATTCCCTGCCGGCGGACTGCCAGGAAGTACGGGTACCACTCCTCCGTGATGAAGCCGCTCGTCCGGAAGAACACCTTGGAATAGGCGATGTCGCTGCGTTCCTCCAGAACGCGCATGCGCCACTCCCAGGGGTCGGTGTCCGGCTCCCCGGTATGCCACCTCACCGGAGTATTGCACGGCTGTTCCGTCCAGTCGAAGAGGACCACCGCGTATATTCCCTTATCGCTGCCGCCGAGGGAAAAACCGGCTCTCAGCAGCTCCTCGCAGAATTCGTCATAACACTGTACCATTTCAACCTCCGGATACGTCAGCGCAGCGGCTGCATGAGCTTGCGGTTGACCGAGCCAAAGAATCCCTCACCGGTTTCTATCAGCATAAGGTCAGGACCGCCGATACGCATGGTAAGCACGTCCCCGTCCCCGAACGGATAGCCGCTGTCGCCGTCAAAGCTTATCGTCACCCGGCTGTCCTGGTAGGAATTCACACGCAGCCGCACAGTACGCTCCGCCGAAAACAGCATGGGTCTGGAGAACAGCGAGTGCGGACACAGCGCAGTGTACTCAATGCACTTCATTGCCGGGTCAATGATGGGACCTCCGGCGGAGAGGGAGTACGCGGTGGAGCCGGTGGGCGTACTGAAAATAACCCCATCGGCGCGCAGCCGGGAAACCTCCGTGTCGCCGCAGTACACGCAGAATTCCGGCAGCTTGGACTTGCTGTCCCGGGAGACCACGACGTCGTTCAGCGTATTCTGGTGCAGCATTCCGCCGTTAGCGTAGCTAACCTCCACGGACATCATCATGCGGCGGCTCACGCGGAACTCCCCCAGAATGATCTCAGGAATGCGCCTGATCTCCGCAGGCTCCAGGTTAGCCATAAATCCCAGCCGCCCGGTATTCACTCCCATCAGCGGGATTCCCCACACCGCCGCCAGCTTTCCGTGGGAGATTATCGAGCCGTCGCCGCCAACGGTGATCATGCACAGGCAGCCCTCGCCGCTCTCAGCAGATTCCGCGCCGCTTAGACCGCCGAAACTCCCATCATCGTATTTCAGCGACAGCGGAGTTATCCCGGCGGCGCTCAGCTCAGTGCAGATATCCTCGGCAATTTTCACGGAGTTACGGTCCCTGCGGTTGTATGAGATCATGACGCGATTCTTGTTCTTGACGTCCATAGTCCCTCCTCAGCACTTTTCCAGACACATCAGGAATTCTACATTGCCATCGCCGCCGGTTATCGGCGAGATGACGGAGCCTGCCACGGTGAATCCGCAGCCGGCGGCGAATCCGGCGATGTCATCCCTTATCCGCAGACGCAGGTGTGCGTCCCGTACCACGCCTTTCTTGCTGAGATTCGCCCTGCCGGCTTCGAACTGCGGCTTCACAAGCGCCACAGCGCGCCCTCCGGACTTCAGCAGGCGGTAAATATGCGGCAGTATCAGCTTAAGCGAGATGAAGGAAACGTCCGTACCGATGAAATCCGCCTGGGGAAGCTCCGCCGTGCGTATATCCGTCTGCTCCATCGAAACCACCCTGGGGTCCCTCCGCAGGAATTCCGCAAGCTGGTCGCGCCCCACGTCCACCGCGTATACCTTCGCCGCGCCGTGCTGAAGCATGCAGTCCGTGAATCCCCCGGTGGAGGATCCGATGTCGATGCACTCAGCGCCGGTGATATCAAGCCCGAACTGCTCCAGCGCCGCTTCCAGCTTCAGTCCGCCCCTGCCGGCGTAGCGCAGCTGCTCGCCGGTTATTTCCACACGGTCGTCCTCCGTGATATCCTGGGAGGGCTTCGCGCAGGGGCTTCCGTTCAGGGAAACTCCGCCGGATTTTATAAGGCTCTGCGCCGCCGTACGGCTCTTGCACAGCCCTCTATCAGTCAGATATACGTCAAGTCGCATTGTTCCTCCCGAGCTTCCTTATCAGCGATTCCCGGTCAAGCCCGAACATCTCAAGCTGCTGCTGTACCGTGCCTGCCGGGACGAATCTACCGTCCACGCCGACGGTTTCGTATTCTCCCCGGAATCCGCGCTCAAGCAGCGCAGTGCCGAACTGCTCCGCGACTCCGCCCCGGAGTACGCCCTCCTCGAAGAACACCACCCGGTCGTAATCCAGCGCCATATCCAGCGCGGATCCCGGCAGCGGAGCAATCCTGACCAACCGGAGCCAGTCCACCGGGGCGCCCTTCACAGAAGCCTCCCTAGCCGCACAGGCGACCTCCGCGGACAGCCTGCCGTAGCTCACCGCCAGAGTATTCCCGTGCCTGCCGGAGTATTCCAGCTCCACGTCGGGCTGCACACGGGCGGCAGGCTCGCTGCCCTTGGGGTACCTCACTGCGGCAACTCCCTCCGTCCGGAACAGCGCCTGGGAAAGACACAGCCGCATTTCCTCAAGGCTCGCCGGGGAATACACCGTGGTGTTCGGGATCATCGACAGCATGGGCACGTCGAAAATTCCCTGGTGCGTTTCGCCGTCCTCGCCGGTGAATCCTGCTCGGTCGATCGCGAGCACCACATGCGTCCTTTCGATGGCGCAGTCGTGCACCACCTGGTCGAATCCGCGCTGTAGGAAGGTGGAATACACCGCGAACACCGGCAGCATTCCCTCCACGGCAAGCCCGGCGGCAAAGGTGACGGCGTGCTGCTCTGCAATACCGACGTCGAAGTATCGCTCGCCGCAGGAGTTGCAGAAGTAGTTCATGCCGGTGGCGTACTTCATCGCGGCGGTTATGCCGCAGATACGGCTGTCGGATTTGCCCAGGCTCTCAAGCTCCCTGCCAAACGCCTCGCTGAAGGTGGGCTTCCCGGAGGATTCCGCCTTCCGGGACACCGCGTGGTATTCTCCGGGATTGTCCTCCGCCGGGCGCCAGCCCTTCCCCTTGGTGGTGAACACATGTACCACGCAGGGCTTCCGCATGAGCTTCGCCACGGAGAACGCTTCTATCATGTCCTCCAGGTCGTGCCCGTTCACCGGACCGATGTACTGGAATCCGAAGTTCTCAAACATGTTGCTGCTGTCGTAGATGGCGTCCTTTATCAGCCCCTTTGCAGTGCGCAGCGTCTTTTCCAGCTTGTCGCCCACCAGCGGCACCGCCGACACGACGGATTTCACATGCTCCTTTGCGCAGTAATACTTCCTCGTGGAGCGAATATGCGCCAGGTACCTCGCCAGTGCGCCGGTGCTCTTGGATATGGACATTCCGTTGTCGTTAAGCACGACCACAAGCGGTGCCAGGCTCTTGCCGGCGTTGTTGAGTCCCTCATATGCCATTCCGCCGGTCATGGCTCCGTCGCCGATAACCGCCGCCACGCTTCCGCGCCTCCCCTGGAGCCGCATTGCGCAGGCGATACCATACGCCGCGGATATGGATGTGCTGCTATGCCCGGAAATAAACGCGTCTGCCGGGGATTCCCCGCGCCGGGTGAAGCCGGAGATTCCCTCGCGGCTGCGCAGCGTGCCGAACTCGGAATACCGCCCGGTCAGCAGCTTGTGCGCGTAAGCCTGGTGACCGACGTCCCAGACAATCCGGTCGGTTTTCACGTCAAAAACAAAATGCAGCGCCGTCGTCAGCTCTACCGTGCCGAGATTGGAGGACAAGTGTCCCCCGGTTTCGGTGACGGTACTCAGAATGCAGCGCCGCAGCTCCCGGCAGAGCTGTTTCAGCTCGGGCAGGGTCATATTGGAAATCTTTTCGTGATCTATTTCGTTGTCAAGTATCATCTTTGCCTCCGACAGCCTTTATTGGGAGGTCACGCCACAGGCACCGGGAACACCATACCGATGAGTATTCCGAGCAGAGCGCCTGCCATAACCTCTATAGGCTTGTGACCCAGGAATTCCTTGAACTCCTTGCGGTCGGACATTTCGTCGAGTTTCTCGTCCTTGAGATCCTCGCCGCCAAGGCGCGAGATCTCATCGTCCATTTCGTCGATGACCCTGCGCAGGCGGTTAAGTTCCTTGCCGTGAAGTCCGGCGTTGTAACGCACGCTCAGCGCATCGTAGATCACCACGCCGAGAATAAGTATCGACAGCGCAAACGTGGTGCTCCTGTATCCCTCAAGACGCAGCAGATACAGAGCCACCGACACCACAAGCGCCGAGTGGGACGACGGCATTCCTCCTGCGCCGGTGATACGCTCCGGATCAAAGGATTTCGTCTTGATCGCGTACAGCACGGTCTTGATGATCTGAGCCGACATGAACGAGATCAGTCCGACGGTTATTGTCGGATTCGCCATAAAAATATTCATATATCAAATTCCCTCCGGGCGTCAGTATTTTCTGTCAAGCAGCAGCTTCGTGAGTCCCGTCAGGAATTCACGGTCTGCAAACGGCTCCAACGCCTGCACCGCCTCGTCCGTAAGGCGCGCAGCCTCCGCCCTCGCCCTGTCAAGTCCGACCACGGCGGCGTAGGTGTACTTGCCACTGTCGGCGTCGCTGCCCACAGGCTTCCCAAGCTGATTCTCATCGGCGGTTACATCAAGAATATCGTCGATTATCTGGAACGCCAGCCCGAGCTTACGCGCGTAGGTCCCTGCCGCAAGCTGAAGCTCCGCTCCGCCGCCTGCCGCAATGACTCCGGCACGGCAGCAGAATTCCAGAAGGGCGCCGGTTTTCATGCGGTACATCTCGAGGAGCACGTTCTCGGGGAGTTGTTTGCCCTCGTTCTCGGTGTCGATCACCTGACCGCCTATCATTCCGTAAATACCCGCCTGTTCGCCCAGCAGCGCGATTATCTTCAGCGCCGCGGACTGGGATATCGTGCCCTTTAAGCCTGCTTCCGCGATCACCTGCGCCGGGAGGATCGCCAGTGCGTCCCCGGCGAGGAGAGCGTTAGCCTCCCCGAACGCCTTGTGGCAGCTGGGCTTGCCCCGGCGCATATCGTCGTTGTCCATGCAGGGAAGGTCGTCGTGTATCAGCGAGAACGTGTGCATCATCTCGATGGCGCACGCCACCGGCAGCGCGGACTCCGGCACACCGCCGCAAACGCGGCAGAATTCCATCACCAGCGCCGGGCGCAGCCGCTTTCCTCCGGCGGTAAGACTGTGCCGCGCCGCAAGGATCACGTTCTTTTGCAGGCAGTCGCGTTCCGGGATATAACGCTCCAGCGCACGCTCCGTCATGTCGGCGTAGTCGTGCAGCTGATCCTTAACTGTTTCGTTGTCCAATTCTGTCCTCCGGGTCACTCAGCGGCTTCCAGTTTCTCCACCTGGAGCCTTGCATTCTTGATATATTCACGGCACTCCTTCGTAAGCTGAGCCGCTTCCGCGTACAGCTTCATGGAGTCCTCAAGGGACAGCTCGCCTCCGCTCATCTTGGAGGAGATCTCCGCAAGCCTTCCCATTGCTTTTTCAAAATCCATATCTACCTCTGTGTCAGTATTTCAGTGACGGAAGCCCTGACCGAGCCTTCGGACAATCTTACCGTGATACCGTCCCCCGGCTTCAGCTGCGCGGAGGAGGTCACAACACCATTTTCCGTGCTCGTCAGGGAATAACCCCTTGCCAGCACTCCCAGCGGATCCAGTGCGGAGATAACCTCCGCATTTGCGACCAATGCGCGCTCGGCGCGATCAAGCCGATTGTGCATTCCTGTGCGAATTCTCGCGGAAAGCTCGTCAAGGCGCTGCTCGGCATTGTCCAGCCGACTTCTCGGGGAAAGCGCAGTTATCAGCGCCATCTGGGATTCCAGCATACGGCTTGATTCAGCGATCCTCCGAAGCACTCCCGTGCTTATCTGCTCCATGGAGCCATCAATTGCCGCCAGTATCGCACTCATCTCCGGCACGGCAAGCTCCGCCGCCGCAGAAGGAGTCGGCGCACGCATGTCCGCCACAAGATCCGCGATACTGAAATCCGTTTCGTGACCTACTGCGGAGATAGTTGGGATCCTGCTGGAATACACCGCACGCGCCACGACCTCGGAATTGAACGCGCTCAGATCCTCGGCGGAGCCTCCGCCCCTGCCGAAAATGATCACGTCCGCCTCCGTGGACTGCGCACGCCTTAACGCCGCCGCCACGGAAAGGTCGGCGTCCTCGCCCTGTACCTTCGCCGGAATTACGATCAGCTTCACCACCGGGCAGCGCCGGGAGATTATGTTGATCACGTCCTGTAAAGCAGCACCTCCGGCGGAGGTGATCACCGCAACGCACTTCGGGATCCTCGGCAGAGGACGCTTTTGGCTGAACAATCCCTGTTCGGAAAGGCGCTTCTTCAGCTCCTCAAGCGCCTTCGCCTGCTCCCCGGCGCCGTCCGGATTCATTCCGGAGCAGTTGATCTGATAGACTCCGTTCGGCTCGTACACGGTGATCGCGCCGCAGCAGACCACCTTATCGCCGTTGTCCGGGTCGAATTCCAGTTTAGCGGCATTTCCGGCGAACATGACCGCCTTCAGCTGCGTCTGCTCGTCTTTCAGTGTGAAGTACAGGTGCCCGGTCTTGTAGTGCCGGGTGAAATTCGATATCTCACCGCGCACGGCGACGTTCGCAAGCCTGCGGTCGCCCTTTATCAGCATTCCGACAACGCGGTTGACCTGGGTGACCGTTACTACCGGTGGGTTAATCCCGGTCATTCTCAATCTCCTCAAGGCAGGAGTTCAGCACGCCGTTTATGAAGCTGCAATCCTGCTTGTAGGCGTACTTCTTGCCCAGTTCCACGGCCTCGTTGATAGCCGCCGCACCGGGCACCTTGTCGTTGTATTTCATCTCGTAGATCGCGATCTTCATCAGCACAAGATTCACCTTCGAGATTCTCGCGACGGACCTGGTCGTGCTGTACTTTGCGATGTATGCGGTAAGCTCTTCGTCATGCGCCATGACTCCCCTGACGATGGCGTCGGTTTCGTTGTTCCGCGCAAGCCCGAGGGATTCCTCGTCTGCCTCAATTATCTCGCCGAGGGGCTGACCGAACATCGTCTGGTAAAGTAATATAAACGCGCCCTCGCGCACTTCACGTCTTGTAAGCTTTTCTTCCATATTCTCTCCTGCTGCGCTTATTCAGCGCTCTCCTTGAATTTTATCCCGGCAACGTTGACATCTACCTTCGTCACCGTGAAATTTGTCATGCTCTGTATTGCGGACTTAATGCTCTTCTGCACGTTCTCAGCGACATTCACTGCGTTGAATCCCTCAAGCACGATAATGTCAACGTGTATTTCCGCGGTTTCCGCGCCGAGTCTTGCGCGCACCGGACCAAGCACCCTGGATTTCGTGTTGGACGGCGCCGGAGCCTGCCCGCGACAGTATACGCCGTCGATCTCCGCCGCTGCAAGCTCTGCCATCTTGATGATAACGCTGTCGGAAACCTTAATGCTGCCGACCGGCTTGTTAGATCTTTTTTCCATATTTACCTCCTGTTAATTTCAGGGAACATACTATATCTATTTTAGTATACCACACTTTTGAATTTAGTTCAAGTGTTTTTTCAATAATTATGCATTCCGGCTCATAAAATCCACGCAAATAATAAGAAAAGGGGCAGAAAGACCCTGCCCCATAACTTATCAAAAAGTAGATTTTGCCCACGGAGTGGGCTTTTTAAATCCTTTTTTGCCACGGGTTAAGGGTGACTGCGTCGACCCTGCCGGGTGCAAAAAACAC
>UQMF01000032.1 GCA_900542145.1 uncultured Oscillospiraceae bacterium | reverse complement strand
GCAGCTGGGATGTTCGGCGGAAAAGCCCCTTTAGGGGATTTTTCGACGGTCTGAGGGCTGCAATTTTTTGCAGCCCTCTTGTCTTGTTATGGTATCAGTCCACGTCGAACTGCATCATTTCAGCAATCTTCTGCTGAACTCTGTCTGCGACGTCTGCCGGAGCGAGCTTCTCGCTGAAGCTCTTGTCCCGGGCGGATATCTCGATCACGCCGTCCTTGAGGTTCCTCGGGCTGACGATCACGCGGAGCGGAACTCCCAGCAGGTCCGCGTCGGAGAACATTACGCCGGCGCTTACTGCACGATCGTCGTAGATCACCTCAACGCCGCGCTTCTGAAGCTCGTCGTAGAGTGCGTCAGCCTTTTCCTTGACCTCGGCGTCGTCGGCGCGTACTGCGCAGATGTGAACCTGCCACGGAGCGATAGCCATCGGCCAGATGGGACCGTAATCATCGTGGTGTACTTCGCAGACGGAAGCCGCAAGTCTGCCCACGCCGATTCCGTAGCAGCCCATGATCGGCACCTGAACGTTGCCGTCCTTGTCAAGGTAGGTCATTCCCATGCTCTTGGTGTACTTGGTGCCGAGCTGGAATATGTTGCCGACCTCGATACCACGGGAGATGGTGATGTGCTTCTTTCCGCAGCTGGGGCAGATTCCGCCCTCGATGATCTTGGCGAAGTCGCGGTACTCAACGTTCTTCACATCGCGGTCAAGATCCAGTCCGGTGTAGTGGTACTCTTCCTTGTTTGCACCGCAGGAGAGGTTGTTCGTGTTCTGGAGGGACTTATCAAACAGCACTGTAATTCCCTCGGGAAGTCCTACCGGTCCGATGTAGCCGGGATTCAGTCCGCACTCGTGGGTGATTACTGCCGGGTGGATATCGCAGCCCAGGAAGTTCGTGAGCTTGGTTTCGTTGATATCCAGGTCGCCGCGGATAAATACGACAACGTAGCTGTCATCGTGGTTGCGCTGATAAACTACCGCCTTGCAGCTCTTGTCCTGCGGAGTGTGCAGGAACTCGCATATCTCCTCGATGGTGTGGATATTCGGGGTGTAGACTTCGGTGAGAGGCTGGCTTTCGGCGTCGCGTGTGTTCTCGATGATGGATTCTGCCGCTTCCATATTAGCGCGGAATCCGCAGTCCTTGCAGATGGCGATGGAGTCCTCGCCGATGGGGGTGAGGAGCATGAACTCGTGGGAAATGCTTCCGCCCATCATGCCGGAGTCGGACTTGACTGAAATCACCTCGGGAATGCCCGCGCGCGCATAAATACGCTCGTAAGCCTTATGGCAGCGCATGTAGTATTCCTCAAGATCCTCCTGGGAGGTGTGGAAGGAATACGCGTCCTTCATGGTGAACTCGCGCACTCTGATCAGACCGCCGCGGGGACGTGCCTCGTCGCGGAACTTGGTCTGGATCTGGTAGATCATGAACGGATACTTGGTATAGCTGTTCGCGTATTCACGGACGAGCTGAACGGCTGCTTCCTCATGGGTCATGCCGAGTACCATCTGCGCCTTGTTACGGTCGGTGAATCTGAGGAGTTCGCTGCCGATGCTCTCATATCTGCCGGATTCCTGCCAGAGGGTCGCAGGCATAACAACCGGGAAGGATACTTCCTGACCGTCGATGGCGTCCATCTCCTCGCGGATTATCTGCTCGATCTTGCGTGTAATGCGCTTTAAGGGCATGTAGCTGGAGAAAATTCCGTTCGCAACGTACTTCATGTAGCCGCCGCGGATCATCAGGGCATGGCTGTCGATGTTGCAGTCGGAGGGGCGCTGCTTGAAACGGTCGCCGACTAACTTTTCAAGTTTCATGATTTACTTCCTTTCAGATGTTGAATGTTGAATTTTTTCAGAATACAAAAAGCCCCGAGCATTTCTGCTCAGGGCGAACTGTACAGAGTCCGTGTTACCACCTGAATTCGGGTGTTACCCGCGCTTCACGTCATACAACGCTCCTCATTTAACGGTGAGTTCCGGCGCCGCTTACTGCCGGGGATTCCGGGTTCCGGGCGCAGCTCAAAGACGGGTTCGGCAGGTCCTCAGTAACGGCTCGCACCGACCGCCGCTTCTCTGGAAAATCAGAAGTGCCTACTGCTTCTTGTCACAGCTTTTCGTATTCATACAGATTAATTATAGCACGATTTTGTTGGGTTGTCAAGTATTGTGTCACCAGTATTTTTCTTTTATATCAGTAAGACAAAGCAGATAATCGGTTGATACGTCAAAAAACTGTGCAAGCGTGATGATATGACGGCAGGGTATCTCTTGAATATTGTTCTCGTATTTGCTTATCTGCTGCTGAGTGGTTTTCAACAGGTCTGCAATCTGCTGCTGGTTTGCTTTTCCCTCGCGTACTTCTTTCAGGCGTGTGCCGATATCCATAATCATCATCTCCTGTAAGTGTCAATTTATGTTTATTATTTTTGTTAATTATGAACAAAATTATTATACACCATGAAAATTTGCTTGACAAACATCTGAAAAGGTGTATAATATATTTGTACACCTAAAAAGGTGTGAAATGAATGGAGGATTAAAATATGAAGATGAAGAGAATACTTGCTGTTTCGGCTGCTCTTGCTGTCTGCGCTGGGCTGTCAATGCCTGCATATGCAGCTTCCGGCAAAATGAAGCTGTACACACAGCCGATATCTGAGCTTGGTATCAATGGCGGTGACGGCTTATGGAATCGCGGCGATCTGTATGGCATTGGAACATCTGATGGCATAGAGAAGTTAATTTCCATTACAGGAATAGACGCAAAAAAATGGCGCTCCACGGGAGAGTTTTCTTACAGCGATGTTACTGTTAACGGTGAAGTTGACTGGAACAACCTGGGCTTGTATCACAATGCCAATGAGTTATTCAATTGGGCAGACGATGGCAGTGAAACGGCAATATATCCCTTTGATTTCAACGGAACGGACGAAATAACAATTCGGAATACTTCGTTTGACCGGAACGGCTGGATGTATGTTACAGATGACGGCTACATTTTAAACGTTAATAACGGCACTATTAAGGGAGATTGTCGTGGCTTTTCATATGAGCAGGTTGGTCCGGATGGAGAATTCGATTTTGTGATGACAAATTGCAGTGGGTGGTCTTGTAGTTTGGACGCAGCTAGTAACAAGTACAACGCATATTTTATGTATTTCAGAGAGCCTCAGAACATTGATGAATCCAATGACGCTGATGAGTATGATATAAAGGCGGTAGGAATTAAAAAGGATTGCACGGAAGAAGAAATCTATTCCACCACCGCGATGAACGGTGGCGTATCTGGCTGTGGAAAAGGATATGTTCAGTTCTGGACACAGAATGCTTCTTATGCGGCGGTATATCATCTTTTCCTGACAGAGACCCAGGAAATGATGGACTTCTCGCTTGATGATCTGGGTCAAATGGAAATATCAGAGCTGAACGGCGACAGGTTTGTTGCAAGCTGGGATACAGGCTCGGTTCTCATGCAGATAAGCGATGAGGCGGGCGCTACCGGTTTGCATACAGTTACAACACTGAGCGACACTTATAAGTATATTTCAAGCGAAGACGGTGAAATATACCTGGTACAGACTCAGGACGATAAATGGGGCTACATGAATTCTGACGGAGAGCTTCTTGCTACTTATGATGACGCCGGTTCTTTCATTGGCAAGTATGCGCCTGTTGTAAAGGACGGCAAAGCGTTCCTTGTAAACAGAAATCTCAAGCGCGTTTCTGAAAAGATAGACGCAGATGGAGTTAGAATCTGTGACAAGGGTCTTTACGTGGTTGAACTCGACGGCGAGTATTACTTTATGACATATGCTGACGATGTGAGTGATGTATCCGGAGATGAGCAGGGCGATATCTCAACGCCCACTGAGCCTACAGCTGAACCAACAGGCACTGCTGAAACAACCGATACCGCTCATGTTGATAACAACAATGACGAAAACAAAGCAAATCCCGATACCGGCGCGTCTGGCTGTGCTGTCGTAGTCGGACTGACTGTCGCTGCCGGAGGAGTGCTTCTTCTGAGCAGAAAGCACAGATAATATCCATATGTGCAGATGAAATTCTCCTAAAATAAGATCGCGCTCTGCGGAAAATCACCGCGGAGCGTGATTTTTACGCAGAATTTTCAAAAAACCTATTGATTTTCCGAAAAGAACGTGGTATAATACGATAAGATAGATTAGACTGAAGACTGGGGTTTCGCTCCAGTCTTTAAGTTTTAATCGGGGGTACGGCGTATTCGCGTGCCCGGCTGCATATTCTGAAAGGAGCTGTCTGAATGGCACTGGCAAAGGGTCTTTGCTCAATTGAGGCGGCGGCGGACGCTGCTGTAAGACCGATAGTAGAGAGCCACGGCTATACGCTGTGGGACGTATGGTTCGCCAAGGAGGGCGCGAAGTGGTATCTGCGGATATTCATCGACCGTCCCGGCGGAGTTTCCATCGACGACTGCGAGTCGATTGACGGGCTGATAAATGCCGAGATTGACAAGCAGGATTTTATTGACAAGATCGACTACCTGGAGATAGGTTCCGCAGGGCTGGAGCGCCCCGTGCGCCGTATTGCCCAGCTTGAGCCGTCCATCGGCAAAAAGATCATCGTCAAGACCTACAAGCTGTGCGAGGGCGCTCCCTCCAAGGCTTTCAGCTGCGTGCTGAGCGGCTTTGACGGCGAAGTCCTGACCCTTACCGGAGATTTCGGCGAGCTGGCGCTTCCGGTCGCTGATGTTTCCGCGATAAATTACGACGATTTTGACGATTCTGATTTTCTCCATGGCGGAGAATGACCGGCGTCACATTACTTTAACGGAGGAATAATGGAAAATGGCTAAGAAAAAGGTACAGCCCAAGGACGATATGATGGACTTTTTCACCGCGCTGACTGAATACGCGCAGGAAAAGGGCATTGACAGAGATGTGTTCGTGTCAAAGATAAAGAGCGCTATCGAGAAGAGCCTCAAGACGAACATGCACCTCGAGGACAAGGATAGCGAAGTCGTATTCGTAAACATAGACTTCGACAGGCATATATTTAATGTAAGCGTACTTAAGGAAGTCATCGAGGTGGTTGACACCCTGTACGAGCCGGAGATCGAGATCGTCCTCGAGGACGCGCGCAAGATCGACCCCAATGCGCAGGTCGGCGACCACATCAGGGTTCCCGTGGATACTCACGAGTTCAAGCGTATCGCCGCAAAGAACGCCAAGGACCTTATCAAGCAGGGATTCCGCGATGTTGAGCGTCAGCAGCTCAGCGAGATGTGGGGCGAATACGAGAACGAGGCGGTTTCCGCTATCGTCACCAAGATTGAGCCCAAGACCGGTCACGCTACCATCGAGGTAAATCACAACGAAGTACTTCTCATGCGCCAGGATCAGATCCCGGGCGAGGTGCTTCATGTCGGCGACGTTATCAAGGTATATATCACCGGCGTTTCCAAAGAATATAAGGAAGGTGCGAAGCGTCAGTCACTGCGTATCACCCGTACTGACAAGGGGCTCATCAAGCGCCTGTTCGAGCTGGAGTGCCCCGAAATTTACGATGGCACCGTGGAGATCAAGTCCACCAGCCGCGCTCCCGGATCCCGTTCCAAGATCGCGGTTATCAGCAACGATCCCAATGTTGACGCAGTCGGCGCGTGCATCGGTACCCAGAAGTCCCGTATCAACGCCGTGACCAAGGAGCTCAAGGGCGAGAAAGTGGACGTTGTGCTTTACAGCGACGATCCCGAGGAATTCATCAAGCAGGCGCTCAAGCCGGCTGAGGTCCTCCGCGTGGTAATCAACGATCCGCATGTGAGAGCATGCAAAGCGATCGTTCCGGACAACCAGCTTTCCCTCGCCATCGGCAACAAGGGTCAGAACGCGCTGCTCGCTGCAAAGCTTACCGGATTCAAGATCGACATCAAGGCTGAGAGCAAGGTAACTCCCGAGGACCTCGAAGTGATCGAGTACCCCGAGGAAGAGGAGCAGGCTGAATCCGCCGAGAACACTGCGGCAGAGCAGACCGAGGCTTCCGCAGCTGCTGAGGAAACAGCAGGCGCAGAGGAATAAGGAGCGTCATATGCAGGAAAAGCACATTCCGCTGCGCAAGTGCATCGGCTGCGGCGAAATGATAGGCAAGAAAGGGTCCGTGAGGATAGTCCGCAGCAAGGAAGGCGAACTTTCCGTTGACCTCACGGGTAAAAAGCCCGGACGTGGCGCGTATCTCTGCCGTAACAGGGACTGCCTGGAGCTTGCGAAAAAGGGCAGGAAGCTGGAACGCGGACTGAAATGCGCCATACCCGATGAAATATATGAAATTCTTGAAAAGGAGCTGAGTTCGGATAAATAAGGAACTTTCGACGATCTGCCTTTGCCGCCGTGCCGGGAAGCTTGTAATGGGCTTCGACGCGACAGTGCAGGAGATGACTGCGCCCAAGTCAAAGGCGGCAGGTATCATTCTGGCGGCGGACGTGTCGCCCAAGACAGAAAAGGAGATCTGCTTCCACGCAGAGAAGTGCGGCACGCCGGTCGTTCACGGTGATTTCACCATGGATGACGCGAAGGACGCTGTCGGAAAGCGCACGGGCATCTTCCTGGTGCTCGACGCAGGATTATACGGCTCTATCACAAAACATATATCAGAATCCCGGGGGTAACGTCAGCTCGCACAGGAGCGTGCTTACCGGGTGACACAAGTAGTATGGAGGAAAGTTACATTGCCAAACAAAAAGTATCGTGTACAGGATATTGCGGCTGACATGGGTGTTGACCGCAGTGAAATAATTCAGCTGCTGGACGGTGCGTTCGAGGGGTCCAAGAAAGCGCAGACCTCCCTTACCGACCAGGAGATAAGCTATGTTCTGGAGAATTACTCCAAGAAGCATGAAGTAAAGAGCTTCGACGACTATTTCAAGGCTACCGCAGGTCAGAAGACCGAGAAGCCCAAGGCAGAGGAAAAGAAGCCGGCAGCCAAGAAGAAGCCTGCCGCAAAGAAGGAAGAAGCTGCCGCAGAGCCTAAGGCTGAAGTAAAGGCAGAGACTAAGCCGGAGGTAAAGGCAGAACCCAAGCCCGAGGTCAAGGCGGAGCCGAAGCCCGAGGTGAAGGCAGAAGCTAAGCCTGAGGTGAAGGCAGAATCTAAGCCCGAGGTTAAGGCAGATCCTAAGCCTGAAGTAAAGGCAGAGTCCAAGCCTGAAGTAAAGGCAGAGCCCAAGCCCGAGGCCAAGACAGAGCCGAAGCAGGAGGTAAGACCTGCGGCTCCCAGACAGAACGACAGACCGCAGAGCCGCGACAACAACGGCAGACCCGGTGAGCGTCCGCAGTTCAATAACAACAGAAACGGCGACCGTCCGTTCAATCGCGACAATAATGTAAGACCCGGCGCGAACGGCGACAGACCGCAGTTCAATAATAACAGAAACGGTGACCGTCCGTTCAACCGCGACAATAATACACGTCCCGGCGCTAACGGTGACCGTCCGCAGTTCAACAATAACAGAAATGGCGACAGACCGCAGTTCAACAACGGCAGACCCGGCGACCGTCCCCAGTTCAATAACAACAGGAACGGCGACCGCCCGTTCAACCGCGATGTACGCAGGGAGCAGGTAAATCCGCTGGCGGACAGCTCCAAGCAGAGCATCAAGAAGCCTGCTATCGACTCCTCCAAGATCAAGGTCAACACTCCTCCTACCCAGAAGCAGAAGGGCGAGGCAGTTCAGCGCGGCGAGCAGGTAACAAAGATGGTAGACACCCGTGGCAGCTACGTTGAGCTGGATAAGTACAACGAGCGCTATGAAACCATTGCTCCGGCAGGAAGAATGTCCAACGACAGCTTCCAGCGCAAGCAGAAGATTCAGCAGAAGTCCCAGAACAAGGGCAAGCCGTTCAACAGCAAGCGCGAAACCGAGGCTCAGAAGCTCAAGCGCCTGGAACTCGAGCGCGCAAGAAAGCAGCAGCTCAAGGTACAGATCCCGGACGAGATCGTTGTGTCCGAGCTGGCTTCCAGACTGAAGGTAACAGCTACCGAGGTAATCAAGAAGCTGTTCAACCTGGGCGTAATGGCTAACCTCAACGAAACCATCGACTTCGACACCGCTTCCCTGGTTGCAGAGGAACTCGGCGCAAAGGTCGAGAAGGAAGTCGTTGTGACCATCGAGGAGCGTCTGTTCGAGGATACTCCCGACGATCCCGAGAGCCTTCAGCCGCGTGATCCGGTCGTAGTTGTAATGGGTCACGTTGACCACGGTAAGACCTCCCTGCTGGACTACATCAGACATGCCAGCGTAACCTCCACCGAGGCAGGCGGAATCACCCAGCACATCGGTGCGTACAGAGTACACATCAACGACCGCGACATCACATTCCTGGATACCCCGGGACATGAAGCATTCACCTCCATGAGAGCGCGCGGCGCAAGCATCACGGATATCGCTATCCTGGTAGTTGCAGCGGACGATGGTATCATGCCGCAGACCGTTGAGGCGATCAACCACGCAAAGGCAGCCGGCGTTTCCATCATCGTTGCCATCAACAAGATGGATAAGGAAGGCGCAAATCCTGACAAGATCAAGGAAGAGCTCACCAAGTACGACCTCGTATGCGAGGAGTGGGGCGGCGACGTTATCTGCGTTCCTGTTTCCGCTAAGACCGGTGAGAATATAGACACGCTGCTCGAGATGGTTTGCCTGACCGCAGACGTACTCGAACTCAAGGCTAATCCGAACAGGCTGGCTACCGGTGCTGTTATCGAGGCAAAGCTGGATAAGGGCAGAGGTCCTGTCGCTACCGTGCTGGTACAGAATGGTACGCTGCACTCCGGCGATGTTCTTATTGCAGGCATGTCCGTTGGCAGAGTCCGCGTAATGCGCGACGACAAGGGCAGGACTGTAAAGGAAGCAGGCCCGTCCGTTCCTGTTGAGATCATGGGTCTGGCTGATGTTCCGTCCGCTGGCGATACCTTCGCAGCGGTAGAGGACGAGAAGCTCGCCCGTGAGCTCGTTGAGAAGCGCCGCCAGGAGGCTAAGGAGGAGCAGTTCAAGGCTTACCACCAGGTAACTCTCGACAATCTGTTCTCTTCCATTGAGGAGGGCACCGTAAAGGAACTCCCCATCATCGTCAAGGCGGACGTACAGGGTTCCGTCGAGGCTGTCAAGCAGTCCCTCGAGAAGCTCTCCAATGAGGAAGTACGCGTTCGTGTTATCCACGGCGCAGTTGGCGCGGTAAGCGAGAGCGACGTAATGCTCGCTGCGGCTTCCGGCGCAATCATCGTCGGCTTCAACGTAAGACCGCACCCGTCCGCACAGGACAACGCAAAGCGCGACGGTATCGAGATCCGTCTGTACCGCGTAATCTACGACGCTATCGAGGATATCACTGCTGCAATGAAGGGCATGCTTGCTCCGAAGTTCAGAGAGGTTGACCTCGGCAGAGTTGAGGTACGCCAGGTTTACAAGATAACAAATGTCGGCATTGTTGCCGGTTCCTATGTGCTTGACGGTAAGGTAGCAAGAAACGGTCAGGTAAGAATCGTACGCGATGGTATAATCGTCGGCGACGACAAGATCGCCGGCCTCCAGCGTTTCAAGGATTCCGTCAAGGAAGTCGCTGCCGGCTACGAGTGCGGTATCAGTCTGGAGAAGTTCACCGACATCAAGGTCGGCGATATCTTCGAGGCTTATACTATGGAAGAGTACAGGGACTAATTCGGGATTTGGAATGCGTAATTACGATCGTTAATCCCGGATTACGCATTCCGAATTTAATTGGAGGGTTCTATGGCTAATTTCAATCTTAAAAGACTTTCCGAGGATATAAAGCGGGAGCTTTCCTCCGCCGTCAGCGGAGTGAAAGACCCCAGGGTTTCTAAGAATTTTGTGACGGTCACCCATGTGGAGCTTACCAGCGACCTGTCTTACTGCAAGGTGCACATCGCGTGCCTTGGCGGCGAGGGCAGGACTGCGAAAGCCGTGGAGGGAATGACCGCCGCTTCCGGATATTTCAAGAAAGCGATCGCGGCGCGAATCCGCATGAGAAAAATGCCGGAGCTGATATTCCTGCCGGATAATTCGCTGGAATACAGCGCGCACATAGAAGAGATACTTGCAAAACTGCCCAAGCCGGCTCAGCAGGAATCGGCTGCCGATGAGCAGGAGGAGTCCGATGAGGAGAATTGATCTTAACGAAACAGCGGAATTCCTGAGGAACAACGACTGCTTCCTTATCCTTATGCACGGCAGTCCGGACGGAGATACGCTGGGCTGCGGCTTCGCCCTGTGCGGAGCGCTCCAGCAGCTCGGGAAGAAGGCGAAGGCAGTGTGCCCGGATCCTATTCCCAGAAAATTCAGCTATATGTTCAGAGATATCGAACAGCAGGAGTTCGAGCCGCAGACCATCGTAACGGTCGATGTGGCGGATACCAAGCTGCTCTACGGAATGAAGGAGCTTGGCGAAAAGGCTGCGCTCTGCATTGACCACCATGTCAGCAATACGGAGTACGCCGAGCGGCTGCTCCTGGCGCCGGAATATGCGGCGGCTGCCGAACTCATGTTCGAGCTGTTGTATTCCATGAAGGACGTGAAAATAACCAGCAGTATGGCGGACTGCCTTTATACGGGCATAGCGACAGACAGCGGCTGCTTCAAGTACAGCAACACCTCTCCGCAGACTCACGTCTACGCGGCGGAGCTTATGAAGCTGGGTGCGGATATCGTTCCGATAAATTACGCGATGTTCGACATGAAGAGTCAGGGCAGACTGAAACTGGAACAGCTGGCTCTCAGCAAGATTCGCTATTATTCCAGCGGCAGGATCGCCGTTATTGATGTAACTCAGTCGCTCATTGACTCTATCGATGGTATCGACAGCGAGGACGTGGGCGCGCTCTCCGCAATTCCGCGGCAGATCGAGGGCGTGGATATCGGTATCTGCATAAAGGAGAAGAATCCCGGGTTCTACAAAGTGTCGCTCCGCTCAAGCGAGAATGCGGACGTTGCCGCTATCGCACAGCAGTTCGGCGGCGGCGGACATGCCCGGGCTGCCGGGTGCGCGTTCGAAACCTCCCTGGAGGACGCTGAAAAGCAGATAGTCTGGGCGTGTGCAAAGGCTCTGGGTAATGCCACATGACGGGAATAATCTGCGTAAACAAGCCGCAGGAGTTCACTTCGTTCGATGTGGTGGCTTCTATGCGGAGATGCTTCGGCACGAAGAAAATAGGGCATGGCGGAACGCTTGATCCGATGGCGACCGGAGTTCTTCCGGTATTCGTCGGCGGCGCAACCAAGGCAGTGGACCTTGTTCCGGACGACAGCAAGAGCTACCGCGCCGGATTCCGGCTGGGGTTCGTTTCCGACACTCAGGATATCTGGGGGAAACTCCGCTCCCGGTGTGAGAATGGTATTTCACAGGCGGAGGTGGAATTCGCGCTGGAGGACTTCCGGGGCGATATCATGCAGATTCCGCCGATGTATTCCGCGCTTAAGGTCAACGGGCAGAAGCTCTGCGACCTGGCGCGCAGGGGAATAGAGGTCGAGCGCAGGCCGCGCCCGGCGACTATCTCCCGGCTGGAACTCGTCAGCTTTGACGGCACCGACGGAGTGATCGACGTGGACTGCTCCGGCGGAACCTATATCCGCACGCTGATAAACGACATCGGCGAGAGCCTGGGCACCGGCGCGGTAATGACAAGCCTGTGCCGGACAAGGAGCTGCGGCTTCACCCTGGCGGACTGCCATGAGCTGGAGGAGATACGCTCTGCGGAAAAGGAGCAGCTGGAGCGCTGGCTGCTTCCGGTGGAAAACGTTTTCGCGGCGCTGCCGGAAATCCCACTGGACGAGGTGCAGCAGAGAATGTACCTCAACGGAGTGCGCCTGGACGCCGACAGGCTGATGAAGCGCACGGAAACCGACGCGCTCAGCCGCGTCACTACTGCCGGGGGAGTATTCCTCGGGGTGGGGCGCATAAATTCTGATGGTGAGCTTGTCCCGGTGAAGCAGTTCCGGGGCGAGTGAAAATGCCGGATCTACCGGTAAAGATGGTGAAATAATTGATCGACATAACTAACGGCGGAAAGGCGGCGGAAAAGACCGCAGTTGCGCTGGGCTATTTTGACGGGCTTCATCTGGGGCACGTCGGCGTAATAAGCGCGGCAATGGCGCAGCCGGGGCTGAAACCGGCGGTGTTCACATTCAACTGCGACACCACGCTGCCGAAGTTCCGCGGACCTGAGGACATAATCTCGTTCGAGAACAAGTGCGAGCTGATGGAGAAGATTGGTGTGAAGTACATCTACGCGCCGGATTTCGCCGAGGTCTGCACACTGACGGACGAGGAATTCGTGAAGAAAATACTCATCGACAGGCTGAATGCAGGCTTTGCCTGCTGCGGCAGCAACTTCCGCTTCGGAAAGGGCGGAAGCGGCACTCCCGACCGCCTGGCGGAGATCGGAGCAAAATACGGAATGCGCGCCGAGGTGGTACCCGACGTCTGTCTTGACGGGCAGCTCATAAGCTCCACCAGGATCCGCGAGCATATCCGCAAGGGCGAGATCGAGCAGGCAAACAGACTGCTCGGTTACGAACTGTGGTACAGGCTTCCGGTGGTACGGGGCAACGAGATCGGGCGGACTATCAGTTTCCCCACGATAAATCAGATAATCCCGGAAACCAACATAGTCCCGAGATATGGCGTGTACAAGAGCTATGTCGAGGTTGACGGGAAGCAGTACCACGGAGTGACCAACATCGGCGTCAAGCCTACGGTTACACGCCGCGATGGTACCGGCGCAGTGATGGAAACGCATATTATAGACTACAGCGGCGACCTCTACGGAAGAAATATCGCTGTGGCACTGGTGCGTTTCATTCGCCCGGAGGTGAAGTTCTCGGGCCTGGACGAGTTGAAGCAGCAGATAGCCCGGGACAAGGAAAACGCGCTGCACTGAAATGCAACAACCGCTGTAAAGCGTAATATACGAAAGGACAATGACAAATGGAAGTCAGGACAAGATTTGCACCCAGCCCCACTGGGTACATGCACATAGGCAACCTGCGCACTGCGCTGTACACCTATCTTATCGCGAGAAAGAACAAGGGCAAGTTTATCCTGCGTATCGAGGATACCGACCAGGGACGCTACGTTGAGGGCGCTACCGACGTTATCTACAGAACGCTCAGGACCTGCGGACTGAACTGGGACGAGGGTCCGGACATCGGCGGTCCCTGCGGTCCGTATGTACAGAGCGAGAGAATGGGTATGTTCAAGGAGTACGCCGAGAAGCTGGTGGAAACCGGAAACGCATACTACTGCTTCTGCGGCAAGAACGAGGACAGCAGCGAGGATACCGCGAACGGACTTGCTTCCGCGCACCGCTGCCCCTGCCGCGACATGGATGCTGCCGAGGCGAAGAAGCGCCACGACGCCGGCGAATCCTGCGTTATCCGCCAGAAGATCCCGAACGACGGGACTACCACGTTCCATGACGAGATCTACGGCGACATCACCGTTGAGAACATCGACCTGGACGACCAGGTGCTTCTGAAGTCTGATGGAATGCCTACCTACAACTTCGCCAATGTCGTTGACGACCACACAATGGGCATAACCCACGTCGTAAGAGGAAACGAGTACCTTTCCTCCGCGCCGAAGTACAACCTGCTGTATGCAGCTTTCGGCTGGGAGCCTCCGATCTATATTCACGTTGAGCACATCATGCGTGACGCTACCCACAAGCTGTCCAAGCGCGACGGCGACGCTTCCTTCGAGGATTTCCGCGCAAAGGGATATCTCACCGAAGCTATCCTGAACTACATTCTGCTGCTGGGCTGGGCGCCCAAGGGCGAGCAGGAGATATTCACACTGGACGAGATGATCGAAGCGTTCGACCTGTCCGGTATCTCCAAGTCCCCGGCGATATTCGATCCGCTCAAGCTCACGGCCATCAACGCTGTGTATATCCGCAACCTTCCCCTGGAGAAGTTCGTGGAGTATGCAGAGCCGTGGATACGCCAGACCTGCAAGCGCACGGATATCGATCTGCCGCTTCTCTGCGCGGGATTACAGCCCAGAACCGAGGTTTTCAACGATATCCCAGAGCGTGTTGACTTTATCGACGAAATGCCGGAGTATTCCATCGACATGTATGTAAGCAAGAAGATGAAGACCACCCCCCAGACCTCCCTGGAAGCGCTCCAGAAGCTCATTCCGGTCATCGAGGACGTTGAGGACTTCACCGCCGAGAACATTCACGATGCGCTCTTTAAGCAGATTGAAGCTGACGGCGTAAAGAACGGTTTGTACCTCTATCCGCTGCGTGTTGCGCTCAGCGGCAAGGCGGTAACTCCCGGCGGCGGCGTGGAGCTTGCGAAGATCCTCGGCAAGCAGGATACTCTCGCGCGCATGAGAAAGGCTGTCGAAAAACTGACCGCAGAAATAGGCTGATTTAACGCTATATTCATAGTTAATTCACACTATCATCACTTTAGTGTGATAATCTGATTATGTACTGGTTTATATCTCCGGTATATGCCGGAGGATATGACCAAATAATACAGGCATTCTGCCAAAATGCAAAGGACATATTATGATCGAAGTAAAAAACCTGAGCAAAAGCTATGGCAGCAAGCTCGCGGTGGACGGAATAAGCTTCACCGCCGGAGAGAGCGAGATCCTCGGATTCCTCGGTCCTAACGGCGCAGGAAAGTCCACCACAATGAACATGCTGACCGGCTACCTCTCATCGTCCGGCGGACAGGCGCTGATCAACGGCGTGGATATCCTGGAGGATCCGGTGCGCGCAAAGAAGGACATCGGCTACCTTCCGGAGCAGCCTCCGCTCTATCTCGACATGACGGTGATGGAGTACCTTAATTTCGTTTACGATCTCAAGAAGTGCAAGCTGCCGAGGAAATCCCACCTGGCGGAGATTTGCAGCCTGGTGAAGATCACCGATGTATCCAGGCGCGTTATCCGCAACCTGTCCAAGGGCTACAAGCAGCGTGTCGGACTTGCGCAGGCGCTTGTCGGCAACCCCAAAGTGCTTATCCTGGACGAGCCGACAGTCGGACTCGACCCGAAGCAGATCATCGAAATTCGCACCCTTATCAAGAAGCTTGGCAGGAACCACACGGTTATCCTGTCCTCCCATATCCTGTCCGAGGTGCAGGCGGTCTGCGACAAGATCGTTGTAATCAACCGCGGCAGGCTGGTGGCTAACGACACCACCGAGCACCTCTCCCACAACCTGTCTGCGGATCACAAGCTGACCGTGCAGATCGAGGGTCCGGTGAAGGAAGTCAAGGCGCTTCTGGAGCAGATCCCCGACATGCAGGAAGTACATCTAAACCGCACCATAGACAAGACCATCGGCGAATACGAGTTGAACGCTGTGGAAGGCTGCGATATCCGCCGCGAGGTATTTAAGCGCATGGCTGCGAGGAATTACCCGATACTGCTCATGCGCAGCAGCGAGCTTACCCTGGAGGAGATCTTCCTCAAGCTCACCACCGGTGATTTTTACGGCAATATTGACAACGGAGGTGCGCAGAAATGACAGCAATCCTGAAGCGTGAGTTCGCTTCCTATTTTACGTCGCCGCTGGGATATGTGTATCTCGCGGTGTTCTACGGATTCTCCGGGCTGTTCCTGTGGATGACCTGCCTTACCGGCTCCTCCGCGGACATGTCTTCGGTGTTCCTGCTGATGTTCTTCATCATGGTGATCCTCATTCCGATACTCACCATGAGAACCATGGCGGACGACAAGCGCCAGAAGACCGACCAGCTGACACTCACCTCCCCGGTGAGCCTGTTCGGACTGGTGGCAGGTAAGTTCCTGGCGGCATTCCTGATATTCCTGATCGGCGCAGCGATAATGCTCGTCTACGCTGTCGGACTTGCGGCTGCGGTTGCAAACTCCGAAACCGGCGCCGTATTCAACTGGGCAGGCTTCTTCGGCAATTTCGTCGGCATAATCCTGATGGGCAGCGTGTTCATCTCCGCCGGAATCCTGATCTCCAGCCTGACCGAGAACCAGATGATCGCCGCTATCGGAAGTATCGGCGTAAATATCCTGCTGTGCCTGTTTGATATCATCTCAAATTTCGTCACAGTGCCGTTCCTGAAGAATATCATCAACGCACTTTCAGTGCTTTATAAGTACCAGGAATTCACCTACGGAATCTTCAGCCTGAAGAATATCCTGTTCTTCCTGAGCCTGATAGCAGTATTCAACTTCCTGACGATGCGCGTTATTGAACGCCGCCGCTGGAGCTGAGAAAGGGGGAGCAGTCATGAGCGAAATCAACGAAGAAAAGAACACGGAGCTGGAAAACTCCGAAAATGCGACCCCTGCGGCTGAGGAAACCTCCGGCAAGGAAGCTTCCGCTCCCGGGAAGGCAGAGAAAAAGTCCGCAAAGCCGGAGAAGAAGCCGGCGGAGATCCGCAACGGAAATCCGGCGGCGCGCGGGCACAAGTTCAACAAGCGTAACTTCAAGCACGGCACCCTGGCAGTGGTATTTACCGTGCTGTTCCTGGCGGCGGTAGTCGTGCTGAACGTGATCGTGAACATAGTTTCCGACAGGTTCGATACCACGGCCGACCTTTCCGACTCGGGTATCTACACCCTGGACGAGGAAACCACCGGGTACCTTGACAAGCTGACTATGGACGTCACCGTGTCCGTCATGAATTCCGAAACGGATTTCGAGGGCGGCGGGACCTACTACAAGAGCGTCAACGAGCTTCTCAAGAAGATGGCTATGCAGAACGAGCACTTCAAGGTGCAGTATCTCCAGATCGACCAGAACCCGGATTTCACATCAAGGTTCAATGGCGAAACTCTTTCCACGAACTATATAGTGGTGGAATCCGCTGAAACCGGCAGACACCGCATTCTCACCCCGGGAAGCTACTTCTCCTGCAATGCGTTCAGAAGCCAGCTTTCCCAGTACGGCTACCCCGAAACCTATATAGATCAGTATGTGGAGCAGTATGTCAACAGCTCCTATGCTTCCAGGGTGATCGACGGCAGCAACATTGAGCAGGCGGCTATTTCCGCCATGCTGTATGTAACCAACACAGATCCTGTGCGGGTTGCGTTCACCGAGGGCTTCGGCGAGGGCGACGCAGGCACTCTTTCCAGCCTGCTCAGCAAGAACGGATACGATGTTGAAACCATCAATCTTCAGTCAGTTTCTGAGATAGACAGCGACATCGACTACATCGTGATGTACGCGCCTACAATGGATTACGACAACGATAATCTCGACAAGCTGGCTAAGTTCCTGGACAACGACGGCGCTTTCGGAAAGAACCTTGTGTTCTTCTCCAGCAGCCAGGTGTACTACACCAAGACTGACGAGGACAGCACCGCGCTTGTAAACCTCTCCGCATTCCTGGCTGAGTGGGGGATCCAGATCGGCGACAGCATAATCATGCAGACCAACTCGAACTACACCTACGGCAACATGCCTTTCGCACATGTCCTGGATATTCAGGACACGGATTTCGCCGGCAATGTTTACGGCAACTCACTGTTCACCTATGACGCATATGTGCGCCCTGTTATCCAGATATGGGGTGAGGATAAATCCAAGAGCAGCATTGAGCAGAAGGTGCTGATCAAGACCTACGACGGAGCGTATCTCCAGCCGCTGAGCGAGCTTTCCAACAGCAGCTTCGATGTGAACTCCGCTGAATCCGGCGTATTCAACGACGCAATCTGCGCTTACAAGATCCATAGCACGTCCCAGGAGGTTTCCAGAGTTGTTGCATTTGGATCGGAGATGTTCCCGACAGTAAGCTACTCCAACTCAAACAACCAGAATTTCCTGGTGAACACGTTCAACTATATTTCCGGCAAGACAGACGGTGTTACCATCACTTCCAAGACTTTCGAAACCGTGGGCTTCGATATGAACCAGGGCAGCGCGAATGTTCTCGCGATAATCCTCTGTATCGTTATCCCGATCCTGGTCATCGTGCTGGGTATAGTTATCTGGGTGCGCAGGAGGCACAGATAAATGGCAAAGCTTTCAAAAACCACCAGGACCGTCATCATCGCAGCCGCTGTGCTGCTCGTACTGGGAGCTGCGCTCCTGGTACTCATGCTGACTGGTTCCGGCAACAATGATGATACTTCCGGCGCGGTAACAAACGAGAGCAGTACCTCCGAGGCGGATTCCTCCGGCTCGGACGGCACTTCGTCGGATTCCGGCAGCTCCTCCGGGGACAGCGACAAGATCGCCATCACCGAAAAGGAGCAGGAGAACGTGCTCAAGATGGAGGTCACGAATTCCACCGGCAGCTACTCCTTTGAAAGGCAGCAGCGCGAGGTTTCCAGCACGGACGACGACGGAAACGTCAGCACCACCACTGAGTACTACTGGATAAGCCCGGAGCTGGAGGGCGTGGATCATAATGATTCCACCATCGGCTCATTCGTGCGCTGCATGGCAGGGCTGTCCGCTTCCTCAATGGTGGAAAAGGACGCGCAGGATCTCGAAAAATACGGGCTTGCGGATCCCGAGGCGGAGGTAAAGGTCACCTTTGACGACGGCAGTTCTGCGGATATCTGCTTCGGAATAAGGAACCCGGCTTCGACGAACTACGTCTACTGCATGACCAAGGGCAGCAGCGACGTGATGCAGGCAAGCTACTACAGCACTGGCAGCGCATTCTACGATATCAAGGATTTCGTGAACCTGGTGCTGACAGAATCCTACAACACCAACAATCCCCAGGAGCTTGACTACCTCGTGGTCGAGCGCAAGGATCTTGACGAGCCTGTCAGGATTGAATATATGTATGACATCGCGGAGGAGAGTGAGAACGAGGATTCCGTTATCACGACATTCAACACCCACCGTATAACCGAGCCGATAACCGCAGAGCTGGACACCACCAGTGGACAGACCATATGCTACGGGCTGTATTCGCTGAGCGCTTCCTCCTGCGAATACATCGACCCCACCGAGCAGGAGATCGCCGACGCTGGTCTGGACGATCCGTTCTGCAAGGTAAGCTTCAAGTACGGAGGCAAGGCGCGCGTACTGCTTCTCGGCAACGAGATACGCACGACCACCGGCGAGGGCGACAGCGCGGTTTCCACCGTTACCGGGTATTATGCGATGTTCGAGGGCGACAGGATCGTATATTCCATAAGCACTGACAATGCGCCGTGGTATACGTTCCAGGTGCAGGACATCATGTCCCGCAGACCGATCTCCCCGTATATCTACACGATCGACACCCTGACCGTCACCACACCCGACGGCGAGTATGTGTTCAAGGTCAACGGAACTGCCGATGACCACAGCTTCACCTGCGGAGATACCGTGCTGAACGACGCGAACTTCAAGAGTTTCTACCAGCACCTCATCACTTCCATGGGCGAGGAGCTGTATTTCTCCGACGAACAGCTGGATCCCTACATCACGCTGGATTTCAAGTATCGCGAGGAGTACTACGACACCTATGGCAGGAGCGAGGACGTTATCGCGTTCTACAAGTCGGACGACCGCAAGAACATCGTCAGCGTAAACGGCGACATTCTCTACAAGGTGCGCCAGATTTACACACAGCGTCTGTTGGAGAATCTTGACGCACTGTTTAACGGCGGAGAGATCAAGCTTGACTGGTGACGCAGGCACTTTTTCTAGTATATAAATATAATATGGAGGTAATTGACAATGGCTGAGGGTAACTTTTTCTACTATCGCGGATTTCCTATGGTGAGAAGCGGAAACGAGATCTACTACGGAAGCATGGGCGACAAGTTCGTCACCAAGCTCACGATCCGGGAGAGCGAAACTTATAAGGACAGCGAAATGCCCACAAAGGTCATGGTGCAGATGGTACCGACCAAGATGGAGCCTGACCTCCTTGCAAAGGCGAAGAAGGGCGAGATGAACAGCCTGTACGAAGCGCTTGACACCGCGTATGTATGGCTTTCCAAGGAGCTTTTCGGAGAACAGGGATAAGTAACGCCGAAAGTTCCCACCGGGGATTTTAGGGCAATACCGCACAAAGATTGTGCGTGTATTGCGCAGTCAGTTTTGCCAATGTTACGCTTCGCTTATTGGCAAAACTCGATTTTTCGTCAGATTGTACAATGAGGAG
>UQMF01000031.1 GCA_900542145.1 uncultured Oscillospiraceae bacterium | reverse complement strand
TTTCGCCGTCTGCGGACGGCGACGAGGGCGCTGCCCTCGACTCGCCAGCCTTTTGGAAAAGGCTGGACCGAAAACTTTTAGTATGCTACGCATAATTTGATAGGTTTTTCAACAGTCTGAGGCGGAGAATTGATTCTCCGCCTTCTTTTATTTGCATTCCGCCAGGTATTCCACCGCTCTTGCCAGGCGCTGGGGAACGCGGCTGAAATGCCCTCCCGGCTCGTTCCGGAATACTACACGCGCGGTGCGCTCCGCAATGCGCTTTACCTCCATCGTCTTTTCCTCAACGGAAGCCATCATCGGGTCCGGGGAGTTCTTTTCCTTTCCGCCAAGGCTCAGGAATACGTCCCCGTGAATCGGGTGCTCCCTCAGGAACTCCGTCCACCCCGGGAACCACATGGAGCCGGAGCAGCTCGCCGCTCCGCACAGCGCCGGGAAATCCCACACAGCGGCGGAATACAGCGCGAACAGTCCCCCCAGGGAATATCCGCACAGGTACACCCGGGAGAACTCCCCGTACCGCCGGGAAAGCTCCTGCACTATATCCGGCAGGAATCCCACCAGACGGTCTGCGCCGCCGGAGAACACGCGCCCGTTCGTCCCGGCAGCCTCCCAGGGGGAGTAGTCCCGGTCCCAGTCGATATCCCCGAATTCCGCCAGGGTGACTCCGCCGCCGGACTGCGCGAGGATTCCGCCCACGTCCGCAAACAGCTCCCGGTCGAATCCGCTGAAAAGCAGCGCCAGGGTGCCGCCGGAGCCTTCCGTCCGGCAGGAGAATCCCCCGAATTCAAACTCCGTCATGGCAGCTCCCTGTGGACGTACATGCACGAGGTCGCTCCGTTCATATCAGTATCCCCTCAAGGTGGTCCATCTCGTGCTGGATTATCTCTGCGGTGATACCGCTGTATTTCACCCGGCACTTCTTCATGCGCAGGTCAAGGAACTCCACCTCTATCTCCTCATGCCGTGTGACATTCTTAGCGCCCTCGTGGCAAAGGCAGCCCTCGTTGGTTTCGTAGGTCGCCGGGCTTTCCCATACTACCTCAGGATTTATCATGACGACATACCTGTTGAACTCCTGGAACACGATAATGCGCTTCAGTACGCCTATCATGTTCGCCGCCATTCCCACGCACTCCTCGGCGTGGGCGGCGATGGTTTCCACAAGGTCCTGGGCGGTCGGGAGGTCGCTGCGGTCCGCCGGCGCGGATTTCTGACTCAGCAGGAATTTATCCTTCACTATCGGCCTTACCATGTCAGTTCCACCTTTCCTTCAGTTCGAATCTGATGTTGTGCAGGCGCAGTCCGCTGCCGCCGAAATACAGCCTGATGGACATGAAGTTCGACAGGAAGTTCGCGTCGCGCGCTATCTCCACGGGCTTTCCGCCGGTGCCGTTGAAGGTGTAGGTGCCGCTCGGGCTTCCCAGGGCGAACAGCGTAACGGAAGTCTGCGCCAGCTCCGAAAGTTCGCTGGAGGCGGTGATGGTAGCAGTGTAGACTCCGGGCTTGGAAACGTTCAGTCCGAATGCGCAGCTTCCGCCCTTTTCAACGGTCACTTCTGAAAGGTCGAGGGTCAGCTCCTCGTCAATGGGATAGAACGTGATATCCGTGCTGTCCACGTCGCCGCTGTCCGCCGGGCGGTTGATGATCTCGGTGGAGTCGTCGATACCCATCTCGCGCTTCATGACGTGCGTGGTCAGCAGGAAGCGCAGTATATTCATCGCGTTTCGCTGGAGTTCACCCCGGGTCAGCTCGCCCTTTTCAAGGCTGCTGAGGGTATTGTCGTCGTTGTGCGCGCCGTCCGCGGTCACCATGTAGACGTCGTTCTGCGCCATAGCCATCGCCGCGAAATCCGTTCTGGAGGTGGGAGCGTTCCGGCGGTTGATATCCGCCCACCAGTCGGTCATGGCGAATCCGTCGAAGCCCCAGTCATCGCGCAGTATCTTCGTCACCAGGTCGTAATTTCCGGCGGTATACACGCCGTTCACCTTTCCGTAGGTGGTCATGACGGACTTCGCCTCGCCCTGCTTTACGGCGATCTCGAATCCGCGGAGGTATATCTCGCGCAGTGCACGCTCTGAGATAATGCTGTCGAGTGTGTGGCGGTGGGTCTCGCGGTTATTGCCGCAGAAGTGCTTGATGGTGCCCTCCGCGCCGGTGGAGTGCAGTCCGGCAAGCTGAGCCGCCGCCAGGCTTCCCGTCAGGAACGGGTCCTCGGAGAAGTACTCGAAGTTGCGCCCGTTGAGGGGGTGGCGGTGGATATTCATACCCGGACCCAACAGACAGTCCACCTGGTTGGTGTGCATCTCAAGCCCCATCAGCGTGAACAGTTCCATCAGAAGCTGCCTGTCAAAGGTGGAGGCAAGCAAGGTGCCGTTAGGCAGGCTGAACGCCTTGGTTCCGCAGTCCAGGCGCATTCCGGAGGGACCGTCGTCGCAGCACGCGCAGGGAATTCCCAGCGCCCGGAGTTCATCGGAAATTCCGCCGAACGCCGCCGCAGTACCTGCCGTGACCTTCGGGCTGCCCATTCCCTCGCCGCGTATTATGCAGGAGAGGTCGTAGTCCGTCAGCTGTGCGGTGAATTCCTCCAGGGTGTTCCTGCCGTAGTACACGTCCGCGAGCTTTATTCCCTGGTCGCCGGTCTGGGGTATCTCCGCCGGGAGCTTCGCGTGGGAGTGCGGCTCCGGGTCGGGGGTGAGGGGTACTTCCTCGAAGGCAATGCTGCCGCCGGAGTTGCGCATTCTCTGGAATCCCTCCACGGGAGCGAGGGCGGAATCGCACTGCCTTACCACGGTTTCGGGGATATCCAGAGCGAAGCACTCCCTTGCGGAGCGGACGTCCGCGCCGACGTAGAAGCGGTAGGTGCCGCCCTCCAGTATCCAGCAGTAGCGGTGCCCGGTCGCGCCGGAATCATCGTAGGAAGCCAGGGACTCCACCGGGATATCTATCGTCAGCCGCTCGCTCTCGCCGGGCTTTATCGTCCAGGTCTTGTCGAATCCGCAGAGGACTCTCGCAGGCTTACCCAGTCTGCCCTGGGGAGCCTCGCAGTATATCTGCACCACCTCGCGGCCGGGGACGCTGCCGGTGTTGGTCACGGTGACGTTGGCGGAAACGGAATCCTCCCCGGAGGTGAACTCCGCAGCCATGCCGAAAGTGGTGTAGGAAAGCCCGAATCCGAATGGGAAGCGCACCTTGTCCCTGGCAAAGGTTTCAAAGTAGCGGTAGCCGACGTAGATATCCTCGCCGTAGCGGTCCTCCTCGCCGCTGCCGAAGTACTTATCGGAGGGGTAGTCGCTGACGCTGTAAGCGATGGTATCCGGGAGCTTTCCGCTGGGGGAAACCTCGCCGGTGAGCACCATTGCCGTGCCGGTGCCGCCGACCATTCCGCCCTGCCATACATACATCACGGCGGAAATGTCGTATCTGTCCATGAATCCCATGTCGATAAGTCCGGCGGTGTTCAGCAGCACGATGGTATTCTGGAATGCGGCGCTGACGCGCTTCAGCATATCCTCCTCCAGGTCGGAGAGCAGGAATGCGCCCTTTTCCAACTTGTTGTCCATCTCCTCGCCGGCGGTCCTGCCGATGATGACGATGGCGGTGCCGCAGCGCTCCGCCGCGGAATTCACGATATCGTCCGTCAGCGGCATTTCCTCCTGGGACCACGGCTCGCCGCCCCAGCCCTCGCCGTAATTGAACGGGTGCTCGCTGTCCCACGCGGTGTAGGTATCCAGGAGTTCCCTGTCAACGCTGTATCCTGCGCGGATAAGTCCGTCGGTGATACCGATGACCTCGGACACGTTCACCATTCCGCCGCTGCCGGTGCCGCTCTTGTAGTAGTGCAGCTGTATCCTGCCGAATACCGCCGCGGTGCCGCCCTTCTTCAGCGGAAGCGCGCCGTCGTTCTTAAGCAGCACGACGCCCTGCGAAACCGCTCTGGCGGAGGCTTCAAGGTACTGTTCCCAGTCGAGAGTTCTTTTCATGTTTACGCTCCTTATATATTACAGGAAGCGCTGTCCGCAGAACACGGGCAGCGCCGTCAGATTTGTTACTTATTTCCGCCGAAGAGTCCGCCAAGACCGCCCAGCTTATCCTTCAGCCCGTCAACGTTGACCTTGGTCTTTACGCCGTCAACGATCTGCTTTATCACATCGTCCGGAAGGTCCACGCCGATGATCCCCTCGACCGTCTTTATCGGGTCCTTCTGGAACTTTGCGGCGATGTCCGGGTCGCTCTTTACCCTGTTGACAATCTCGTCTATCCTTGCCCTGATATCCATGGTGTAAACTCCTTTATCTGCGTATTATCGCGGAATTCTCCGCCCTGCACACAGTATAGCACATTCCCCGGCAAATTTCAAGTACGGCGGCATATTTTGGCGGCGGAGTCCCATACTTTTTTTGTGGAAAACACTTGCATTTGACCCGATATACTGTTATAATATAAGTTGGCGGAAACGAACAAATAACCGAAAAGGGGTATGGCTTTGGATTTCTTTGGCTACATATCAGACGTATTCAGCAACCTGGTTCGCGTGTTTATGTCGATAACTGTGTTTGACGTAATAGATATGATACTCCTCGCAGTCCTTATCTGCGTGGTGATAAAACTCATGCAGGAAACCCGTGCGGAGCAGCTGCTGAAAGGTATCATGGTGCTTGTGGCGCTGTTCTTCCTGGTGCAGATATGCCAGCTCAAGGTAATGAGCTTCCTGTTCCAGAACTTCTTCCAGGTGGGACTTATCGCGGTCGTGATAGTGTTCCAGCCGGAGCTGCGCCGGATGCTCGAAAAGGTGGGCACCGCAAAGGTCCCCAGCATCGTCCAGTCGCTGGATAACGGTATCGGCGACGTGCAGGCGCGCGAGAAGTGCATTCAGGGAATTGCGGACGCCTGCGAAAGGCTCAGCCGCACACGCACCGGCGCCCTCATCGTCATAGAGCGCCAGACAAAGCTAGGCAACATCATCGAGCAGTCCACCGTGATAAACTCCGACCCGTCGCCGGAACTGTTCTGCAACCTGTTCTACAACAAGGCTCCGCTGCACGACGGCGCGGTGATAATACGCAACAACAGGATATACGCCGCAGGCTGCTTCCTGCCGATAACCAACAAGGGGCAGTATGTTGACGCCGACCTCGGCTCGCGGCACCGCGCGGCTCTCGGTATGAGCGAGAATTCCGACGCGCTGATCATCGTCGTTTCCGAGGAAACCGGAATAATCTCCGTGGCGAAAGCCGGACAGCTCACCAGATTCAACAATGAATACAATCCCAAAGAGGCTCTTATAAATATCCTCCGCGATGAGATGCCCGATGAAGCCAAGGCAAAGGGCAAGCGCAGGACAAAGCGCCCCCAGGCAGGCGCCGGCGCAGAATAAGGAGGCAGCATGGATAACAAGAACAACAGCGAACAGAAGCCCAGGAATCAGCGCAGTTTCCGCAGCCTGGTGGGCGGAATGGGCAAGGCTGCCCGGAACAATCTGAAAATAATCGTGCTCAGCACCGTGCTTGCGGTCATCGTGTGGATACTGGTATCCGTGCAGGTGTTCCCGACCATCGAAACCAGCATTTCCGGGATACCGATACAGGTGCAGCCCACGGAATACATGATCAGCAACAACCTGCAAATAATCGACAGCTACTCCGGGACAACGGATATCCGCATAGAGGGCAAGCGCTACGACATCGCCGCACTCAAGGCGGAGGATTTCTACGCCGCCCTCGACCTGGATTCCGTGCGCTCCGCAGGCACATTCACCGTGCCCGTCAGCGTATCAAGCAAGACCGGCGTGGAATACACGCTTCTGGAAACCTCGCAGATGGCTGTGACCATCACCATCGATGAGATTGCCACCCGGGAATTCCCGATAACCGCCTACGCGCCGGATATCAGCCTGCCCGAGGGATACTACGTCGATGAGATAACCGCCTCCCCGGCGACCGTCACCGTGACCGGCTCGGCTTCCGTACTGGACAAGATAAGCCGTATTGAAGCAAAGGCGACTCTGGACGGCGAGATACACGAGAGCCACGAGGTGCAGACTCCGCTGACGATATACACCGCCAGCGGCTCCAAACTGGTGAACGACGATGTGAAGATAAGCGCCGATAGCGTCATGGTGAATATCCCCATCTATATGCAGAAAGAGCTTCCGCTCACGTTCTCCTTCGCCGGAGTTCCGCAGTATTTCGATATCGACAGCCTGGGCTTCGACATCTCCCCCAAGAGCATTATGGTGGCGGCGCCGGACGACAGTATCAGCAACCTCAGCGAACTCAACATCGGCACGGTGAACATTGCGGATATCCGACTGAACCAGACCGTTTCCACGATACCGATAACGCTGCCCGAGGGCTACAAGAACCTCTCCGGATACAACAGCGCCCGGGTCACCTGGGATATTGCGGACTATGGCAAGCTGGACTTCCCCGTGACCAACATAACTGTGGTGAACGTCCCCGACAACATGGAGGTCGATATCATCACACAGGAACTCACGCTGAGCGTCATAGGGCCGTCAGAGCAGCTGAGCGCACTTGCTTCCGGCGACTTCTACATCACCGCCAACCTTCTGGGAGTTTCCCTGCACGACGGCTCCCAGGACGTCCCCGTCACGGTGGTAATAACCGGCTCCGATGGCAGCAACTGCCTTGCCGTGGGAAGCTACAAAATAACCGTCAGCGCACGCACGGTAGCAGAAGAGGAATAAATGGCGATAATCATTTCACAGATAAAGACCGGACTGGACGAGCCTAAGGAGAACGCAGTATCCAGGGCGATGGCGGCGCTCCGGCTGAAGTCCGGGGATATTGCGGAAGCGCGGCTGTACAAAAGCTCCGTGGACGCGCGCCGGGAGGTGTGCTTCGTCCACTCGGTGTATATCCGGCTGAAGGACAGGCAGCGCGAAAAGCGTATTGCGGAAAAGCGCCCGGAAGTACGCCTGTACGAGCCGGGGGAACTTATGGTGAAGCGCGGCAGCGAGAAGCTCCGTGGGGACATCTATGTAGCCGGATTCGGTCCGGCAGGAATGTTCTGTGCCCTCACGCTGTGCGAATTCGGCTATAAGCCGGTGGTACTGGAGCGCGGTGCGGACATGGACCGCCGTATCGCCGCGGTGGAGGGCTACTGGCACGGCGGCGCGCTGGACCGCTCCTCGAACGTGCAGTTCGGCGAGGGCGGCGCCGGGACATTCTCGGACGGCAAGCTCACGACCCGGATAAACGACCCGCTGTGCTCCCGGGTACTGGAGCGCCTGGCGGAATTCGGCGCCCCGGAGGAGATACTCACCCAGGCGAAGCCCCACATCGGCACCGACCGGCTGCGCAGCGTCGTCCGGAATCTCCGGCAGCGTGTGATAAGCCTGGGCGGCGAGGTGAGATTCCTCACGCCGCTGGAGGGCGTGGAGCTGCGCGGCGGCAGGCTGGAGAGTATCCGCATAAACGGCGCGGATCTCCCCTGCGGAGCGCTGGCTCTGGCTGTGGGTCACTCCGCCCACGACACGTTCAGAATGCTGAACGAAAGCGGCGTGGAGCTTGTCCCCAAGCCATTTTCCGTCGGCGCGCGTATTGAGCACCTCCAGACGGACATCGACCTCGCGCTTTACGGGAAGTACGCCGGGCACCCGGCGCTGCCTCCGGCGGAATACCAGCTGTCCTACCACGAGGGCGGCAGGGGCGTGTATACTTTCTGCATGTGCCCCGGGGGCTACGTCGTTGCCTCCGCCAGCGAGCCGGGGACTGTTGTCACAAACGGCATGAGCTACTTCGACCGTGCCGGCAGGAACGCCAACAGCGCCGTGCTGGTATCGGTTTCCCCGGAGGATTTCGGCGGCGGTCCGCTGGGCGGCGCGGAATTCATTCAGCGGCTGGAGCAGCAGGCGTTCCAGATGGGACGCTCCGGGAAAGCCCCGGCGGCGCTCACCCGGGAATTCATCGCCGGGGGGAGCAGCTTCACCCTGGGCAGGGTGGAGCCGACATATTCCCTCGGGGTGGAGCCTGCGGACCTGAACAGGCTGTTCCCGGAATACGTCAGCACGCCGCTGAAGAACGGGCTGCGCTACTTCGACCGGCGTATTCCCGGCTTCTCCGACAGCGACAGCGTGCTCACCGCGATAGAAACGCGCAGCAGCTCCCCGGTAAGGCTCCCCAGGAACGAATCCGGATTCGCGGCGTGTGCGGATAATCTGTTCCCCTGCGGCGAAGGCTGCGGCTACGCCGGGGGTATCATGTCCGCGGCGGTGGACGGAATAAAGACCGCCGTCAGGATAATGGAGAAGTATTCGCCGGACCGCGGTGAATAATCCCCTCTGAACAGCACAAAATAACCCCCGGAATCTGAATTCGGGGGTCGTTTTTATGTCTGGATTTGTCCTTTCTATAGGCGGAGTAATGGCTCTGTCCGGGAATATCCCGTGGGTGGCTGCGGAATCCGTCCTGGCGGTGAACTGCCCGGAGTGCGCCGTGGTATTCCTGGGAGGGAAGCTCCCGGAGCTGAAGCGCGCCGCCGGGCTGATAATAGACGGTGACGCCGGAGCGCTGCCTGCCGGCAGTCCGGCGGGTATCCAGCTGATAACCTGCGGCAGGTGCGGAATGAACACCGTCAGCATTACCTCCGACGCCGGGGAAACCGTGACGCTCTCCCTGAACCGTGCAATGACAACGCTCCGGGGAGTCTGCGAGCCGATGGAGCTCCCGGTGGAGCGCTCCGGCAGGTCGGATTTCGCCTGCATGGCGGAGTTTGCGGCGGACATACTGCTGGGAAACGCTGAATAGGACATGGGAAACGCTGAATAAAAAATGGAGGGTCTGCCCTCCATTTTTTATGCTTCCTTTTCCCTCACCGGGAAATACTCGAAGTGCTGCTGCTTTGCCTTCTCCTCAAGCGCCGGATTCACTCCCGGATTCACGTTCGCCAGCACGAACACCGTTCCCCGGGCGTTCTCCGCGGCGGCGTTCAGCATTGCGACAAGTTCCTCGCTCAGCCGCCCCGTTATCAGGAACACCACCGACGCCCCCTGCTGTCCGTCCGCCAGGAGCTGCTGAACTCCCACCGTATCGAACCTCAGCGGCATTACCGCCGCCAGGTCGTAGAACCTCTCAAAGTCCGCCATGTCGCGGATATCACAGCGGTAATCCCCCGTCACGGCGCCGAAATCCACGCGGGTGCCTACCCCTGCCTTCACCGACGCAAGCGCGATCGCTATCGCCGTTTCGATGACGGAATCCGCCTGCTTCATCGCCATGCCAGTGTCCGCGCTGTCGGGGCAGTAGTCGCAGAGTATCGTGGAGCGCCGCTCCGTCGCCTGGTCGTACTGCTTTATCATCATCTCGTCCAGCTTCGCCGTGAGCTTCCAGTGCACCAGCTGCATCATGTCGCCGATGACGTATTCCCGGACGTGGGAGAATTCCTCGCGCTCGCCCTTCAGCAGCAGCGCCGGGTCCGTGCTCTCCTCGCCGGGAGCCTCCGCGATTAGCTCGCCGTAGTCCAGCCGCCGGGGCAGGAATATCAGCGTCGCCTCGGAATCCACCCGGCGGCTGATACGGATTATCCGCAGCGGATCAAAGAACGCAGCCCGGCTTATCTCTGCGGTATACGCTCCACGGTAGCGGTGCATGACGGATACGGATATCCTGCACCTGCCCAGGGGCGGCACTGCGGCGTAGATACGCTTGCGCATGAACAGCCCCATGTCCCTGTCCGGGAGATTGCACTGCAATTCCACCGGCACGCAGGGGAACACCGAACGGCTGCGGACGTATATCCACAGGTCGTAGGCCTCGCCTTTCTGCCGGACTATCCTCGGGCGCGCGCCTGCCGTCATAGATCCTTCCGCAAATCCGATGTCCGTCATGCGGCTGTTTATCAGCACGCATACCGCCGCCAGTACAGGATAGCAGAGCGCCGCGATGAACAGCACCGCCGAAAGCCGGCTCTCATACGCTGCGGAGAACACCATGAACGCCACCGTCAGCGTAATGTATATCAGTCTGTTCCTGCTCATCTGCGCCCTCTCAAATTCCGCGCCTTACCGGCGGAGTTACCGAGGACACCACGTCCTGGAGCACCGTCGTGATGTCCAGACGGCGGAGCTTCATCTCCTGCCGCAGGACGATCCTGTGGCTGAACACCGGGATCATCAGGCGGACTATATCCTCCGGCACTACATAATCCCTGCCGCTGAGGTACGCGAACGCCCTCGCCGCCTGGAGTATTGCCAGCGACGCCCGGGGACTCACGCCGAGTTCCACGCCGCCGTGCGCCCTCGTCGCCGCGGAAAGCTCCGCGATGTACCTGCACACGCTGTCCGCCACCTGGACCTGCTGTACCTCGTCAATACAGCCCTGGAGCTGCTCGGCGGTCATTATCTGCTGCACCTCTTCCACGGGATTCGCGCTGAGCCTGTCCAGCAGTATCCCGGTTTCTTCCTCAACGCTGGGGTATCCCATGCTGATCCTTATCATGAAGCGGTCAAGCTGAGCCTCCGGCAGTGGGAACGTTCCCACATAACCCTGGGAGTTCTGGGTCGCAATAACCATGAACGGGGACGGCAGGGAATGCACCACGCCGTCAACGGTGACGCGCTTCTCCTCCATCGCCTCCAGCAGGGCGGACTGCGTTTTCGGGGAGGTACGGTTGATCTCGTCCGCCAGCAGGATATTCGTCATGACAAGTCCTGCGCGGTATTCAAAGCGGTTCTCCTCCCGGTCGAACATGGTGAAGCCGGTGATATCCGACGCCATGACGTCCGGAGTGAACTGCGCGCGCCGGAATGCAAGTCCCGTTGCCCTGCCAAGCGCCATTGCGAGGGTGGTCTTACCCACGCCGGGCACGTCCTCAATGAGCACATGCCCCTGTGCCAGCAGTGCGGTCAGAATAAGCTGAACCGCCTCCTGCTTTCCCTTTATTACCTTGGATATCTCGGCGCCGAGCCGGGACATCAGCTGATTTCCATTCATATACGCCATTTACGCTCCTTGCCCTTTGGTTGTGAGTAATGGTACCGAGTACGAAAGGCATCTGTCTGTACTAAGAACACTCTGCAATTTATTATAACACACTCATCATCTGAATTCAACCACTTTTTCCAGATTCAGCCCACAAAATAAATCAATCTTTTCAGATCCCCCGGGAGAGCCTGGACATTGGGGTTGTGTAGAAGTAATTCTGCCGGAACATCTCCTCCGGAGGAGCCTCGCTGATGATCTCGCCGTTGAACAGCATTCCGCAGGTGTCCGCGCAGGCGGCTGCGAATTCCGTATCGTGGGTTACCAGGAGCACCGCCGTGCCCCTCGCCGCGATATCCCGTAGCATTGCCGCAAATCCCTCCCGGGAAGCGGCGTCAGTCCCCTTGGTCGGCTCGTCAAGCATCAGCAGATCCGGATTCTCCGCCAGCAGCTTTGCCAGCGCCAGCTTCTGCCGCTCACCGCCGGAGAGGTCGAGGGGGTCCCTGCCGGAAAGCTCCGTCAGCCCGAATTCCGCCAGCATTTCCTGCGGAGCCTCCTCCCCGGCGGCGTCCCGGGTGAACAGCATGCAGGGATTCTGCGGCAGGTACGCGGTTTTCGCTCCCCGGCGCAGTTTTATCCTGCCGCCGGTGGGCTTCACTATGCCGCAAATCGCTTTCAGCAGCGTTGATTTGCCGCTGCCGTTTCCGCCGATGACCGCGTAGATTTCCCCGGGACGCACGCTCAGGGAAGTCCCCCGGAGCACCTCCGGGGCGGTCCTGCCCCAGCCGGCGTAAAGCTCCCGGACGGACAGCAGCGGCTCCTGCGCGGACTTCTCCACGGTCCGGTCGCCGGAGCAAACCGGGTGCGCCGCGATGTATTCCCGGCACAGGGAGTCCTGCCTGCCCTCGCGCACCGACACCGGGGAGGGTCCCTTTCCGCCCGCCGCCCGGAATACACGCTGCGCCGCAGTGAGGGCGCGCCCCATCGGGTGCCCGGCAGGGAGCCGCTCCGCCAGCATTGAGGGGCGGCAGTCCGCAATAACGCTTCCGCAGTCCAGTACTATCACCCGGTCGGATATTGGGAGAAGCTCCTCAAGGCGGTGCTCCGCCGCTATCACTGTGATACCGAAATCGTGATTCAGCCGGCGCACCGCGTCCACGAAATTCTGCGCCGCCACCGGGTCCAGCTGGGAAGCAGGCTCGTCCAGCAGCAGTATTTCCGGGTGGAGCGCCGCGGCGGAGGCAAGGCACAGCAGCTGCTTCTGTCCGCCGGAAAGGGTGGAGGTATCGCGCCCGAAAAGTTCCTCAAGCCCGAAATAGCACGCCATCTCCCCCACCCGGCGGCGTATCTCGCCCCGTGGTAATCCCACGCTCTCGCAGGAGAACGCCAGTTCGTGCCACACCTTGTCCGTGACGGTCTGCGCCTCCGGGTCCTGCATGACGAATCCCAGGGCGGAGGAAGTATAGCTGTCCGGCTCCTTCGGAAGCTCTCTCCCGTTCAGGAGTATTCTGCCCCCGGCCTCGCCGCGCGGCTGTATTCCCGGCTTCAGCAGGCGCAGGAGTGTGCTCTTTCCGCAGCCGGAAAGTCCGCACAGGGTCACGAATTCCCCCGGCTCCACTGACAGCGTGACGTCCCTCAGCGCGGAATTTCCGCCGGGGTAGCTGAAGGACAGGTGCTCTGTTTCTATCTGCTTCACTTTATCCACCAATCCGGAGTAAGCTCCCCCAGGGTAACTACCCTGTCGGCGCCGTAGTCCATCATTATCTCTATCCCACGGAATTTCTCCGGCATGAGCTGCGACATGAACTCCCGGCAGGCTCCGCAGGGAGGTACTGTGCTTCCGTCGCCGCCTATCGCAATGACCCGGGATATCTCCTGCTCCCCGGCGGTTATCATGCTGAATATTGCGCTGCGCTCCGCGCAGATACCCAGGGTGCAGGCGGCGTCCACGCACACGCCGGTGTATATCTTCCCGGAAGCGGAAAGCACCGCGGCGGCAACTCCGCCTGCCTCGACGCAGTCCGAAATGGCGCGTTCATTCTGCACGGCTCTCGCCGCGCTGTACATATCGTTCCATATCCTGTCCATTTATTTCTCCTTTGCCCTGGCAGAATTCAGCCCAAGTCCCCGGGCGTACTGCACGTTCTCCCATAAGACCACCGCGGAGGGCAGCAGGAAGAACACCCCGGATACGCAGTACAGCAGGATATCCGGCAGCCGCATGCGTATTCCGGACACCGCCGGATAGAACCAGAACGCCCCGGCGCCGGAGATCATCAGCGCGGCGCACACTGCGCCCAGGAATACCGTCACAGCAAGCGCGGCGGCGGTCCCTCCGGTGAAGCGGTACAGCGAAAAGCTGGTGCGCCGTGCGGTGCCGTAGCCCCGGGCGCGCATTGACAGCGCGGAATCCATCGCCTGTTCGGCGGAGTATCCCACCGAAGCGGAAAACGCCCGTAAATACCCCCGGACCGTAGTGCAGCGCTGCACGGCGATGAACTCCCGGGTGCGCCGCACGAACATCGGAATAAATCTTATCGCGCAGGAAAGCACCAGCCCTGCCGCCGGAAGTATCCTGCCGAACAGCCAGATGTACTTGTCGCTGGTGACGTACCGCACCGCATTATTCCCCCACAGGCAGACCGATGACAGCATGACTCCGGTGAATGCGCCGTAGGCAAGCGCTTCCAGGGTGAACGCCATATCCCCGACAAAGAACAGCGCAGTCGCGCCGTTATGCACGAACAGAAAGTTAGCCAGCGCCGCCGTAAATGCAATGGGAACAGTCCAGCCTATCCCCCGGAGTCTGCCGGAAAGCGCCGCCAGAAGCGCTGCCCCGGCGAGGGATTCCAGTACCACGACCGGGCTTCCGGCGAAGGCGGTTATTCCCATCACCCCCAGCAAGTATAGGAATCCCACCGCCGGGTGCATTCTCTCAAGCTTCCTCAAATTATCCCCTCGCTGTAAAGCCAGTCTATAAGTCCCTCGCAGCCCTCGCGCACGTCCCGGCAGGTCGTTTCGAATTCCCCGGTGTACCAGGGGTCGGCGATGGCGCCGGGGCGGTCGGTGAAATCCAGCAGCATGCGTATTTTCGGGGCGTATTCCTCTCCGGCTATACGGGTCATGTTGCGGATATTCGCGGAGTCCATTCCCACCAGCAGGTCGAATTTCCCGGCGTCCGCCCGGGTCATCTGCCGGGCGCGCTTGGCGGAGTAGTCTATCCCCAGCCGCTGGAGTATCGCCGCCGTGCCGTAATGCACCGGATTCCCTATCTCCTCTGTGGAGGTCGCCGCAGATTCCGCCGTGACCCCGGTTATCCCACGCTTCTTCAGCATATCCAGGAATACGAACTCCGCCATCGGAGAACGGCAGATGTTGCCGTGGCAGACGAAAAGTATACGATACATTGGGTGAATTCCTTTCAGAAGGCTTTGTAATGCGCTTTATTGCCGCATTTTGCCTACTGTCAGATTTTACATAATTCCTGCTGTTTTTACAGAAACTCGGCAAATCGCGGCAAATTGCGGACGTGTGTAGTAGTCAAATAGTAGTAAAAATCAGAAGTTTTACTACTAAGGATTTTGCATGGGAAAATCAACGCTTTTATTATAACACAGATTTTTGATTTTGCATAGTACCCATGAGCATTTCCGGGATTTATGGCAAATGGGCGTACATCTCTGTACGCCCATAACTATTTTATCCCATCACTCTGAACATTTCCTGTGTTTTCTCCCCACCAAGCTTATCCATCTCCCTGCGGGCATTTTCAATCTCGGCTATCCGACCGAGTTCGTCCTGAGCGTCCTCAAGCCCGAGATGTGTGTAAGTATTCAGAGTAACACCGATGTCGCTGTGTCCCATAAGGTACTGCAGTGTTTTCGGGTTCATGCCGGATGTTGACAAAATCTGTGCAAGGTGATAATATAATATTAGGGTGTATTTTTCGATACCCAATTAATAAAACAGGAGGAAATCTATATGCTTAAAGGAAAAACAGCCATTGTAACAGGCGGAACAAGAGGAATAGGCTTCGCCATCGTTAAGGTGTTTCTTCAGAACGGAGCAAAGGTAGCTCTTTTCGGCAGCCGTCAGGAAACCGTTGACAAGGCGCTCACAGAGCTTAAAACAGAGAATCCCTCATGGGAGGTCATTGGAATGGCTCCTGACATTACCGATTATTCAGCAATGAAAAACGCAGTAGATGAGGTCGCTGCCAGATTCGGCAAGCTTGATATCCTGGTAAACAACGCCGGAATATCCGCTCGCGAGCCATTGGCGCAGTACGACCCCGAAGCGTTCAAGAAGATAATGGACCTTAATGTAACCGCAGTGTTCAACGGCTGCAAGGCTGCCGCAGAGCATATGAGAGAACACGGAGGCAGCATAATCAACACAAGTTCAATGGTAAGCATTTACGGTCAGCCAAGCGGAGTAGGCTACCCCACAAGCAAATTCGCCGTAAACGGAATGACCAAGAGCCTTGCAAGAGAACTTGGCCGCAGTGGAATACGGGTGAATGCTGTCGCACCGGGTGTAACAAGGACAGATATGGTCGCCGCGCTTCCCGCCGATATGGTCGAGCGTATTTCTGCGCCTATCCCGCTCGGGCGCATAGGCGAGCCGGAGGAAGTTGCGAATGTGTTCCTGTTCCTTGCAAGCGACCTTTCAAGCTATGTAACAGGAACAGTCATCTCGGTCGACGGAGCCGCTCAGACCTGATAATACCAAGGTCTTATAACAATAGTACACAGGGGAAAGGCGGCTGCATTTCTCCTGTGTCTTTGTTGAAAAAAGGATTTTCCACCCTTGACAAATTTAATAAAGCGTGATATAATAGCTGGTAGTTAAGACTAACCCAACCGCAGATTTGAGTTAGCTTAAACTAATACTTGCAGAAAAAGAAAGGAATACACCATGAAGTTTATAAGAAAAATGACATCAATAATAGCAGCAGGGACCATTCTCTCGGTTTCGGCGGCAGCGTCCGCTGAAAGTCCTGCAAGTGGCGATGCCGCTGGATCCGGCGTATGGACCGACATTGCAGGGGAAACCTCCACAAGCTATGACAATCTTTTTGATGTTATTCTCGACGAGAAATACTCCGACATATGGTACAAATACTGCGCCGCAGTCATGGGTGAGGACAACGCAGAAGCAACTGCAGCTTTCTTGAAAGGCTCTATAAGCTCCGACATTTACGGTCAGGAGGCTGTCGACCATATTGCGGAAACCGGAGCCGCAGCGTTCGACTGCTGGTATATCAATGACGCAGCTCAGTTCACATTCAACAGCGACATGACAGCCACTGTCACTCTCACTGACGGTTCACAGTACACTCACACCTACGAGTACCTCGGACAGTACAATATCGGCGACGGCGAAGTACTGAACTGGGGCGGCGTTGAAATGCCGGTCGCATTCCCTTGCGATGTATACAAGAGTACCGACGACGCGGGCGAGTTCACATATTTCTTCTTCCGTGACGACACAATGGCTGAAACCTATCACATAGAATTCCGCTACGGAAGCGACCTTGAGGAGCTTCAGGGTTACCTTAAAGGCAATTACGCATACTGGCTCAGCGCAGGAATCGACGACGCAGCCGACCTCCACACTATAGACAATTGCATTGCGCTGTTCTGCCTTGAGAATCTGGATTACTCCGAGCGTACTGATTCTTCGGCTGCGCAGGCGTCCGCACTTGAAGGCACATGGGACTGCGACCTCAGCGGCTGGGGCGAGGAATACGAAGGCGTTGAGTACCATGTCACCATTGACGGAAGCGGTAACGGTGCGACATTCATGAACGGCGAGAAAACCAGCGATTTCAACACTTATATGTACGACAGCGGCGAAAAAGGCGATGGTATCGGAACTTATGTCGCTTACGACCTTGGCACAGGCGAGGCTGAACAGGCTGAGTATTCCCTGACCATAGACGAAAACGGAAACACGGTGCTTGCGCTCACCAACGACGAGGGTACGCTCTATTATACCAAGCGCTCATCTGAGACATCGGAGGATTCCTCAGATGAGAACACCTCTAAGGGCAGCCCTGATACTGGTGCAGAGGGAGTTTCTGCGGTAATCGCACTGGCTCTCGGCGCAGGCGCTGCACTTATTATCTCCAGAAAGCGCAGCAGATAATTTATGACACTGGTTTAAGCGTTAATAAACAGAACATTAATTGGGCGTACATCTCTGTACGCCCATCACTATTTTATCCCGTCACCTTGAACATCTCCTGCGTTTTCTCCCCACCAAGCTTATCCATCTCCCTGCGGGCATTTTCAATCTCAGCTATTCTTCCGAGTTCGTCCTGCGCGTCCTCAAGTCCTAGATGTGTGTAGGTGTTCAGCGTAACGCCAATGTCGCTGTGTCCCATAAGGTACTGCAGTGTTTTCGGGTTCATGCCGGATTTCGCCATATTGCTGCAATAGGTGTGGCGGCAGACGTGCGGAGTGATACTCGGCATTTGCAGGCGGTAAATCTCGTTGTACCGATTCACCATATGCTTTAATCGGTGTTCCCAGTGCATTGCGACCAGCGGCATTCCGTTTTTATCGTAGTACAGAAATCCCGCGTACCCATCTATTATTCGTTCGCGTTTTGGAGGTTCTCTGTCCTCAATTATGGCACGGAAGCACTCGACAACGTCATCGGTAAGCGGCAGCTTCCTTGTACCCGCTTTGGTCTTGGTCGGCTCAATATGGTAAGTGCTGTCTGAAATCCGCTGCAATTGATGGTCGATATTCAGCACTTTTTTCTGCAAATCAATATCTTGAAGTGTAAGTCCGCAGAATTCTGAAATTCGCAGTCCGGTGTGGAACAGTATGTATATTGCTTCGTAATATTTGCAGTAGCAATTGTCGTCATGTACAAATTTAAGAAACCGCCGCATATCCTCGCGGCTGATGGCTTCTCTTGTAACGCTGTCGTTGACCACGACACCCGCAAGCTGAAATCCGAATGGGTTCTTGTTCAGGATATCATCATCGACCGCCATCTGGAACGCAGGTCGCAGAATTCCCCTGACTGTTTTTACAGTGCTGTACCCTCTGCCGTCCTTCTGAAGTTTTATCAGAAACAGCTTAGCGTCCGAGGTTTTGATGTGCGAAATCTTTTTTGCACCGAATTCCTCGTTTTTGAGAATATTCATAACGAAATTGTAGTTTGCCACCGTGCTGGGTCTGGAACCCGTTTTTGTGGAAAGATAACGCTCGGTGATCTCAACGACTGTGAGATTAAGTTTTTGTGGGGCAAGCTGCGATTCAATATCGCGCCCTATCTGCTTTTCAAGTTCGCGGAGTGATGGCGTAGCTTTCTTTCCTGCCGGAAGTTTATCCGTGGGTTCAAGCCGCCAGCTGTAAACGAATTTTGCTTTGTCGCCGACATAGTATTTAAATTGATACTTCCCATCAGCGCGGATCGATTCGCCGGCACGGAGCAGGCGGTGCTTTGAGTCGCGCCTTATTTTTCTTAGTGTTGCCATGCTTTTCTCCTCCTGAGTTCTGTGTGTTCATCAAGGTATTTTTCAAAAATCGTGCGGATAATAAGTCTGCGGCCGCCGTAAAACGCTATGAAATCAAGTTGTGTACCGCTTCTGATAAGAGCAAGGAACTTTCTGCTGCTCAAATCGAAAAGCAGAATGGTTTCATTGGGATTAAGCAGGTCTTTTTCGCCCAGTTCGGTTTTCACCATAAAATCTCACTCCCTTCATGACGTTTTCCGTTCAACGGTCATTACTATATATTACTCTTAATCGTAAAAATAGCAACTACTAACGGCAGAATAAATAAAATCAGATCGTAGAAGTATTGCAGAGAAACTCCTCGAATTTTGTGCGATTTATGAGGTATCTGTTTCCGCTGTAAACCGAGAACACTCCGAGGTTTTCCTCCGCCAGTCGCCGCATTTTCTTTACCCCGATGTTGAAATACTCACCCGCTTCCTTTATTGTGAGCAGGTACTTTTCTCCGGTTGTCATTTCTTTCATTGTAAATCCTCCATTCTGAACCACTACGCTGCTGTTCAATTGACAGCAATACCGTGAGTGTTCGCATAAATATGCTTTCAACTATAAAAGGACAGATATTCAAGATTTCCGAACCAAAAATAAAAAAATTACCCACCAAGGAAAAAATCCTCAGCGGGTAACAAGAATAGATTTTTAATATAGAGATGATTCTGCAAGATTAAGCATACTAATCAAACAAATTGTCTAGCTTTGGATACAACGGCATTCCCTTTCCTTCGCGAACATCAATCTTGTTTTCTCTTTCGACTTTCTGTATCATAGTTTTTAGTGGGGATGTCTGTTTCTCAGTCATAGAACTCAAGATTTTCTTACCACTTTTGGTTTTAGCTTTTATGCGAATTGCTGCTGTAATAAGGACTTCGTCTTCACCTATCTCAGTTTGATATTCAAGATCATATCCCATACCATGCTGGCAGTAGCCACCGCCGGGTTTCATATTCTTATGAGGCTTCAATATAGTTGCGAAATTAATCATTATTATCCAAGCATTCCTTTCCAGTTCTATCACGATAGAACCATACCATTCTTCTGTCGACCTCATAGTACTTGCAGTCAAAAAACTCACAGATTGCCTTTAATTCTGCTTCTGATGTAAGCTCAAGGTCTATGCACTTTTCGATTTCAGGTCTAATATAATCATTATCACTTTGAAAGCTAACCATCTGGTCAAAACAGCTGCTTGCGAACTGGTAAAGCGGCATTCCCAGTCTTTCAGCAAGTTCTGCTATCATACTACAAGTATCCATCGAAAAGCCAAATTCGTTCTGTATATCTATGAATTCATCTGGAATTTCAATAAATTCTTCTCGCAGCGCTTCCTTATTCAATATTATTTCCTCCATTTCCGATACCGACTCTGTCCGTGTAACGGTCAGATTTATCCTGTTGTCAGGCGCGGACTTATTTTCTTTTAGTACTTGTTTTGGTGTGAAATCTACTATATGACGGAAATCTCTGCTCATAGCAGACTCTGCACTATAGCCAAAATCAAGAGCAAGGTGATTTAATGGATATGTAGGGTTTTCCTTTATTTTCCTACAGATGAAGAAGATTTTTCTCATTTTTATATAGAGGAAAAGACTCTCATCTAAGACTGCGTCAAAACAGTTCTTATAAAACTTTGAGTTAAACCCTGTCTGCTTACTTACTCCCAAAATTATCTCGTTGGGTTTCCATTCGATATGCTCGTCAATATAGTCTAGAGCAATATTCAACATATTTCTGCCTGCCATATGCAAACCTCCTTTGTGTTTGTGATTTTATTATAACACACTAAAATCACTTTGTCTTAACATTTTCAGAGCACATTATGTCAATTTCTTGTTCCGAATGAAAATTAATGCCCACCAAGGAAATCAATCCAAGGTGGGCATTACTGCTGTATGGTATTAAGTTTTATCAGAGCATTTCGTTTACACGCTTCTGAACAGCAGAATAGTCATACCCGGCTTCCGTCAACTTTTCCTTGCGTTCGGTTCCGTTCCCCCACAGTCCCGCAATCACCTCGTTTGCAATCTCATCAACGGTTTTTCTGTAAAGTTTTTCGTTGATCCTTTTCTGTACGGCATTGTAGTCATACCCGGCGGCAGTAAGCAGCCTTTCACGCTCTGCGCCGTTATCCCACTTTCCTGCGAGGACTTCATCGGCAAGTTCGTCAACTGTTTTACTACTGTAATCTGTAAAGCAAATATCCCCGTCAACATCATAACCGCCAATCTTATCCACACCCCACTGCCACATAGTCTGACCGTAGTTGTACTTTGACGGACAGTTTGGGCTGTTAGTCCAGTGAGCAAGCCAGATGTCATACTTGCCGACAATCCTGCTCTTGTCGTAATAATGCTCCATAAAGGACGGATTTGCATAAATGCCTGTCTTGAATCCCGCCTGCCTTATTTTTTCGCAGAAAGCTATCGCCATCTTTGTGCGTGTGTCCGTAGACAGACCGCTGATCTGCTTTTTCTCCTCCATGTCGAAGAATACGGGATATGACGGGGACAGTTCCTTAATCACAGAAATACATTTCTCGGCTTCAGCCTCTGACTGTTCAACGCTCATTGCATAGCTGTACCAGTAAAATCCGTAGTCAATGCCGTATTTCTTGCAGTCAGCCACGAACTTATCCATAGTAACATCTTTCTTGGCAGAAAAACCCGCACGGATAATTGCGAACTTCACGCCCGCCTGTTTCAGCGCAGGAAAGCTAATGCCCTCCTGACAGTAGCTTAAATCAACACCTTTAATCTTCATCATCGTACTCCTTTTCCGAGCGCTTATGCAGCTGCTCCAGCACATCTTTCAGTTTCTTAGGAACAGGCAAACCTAGGTGAGCGGCATTCTCAAGCAGCGAAATACCCTCGTTCGACAGATAGAAGAATATCACCGCAGTGCGCAGAACAGAGCCTGCGCCAATAACCCGTGTGTCAAGAATATGCCCGCCGCCGACCAGAGCAAAGATAAGCACCTTTCTGCATATTC
>UQMF01000030.1 GCA_900542145.1 uncultured Oscillospiraceae bacterium | reverse complement strand
GGCTCGAACCTATGACCCTCTGCTTGTAAGGCAGATGCTCTCCCAGCTGAGCTAAACTTCCACATTCAGAAATCGCTTTTCGTTTTCGTTTCTTTTGTATCTCTCGTCAAGCGACTTCTATATTATACACTCAAAAACTCAATTTGTCAAGCGTTTTTTGAAAAAAAGTTCAATTATTTTGTTCTTTGAGCAACTTGCTTATTTCAGCTGTTGAAAACTCATACTTCTTATTGCAGAAGTGACAACAAACCTCCACATTTTCGCCTTCTTTTTCAAGCTTTTCGAGTTCTTCCTTACCAAGACTTGCAAGAATTCTCTCGGTTCTCTCCCTCGAGCAGTCACAATAATATTGTGCGTTCCACTGATCAAGTATTTCACCGCCAAGTCCCTCAAGGGCATTTACCGCCAGTTCCTCCGGCTTTAATCCCTTTTCGAGAAGCCCGGTTATGCTCTCCATCTTTCTGAGGTTATCCTCTATTACCGTGACCGCGCTGTCCTGCACGGGCGGAACCAGCTGGAGCATATAGCCTCCGGCAGCCCTGACTGTAGCGTCATCGTTGAACACTATGCCCAGGGCGCAGACCGTAGGTATCTGCTCGCTTATAGAGTAGTATGCCGTTATATCCTCCGCAATATTCCCGGAAGCCAGTGGGATCTGCCCTATATAAGGCTCCTTCAGCCCCATATCCTTCACAACTGTCAGGAATCCCTCCCTGCCAACGCAGCCGGGAACGTCCAGTCCGCCGTCCTCGCGCAGTGGGACCTGTGCATGCTCGTCGCCGGCGCAGCACTTGACGTTGCCGCGGTAGTCCGCCACAACTGTAAGAGTACCGCAGGGACCTCCGCCGTTCACGCGGAGTGTGAGGGTATCCCCCTCGTTCTTGAGGAGCGCGCCCATTATTGATCCTGCCGTGCACATTCTGCCAAGCGCCGCCGTAACGACAGGGCTGGAGCCGTGCATTCTCTGAAGATCCCGTACTATATCAGTAGAGTCTATCGCCGAACATAATACGCTTCCGTCCTCCGAAAGCGCTCTTACTATCTTTCCCATGTTGTATCTCCATTATATGTTGTTCTTTATATATTGTTACTTCTTCCTTGCGGTGAACATCAGCTTGTCGCTGTCCGCCGCTGGCTGCCTGTCCGTGAGGTATTCCCGGACCTCCAGAACATCAAATCCGGATTTTTCAAGCAGCTGCGTGATTTTTTCCTGAGGGAGGGCGATCTCGCGAAATCCCTCCTCCATGCGGTCGTAAAGCCCGTCGTCCCCCTCCACGAAGATGTTGAGGGAGATATCCACGCCGTTGTCCGCCGGGGAGTATTCATTCTGCCAGACGCAGTACACCCCGTCGATATCATACACGAACACATTGTCCGCGAGTATCTTTTCGTGCTTATATATAGTATTCACGTCGAACAGCAGCAGACCGCCCTTCCGCAGATTTAGCGCCGCCGCCCGGAAGAATTCCGCGATCTCCTCTGCGTTGCCGAGGTGATTCACGCTGTCCAGGGTGGAAATGATGATATCCGCCTCGCCGTAAAGCTCCAGCCCGGTCATACCCTGGCAGATGTACTGCACCCCGTCATGGGGCTTGTTCATTGCCTCGGAGAGCATATCCGGGGAAGCGTCCGCGCCGATTACGTCGTAGCCCTTTGCCGCCATTCTTGCGGTGAGATTCCCGGTGCCGCAGCCGGCGTCCGCCAGGAATCCGCCCTCGCCGTCCCGGAATTTCTGTATCTTCCCGTGGTAGTATTCCGCGATCTCATCATACGGGACATTTTCCGTCAGGCTGTCGTAAACCTGCGCAAACAGACCGTAACCAGCCATTACTTATCCTCTTCTTCCTTCATGCGGTCGAAAACTATCTGATATCCGCCTGCCGCCTGGTAGTTGAGCGTCTTGTTCACTCTGGAGATGGTGGCGGTGCTGGCGCCGGTCATCTTTACAATATCGTTATATACGCAGTTCTCTGTCAGCAGCTTTGCCACATGCAGCCGCTGAGAGATAGCTCTGAGTTCCTGGGGGGTGCAGAGATCCTCAAAGAACGCGTAGCACTCATCGACTGTCTTGAGAGAAAGCATAGCCTTGAACAGATAATCCATATTATCGTCTTTTTTCATATTGACCTCCATCTGTATGCATTTGAGCATATCATACGGCATGTGCCGTTCTTTCTCTATTTTACCATATCAAAGCGTAAAAGTCAATACTTTTGACCTCTAAAGTGCAAATTCTTTTTTCCGTGCCGCCGTTCTCTGCACGGTACGACTCACAGCTATTGACACGACTCCCTTCCGATAGTATAATAAGGGCGGAACATCATATACATATAAAAGGAGAACAGAACATGAACATAACCTGGAATGCGCAGAAATACACCTCGGATTTCTCGTTCGTCCACAAGTACGGCGAAGGGGTAATGTAGCTGCTGGACCTGCCGGAAGGAGCCAGCGTGCTTGACCTGGGCTGCGGAAACGGCGCGCTGTCAGCGCTTCTTGCCGAAAAGGGATTCCGCGTCACGGGAATGGACTCCTCCCCCGAGCAGCTGGCGATAGCCCGGGAAAAGCACCCGGGAATTGAGTTCCTCCAGTCCGACGCCACGGATTTCACCCTCCCGGAGCCGGTGGACGCGGTGTTTGCGAACGCGGTATTCCACTGGATAGACCCGGAAAAGCAGCCATCCATGCTGCGCTGCATATTCAGCGCGCTGAAGCCCGGCGGACAGCTGGTGTTCGAGATGGGCGGCAGTGGGAACTGCGGAGCGATACACGCTGCCCTGTCGGAGGAATTCCAACGGCGCGGACTTGAATACGACCCGAAGAAGTATTTCCCGACCATTGGCGGCTACGCGCCCCTGCTGGAATCCGCCGGATTCACGGTGCGTTACGCCACGCTGTTCGACCGCCCCACGGAGCTGACGGGAGATAACGGCGTGGCGGACTGGATAGCCATGTTCGAGCGGACTGCGCTGAACTGCCTTCCGGACGAGTCCACGCGCCGGGAAGCCGCCCTCGCCGCAGAATCCGCGGTGCGCGACCGGCTCTTCCGGGACGGTAAGTGGTACGCGGATTACGTCCGTCTGCGCATGAAAGCGGTCAAGCCGCTATAAACAACGAACCCCCGGTCAAATGACCGGGGGTCTTGTACTGTAAATCAGCCTTCGTTTGCAGTTCCGAGCTGGCTCGGGTGCTTTGTGAAGAAATCCACTCTCGGCTCGAGGAATTTGAGCTTGTGGTCCTTTCCGCCGGTGAAGTCCGCGATGGTGTCGAATATCTTGTCCCAGCTCCAGAAGCTCTTGTCCAGCTGGAGGTATTCGAGGATCATCTCGGTGCCCCTGGGCGCCATCGGGTGCAGCAGCACAGCCGCGGTGCGTATCATGTGGAACACCTGGATAAGTGCGTGGCGGCGCGCCTCGTTGTCGTCCGCCTTGTCGGCGTCGCCGAGATTCTTCGCCATGTACTTGCTTGCCTTTCTGATATAGCTGTCCAGCACATAGGTAGCCTGGTGGAACTCAAAGCGGTACATGAAGCGCTCGTAGTCCAGTATTGCTTTCTTCGCGTCGGCAAGCACCTGCTCGTCAACTTCGCCGACGGGCATAACTCCGTCGAAGTACTTCTGCGTGGAGTAGATACAGGTGCGGATAATTCTGTTGAACACGTTGGAGAGCAGGAATCCGTCCTTGACAACGGGATCCGGGTCCTCCGGCTTAGCGTTGGGATTGTATGGCTTGGGCATGAAGCTTACGCTGCGCTGACCCAGACCCAGACCCAGGAAGTGCATTCTGAGCTGCTCTGCGGTGTAGTAGTCCAGCAGGTCCGCAGCCATGGGCGGCTTTATCGCGCCGGAGCTGGAAGCCTTCTTGTCCAGGAACAGGATATGGTTGTTTGCACAAAGAATTGGCAGCTGCATTTCGCCGTCAGCCGGGTCGGAGGTATTCTCTCCCTCCTTGAGTCCCATGAACATCGCCATTTCCGCCACGCCGTAGAAGTAGATATTGTCAGCGCCGATGAACTGGTAAACCGTCGCGTCCTTGCTGCACCAGAAATCCTTCCATTCGTCGGGATTCCTGCCCTGCTTCTCGAGCGCCGCCTGCGTGAAGGAGATAGGCGCCCAGAGGGATTCCGGCCATACCCAGATGGTCAGCGGATCCTCGCCCTCGAGCACCGGCGCCGGAACGCCCCACTCGATGTTGCCGGTGAGTCTGAACGGAACCAGCGTCTTTCCGGTGCGGTAGCGGATACCGTTCGCGGAAAGTATTTCAGTCGCCTTGTTCATCTCGTCAAGCTCCCTGAACTTGATGGTGAAGCTGGGCTTCTTCTTTTCTTCGAGGAATTCATGCTCCGGCAGCTGATCCTTTACCTTGTTGTAGCTGTCCAGAAGCTCGTTCTTGATGTGCACAACCGGGTCAGCCAGGAACTCAGAGATGGTGCTGGAAACCAGCTGGCGCACGTTCTTCTGCCTGGAAATACGCTCAACGTATTCCTTCAGCAGCTTGTTGTAAGCCGGCAGATCGAAGTACCAGTTCTCAACGTCCTTCATGATGGGAGTATCCCCGGTGAGGGTGCTCTTGGGGTCGATAAGGTTCTCGGGCATGTACTGATGACCGAGGTCGCACTCGTCTGCGTACGCTTTCTCGCTCTGGCAGCCGTCCACAGGGCACTTGCCTATTACCTGTCTGCCGTTGAGGAAGCAGCCTGCCTTCTCGTCGTAGAACTGCTTCGTGCTTATCTTGCGGAGGTGTCCGTTCTTATACAGCGTGCGGATAAACCAGTCGGAAACCTTGTTGTGTATCTCGGCAGTCCTGCCCAGACCGGAGGCGCCGAATATATTCAGGCTTATTTCGTAGTTGTCGAGGGTCTCCTTCTGAGCCTTGTGGTTCTCCTCCACGAAGTCGTGGATAGTCCCTTTGAAGCCCTGCTCCGCGCACAGCTTGCGGTAGCTTTCCGCGATGGGAGAGCCGTAGCAGTCCGTGCCGGAAACGAAGATGACATTTTCATCGCCCAGCCTGTCGCGCAGGAATCTCGCATAAACGTCCGCAAACACGAACACTCCGCCGATGTGACCGAAATGCAGCTTCTTGTTGCCGTAGGGCATGCCGCCGGTGATTATCGCACGCTTCGGGAATTCCGGGCGTGGTATTTCGTGCTTTACGAATTCCTTTTTGTCTTCGCTCATTGTCTTGTGTTTCCTTTCGTCTGAAAGATTTTCTGGATCTTATCTATAACCTATATGATACCACATAATCGCCAAAAAATCAAGTATTTTTACATTCGCTTGACAAAACGCCGGGTATCGGTTATAATAAAATAACCGGACAAATCATTGAAATTGTCCATGAAATCAGATTCAGCCTTTTGGGGAGAATATAAATGAAGCATATCGAACAGTCGCTCCAGACGAAGCAGGAGCTTTCCGCCGCACTGAAGAAAATGATGGAAACCCGGCCGCTCAACCGCATTACGGTGAGGGAGCTTGTGGAAGCCTGCGGAGTGAACCGGAAAACATTCTATTACCATTTTGAGGACATCTATGCCCTGCTGAAATGGACTCTGGAGCAGGAAGCGATGTCACATTTCGAGAAATACGACCTTGTGAACGAGAACGCCAGCGCGGTGGAATTCGTGATGGATTACATCAACGAAAACCTGTCCATGCTTCAAAACATAGTGCGCTCCATCGGGCGCTCGGAGCTGGGTCGGTTCTTCTTCAAGGACATCTACCAGCCGGTTTACCAACTGGTGGACGAGGTTGAGCAGCTGCGCGGACTGCACGTTGACGAGGGCTACAAGGCGTTCCTGAGCAAGTTCCTGACGGAAGCCATCGCCGGGATTTTGCTGGACTGCATCGAGCGCGACGCCCTTGACAGCCGCCAGAAGCTCTCGCGATACATCACGGACACCCTGACGTCGGCGATACCGAACGCACTGGAAACCGCCGCCGGGCATGAATAAACACTTATCCCCCTGACAGACCGCCAGGGGGATCGCTGTATTTACTTGTTGTCCGCTGTTTCAGCCTTTTCGTCAGCCGCCTCAGCCTTTTCGCCGGAATCCGCCGGGGTCTTACCGGATTCCGCAGCTGCCGCCTTCTTAGCTGCGCGCCTGCGCTTTATCAGGATAGTCCAGAGGATTATGTTGATCAGTGCGATGACAACGCAGCCTCCGATTATGATGATCGGAATAAATTCCAGCTGCCGGAGCTGAATGCAATAGTACGCCGTGCCGTTATCCAGTACCGGGTCGTCCACGATGAGGTAATGTCCGTTCTCCCGGAACTCCACGTTCTTCCAGGAGCCGTTCACGAACTGCATTACGTTCAGGCTTCCCTTGCCCTCGGGTACCAGGAATCGCAGTCCGGTAACGGTGCCGTCCGGTATTGCGCAGTCGATGTCCACCAGTCGGAGCTGGCTGTTGTTGTCCGGCGCGAACACGCTGCTGCTTTCCGTCTTGACGGAAACGCTGCCGGTGTTGCCGAAAAGTCCGTCTGCGAGGACCAGACCGAAGCCGTCTGCGGATTTTTCCGGGCTTTCTATGACGGTGACATACGGTGTGTATATTGCCTCCACAGTCACGGGGAATGTTATGCACTTGCTGTCGAAGTCGCTCCACTCAGCGAAGCAGCCCTCCCTGGCAGGGATCTCCGGGAAGTCGCTGTCTTTCAGCGCTCCGCCGTAGTCCACCGACACGGTGCTTACGACCTCGCCGTCTACCTCGAAGGTGACGTCGATGACCGCCGTGCTTCCTGCCAGCTGGCGGAATCTCTCAAAGTCCACCGGCGCAGCCTTGCCTGCGTAGCTTATGCCGTCGATCCCGGCAACGCCGCGGTCAACGAAGCTGTTGCGGAGCACCTCCGCGTTGTCGTCCGTGAAATCAACATAGCCTGCAATGGAGCCGGAGCGCTCGGTGCAGTCGTACACATCGAGTATTGCGGCGTTGTCCGTGAGTATCACGCCCTGCCCCGCAATTCCGCCGACATAACCTGCCGCAGAGATGGTGACTTTGGCGATGCACTTTCTGATTGCGGAAACGGAATAGCCTGCGATTCCTCCTGCGTAGCTGCCGGATGTGCTTGTGACCTTGCCATTCTCAACGGAGCTGAGCACGGCGCCCATATCCTGCTTGCCGACGATACCGCCGCTGTAGTTCTTCTTGGCGGTTATCTCGCCGGTGTTGGTGCAGCTGTCGATGACGTCGCGCACCTTGTAGGAGAAGCTGTAGGAGCGCTCTCCGTTCGAAGCGATGTCGTCCTCCGGGTCGAAGTCAAAGTCTATCGCCATGGAGCCGGTGATACCGCCGACGTTCAGGTCGCCCTGTACTCCGCCGGCATTGGTGCAGGAATACACCTTTCCCTGCCTGCTGTTGGATTCGTCCTCGGAAACATCGGTGGTGAATCCGTCCTTGTCGTCAGAGTTGAGGGTCTTGTCCTTGAGCTCCTGGAGAATGTCGGTGATAACTGCGAACTCATCGCTTATCTTCTGGAGGTCGTCCAGGAGGATATCCCCCTGCGCCTCTGCGGTGCTGCTAATGGAGGAAATCGCGCTTGTTATCCCTGCGAAATCATTTGAGAAGCTGTCCACCGCTGCGGTGAAGCCCTCGTCCGCCGCCGGGAATTCCACCTTCGGCTTGTCGCCGAGGGTCTTTACTGTCTTTGAAAGCTGGTCAAACGCGTCGGAGAACGTGTCGCACGCCTTCTCAAGATACACGAACGCGTCGGAAGCGGATTCAGACGCGCCCTGGAGCTTGTCTATAGCGGCGCTGATATCGTCTGCGGCAGCGTTGAAGCTGTCTGTGGAGGACGCGATGGTGTCCGCCGCGTCAGACAGCTTATCCGCCGCGTCCGAAATGGATTCCACGCTGTCCTTGAGCTTTCCGGAATCTATCTGCGTTGTTATCTCGTCCAGAGCCTTGTTGATGTCGTCCGCGGAACCCGAAATGTTCTGAATAGACGTGTTTATTTTTTTCAGCTGCTCGGATATCTCGTCATAAACGTCCTGTGGAACATCGGAATCAGTGATGTTCTTGAATGCGTCAGTGATATCCTCGATAGCCTTCTGAGCCTTGTCAAGAGCCTTGCTCAGGTCCTCGGCGGCGGACTCCATCTCCTTCAGTCCCTGGCTCAGCTGATCGGCGTCTACCGCCTTGCTGATGTGGTCCGCGGCGTCAGCGATATGCTCGCCCGCCTTCTCAAGGTCATCGGCGGCTTCACTTAGCTCTTTCTTTACTTTGTCGTTGTCCGGTACTGTGGAGGAAGCCTCCTTCAGAGCCGCAGCGGCGTGCGCGGCAGCCTTCGCCAGCTCCTCGGAAGCCGCGTTGTATTCGTCCAGCGCCTTCTGGAGTTCGTCCGCGTCCACCGAGCCGACTATCTTCTGGAGTGCGCTGCTCATCTTGCTCAGCGCCTTGGTGATGTCCTGCATGCTCTCGCCGAGGTCAACAAGTCCGTCGGCAAGCTTCTGGAAGTCCTTGCCGGTGACCCATTCCTCCAGCTTGTCGCAGGCGTCGCCTATCTTCGTGAACGCCGTGGAGATGTTCTTGACCTCCCCGTTGGCGTTGTTGAGCGCCTTGATTATATCCTTGACAGCTGCTTCGACGCGGTCGGTGTCGCCCATTCCGGCGGCAAGCTCGTCAGCGGCTGCGCTGATGTCGTCCAAGGCGGCGGATATCTGGTCGATACCCCTGTTCAGGATATCCAGACCCTCCTTGCCCTCGTCGATCGCCTTCTTCATATCGTCGCCGGAAGCGTTGATCTGGTCGAATACTGCTTCCAGTGCACCGCTGAACTGGCTCAGCTGGTCAAGACCATCGCGGAATCCGTCCAGGGCAGGACCCACGCCGTCCAGCGCCTCGTCCACCCGGGAGGATATCTCGTTAATGCCGTCAGTCCAGCCGTTGTAGAGTTCGGTGGTGCGGTCGGAGATATCGTCTGCGGAGTTCTTCAGATTGTCCATCTGCCAGGTAAGCCCCTGTACCCTGTCGTTTATTGCGTCGCCGGCGCCCTTGGCGTCGTCGATGAGATCGTCCACAAGTCCGCCGAGCACGTCCATCTCGTCAAGGAGCTTCTGAACGGTGTCCTTGTCGAAGTCAATGCTCTGGTAAGGCTCCATCTGCCCGACGATACCGCCGACGTCCTTCCTGCCGAAGATCTCGCCGTGGTTTATGCAGGCGTTGACATAGCCGCTCTGTCTGCCGATGATTCCGCCGACATTGTAGCCGATGTGCTGGTATCCTACCGTTCCGAAGTTCTCGCACCCCTGGATAATTCCATCGGAGTAGCCTGCGATGCCCCCGGCGTCCGTCATGGAGGAGGGCTCCTCCGAGGACATTATGCTGTCCCAGTCGATATCCTGAATCGACAGCTTGGCGTCACTGGCGGTGGTGTTGACGCTCGACCTGCTGGTGCAGTTGAGTATCGTGCCGGAGTTGGTGCCGGCGATTCCGCCTGTGCCGTGGGAGCCGGTGATGGCGCCAGATGCGCTGCTGTTGGCGATAAGTCCGCTCTTCTCGTTGGAGCCGACGATACCGCCGACGTTGGTGGTTCCCTTGATGGAGCCAGAGAAGGCGCACCCGGTGATGTTGCCGGAGTTGCTGCCGGCGATTCCGCCGACGTTCTCGCCGCTGCCGGAGGGGGAAATATTACCCTCGACCGTGAGGTCCTTGACCAGGGCGCCGCGCTGAACGTATCTGAACAGTCCCACATTGGAGCCGTCCGCAGTCATCGTTACGCCAGATACCGTATGTCCTGCGCCGTCAAATACGCCGCCGAACACCGGAACGGGGGTGTATTCCCCGGAAAGCTCGATATCCGCGGTAAGCGTAACATACAGGTTGCTGCTGTAGGAATCCAGCCGGCAGTCCTCCGCGAACTTCAGGAATCCCTCCGTGTCCGAGATCGTGAGCTGATCCTTTCCGGACTGCGCACTGGTGCCGCTCACGGCGAATACCTGCGCCGGAACTGTCACAGCCAGGGTCAGCGCAGCAAAAACGGAGATGATCTTTTTCATTATTTTCATTGCCTTAATCCTCCGTTTCGTCCATAATGTCGTCTACATCGTCCGCCGTATCCAGCTCATGCGGCGATGTCGTGCCGCTGTTATCCGGCGTCTGTCCGGTGGGGGCGGCGCTTTCGATGTCCTCTATGCGTTTTCCGTCCATGTCTATGTGGTTGATTATCTGACGATCGACTTTCTCCTTCATGGTTTCGGCGGCGTCGGAATCAAGCTGTGCGCTGATCTCGCCGTGGATCATACCGGAGATGTTCGCGTCAACGATACCGCATACATAACCGCGCACACGGCCGTTCACACGCATATAGCCGGAGCGCTTCTGAATAAGATCCCTGCGCTTGAGCGTGAAGGAGGTCTTTTCGATGATGGCGTCGCCCAGCAGTAGTATCTGCGGCAGGACGAACATAACAAGTCCTATGGATAACAGCGTACCGCGCCCGAGGCAGATACCAACGGAGGATATCGCCACATCAGAGGACAGGAATCCGATCAGCAGACCTGCGATCGCGAGTATCGCACCGGAGGTGATGATGGTCGGGAATGCCTGGTTCAGTGTTTCGACCATTGCGTCCTTGATGGACATGGACTTCTTCAGCTCGGTGTAGCGGCTGGAGATAACGATGGCGTAGTCGATGTTCGCACCCATCTGAATGGAGCTTACGATGAGGTAGCTCAGGAAGAATATGTTGGTGTCCGTCAGTACCGGCACGGAGAAGTTTATCCAGACAGAGCCCTGGATTATCGCCAGCAGAAGCACCGGCAGACCGGCGGATTTGAACGTGAACACCAGGATAACGAGTACGAACAGGAACGACAGTATACTAACCATCAGGTTATCCGTTGAGAACACGTTGGACAGGTCGTAGTCAGATGTGGAATCGCCGACAACATAGGAGCCTTCGGGGTAGTATTCCTGCACGATCTTGTGGAGTTCGTCCAGGAACTCGAAGGTTTCCGGACCCTCCTCCGGCACGTTGGTATAAAGCAGCATACGGCTGTAGTCCTCGGTGCTGAGCTGCTTCTTTGCCTTGTCGAGCTGGTCGTGGAGGTCGTCTATCTTTTCGTTCAGGTCGTCGTCCAGATTGACGTAGCCTGCCTCCTTCTCGTCGTAGATGAAGGTGAACATGTCGATAAGCGGCACGGCGTAATTGCTGACCGTGGAACTAGTGATAGAGCCGACGATCTGTCCGTAATCCTCCTGGTCGGCGGCATAGGCAGCGTAGGCAAGCTGAACGACCTCTATGTCCATATCCGTGAGCTCCGCGAACTGACGCGCGGTGAGGGAATCCGTGAGCACATAGCCGTCCATCGCCTCAATGTTGGCAAGGCCCATGTCGGAATCCACCTGGGGCATCTGCTCCATGCGCTCCAGCAGCTGGTGCTCCTTTTCGTAGTTACCGGCAGGCACCATGACCACCACGAGGTTCTGGGAGCCGAAACTCTCGTCGATCTTCTCCTCGGCGATCTGGGAAACGTTCTTGGTATATGTGGAAAGCGTGGAATAGCCGTAAACGTAGTTGGTCTGGTTGGAGAGAATGAAGCCTGCCACCAGGATCACCGCGAATATGGGCGGAACCACGAAGCGCGTCTTTACGTCGAACTTTCCGACAGCGGTGATGTTCGGCACGAAGTTGCGGTGATGGGTCTTGTCGATGAGCGGAGAGAAGGACATCAGCAGACCGGGCATGAGGGTGAATACGACGAAGATACTGAAGAAGATAGCCTTGCAGAGCACCATGCCGAGGTCAAGACCGAGCTTGAACTGCATAAGCATCATCGCGACCATACCGGAAAGCGTGGTAAGGCAGCTGGAGGATATCTCCGGGATAGCCTTGCTGAGGGCGGTGACCACCGCGTCCCGGGCGTCCATGGTGACGCGCTCCTCGGTGTATCTGTTGCAGAGGATTATCGCATAGTCGATGGCGAGCGCCAGCTGGAGTACTACCGCGATGGAGTTGGAAACGAAGGAGATCTCGCCGAACAGGAAGTTCGTGCCCATGTTGAGCAGCGCCGCCATGCCGAACGTAGCCAGCAGGACGGGTATCTCCATATAGGTGTGGGAGGTGAAGAACAGCACGGCGATTATGATGACCAGAACGATCACGATAACGACCTGCATTTCGGCGGCGATGGTTTCGGAGGTACTGCTGCCGACCGCACTGCTTATGTATTCGTCATACGGCTCGAGCTTCTCCTTTATTGCGATCATCGCGTCCTTGGAGATCTGGTCGTCCTCCTCGCCGTCAAAGGTGACGGAGAGCAGCGCGGAGCCGTTCTTGTAGCTGTCCTCGTCGTTCTCAACGGTGACGGAGGTGACTCCGTCGATCTCCTCAAGCTCCGAGGCGATCTGCTCCGCCTTTTCGTAGGTGATGTTCTCAAGCATTATGCTGCCGGTGCCGTAGGTGATGAACTGGTCGTTCATCAGGTCAAGACCCATACGGGTCTCAGAACTGTCCGGCAGATAGCTGGTGATGTCGTTGTTTACCTGCGTCCAGCCCGTGGCTATGGCACAGAAAATCCCGGCGATGATGTAGAACAGATAGAACGCCTTGCGCTTGTCAACGATAAGCGCAGCGACTTTTTCTATCGGCGTCTGCTTTTTCTTTTGCGTGCTCATCTGCATTCTCCTGTCTTAATAATTTACAATATGATACAAATATACATGTAGATTATAACACCTCTACCCATTTATTTCAATAAACAAATGCGCCCTTTTGTCCCAAAAACAACAAAAAGGCGCATGGCGTGTATAATTGTGGAAATTCCCGTCAGCATCCCGGATTTCGTTATGCCGCGACGCAGTTTTCACCGGTAATAACGGAAAGTCTCGGAGCAGCCGGAATTCACCTCTGCCCCGGGGACTGTATTCATCGCGCCCTGATCACTTCAGCTTATTGCCATCGCTGAACGCATTGCCGACCACCGCGCCGAGAACGCGGTAGGTGTTGTTCACCGGATCGAATGTTATGGGACGGAGCTTGTCCGGGTCGATGTTGCCATCGGTAAGCACGCTCTCGTCAGCGCTTACATTCACGATCTCGCCTACCATTATCATGCTCTCCTGGTCGTAGCTTACCAGACGGCACTCCACCGCCATGGGAAGCTCCTCGATGACCGGCGCGTCAACGTACTCGGACTTCACGGCGTGCAGTCCTGCCTTCGCAAGCTTGTCCGGCTCCTTGTTCGCGGAAACTATGCCCACATAGTCGCACTCAGCCACCTTGTCCGCGGTAGCCATGCTGACGGTGAACGCCTTTCTCGCCAGGATATTCTTCACGGTCTTGTGACCTGCGCTCAGGCACATGGAGATCTGCTTGGAATCGCTGATTCCGCCCCACGCGGCGTTCATTGCGTCCGGCTTGCCGTTCTCATCGTAGCTGGCGATGATGAACACGGGCTGGGGATAGGTCCAGGGCTTTGCTCCGAAATTCTTTCTCATAATATTACCTCCTGTTATATCTGCGGACGTTATTCCGCCATGTTTTGATTATCTGCCGGTTTTTCCGACAGTTATATTATACACCCTGGAGCGCACTCCAAGTCAAGCGTTCCGGTAAAATTTCACATTATTTTCATACTGCTTGAATTACTCCAATTAATATGGTATTACCAAACCAATTTCACACTGAGTACCACCGTGTCACACTGAGTCACACTAAAACTCCGATTCCATGGGGCTTTTTGGTGGTAGAAAGCCCAAAAACAGCGTAACAGCGCTGTTCTGAAAATACAAGCATTTTGAAGAATTCTGGTAGAAACTCGGTAGAAAACCAACTGGATAAAAGTTGGTAGAAACTTGGTAGAAGCCGAAAACAGCCTTAAAACGGTAGAAAGCCTGTTGACAAATCAAACTGGATAATGGACAAAAGCGGACGGTGTTTCATAACAGAAGCGCTGTCCGCTATTTTTATGCCCAAAATTGAATACCGTACATCGCTTCTCAGCAATGAGGAGCGATTTTTTATTTCAGATGAACTATGTCAAGGAGGTTTTTCTATGCCAAACCCTACAAGAATCAGCTTACCGAGGGTAAACTACAACTTCGATGCTAAGGCTTGTGTTCCGGTTCTTACCGTAATGCTCAACAAGGTCGAAAAGGATTATTCCACTGTCGATGAACTGTGTGACCACGATGAGCTGTCGAAGTTCACCCGTGATGAGATCAAAAATGCTGTATCTGAGCTGAACGGCAGAAAGTTTCTCCTGAAAGTGGATAAGCCGTATGGCTGTGTTTATGCGGTAAATAAGCTGTACATAGCGAACATGGAATTTGTGTACGGCAGATAAGCTGAGGGAGGAATGGAAATGGACAAGCATAACAGGAAAAAGAAAACCGTGGACGATACCGTCTGCGAGATACATAAATTCAGCGGTTATGCCGTTCTGAGCAACTGCTTCGTGCGGTCTACCAATCTCAGTTGGAGCGCGATTGGTCTGCTTGCAAGAGTAATGGATTTTCCCCATGAATGGAATTTCTCTAAGGCTGGACTTATTGCAATATGTCCTGACGGAGAAACTGCTATCGACACCGCTCTTTCAGAACTGAAAGAATGGGGCTATTTGGAAATAAAAACGCTTATGCCGAATGAATCATCTACCGGCAGGATACAGCCGCTTTACAGTTTCTATGAGTATTCTGCAAGGGATACTTCTATCCCGCAGTATGATTATGAACTTGAAACATTCATGGTCGAGAATGCTGTGCTGAACCGTGTCAAGAAAACTGATAACTATACTATGATCAGCAGCAAGCTCCTGCGGAACAAGGAAATTCCGAATAAGCTCCTCGGCTTTCTTCTCAAAGTGCTTTCTCTGCCTGACTACTGGCATTTCTCCATGTCGGGACTGAAAGCGATATGCAAAGAGGGCAAGACAGCGGTTCATAACGCTGTGAACAAGCTCATTGATATGGGATACCTTGTTCGCACTCAGCTTCTCTCTAATGAGAGTATTCATAACTGCTTTGAGTATGTATACAGCTTTTTCGATGTTCCTGTCAGCAAGGAAGAAGCTGATGAGCTTGATGCAGAGACCAGACGTAAGGCGATCACGATCCGTGAAGGCGGACGGGCGAAAGCTGCTGTTTCTTCTTCAGGTGAAAAACAGAGGGTGGAAAACCCGTATCCGGACAATCCGCCTGCTGAAAGTCCGCTGTCTGAAAATCAGGGACAATATAATAACAACAATACAATACAGAAAAATCAATTACTGAGCGATAAATCCTCTATCATTCCTTCTGCGGGAATTTCACAAGTTTTCAACGGTGGAAATGTTGAAAAGAAGAATGAGGGATATAACGCAGAAGAAGTTGAGTATTACACGGAAGTCGTGAAACAGAATATCGACTACGGCTATCTCGGAGACTGGCTGACCGCTGACGGTCGGGACGGCTATGCAGAAGCAGATAATATCGTCGGCTTTATCGTTGACGAGATCTGCTCCCCTCTGCCGTACACCACACTCAGAGGTACAAGTTTCCCCAGAAGCGTGATAAAGTCCAAGATGCTCCAAGCAAATATCTACATGGTCGAGAGCGTTCTTGTAAAAATGGCTCAGGTCGATAATATCAAGGATTTCCGCAGATATTTCATCAGTTCCCTCTACAACGAGGTTCTGACATATCACTTCAACGAAGGCTGCGAAAGCCGATGGGCTGTTCAGGCTGTGGCAAGAGATTTCGGCTACGCTGTCTGACCATAAATACAGGAGGTGGTGCGTATGATTGCATCAGAAATAACGATCATCGCTGAAATAATCCCCAGGTTTACGGGCAGAGATGTACCGATCAGCGAGATCGCTAAGGCTACCGGGAAAAGTGAGCGATTTCTCAAGCGTGTTCTTCGTGAGGATATTATGCATTTCGGTATCGCTGTAAAATCCGATAAGGGTAATCAGTACCGATATTTATGCCCTGACAAGCTCGTTTGGGAGACATTCGGTTATTTTGCCCCTATGCCTGAAAAGTCTGTGGACGTAGAAAAGGCAGTAAACGACCTATTTTACAGCTTTCACAGCGAATTTGAAGCAATCGTCATGGATATGCTTGGTGACAGGATAGACAGAAAAACGCTTAACACCATGTTTTCTTATTATGACGGGCTTCAGGAGGAATATCACAACAAGCTCCATGAGCTTTTACGGAAAGAGGTGAAAAATCATGGCTAAGACTATCGCTACGCAGTACGGTGAGTTTCTGAATTATGATAATCTTGTCAGGATCGGCGTTATCACAAATTGGGAAGATGCAGAGCCGGACGAGAATGGTATTATCACTCCCGATTATGAAATGATCGGCACTGATACCAGCGGTAATCAGATTCCTATGGGTAACTACAAAACACCCGAAGCAGCAGAAGCTGCACTCAAAGACCTCTATGAATGGCTGAACCGTGAAGCCTATGCGGTCTATGAGATCAAGTCTGGCGGTGATGAGTAATGCCGTCCGACTATGAGAACGGTGCGAAGAAAACCATCGACATTTCGATCAAGGCAGAGAAAATGACCGCCGATGTGTTGAAATCGGCATTGCAGGAGTTTTTGTCGGGCAAGGCTGAGAAAAAGGGACGAATGACCTACAAGCAGTTGCAGGCTAAGTCCCCGTCCAAGCTCGACAGCATTGAGGTTTCAGACCGAAATATCGGGGATTTTCTGAAAACCGCACGGAAGTATGATGTGGATTTTGCCCTGAAAAGAGATAAAAGCACCGAACCGCCTACCTATCATGTTTTCTTTTCCGCTGCCAAAACAGAGGATTTCAAGAGAGCATTTTCGGAGTATGTCGGCAAGGGACAGGGCAAGACACAGAAGCGTGGCGAGTTCACCCGTGAGCAGATGCACCAGCAGGCGCAGAAGATCAGGAACAAGCCCCGCAAACAGAAACAGAGAGAGAAAACAAGGGAGAACAGACGGTGATCTATAACCACTTCCAGCCTGCACCCGTTCCACGGGCAAGGGGCGATGATATTTTTACGGCAGACTTTTGTGCCGATACCAACAGAAAGGAAAGGTCTGCGAATTGCAGATCGACACGAGAAAACTCAAAAAGCTGATCATCAAGGCTGTTCCCTATGTAGCTTTCTCTTATGTGGGCAACCTGATCGGCTTTGCGTACCGTACTGCTGAGGGCAACGGATTTCAGGAAAAAATCCTGCCTTTCATGAGCAATCTCGGTGTGGCGTTTGCACGAATCTTTCCCAGTTTACACCCGTTTGATCTTCTTTTCGGCTTGGTTCTTGCGGGTGTAATGAGGTTAGTCCTCTATGTCAAGTCGAAAAACAAGAAGAAGTTCCGCCAGGGCGAGGAGTACGGTTCTGCCGTATGGGGCGGTGAAAAGGATATTGAGCCGTATATGGACTTATCCTGCCCTGAAAACAATGTGATACTCACAAAGACGGAATCCCTGACTATGGGCAAGCCCTCTGCACCGAAGTTCGCCCGTAACAAGAACATTCTTGTGATCGGCGGTTCAGGCTCAGGTAAGACACGATTTTTCGTGAAGCCGAACCTGATGCAGATGCACAGCAGCTATGTTGTAACCGATCCGAAAGGCACGGTGCTTGTGGAGTGCGGTAAGATGCTTGAACGGGGCCGCCCGAAAAGAGTTAACGGAAAAGTTGTGTACCGCAGGGACGATAAGGGAAACTATCTCAAAGACAAAAATGGCAGATATATCCCTGTTTATGAACCTTACAAGATCAAGGTGTTCAACACGATCGACTTTGCGAAAAGTATGCACTACAATCCGTTTGCTTACATCAGCAAAAAGAACCGTGAGAAGGACATTCTCAAATTCGTGGAAGTGCTTATCAAGAATACTTCTTCCTCTCAGCAGCCGTCCGGCGATGACTTTTGGGTGAAAGCGGAGAAACTGCTCTATACTGCGTATATTGCTCTGATTTTCGCTATGTATCCCGAAGATGAATGGAACTTTGAAACGCTGATCGACATGATCAACAATTCGGAGTGCCGTGAGGACGATGAGGAGTTCAAGAACAGCATTGACCTTGAATTTGAGATCGTGGAGTGCTGGCTGAACGGCACAAAGCACGATGATCCTGATGTTATGGAGGACTATGCTGACCTGTTTGAAACAAAGCCCGATGCCGAACAACGGCGAATGGGTGCTTTTGCTCTCAAACAATTCAAGGCGTATAAGCTCGCTGCAGGAAAAACAGCTAAGTCTATCTTAATTAGCTGTAGCACCAGACTTGCGCCTTTTGCAATAGATGAGGTCTTGGAGATCACCTCCTACGATGAGCTGCACCTCGACAAGCTCGGTGACGAGCTGAGTGCGCTTTTCATAATCATCTCCGATACAGACGCTACATTCAACTTCCTTGTGGCGATCATGTATTCCCAGCTTTTCAACCTACTCTGCACCAAAGCAGATAATTCCCCAGGGGGAAAGCTGGACTATCATGTACGCTGTTTGTTAGACGAATTCGCCAATATTGGCGAAATACCGCAGTTTGAGAAGCTCATTGCGACTATCCGAAGCCGTGAAATCAGTGCGTCGATCATCTTGCAAGCTAAGAGCCAGCTAAAGGCTATTTATAAAGATAATGCAGATACGATTGAAGGCAACTGTGATACGATGCTGTTTTTGGGCGGTAAGGAGAAGTCAACGCTGAAAGAGATTTCAGAGAGCTTGGGTAAAGAAACGATCGACAGTTTCAATACCTCCACCAATCGTGGACAATCGGAAAGCTACGGTATGAACTATCAGAAGCTCGGAAAAGAGCTGAAAAGTCAGGACGAACTGGCGGTCATGGACGGCGGTAAATGTATCTTACAAGTGCGAGGAGTGCGTCCGTTCTTCTCGGACAAGTTTGACATTACCCGTCATAAGCAATATCCAATGCTTTTGGACGATAATCCTGAGATGGGGTTCAACATCGAAAAATATGTGAGTGACCAAAAGGCGATGCGTTTGAGACTGTCTCGACAGGAGAAGTTCACGGGGTATGGTGTTGATATGACGGCCGCCGGACAGGAAGTTACAACAGTATCAGCAACAGAAACAGAAACCGCTGATGCTCAAAAATCTGAGGAAACCGACGAAAAAGAGATATATGTCGGATTTTAACTCGGACAGTGAAGAAACCGAATAAAAGAGAAACGGTTGAAGCTGCGGACACTACTTTTTTTATTTTGAGGGAGACTTTTTACCTATGAACGAACTGAATATTTCTGCGGTCGATGCTACCGCTATGGAGACAGCAACCACTACCTCTGCACCTAAGCACAAGTGGCTCTCTAAGCTCACCCGTGGTGCAAAGAAGGCAACTATGTTCTGCACTATTGCAGGCGTTATGGCTATGACCTGTACTACTCAGGCATTCGCAGCAGGCACCGGCGAGGTCGATACCTCGTCCTTCATCACTACTGCCTGCACCGTACTCAAGAGCGTTATCTGCCTTATCGGCGGCGGTGTTTCGCTGTGGGGTGTCGTAAACCTCCTCGAAGGTTACGGTAATGATAACCCCGGTGCGAAGTCTCAGGGCATGAAGCAGCTTATGGCTGGTCTTGGTCTGATCCTCCTCGCTATCATTCTCGTCCCTGTACTTGAGGGTATGATGACGGGTGCGGTGTAATCTGACACACGGCTAATCAAGGAAAGAGACAAGCGTAAACCTCGGCTGAACGCTATATAAATAATGCCGTTCCAATAGAATTACGAAAGGTCGCTCAGCGGTGGGTTGTGGTGGGTATGAGCGATAAGACAGAATGGGAAGAAATTTCAGGTACTTGACGGCTGACCGCACAAGTGCAGGAGATGAGGTCTATACACCATTCTATGCGGTAGAACCGCTATTGGAGTTCCTTCCGAAAGACAAGAAGATATGGTGTCCGTTCGATGAGGAATGGAGTGCCTTTTATCAGTTACTCTCGGAACAGGGCTATGAAGTGGAGCGAAGCAGCTTAAATGAGGGCAAGGACTTTTTCAGGTATGAACCCGAAAAATGGGACATTCTTGTATCCAATCCCCCATTCAGCAAAAAGAATGAAGTGCTGAAACGTGCTTTTTCTTTTCAGAAACCCTTCGCTCTGCTCCTGCCCGTGAACAGTATTCAAAGCAAAACTCGGTATCAGATCTTTGAAAATCGAATACAGATGCTTTGCTTTGACGGGCGTATAGATTATCACACATGGCAGAACATGGAATGTTACACTAAGGGCAATCACTTCGGCTCTGCTTATTTCTGCCGTGACCTTCTGCCCTCCAAACTGGAGCTTCGGCAGCTTGTCAAATATGACAGACCTTTAGTCACTCCCACGATTGGAGGTGATGAATAATGGGAATTATCAGCGATGCGATAGATGCACTGGAGGATTGGTGTAAAGACTTGTTCAAGGACGGCATCCAGTCTCAGTTTGACGGCATTTCCGACCTCCTGTCCGATACGTTCTCGCAAACTACGGGATCAGGCGGCAGCGGTGGTCTTGTCAATGACTTCGTAACTCAGCACCCGTCACAGTTTACTGGCGGCGGTACAGGTGGAACTACGATCTGGTCAACTATCGAAACGCTTTGCAACAATGTCGTAGTGCCTATCGGCGGTTTCATTCTGACAGTTATCCTGCTGAATGAACTGATACAGATGGTACTGCGAGGAAATAACTTCAAAGACTTCGATGATAGTATCTTTATCAAGTGGATCATCAAAGCCTTGTGCGGTGTAATACTGGTCGCCAACACCTATTACATCGCTTCAGCACTATTCTCGTTTGGCACAACGGTATGCTCCAATGGACTTGCCACACTATTCGGGACCGGAGATTATCTATCTTCCACGCTCTCAATCAATCCGTCGGCACTCAGCGGTCTGAGCTTGGGTGAGCTGATGACGGTGTGGTTTATTTCCCTGATCGTTCATCTTGGGGTGCTGATATTGATAGTCGCTATCGTTATCACACTTGCAAGCCGTATCATCGAGGTGTTTATGTATCTCAGCATTGCACCTATCCCTATGGCAACCATGATGGACAGCGGTGAATGGGCTTCTATCGGTAAGAACTGGATCAAACAGCTTCTCGCTCTTTCTTTCCAGGGCTTCTTTATCGTAGTGGCACTCGGTATTTTCAAGACGCTTTTCAGCAATGCGATCGTTGCTCTGAACGCAAGTACAGACGGCGTGATCCTGCAAATGGGACTGCTTCTCGGCTATACCGCAGCACTCATCTTCACGATTCTCCGTACAGGAGCTATCAGCAAATCAGTATTTAACGCGCACTAAAACAAGATCGGAGGTCAATAATGGCACATTATGTACCGATCCCAAAAGATTTGAACGACATCAAGGAAAAGTTCATCATGGGATTTACAAAAAGACAGGTAATATGCTTCGGTATCGGTCTTGTTCTTGGTGCGCCTGTGTACTTTCTCACAAGAGCGTCTATCGGAATGTCGGGAGCGATCTTCGCTATGGGTGCGGTCGCTGCACCTGCGATACTCTGCGGCATTTACAAGAAAAACGGCGTGTTCTTGGAGAAACAGGTGAAGTTCATGCGTGAATACTTCACAAGACCGAGAAAGCGATATTACCGAACAACCAACATTTTCGTTTCTATCGAAAGACAGATCGAATACAACAGAATCAAGAAGAAGCTGAGAGATGCCGAAAGGAAGTAACAGCTTCACCTATATATAATAGTATAACTTTCGGTGTCTCCGCTTTGGAATATAAACGGAGGTCACAATGGGCTTTAGAAAGAGAAATGCCAAAAGAAGTGATAACCGCAGCTCGGCTAAGGTTATCATGGGCAAGCCTGCCTCTCAGTTATCAAAAGAGGAGAAAAAGATACTCTCCGCAAGAATGGCGGAGATCAGGAGTGAAAACGGCGGTAAGAATACTGTGCAGAATACGATACCGTTCCTGTGTATGTATCAGGACGGCGTGTGTCAGGTGTCGGAGAATTTCTTTTCCCTGACGGTGCAGTTTTTCGATGCCAACTACTCCATTTCAGAGTTTGAGGAACAGAACAATATTTTCAGCAAATACTGCGATGTGATCAATCTCTTTGACAATACGATCAAATTCCAGCTTACCTTTGAAAATCAGAACCGTTCAAAGGCAAAGCTCGTCAAAACGGTGCAGATACCCGAACAGGAAGATGATTTCAATGCGATCCGCAAGGAATACAGTGAAATGCTCACTGACAAGCTCCTGAAAGGCAGCAACGGGCAGAGTGCAAGAAAGTTCCTGACATTCGGTATCGAATCCACATCATACAAGGCGGCAAGGGCGAAGCTCATGTCGATCAAGAATGATGTTATCAAGGGATTTAAGGCTTTCGGAGTTGAAGCGGAACTGCTTGACGGCAGACAGCGCCTTGAAGCTCTGTATTATGCCCTGAACCCCTACCGCAATTCCCCATTTCTTTTCGATTGGGGTGAAATGCTGAGGGCAGGAATGGACACAAAGGACTTCATCTGTCCGCCCTCGCTGAAATTCAATAAGAGTGACTTTGAGATCGGCAATGCCTACGGTGCTGTGTGGGGTATGAATATCCTCGCCGGAGAGCTGCCTGATGAAATTCTCAAGGACTTCCTTGAAATGCAGAATCTTTTCTGCGTGAATATCCACGTTGAACCGCTGGACCAGATAGATGCCCTGAAATTCGTCAAGAAAAAGCTCACCAATGTTGAGCAGATGAAGATCGACGAACAGAAAAAAGCTTCGCAGTCCGGCTATGATCCCGACATTCTTCCGCCTGCGATCAAGATGTATATCGAGGACATTGAAAAGCTCCTCGGTGATCTGAACAGCAAGAATGAGCGACTGTTCCATATCAGCATTTCGCTGAGGGCATACGCAAAATCGAAGAAAGACCTGAAACTTCTTTCTGAGATGCTGAAAAGAACGTGCCAGAAAAACAACTGCACGATGTTCCCTTACGATTACAGGCAGGAGCAGACGCTCGTTTCCACACTTCCGCTGTGCTATAACGAGATTCCTGTTCGCCGTGAGATGCACACAAGTGGTATCGCTATCTTTGTGCCTTTCACTACAAAAGAGCTGTTTCAGGACGGACAGGCTACCTACTACGGTATCAATACGCTGTCGGGCAACATGATCCGTGCTAACAGGTCACGGCTCAAAAACCCGAACGGTCTTATACTCGGAACACCGGGCGCAGGCAAGAGCTTCAGCGTTAAGCGTGAGATCCTCGACTGCTTTCTGACAACCGTGGACGATATTATCATCTGCGATCCCGAAGGCGAGTATTTTCCGCTTGTTTCGGCACTTCACGGACAGCTTATCCGTATCGCCAGCAACTCGGAACAGCACATCAACCCTATGGACATTACCATTGATGACTATATGTTCAGCAATCCTATGGAAGTCATTGCGAACAAGTCCGACTTCCTGATCTCCCTGTGTGAGATCATTGTCGGCGGTCGCTACGGACTTTCTGCGGAGGAACGCTCGGTCATTGATAAGTGTGTTCAGCGTATCTACAAGCATTTTATCGAGAATGAGCCGTCTGAGGACAAGATGCCGCTTCTCTCCGATTTGCAGAGAGAGCTTCATGAGGAGGGCGAAGTCGCTCTGAGAGTGGCAAACTCTTTGGAGATGTTCGTAAACGGCAGCCAGAACCTCTTTAATCATCGCACCAATATTGATATGAGCAATCGTATCATCTGCTTTGATATTAAGGAGCTTGGCAACCAGCTTAAAAAGGTCGGTATGCTCATCGTGCAGGACACGGTATGGAACAGAGTTTCCGCTAACCGTGAGAAAAAGAAGATCACTCGCTACTATATTGACGAGTTCCACCTTCTGCTGAAAGAAGAACAGACAGCGAAATATTCCGCTGAGATCTGGAAGCGTTTCCGTAAATGGGGCGGTGTGCCGACGGGTATCACGCAGAATGTCAAGGACTTGCTTTCTTCTCAGGAGGTAGAGAACATCTTTGATAACTCGGATTTCGTGTATATGCTCAATCAGGCTGCCGGAGACAGAGATATTCTCGCTGAGAAGCTCCATATCTCTAAGGAGCAGATGAAGTATGTCACAAACAGCGGTCCGGGCGAAGGACTGATCCGATATGATAAGGTCTTACTGCCGTTTACGGATAAGTTCCCGACTGATACAGAGATGTATCGCCTTATGACAACGAAGCCGACAGAGAGTGCGTAAACTGCGCAGAATGGAGGATATATGAGCTTACAGAGAAAAGAAAATAACCTCCGCAAAGCGCAGGCACGTTTCGATAAAGTCAGCAAACGGTCGAAGCAGTTTCAGATAGACTTCCGCCGTGAGGAAAACAGCAGAGGTCGCTTTCATACCCATGCTTATATCTATGACGGGCAGCCGTACAGATACCGTTTCAAGCCGATTGCGATCACATCGGAGCTTTCGCAGTATGAGGACGATGACGGCTATCTCTGCATTACAGACGGCTACCGTGTGCTTGATGCACAGAACGATTACAAGGAAACAGGCTTGCAGGCTCGTTTCTCCGACCTCGTTTCTGTTCCCGATGAAGTCATTGAGCGTCATACTGGCAAGGACGAACAGACGGTTGACCTTATGAGTGATGCCGCCGATGTTTCTGATACTTCTTCTCCTGCGGAAGATGTGCCGTCTGTTACGCTGAAATACAAAGGCGATGCCGAAAGCCTTGACGAGATCAAGGACAAGGCACTTTCCCTCGGTGCGACTGTTATTATCGACAATGCCGAGGGCGTTATCTCTATCGACACCTATGAAAATCATAAGGCAGAGATCGACGGTGCAGCCTATGAGCTTGGTCTTATGGCGGTAGATGATGTTCCTGCGGTTTCAGAGGATATTGACAAGCCCCTGTTCACCGATGCTGATGTTATCGAGGAAATTCAGCGGAGTCAGAACGATGATATTCCGTTTTGGGAGAAGCCCGATATTCAGGGCGAACAGCTCTCTCTTTTCGGTGATCCTGAACCGCTGACCGCTTCAAAGTCTGCACCTGAAAAGCCGAAGCCTGAATTTTCCAAAGGTCCGGTGGTTGACGGCGTTCAGGTCTATGAAGCACTTGCCGCCGAGATTGACCGTGGCACTGGCTTTGTTCACGGCAAGCTCCGTGTGCAGGACTTCTATGAGGAACAGCACCCGACTATTCAGCAGCTTGCCGATTTTCTGAAAAAGGAATACGGCACAGGCGGACACAGCGGTGAGGGCAAGATCTCACTCGTTGACTACAATTCCCAAGGCATTACTTTCAGCTTTGAGAACGGCGAGAAGTTCCGTCATTCGTGGTACAATGTCGCAACAATGACAGAATCACGGCTCAGGGACGATACCTACCTTTCTGCCGAACAGAAAGCGGAAAGGGCGGCGCTCAAAGCGGAAAAGGCTGAGGAGCATAGCCACAAGATCGTGGAAGTCGGTGACCGATTTCGTCACAAGATTACTGGCGAGGTTTCTGAGGTTATTTCGCTGACAGGCGCACTGCCGTTCTATTCGGACGATTGCACTGTCACAAGAGAAAGCGGCGGTTTTGCTGTGACGGAGAATATTTCCTATGATAAGCTCCTGAACAGCGGTATGTATGAGTATATCGGTAAGGCTGAACCTGAAAAGGAGCAGTCTGCACTCAAAAAGCCTGAGCCTGAAAAGGCTGAGGTAACACCCGATAAGACTGCATTTGCTCCCGAAGCAGAAAAGCCCGAAATTCCTACTGTCAAGAACCTGTCTCAGCTCAAAAAGGCGATCAAGCCGGGTATCAGACTTTGGAGAACAAGCAGAAATTCATCTCTCAGATCATGACAAGTAAGACTCCTGCGAGAAAGTGTGAAGATGTGGACCAGCAGGCACTCACTTATTCCGAGATCAAGGCTCTCTGCACAGGCGATGAGCGTATCAAGGAAAAGCTGATGCTTGAAAATGAAGTGAAGGAACTGAGGGTACTCGCTGCGGAACACCGCAACACGGTATTTGAAATGGAGGACAAGATCGCTCGTTTCCCTGAACAGGAACAGAAACTTACTGCGATTCTTGCTGATCTCCATACAGATCGTGAAGCACTCCGCAAGCTCCCGATTGATCCCGAACGCAAACTGCCCGTATTCAAGATCACCATTGGTGAAACTGAGTACACCGATAGAAAAGAAGCTGCTAAGGCTCTTGAAGATGCTGTGTTGGCTATCAAATATGCCGATACTCCCGTGAAAGTCGGCTCGTTCCAGGGCTTTGACCTGAGCGTTACAGTAAACAGCAACATGATGGGCGGCGGTATGTCGGCTGGCCTGCAAGGTGCCACTTCACATACCACGAAGCTGATCGAGAGTTTTGCCCACAACTTGAATCGTCTTGAAGCTGCCCTCTACAACATCGACGGCAGAATCGAGAGAACGCAGGATAACCTCGCAAAGCTCAGGCTTGACCACGCAGAAGCGCAGAAGATCGTAGCAGAGCCGTTCCCCCAGCAGGAGGAGCTTGATACTAAGGAGCAAAGGCTGAAAGTCGTAACTGATGAGCTGAATCAGGCGGCTATCGAAGCAAAGAAGAACGCTCCGAAGCGTGAAAAGACTTGCTACTTTGAGAGGGCGAAGATGAAGCGTGATGCCGCAAGGCTCGGCAAAAAGCCAAAAACGCCGAAGGACCAGACAAAGGGCAGGAGCAAGAAGCAAGGAATTGAATAAGCAACTATAAGATTATTCTAAGTAAGTATGCATCCCAATAAGTGAAAAATGATATAATTCACATTATTGGG
>UQMF01000029.1 GCA_900542145.1 uncultured Oscillospiraceae bacterium | reverse complement strand
CGACGGCGAATACGCCCATAGGTACCATTTAATTATTTCGTTTTCACACGAACTATTGCGCGCCTTGTACACCGCGCCAGAGTCGGGTACGCCCGACGGCGAATACGCCCATAGGTACCATTTAATTATTTCGTTTTCACACGAACTACTGCGTGCCATGTATGCTGCACCAAAGTCGGGTACGCCCGACAGCGCATACGGCTTTTACCCACAAAATATCCGCACCAGCACAGAATAAAACGAACCCCCGAAGCCGCAAAGCTCCGGGGGTTCATTATAAGGAGAAAATATTAGTCAGCGAACATAGCAGTGGAAAGGTATCTCTCACCGGTATCAGGGAGCAGAACAACGATATTCTTGCCCTTGTTCTCGGGACGCTTAGCCAGCTGGATAGCAGCCCACATAGCGGCGCCGGAGGAGATTCCGACCAGGACGCCCTGAGTGCGTGCAATACGTCTGCCGGTCGCGAATGCGTCGTCGTTGTCAACGGTGATTATCTCGTCGTAGATCTTGGTGTCGAGGGTTTCCGGAACGAAGCCTGCGCCGATACCCTGTATCTTGTGGGGACCTGCCTTGCCCTCGGAAAGTACGGGGGAGGTTTTCGGCTCAACAGCGACCACCTTGACATTCGGGTTCTTGCTCTTGAGGTATCTGCCGACGCCGCTTACGGTTCCGCCGGTGCCTACGCCTGCAACGAAGATGTCAACCTTGCCGTCGGTGTCTTCCCAGATCTCGGGACCAGTGGTTGCTTCGTGAACAGCCGGGTTAGCCGGATTAGTGAACTGGGACGGAATGAATCCGCCGGGGATCTCCTTGGCGAGTTCCTCAGCCTTGGCGATAGCGCCCTTCATGCCCTTTGCGCCGTCGGTGAGCACCAGTTCCGCACCGTAAGCCTTCATCAGGTTGCGGCGCTCAACGCTCATGGTTTCGGGCATTACGATAATGATACGGTAGTTTCTTGCGGCAGCGACGGAAGCAAGACCGATACCGGTGTTGCCGCTGGTCGGCTCGATGATAACACTGTCGGGCTTGAGTACGCCGCGCTTCTCAGCGTCGTTGATCATTGCGGCTGCAACTCTGTCCTTTACGCTTCCTGCCGGATTGAACAGCTCCAGCTTTGCAAAGATCTTTGCGCCTGCCTGCTCCTCAGCCTCGATCTTGGTCACCTCAAGCAGGGGGGTATGTCCGATGGTGTCTGTAATAGTCTGGTAAACCTTCATAATAAGTTCTCCTTTTCAAATTGTCCGAATTTACTCAGGTGGTGTATGATGATCGGTCGGTCAATACCAACATCACCTATCAGCTTGGTATGATTTTAACACATTTTTTCCGATATGTCAAGGGGGTTTTGAAAATTTTTTTCAGAATCCCCGGGCGGATACTCCGAGATGGCTGTCCAATGCGGAATATTAGGGATTCCCGAGTAATATATCCCCGTAACTAATCATAAGATGTGAAAAAAGACGTCCGCAGACACGCTGCGGATAAGAGGAGAGTGAAAACCACATCATACGACGGGGGTGCGATTTGAATTGAAGAAAGATACAAACGGGGAAATTGATCAGGAAAGATGTGTCACACTCGGACATTACATAGTAGAAAACAACGCGACAGTCCGCGCGGCGGCGAAACACTTCGGGATAAGCAAAAGCACGGTGCACCAGGACATTACCGCCCGGCTGGAGCAGGTGAACAAGCAGCTCCACGACGAGGTAAAATCCGTCCTGGACAAGAACAAGCAGGAACGCCACCTGCGCGGAGGTCAGGCGACCAAGCGGAAATACGCCGAGATCTCCAGAAAGAGAATGCAGCACACATAAAAGCGCGCTCCCCTGCGTATGCAAGGGAGCGTCAGTCTGCCGAAAAAGTCTTACGACTTTTCCGACAGAGTACATCCGCACTACGCGCACTCATTGTCGGCATAGCCGCCAACTCGCACACTTGTGCGGATAGATGTGTTTTTTGCCTCGGCAAAGCTGAGGCAAAAAACGGATTTTAAAAGCTCGCTTCGCGAGCAATTATCTTTTCGAAAACTAGCGCTCCCCTGCGTATGCAAGGGAGCGTTTTCCATATGCCGGAATACGAACGCCGGGGTTTCCGGCAGATTCCTGACGTCAAGTGTCAATATCCTGTTAAGAAACCGTTAAGATTACCACGGAACAAATGCTGAGCCATGCCGGGGAATGTCCGGAAAACGGTATTGTTACCGCATTTGCGGAAAATCCCTGGGGTATTCTGGCGCAGAAACTCGCTTCAAATATTTTCCAAAAACCTCTTGCAATAATATCCAGAATATGGTATTATAAAAACACAGAAAAAAACAGACATTCCGCGCACCGCGCCGAAGGGGAAAAAATCCGGGCGGAACGGAATGACAAAACGGAGGTATAACATGACAAACAGGATCAAGGTTCTTATCGGAAACGACGCTGCAGACTGCGGCATGGCATGGGCAGGGGCTCTGAAGGGCGCCGGAATGTACGCCATCACGCGGCACTGCGACGGAAACGCAGTACTCAGCTCGATCAAGTCGGAGGCGCCGGACGTTGCGGTGCTGGAGGCGAAAATGCCCTACTGCGACGCGGTGGAGGTGATACGCCGGCTCAAGACCGAGAAGAAATACTGCCCCAACGTACTTATCGTTTCCGGGACTGACGATCCCCGGCTGGAGCGCGACGCGATCAACGCCGGAGCCGCAGGGGTGATGGTGAAGCCGGTGGATCCGCAGTATCTGGTGAGCCGTGTGGAGCGGCTGTGCACTCCCTGCGAGGAGCCGGAGGCAGTCCCGGACGAAACCGACCTGGAATGCGCGGTCACTGAGATAATCCACCAGGTAGGAATCCCGGCGCACATCAAGGGCTACCACTACCTGCGCACCGCGATAATGCTCTCCGTCAACAACGACGAGATGATAAACTGCGTTACCAAGCTGCTGTATCCCACGGTCGCGAAGCGCTACCAGACCACAAGCTCCAGGGTGGAGCGTGCTATCCGCCACGCAATAGAGATCGCCTGGGACCGCGGAGACATCGACGTACTCACGCGCATATTCTCCTACACGGTCCACACCTCCCGCGGCAAGCCCACCAACTCCGAATTCATTGCGCTCATCGCCGACCACCTGCGCCTTAAATTCAAATCGCGCAGCAACACCCCCGTCCTCCAGCGCTAGTCGCGGTGCCGCGACAGGCAATACGGGGAAAGGCGCCACGAAATGGAAGCGTTTTCACCCGAACAATGGCGTGGCTGAAACAGCACCCTATGAAAGGTCATGCCCAGTACCACGCGGCGCGCATACCAATAGATACAGTAAAGCCGGGCTTCAATGTTAGCCCGGCTTTTGCATATTGGGTGTAATCCCGGTCAGCAGTCCCGGCAGAATGTATAGAAAGGCGCGATCTTCCGGAAATCCGCGGCTACTTTCTTAGCCAGCTTGTCGGAGAACATCACCTCCGGGTCGTTGGTGTCGAAGGAAAGCCCGATATTCTTCCTGTCCAGCCATCGACGGAGTTCCTCCGGCTGGTCGGGAAACTTGCTGCGCTTGTACATATCGCCGTAGAGCGTGAATACCTTCTGCTTCTCCACTGCCAGGAATGCCTCCCTGAATGCGGCGTCGCCGGCGAGGATACGGCTGCGCAGCGCCTGCATGGAATCCGCTGACGCGCAGTAGAATCCGCAGCCGTAGCTTATCCCGGAAGCCCCTATGGAGAAATAGAATCCCGGCAGCGCGTGGTACTGCTCCCGGCTGCGGCTGAAGGTGTACCAGATATGGTCCCGGAAGATGGAATCCGGGTGCAGGCGCATATCCCGGTACAGTCTGGAAATACGGTTGGGATTTATCTCTATCAGAGGATCTATCTTGAGTATCGTCGGGGCAAGTTCCAGAATAAGCTCCTTCATCGGCTCCGTGACATAAGTGCGGTAGTCCTCCTTGTGTGCGTTGAACCACTCCCGGCTGTCGTGCAGGCGGTTTTCAAAGAGGAAATCGACGGATTTCTGTGAAAATTGCATTTTATGCTCCTTATGCAGTGTATTGCAGTAGATTCTGTCTTATTATTACCTTGCAGGACAGTCCTGCGGAAAGAAGGTAATAACATGACAAAACAGACTCCGGCGCAGTTCTTTGAAAAGAACAACGCCGCATTCATGAAATTCGGGAAGATGTTCACCCGAAAGCTGACGGACGAGCAGCTGATATCCGCCCTGGCAGAAAAGGACCTTGAGAAGCTCGCCAAGGTATTCCGCCTGGTATTCGAAATGCTGGAGGAGAACTCCCCGGACAGCGGAACACAGCTGGCTGCGATGATCTCCGCCTACTCCGGAATCGGGGAGGAGGAGCCGTGAGCGGATTATTCTCCCCCATGCAGGAACAGGCGCTCGGACTGGTGCGGCGCGGCGGACTGCGCCGCATCAACATTCTGGAGGGCAGCGTCCGCAGCGGCAAGACCTGGATATCCGCAGTAATGTGGGGATTCTGGGTGGCTTCCTCCCCGAAGGAGGGAGCCTACCTCATGGCAGGAAAGACCCTGACGACCCTCCGCCGTAACGTCCTGGAGCCGATGTGCGGACTGTTCGGGGATTGCTTCGCCTACAGCCTGAGCAAAAAGGAAGCGCGGCTGTTCGGCAGGCGCGTCTACCTTGAGGGAGCCGCCAACGCCCAGGCGGAAAGCAAGATACGCGGCATGACGCTGAACGGCGCCTACTGCGACGAGCTTTCCCTCTTCCCGGAGGAATTCTTCGCGATGCTGCTGTCGCGGCTTTCCGTCAGCGGAGCGAAGCTCCTCGCCACCACAAACCCGGATAATCCCGGGCACTGGCTGAAGCGGAACTACCTCGACAACCCGGCGCTGGACCTGCTGGACCTTAAATTCACGCTGGAGGACAATCCGTACCTGCCGGCGGAATACGTCCGCTCCCTGCGCACGGAATACACCGGGGTGTACTACGACCGGTTCATACTCGGCAACTGGGTCGCCGCCGAGGGCAGAATATACGAGGATTTCTCCGAAAAGTGCCTGATAAGCCCGGAGGAACTCCGAACACGGCTTTCCGCTGCGCCGCTCGTCACATCGGTGGTGGGGGTGGACTACGGCGGAAACAAGAGCGCGAGCGCGTTCGTGCACACCGGCTACGACGCCGGATTCCGGAACGTGTATGTGCTGTCGGAGCACTACGACCGGCGAAATGCTTCCGCGGAGAGCCTGATAACGGCGTTTGCGGATTACATCTCCTCCGAACGGGGGCGCTTCCCCACCCTGGAGATGGCGTGCTGCGACTCGGCGGAGCAGCTGCTGATAAAGAGCTTCCGCAGCGCCGTCAGCCTGGAAGTCCGGAACGCCATGAAGAAGCAGGTGAGCACGCGCATAACCATGGTGAACCGCCTGATATCCTCGGGCAGGCTCCACGTCAGCACGGAATGTCCCCACCTCATCGACGCGCTGAAATCCGCCGTCTGGGACGAATCCAGCATTCATAAGGATATCCGCCTGGACGACGGCTCCACTAACATCGACAGCCTGGACGCGTTCGAATACTCCCTGGAAAGGTTCGAGCGCGAACTGTTCAGATACTGACGGACGGTCACGCAGGTGGGAACAATATGGGCGGTCATTACTGACCGCCCCTTTTTTTTGCGTATCTGACAGTCCTGTTTCAGAAATTACCGCCGTTCCAGCCCCACTGATCTGTCGGGGAATACTTGACGTACATATTGACCGCAGGCACGCCCAGTACCTCGCCGTAAATACGGCATATCTCCGCAGTCATTCTGTCGCAGTCCGCAGGATTCGCCGTGCCGTATAGACTCACCTCCACGAAAGCGGTCTTTTCCGGCTTCTCTCCCCGGAAATACAGACTGGTGTTCGGCTCGAATCCCACCATCAGCCAGCTTTCGGTCTTGCCGATGATCTTGACAGCCTCGCCCAGCGCGGATTTGATCTGCTCCTCCTGTGCCGGAGTAATATCCTGGGAATACTTAGTGTTTATGAATGGCATTGCTGCTCCTTTCTTATGGCAGAATATCATCTGCGCAGCGCACGACCTCGCGGAATTCACGCAGGTCAATGCAGTATCTCGGGTCGTTGTGCTCCAGGGCGTATTTTATATCGGTGGCACTGTGCCAGTCCACGCCGGAGATTTCCTCCTTCTCGTAGCGGAACGTCGTTTCCGACAGATTCCCCTTGAAAAGGAATACCCACTTTATCTCATTGTTCAGGAACCGCTTCCCGTGAAATACATTGTCCTCGCTGACCTTTCTGCGGCATAGCAGGACAAGCTCCGACGGGCGCGCCTTTACTCCTATCTCCTCTCCAAGTTCCCTTATCGCGGCGGAAATAGGGTCCTCACCGGCGTCGATATGCCCGGTGGTGGCGGCGTCCCAGCACCCCGGGAAGCTGTCCTTGTCCTCGGCGCGCTTTTGCAGCAGGAATTCCATGCCGCCAAGCCTGCGCCGCGCCACCCAGATATGCACGCTGGCATGCCAGTCGCCGTCCCTGTGGATATCTCCGCGGCGCTTCTTCCGCTCTGTCGGCTCGCCGGCAGCGGTCAGTACGTCAAAAAGCTCATCGTCGGAATACATCGCGTACCTCCGTTTCAGTCAAGCTTCCAGTTGATGGGCTGCATTCCGTGCTGCACCAGAAATTCATTTGCCTTAACGAAATGCCCACAGCCGAAGAATCCGTTATAGGCGGAAAGGGGGCTGGGGTGCGCGCACTGCAGCACAAGGTGATTCGGATTCGTGATAAGTCCCGCCTTGGAGCGCGCATTTCCGCCCCACAGCAGGAATACTATCGGCTGCTGGCGTTCGTTCAGCAGCTGGATTATACGGTCGGTGAACTTCTCCCAGCCCTTTCCCCGATGGCTGTTCGCCTGTCCCTCGCGCACCGTGAGCACGGTGTTGAGAAGCAGCACTCCGCTGTCAGCCCATGCCGTCAGCTCCCCGTGGGAGGGTGGGTCATAGCCCAGCTCCGCCCTGATCTCCTTGAATATGTTCTGGAGGGAGGGCGGTGGCGGCGTGCCCTTCCGGACGGAAAAGCACATTCCGTGCGCCTGCCCGGCGCCATGGTAGGGATCCTGCCCGAGAATCACCGCGCGCACGTCGCTGTAGGAAGTATGCCGGAGCGCGTTGAAAATATCCTCCATCGGCGGATAGATCCTGTATGTGGAATACTCCTGCTTGAGGAATTCACGCAGCTGAAGGTAGTAATCCTTTCGTATCTCGTCCGCCAGGAGTGCGTCCCACTCGTTGCCTATATGCATCATTTCTTCTTACTCTTACCCTTGTTCGGCTTCTTCCCGGAATTCTTGGTGCGCTTGGGCTTAACAGAGAACCCGAAGGAGCCTATCTTCTTGCCGAGAGCGTAGTAGGTCCCGTGGGCGTAGGTCATTAGCCCTGCCTTCTCCATGTGGAGTTTGCCCTTCTCGTCGATAAGGTTTTTGTCGATATTGACGGAGGTTATCTCCGCGATGAACATATCATGGCTTCCCTGGGGGAGCACCTCGGTCACCTTACACTCGATGGAAATGGGCGCCTGGGCGATCTGCGGCGCGGAAACGGTGTTGCTCTCCTGGGGATAGAGCTTCATCTTTGCGAGCTTATCCTCGTTCTTTCCGGATTTTATGCCGCAGTAATCCAGCGAACGCACCAGCGTGGAGGGCATCATGTTTATGACGAACTCGCCGCTCTCCTTGATGATGTTATAGGAATTGCGCTCCGGTCTTACCGAAATGTATGTCTTTGCCGGGTCGGAACAGATTATACCTGTCCATGCGATGGTGAGGGCGGTGGGCTTCTCCATGGTTCCGCAGGACACCAGGACTGCCGGCACCGGCGCCAGGAGCGTTCCCGGCTTCCACTGTACTTTTTCCATAATTATCTCCTTTCGCTTGCAGAAAAATCATATTCGAATATATTATAACACATTGTCGGAAAAAGTGCAATAAATATATTTTCAAATATTGCGGAAGTCCGGACGCAAAAACATGGCGGAGAGATTCTCCGCCCTGTTCTCTGTTTATTTAATCAGTGATCTCCACCTTGTGCCAAGGCAGATAGGATACCGGGTTGACGTTCTCGCCGTCCTTCCGTATCTCAAAATGCAGCTTGGGATAGGTGGTCTCCCCGGTGGTGCCGATGGTTCCCAGCAGTTCGCCTGCGGTCACCTCCTGCCCCTCGGCGACGTCCACCTCGTCAAGGTGCCCGTACAAGGTGACAAATCCGTTCCCATGGTCGATCATGACGCATTTGCCATATCCGCTGTAGAATTCAGCCTTGATCACAGTGCCGGATTCCGCCGCGTACACCCAGGTTCCCTCCGGAGCCTTCACGTCTATGCCCTTGTGAGCGTAGTCGCCGCCGTAGCCGTACATCAGCTCGGATATCACTCCGCCGCCCTCGCCGCCTACCGGCCAGGTGAAGTCCACGTCCGAATGCTGGAACTGCTCGTCCGCCGCCTGGGAGCTGTAGAAACTCAGCATGTCCCGGCTGATATCCTCCTCGGCGATCACCGTCATTCCCGAGCCCTCGGGCTTTCCGGCTATCGCCACGCGGTCGCCGGCGCTTATCTCGTCGCCGGGGGAAGCCACGACCTCGCTGCAATGGCTGTACATGACCAGCCTGTCGTCCTCGCCGTGGATAACCACGATCTTCCCCATATCCGGGACTTCGCCAGCAAGCCACACTTCCCCAGCGATGGAGGAATAGACCTTCGTGCCCTCCTTCACCCACCGGTGCTGATGAGTATGCCCGGTGAAGCTGCCCATAGCCGTGCTTATGATACCGTTCTCGCGTATCTCGAAATGCAGACGGACTCCGCTGCCGTAACCCGTTGAGCCGGATTCGCCTATCACTGCGCCGCGCTCCACCTGCTGACCGCTGGCGACATTCACCTCGCCAAGGTGCGCGTATACTGTGACAAGCCCGGATCCGTGGTCAATAACGATGTATCTGCCCAATCCGCCGTTCCAGCCGTTGTCCGCGGCACGGAGCACAGTACCCGACTGGTATGCGTATACCTCCGCAGGCTCGCCGTCCGAGAGATCAACACCGTAGTGGACGTCGCCGGTCCACTTGTCGTAGCCGTTTTCTCTGGTGACGATCATGCTTTCCTCCGGGAGCGGCAATACGCTGCTGCGGATAAGCTCCTGCGCCCGGGCGGCGTCGTATGCGCTCCCCTCGCGGCATATAGCCTCTATCTCCAGGGCGGATTCCTCGCTGCTCCCCAGAATGATATTCTGGTTTTCTGACGAAGCCGCTTCTTCCGTAGTCACGGCAGCCGACGCCGGATTCGCGGTGCCGTCCGCGGTGGGCAGGATATCCTCCCGGGTGAGCGTGTCCGCCGCAGAATCCGGCGGCTGCACCAGATTTACCCCGGGGTCCGGATTCCTCCACGCCAGCACGCAGACGGCGATCACCGCCGCGGCTGCTGCCGCCGTCCCCAGCGAAGCCGCAATTATTCTGGGAGCGCGGCTCCGGGACTGCCCTGCCCGGGCGGCTTCCTCTATATAGCGCTGGTCGATATCATTCAGCGCGTTGTTCAGTTTTTCTTTCAAAGGTCGTAGCCCTCCTTCCTGAGAAACTCCTTCAGCCTTTTCAGTGTTCGCGATATTCTGGATTTCACCATGCTTTCGCCGGCGCCGAGCCTTTCCGCGATCTCTGCGGACGTATCCCCGAACCAGTACCGCCGCAGGAATATGATCCGGGTCGTGCGGTCCTGCTTCGACAGGAATTCGTTCAGCAGGCGCGTCAGCTCCTTTTCGCTGAGCCGGTCAGCGGCGTCGGAGTTGCCGCCGATAAAGTCTGCAAGCTCGTCCATCGGCAGGACTTCCGCGCTGCGTTTCGCCGCCCGGTTGTAGTCCCAGCGGTCCAGCGCCAACCGCCTTGTCACCCTGCAGAGCCACGCGCAGAGCGACCGCGGACGCTCCGGTGGAATGCTGTTCCAGGCGCGCAGCAGGGCTTCGCTCTCGCACTCCTCCGCGTCCTGCTCGCTGCGAAGTATTCCGTACGCAAGGCTTTTCAGCAGCCTGCCGTAACTCTCGCGCAGCGCTGTTATCCCACGCTCGTCACGCTGATTCAGCAGCGTTATCGTTTCTTCGTCTTTTATCAGTATCACCTCCGGTTTGAAGCGCTTCATATTATCAGACGGCAAAATATCCCGAAAGTCGCGGAAGGGGGATATAATTCTGAATCCCTGAGCCATAAGGAAAAATGGGCTGCAAAAGAATCTTGCAGCCCATTTACTGTCTTGAAATAATGTCGGCGAAGCCGACACATCAATTCCGAATTACGCATTACGCATTCCGAATTGACCTACTTACCTGTTCCGCTCCTTCATGGCACGTTCTATCTCCCGTCCGGCGTCGCGCTTCGCCATGTCGTCGCGCTTGTCGTGGAGCTTCTTGCCCTTGCACAGTCCCACCTGCACCTTGACCCTGGAGTCCTTGAAGTACATCGAAACAGGAATAAGCGTGTATCCGCCCTGCTTGACCTGCCCGAACAGCCGCAGTATCTCCTTCTTGTGCATGAGGAGCTTACGGGTGCGATAGGGGTCCTTGTTGAAGATGTTGCCCTTCTCGTAGGGAGAAATGTGCATGTTGCGGATAAATGCCTCGCCGTTCTCGATGGATATCCAGGAGTCCTTGAGGTTCACGCCGCCGTTTCTGATGGATTTCACCTCGGTACCGAAAAGCTCTATGCCTGCCTCTATGCTCTCGATGATGAAATATTCGTGCCTTACTATGCGGTTTTCTGCTATGGTCTTAGTGTTCATCTGACCTCCCAGCCGGCGCTGACCTGTCAGTCAATGCCGATGACATACTTGAGAAGTTCCACAGCGTCGTCAGCTCTTACCCAGCCGTCGCCGTTGATGTCAGCGGCTACCTTCTTCTCGTAGCTGTCCAGTGTTACCTCTCCGATGACCGCCTTGAGGATATTCACGGCGTCCAGCGCGGTAACGTTGCCGTCGCCGTCAACATCGCCCATGACCACCAGTGCGTAGCTTGCGTCGCTGTTGGGGGCGCACGCCTGCATTCCGGTGGCGATGTACTGCGTTTCGGATACCGCGGTGCCGTCGGAGTTAGTGATGTTCACTGCGCTGCCGTTCTCGATGTTGTTGCGGAAATCAGCCACGGTGTACTTCTTCTTGAAGTTGGCGGTGATGGTGCGCTTCTCGTGGTTGATATTGAAGTTGGAAGAGATCATCTGGAAATTCTGGAGAACGGAGCTGATGAAATAGTCGCCGCCCTCGCTGAAGCTTGTGGTGACAGAACCGTCCTCGACGGTAACCTCTCTGATGAATTCTGACTTCTTGGTGGAAGTGTTCCACTTGTACAGTCTGTATACGCCGTTGGTGTATACCTTGGAAACGTCCAGGGTGAGCTCGCCGGTTCCCGGGAACGCCTTGGTCTCCGCGAAGGAGATTATCTGGTAGTCGGAAGCGCTGCCAGCCTCAAAGCGAATCTGCTCCTCCACCTTGCTCTCGTACATAACCTCGGGGTCGAAATCCGCGGGCTTGGTGACGTCGGTGCCGGTGAACTTCCAGCTGTACTTGTAGCCGTCCTTGGTGGCGCCCTTTGCGGTAACGGTCTTGTTATCGCCGTAGATTGCCTCGAAGTCAGCCTTGGTGATTATTGCAGGCTTCTCCTGCTTGGTCGCGGACAGTCCGTTCTGGGCGTCCTGGAACGCCTTGATGGCTGCGTTCGCGTCCGCAAGAGATGTACTCTTGTTCTCGCTTGCCTCGGTCAGCAGATTCACCGCTGCGGTGAGCTTCCTCCAGCTCTCGGCGGTGTAATCAGCCTCCTTGTAGGTCTTGGCGATCGCAAGCAGGTCGGTAAGTATCTTCTTGGTGTTGGTATTGACACCCTCCACCAGCTGCTTCTTGGCGTCGGTCAGGCTGTCGAATGCATTCTTGAGCATGTCGTAGTCAGTATTGTTGTACTGGTAAATAGCCTTGGCAGTCTTGAGCTGATTGGAGAACACGGTCCATGTGGGAGCAGTGTATGTATCCTCGGTGAGCTTCTCGCACTCGGAGATAAGGCTCTCCAGGCGGAACTTCACGGTAGAGGGATCGTTGCCGTCCAGGAAGTACACAGTGACCTCCGCCTTGATCTTGGGGTTGGAGGAAGATCCCGGAACGAACAGGGATACAGTACCCTTCACTGAGCCGGACTTGGTGACTACGCCGTCCTTGACGAAGGCGCTGATGTCGATATCGAAGTCGATATTCTCGTTGGTGAGGTAGCTGTCGTCAACATTGTCCGGAACGTCGTACTTGTTCAGCAGCGGATCATAGAAATACTCCGGCAGCAGACTTCCGTCGTTGAGCTTGACGGTGGAAAGCACCTTATCCTTGAAGCGCGCCAGCTCCTTGTCGGTGAGGGAATCCCCTATGCCGAAGTAGTACGCGGTGGGGCTTACGACAAGGTTTCTCTGGTTGGAGGTGTTGATGAGGTTGTAGCTGATATTCTTGGTCTTTGCGTCCAGCGCAGTATACCACGCCGGAACAGAGGTCAGGAAGTTGTAGCTGAGGTCAATGCTGGAAAGCATGTAGCAGTCGGAAAGATCCACGTTATTAACGGTGGAGCTGCGCAGCTTGTTCTTGGAAAGGTCCAGCGTGCGGAGCCTTACCATGTACTCGATTATGCGCGGAACACCCTCCATGCCGATACCGCTGAGGTTCAGCGAGGTGATCTTCTCGAGATCGCCGAAGGTGATGAGGGTGTAGTCCCTCCTGCCGGTCGCAGTCTGGAGCGCCTTGAGGAACTTGGCGTTCGGTTCGGACTCTCCCACAGCATAGAAGAGCGATGAATCGGTGTCCCATACAACGTCCGTGGAATCATAATCCTGCACAACGGCAGCGTAGCCGGTGACAGAGAGCACAGCCGGAACGGAAGCGGCTGTCATGCAGCCGGTGAGCGCAGCGGCGATTATTCTTTTAGAAAGCTTCATAAAATCCTCTCCTTAATATATCTTCCTCGTTGATATTCCTCCGGCGCAGCGCACCGGACAGCTATGTCATTATATACATCAATAGTATACCACACATTTGACCTTTTGGCAATACCCCAGAAAGATTTTTTGCAGATTTTCGCAAATTACGGGAATTTGTTCAATATACACAAAAGCGCGGCTCAAAAATTCACCGGAAAAATTCCGAATAATTGTAGACAATTACGCCGGGCTGTGGTATAATATATTAAGGTGAAGTGCTAAATGCACCTCCCGCCATTACATCGCTGATGATCGGAGGAATTATCTATGGCAAAGAAAAAGCTGTTCGGCAACAATATCAAGCCCTCCTGTAAATACTGCGAACTGGGTACCGCCGGAAAAGGGGACACTATCCACTGCTCCAAGATGGGCGACGTGAAGTCCTACGATTCCTGCAAGAAGTTCGTTTATTCCCCTCTCAAGAGAATACCCAAAAAGGAGCTTCAGCTTGCAAACTCCGCTGTCAATGATATTGATTTCTGATATCGAACAACATATCGACCGCCGTCCGGAAGGGCGGCGGTTTTCTTTTCCGGTGACAAATCCTCATTCAGAATTGTTATATAGGTGAAAGACGTCCTTCAATAACGCGAAAAGGAGGGAGAGCGTGACCGACCAGGACATCGAAAAATACGTCCGGCTGTACCACACCATGCTGTACCGCGTGTCATTCAGCTACCTGAGAAGTTCGGCGGATGCTGAGGACGTATGCCAGGAATCCTTCATACGACTGCTGAATTACCCCAGGAATTTTCCTACAGACGAGGACTGCAAGCGCTGGCTTATTCGGGTAGCCGTCAATCTATCAAAAAATATCCTGAAATACCGCTGCACCCACGGTGAGCCAATGGAATATCCCGACTCAAGCGACAGCATATCCGCCGCACCAGCCGAGCCAACTGCTGAAAGCGAGCTTCTGCCGCTGATTAAATCGCTGCCGCCAGAATACAGCACGGTAATTCATCTGTTCTATTACGAGGACTATTCCACAAGAGAGATTGCTCAGATACTGGACATCAGCGTCACCGCAGTGACCTCACGGCTTTCCCGAGGACGCAGGCGGCTAAAACAATTGCTGACAGAGGAGGACCGACTATGAAATCAAAATACATTGAACTTTTCAATAACATCACGCCGCCGGAAACCGACGACGAACTACTCCGGAACATACTTTCGCGCAGAAGCAAAACGGATTCCCCGGGATTTTCGGCACCTAAGAAAAAGCGTACGTTACGCAGACCAGTCATCATCGCAGCCGCGGCTGTAGCTACGGCTGCCGTAGGTGTGACCGCCGCCGGTGCTTCCACCGGGTGGGATTTTACAAAGTTGTTCCAGGGGTTCTATTCCCAGAGAGCACTTGATAACTCAGAATATATAGATACCGGAATTGAAAACCAACTTGCCGCCGTAGATTTGACTGCAATGGGAACCGACCTTTACCAGACCACTGATTTCGGATTTGGGAAAGTAACATTTACCGGAGCTGTCGCAGACAGCAGCGTGGTTATGGTGATGTATGAACTGGATATAAACGAGGACGTACTCCAGAATTTCGCACAGGATTACAACTTACAGGAAAACGAAATTCGTGTCGAACTTAAGCCAAGTCCTCAGACCAACGGTTGCTATGGAACGCAGGGCTTTGGCGAGAGGACGGTAAGCGGTTATAAACACACAGTCATTTTTGAGATCCACGGAAATGAACTGAACACAGAAAGCTCATTTAATGCAAGCTTCTGTGACCTAACACTGTTTAGTAGCACTAATATTCGTGAAATTCCTTTTGAAGAACCGGTAGTTCTTAAACTTCCGCTTGATTTCATCAACACAGACCGTGTCACTGTAGAGCCTGATACCGATGTGCAGATAGACAACTATCTGTATGAGCTGAAAAAAGTAAACATAACTCCACTGGCTGTACAGTGGGACGCAAAGGTGATCAGAAAGACCAGAAAGCCGGACAAGTCTTCCCCTTTGATAATGCGATTCAAAGATGGCACAGAGGTAAAAAACTACAGTCTCACGAGTTCCGATGTTGAAGGCAGTGACTCAGACACATTCCTTGTTCTGCTCGACAAGCCGATAAATATAAACGATCTTTCATCTGTCATAATAGGAAACTACACAATAAATCTTGAATAACACAAAAATCCCCCGTCCATACGAACGGGGGAAATTTATTGAACTATCGTTCTAAGCGATCAGATCAAGCCTTGTTGAGTCTGGCCTCGATCTTGTCGAGCTCGTCATAGAGAGCCTGCGGAATGTTGCCGCCCTTTGCCTTGATGTCGTCGTTGTAGTATCTGCGCATCTCAGCGATCTCCTTCTTCCAGAGGTCTACGTCAACTGCGAGCAGCTTGTCCTCAACTTCGGAAGTAACCTCGTCCTCAATACCCTTGAGGTTGATGTCGCCCTTCTTAGGCAGGAAACCGATAGGAGTTTCAACTGCGTCAACTTTGCCTTCGCATCTCCTGATAATCCAGTCGAGAACACGCATGTTGTCGCCGAAGCCCGGCCAGATGAAGTTGCCGTTCTCGTCCTGCTTGAACCAGTTTACGTTGAAGATCTTGGGAGCCTTGTCGCCGAGCTTCTCGCCCATCTCAAGCCAGTGTGCCCAGTAGTCGCCAACATTGTAACCGATGAACGGCTTCATAGCCATAGGATCGTGACGGAGCACGCCTACAGCGCCGGTAGCAGCTGCGGTGGTCTCAGAGGAAACAGCGGAACCCATGTAGGTGCCGTGTACCCAGTCGAAGGACTGATATACCAGCGGAGTTGTGGAAGCACGTCTGCCGCCGAAGATGATAGCGCTTACAGGAACGCCGTCCGGGTTGTTGAACTCAGGAGATACGCAGGGGCAGTTTACAGCCGGAGCGGTGAATCTGGAGTTCGGGTGAGCAAGCTTCTTGTTCTTGCCGGTAGCGGGGTCGATCTCAGAAGTGAACTCAACGCCGTTTACCTTTGCGCCCTTCCACTCTGTTGCGTCAACAGGCGGATTCTTGTCAAGACCTTCCCACCAAACGGTGTTGTCTGCGTTGTTCAGGGCAACGTTGGTGAAGATGGTGTTCTTCATGGTAGAAGCAAGTGCGTTGTAGTTGGACTTAGCGTTAGTACCAGGAGCTACGCCGAAGAAGCCGTTCTCGGGGTTGATAGCGTACAGTCTGCCGTCCTTGCCGGGCTTCATCCAGGCAATATCGTCGCCTACGGTGAATACCTGGTAGCCCTGCTCCTGATATACAGCCGGAGGAATCAGCATTGCGAGGTTGGTCTTGCCGCAAGCAGACGGGAATGCAGCAGTGATATACTTCATCTCGCCGTCGGGCTTCTTAACGCCGAGGATCAGCATGTGCTCAGCCATCCAGCCCTCGTTCTTGCCCTGGTAGGAAGCGATACGCAGTGCGAAGCACTTCTTGCCCAGCAGAACGTTTCCGCCGTACGCGGAGTTGATGGACCAGATAGTGTTCTCCTCGGGGAACTGAACGATATATCTCTTCTCGGGATCAACGTCAGCCTTGCTGTGCAGACCGCGAACAAAGTCGTTGGAGGTGTCGCCGAGGTTCTTGAAAGCGTCAGCGCCCATTCTGGTCATGATGTTCATGTTCAGGACAACGTAGATGGAGTCGGTCAGCTCAACGCCTACCTTAGCGAGAGGGGAGCCGATCGGGCCCATGGAGTACGGGATAACGTACATGGTTCTGCCCTTCATAACGCCGTCGTACATGGGGGTCAGCATAGCCTTCATTTCCTTAGGATCCATCCAGTTGTTGGTGGGGCCTGCGTCCTTCTTCTCACGGCAGCAGATGAAAGTTCTGTCCTCAACTCTTGCAACGTCGTTGGGGAGTGTTCTGTGATACAGGCAGCCGGGGAGCTTCTCCGGGTTCAGTCTGTACATCTTGTCCTTATTGCCGTCGGGCAGGGAGCAAACCTCGTCGGTCAGCTCGGCGAGCTGCTCCTTGGAGCCGTCGATCCATACGACCTGATCAGGCTTGGTAAGAGCTACCATCTCGTCTACCCACTTGATAACGTTAGGGTTCTTGGTTAATACACCGGGATTTCTTGCCATAATAGTTATCTCCTTCTAACATTATTTTGAAATACCGAGATACGCAGCGGACGTTTCCGCCCGGACGCCATATCTCCATATATAACATTATACAAGACTTTATGCAATAAGTCAAGATGAATTTTGCAATTTTCAGCAAAAATCTTCATTATTGTATACGAAGTTTACATGTCCGGTATATCATCTTGACGAAAAACGACCTCTGCTGCAATTATGTCGTCGAACCGTACCTCCCGGCGGACTATAGCCAGTCGGCGGTACACCGGGTCGAACCCTGTCAGCACTCCCTCAGTTACCTCATAATGATCCCCGGAATAGTGCGTTATCCTCACCATATCCCCCCGGGAAAGCCCGGAGAGCGCCGCGGACAGTTCCTCCGCCTGGTCGTCGGAAAGCTCCCGGCGCGGCTCCCGGTGCCTCTCCTGCTCCCGGACATAGGCGTAATACCCCCGGAGGGACGCGAACGGCATGAACTGCCGCGCCCTCTGTTCCCTGCTTATCGTTTTCATGCCGTCAGCCTCCGTTGTGTCCGCCGATTAGATTATTGCGCTTCCGTGCGGTGGCGCGCTCCTCTAAACTCATCGCCCTTATCAGTGAATTCTTCCCGAAGCGCTGCTTTATGTCGATTATCGCATGCTGCATGTTCTTCTCCTTTTCCTCCGCCTGCGGATCCATGAACAGGTCGAAACCGCTGTTCTCCTCGGCTGTAAGTCCTCCGAAGCCGATATTTATGCTGCGTATCGGCGCGTTCCTACGGGTGGTTTCACGGTATATCTGCTCCAGCCGCTCCGCCAGCTTCTGGTGTGAGGAGGTGCACACCACCATTCGCCGCGTGCCGCCGGTGGGCAGATGGCTGTCCTTAGAGTAGCCTATCACCAGCGAAACGGATTCCGCCGCCATGCGCTTTTCCACCAGTTCCAGTGCAAGCGTATCTGCCATTTCCTTCATGACCAGCAGCGCGTCGTCGTAGTTGTAATCATCGAAAAGTATCTGCCCGGTGGAGATGGAGTGGCTCTTCGCCTCGTACGCGTGAATATCCGCGATGGTACACGGCTCGCGGCCGTTGGCGTGGTCTATCAGGAACTGCGCGTTCACGCCGAACTCCCTATACAGGATATTCTCGTCCATCTGCGCGACGCCGCACAGGTCGTACACGCCGTATTTCTCCAGGCGCCGCGCCGTGCCTGCGCCGATGTTCCAGAAATCCGTTATCGGGCGGTGGTGCCACAGCCGCTTCCGGAAGGAATCCTCGTCCAGCCAGCCGATGTGGTCGGGAACGTGCTTGGCGGTGATATCCAGCGCTATCTTCGCAAGGAACAGATTCGTTGCTACCCCGGCGGTGGCGGTGATGTGGGTCTGGCGGAATACTGCGTCCATGAGTTCCTGCGCCAGCTGCTTCGGGTGCATGCTATACATATTTAAATAGGGCGTTGCATAAATGAAGCACTCGTCGATGGAATACACATGGATATCCTCCGGGCTGATGTACCGCAGGTAAACGCCGTATATCTCCGCGGAAACCTCCATATATCTCCTCATTCTGGGCAGCGCCGTAATGTATTCCACCCCCTTCGGAATCTCGAACACCCGGCAGCGGTTGCGGATACCCAGCGCCTTCATCGCCGGAGTTATCGCCAGGCAGATCGCCCCCGACCCCCGGGAGGGATCCGCCACGACAAGATTCGTGGTGAACGGATCCAGCCCCTTGTCCGCGCACTCCACGGAGGCAAAAAAGCTTTTCAGGTCTATGCACATGTATATCTCGCCGTAATCCATACCGCCGCTCCCTTCGGATAAAGTTCATGCTGCCGAATAATATGTACGTTTCGCGTAATATTATTATACCCGAAATCCGCAGCTTTGTCACTGGTAATTCTGACCGAATATCTGCCGCAGTTGTATTCACTTCTCACAAATGTATGAACATTTTGCAGCAAGAATTATATTTCCGTATTTTAGGCGGAGCCCTGGAAAATACGCCTGTCCCACGGTAACTCGGACGATTACTGCGGAATAAAATGAAGTACCGGCGGCGCCTGCATAAGTTCCGGATAGGCGGCAATAATATAGACACGGACCGCCGGTCTAAGGAAAATCATGAAAGGAATGATCGTGAAATGCTGGTAAAACGAGGAGAAATATATTACGCGGATCTCAGTCCTGTGGTAGGCTCTGAACAGGGCGGCGTCCGTCCTGTTCTAATCGTGCAGAACGACGTCGGGAACAAGCACAGCCCCACGGTGATCGCCGCTGCAATAACCAGTCAGAAGGACAAATCAAAGCTGCCGACACATATTTCGCTTAACGCCGCTTCCTGCGGACTTGCGAAGGACTCCATCGTGCTTCTGGAGCAGGTGCGTACATTGGATAAGAAGCGGCTCAAGGAGCGCATGGGCGAGCTGGACAGCGACGCGATGTCGCAGGTGAATACCGCGCTCTCCGTAAGCTTCGGGCTTTAAACTGCTGAACAATAAAAAAACGGGGCGGAGTAAAACTCCGCCCTGCGTTATTTTATTCAGAACAACCACATGGTTATAAGCTCCGTTGCGAGAACTCCGCAGCAGGCGGAGATCGCGACTACCAGCAGTCCGCGGTTGAAGAACGCTGCCACCAGCGCAGCAACAAATCCGACTGTGGCGGATATCACGGAGGCTGTCGTGACCTCCGTGCCGGTGCTGAAGAAAATACCCGGAATAGTCATCGCGCTCAGCACGGCATAGGGGACGTAATACAGGAAGCTCAGCAGGAACTGCGACTTCACCTTCCTGCGTATCGCGGCAAACGGGAGCATTCTGACAAGGTATGTCACCAGCGCCATCGTGATGATACTTATGACGATATAGGAGGTGCTGATCACCTCGGGATTCTGCATCGCCGACTCCACTGTCTGTTCAACTGTTTCAGTCATCTGCTTCACCGTCCTCTACAGGTCTTGGGAATATCAGCGCGCCAGCCGCCGCGGCGATAACCGTGCAGATTATCACGGAGAATCCGCCGAGGAAATCCAGGAACGGCAGGAACTTGAACGCGCAGGAAAGCGCCGCCGCCATCAGCGCCACAACCAGCACTCCCTTGAAGCGGCGCGCCGGCGGAACCACGATGGCGATGAACATTCCGTATATCGCAATACCCAGCGCGGAGGTGACGAAATCCGGCAGGATACCGCCCAGCAGGGCGCCGAGCGCAGTTCCCGCCGACCACATGATGTAGGGCAGCGTGATAAGCCCGTACATATACGGCGGAGTTACCTTTTCGGTGCGTGCGCTCGCCACCGCGAACACCTCGTCCGTTACCCCGAAGGAGGTAGTCAGCCGGTGGAACAGGCTGTATTTCCGGCACAGCTTCTGGCTGAGGGACAGACTCATCAGAGAGTAGCGCAGATTGATTATCAGCTGGGCAAGGGCGATCTCGATGAATCCACCGCCGGAGGCTATCGCAGTAATACCTGCCACCTGCCCGGCGGAGGTGACGCAGGTCATTGAGATAAGTATCGCAGCTATCACAGGGATCCCCATCTTGACCGCGGTGATCCCGAACGCGAAGGATACCGAAAGATACCCCAGACCTATCGGGAGTCCGTCCCTGAAGCCCTTGAAATACTCAGAATGCGTGGAATAGTTTTCTTTTTCTGTCATAATGCTCCGTTTCCTTTATAGTAAACGATTATAAACATGCAACTTTATAATTGTAGCACATTCCGGGAAATAATACAATACAAAAATTCGTCAATATGCAGTGGGATTCCACACAAATTTCACAAAAAAGTCATATCGCTATTGCATTTGCCGCCAAAAAATGTTACAATATATTAAATACTGCTTTAGCAGAATAAATCAAAAAAGGAGGACGCAAATGGCAGATATATATGTAATTATCGCATTTGTGGTTTATGCGCTTGTAATGCTGGGCATTGGTATAATGTCCTACAGGAAATCCAAGAGCATGAACGATTATTTCATAGGAGGAAGACAGCTGGGCAGCTGGACTACCGCGATCTCCGCCCAGGCTTCGGATATGAGCGGCTGGCTGCTGATGGGACTCCCCGGCGCCATCTTCCTGAACGGTCTGACCGAAAGCTGGATCGCCATCGGTCTGTTTATCGGTACATACCTCAACTGGAAGCTCCTCGCGGCAAAGCTTCGCAAGATGTCCTATGCCGCCGGCGACGCCATCACTATCCCGGAGTACTTCCAGAAGCGCTTCTTCGCTGAGAAGCCGGTTATCCGCCTGTCCTGCGCGGCGATAATCTTCGTGTTCTTCCTGGTCTATACGGCTTCTGCTTTCAGCAGCGGCGCAAAGCTGTTCAGCTTTATCTTTGACCTGGACTACACCACTTCCCTGACCATCGGCGCGATCATTATTATTTCCTACACCTTCCTCGGTGGATTCTTTGCGGTGTGCTGGACGGATATGATACAGGGTCTGCTGATGTTCGGGGCGCTTATAATAGTTCCGCTGGTGTGCATTTTCCGCACCCCGGATTTCTCTGCGATACAGTTCCTGAATACGGACGGCGCGGTCATCGGCAACTACCTCAACCTGTTTGAGAGCGCCGACGGCGGTATCGCCTGGACGACTATCCTCTCCGGTCTTGCCTGGGGTCTGGGCTACTTCGGTATGCCGCATATCCTGGTAAGATTCATGGCGATCAAGTCCAGCGACCTCATCAAGAAGTCCCGCATCATCGCCACCATCTGGGTATTCATCACCCTGGTCGCCGCGGTACTTGTCGGTATCTTCGGCTACATCTTCCTGCACTCCTCAGGCAACGAAGCGCTGCTTGACAAGTTCATGCACCTCGGCGCAGACAACGGACTGGACGCAGAAAAGATATTCATGTTCCTCAGCGGAAACCTGCTGCCCGGCATCATCGCCGGGATCGTACTGGCGGCTATCCTCGCGGCGATCATGAGCACCGCGGATTCTCAGCTGCTCGTTACCGCTTCCTCCGTGACCAACGATATGTACAAGCTGTTCAACAAGAAGGCGTCCGACAAGACCCTCATGTGGATAAGCCGCGGAACAGTTATCGTTGTCGCAATACTCGCGTACATCATCGCGTTCGACCAAAACAGCTCTGTAATGGGTCTGGTATCCTACGCATGGGCAGGACTCGGCGCGGCATTCGGCCCGGCAATGCTCCTCTCCCTGTTCTGGAAGAGAATGACCATGAGCGGAGCCGTTGCCGGAATACTCACCGGCGGCGCAGCCGTTGTCATCTGGGAGATGGTTCCCATGATTCCCGGCGCGGACGGGTTCGTAACTCTCTCCGCAGGCACTGGTATCTACTCGCTGCTCCCGGCGTTCTTCCTGGCTCTGGCGGCGATAATCATCGTATCCCTGTGCACCACTGTTGACAAGGATAAGGTGGAGGATCTGTTCGCCCGTGCAAAAGAGAACAAAACTCAGGCGTTCACCGACGCACAGTAATCCCACGCATAATAGAACCCCCGTCGATCGGAATTCCGACTGACGGGGGTTTTGTATGTCTGAAACCGTGGAGCATTCCGCTGTGGATTCCCCAAACCCACCCTCGTCCGGCTGCCTGACGATGTGGTAGTAATAATACAGTGTACGCGCTGCCCTTGTAAGAATACTGGGCGTGCAGTGTGTAAGGTGGTATGCGCCCGGCATACCTGACAGGCGCGGCTCATTCTCAACCGCTGAGATCACGTCCACCGCCGCCGGACTACCGTCACAGCGGTCAGATAAGCTCCGTGGTCCAGTTCAGTTCCTGGAGTTTCTCGTCCGTCTGACGGAGCTCCCGGGAATACACGTCAAGCTGCTTCTGGAGCGCGGACACGTCCACCGTGCTCTGTATGAGTATCTCCGCCCGGGAGTAGCGGTCTACCTTGCTGCTCGCCTCGTCCAGGAATCCGCGCATGACAGAGATCCGCAGCTTCAGCGTATCCCGGTGAGAGATAAGCTCGGTTATCGTCCTGCCGTCCGCACGCACCGTGCTGTTGGTGAGATTTATCCTCGCGACAAGCTCCTCCAGCCTGGCGAGAAGTCCGTCAAGCTCCTTCATAAGCTCCTGCGGCTGCTCGGAGGGCTGCTCCCCCTGCTGGACCTTCGCGTTCTGTCTGAGTCTGCCTGCAATCTCCGAAATGCGACGCTGGATATCCGCGCGCTCTGATAATGCCGCTGCTAACTTCATGTGTGACCTCCTTATTTATGCGCCTTTATCGTGCGCTCTTTCGCATTGATGTAATCCGTGATTATCTTCGCGGATTCCTCCACGCCGATGGAGGAATCCACCATCAGATCGTAATTGCGGCGGTCGCCCCACTCCCTGCCGGAAATGCTGCGGTAATACGCGCCGCGCGCCTCGTCCGAACGGCGGATATTCTGCTCCGCCGCCTCCCGGATGTCGCCGTAGACCTCCATAACCCGGGCTATGCGGTATTCCTCCGGAGCGTAGATGAATACGCGCACCACATCCTTGCGGTCCTCAAGGATATGGTCAGCCGCCCTGCCGACAATAACGCAGCTGCCGTTCTCGGCTATCCGGCAGATTATCCGGTTCTGCGCCTGCACCGCGTGCTGGATGACCTTCGTGCTGAGATAAAGCTCCTGCATACGCTCCGGGGAGTTACGGTTGATGTCGGATATGAACTCCCGGTCAAGTCCGCTCTCCTGCGCCGCCAGGGCGGTCATCTCCTTATAATAGAACGGGATATCCAGACGCTCGCTGACCAGCTTGCCTATCTGCTTGCCCGAGGAGCCATGCTCCCGGGCGATGGTGACGATAACCCCCGGGTGGGAGGGCTTGATCACTGCCTGGAATTCCTCCGGCTTCCTGTCGTGAACCACATACGGCTTCTTCAGGAACTTACGGTAAAGCAGCAGTCCCACAAGGCTGGTGAGGGAATCCGTCACCGGGAAAGTCAGCCAGAAATACTGAAGCCCGAACCTTGAAAAAAGGAATGCCAGCGGCACAAACAGGAATACAGTCCGCACCACGGTGAGCATGGAACTTTTGAAGCTGGAGCCTACCGCCTGGAAGAACACCGGGAACGTCAGCGAGGACACCAGCGGAATGAAGCTGATTCCTATGATACGGAACGCGTTTATTCCGATGTCTATCACAAGCTGATCCTGTGAAAACACACTGAGTAGCTCCCCCGGAATGAATTCAAAGCACAGCGTTCCTATGGACATCAGCGCCATTCCAAAGACCATGGAAGCGGAAAGAGTCTTGCGGCAGCGCTCTATATTCCGGGCGGCGTAATTGAAGCTTACCACCGGAACGATGCACGTCTGCATTGAACCCAGTGGAATAAAAATTATGGACTGCCACTTGTAGTACAGACCAAGAACCGTGACCGCCTGATCCGAAAAGGTGGCAAGGATCACGTTCAGCCCGAAGATGTACAGCGTGTACGCGGACTGCATGAGAATATTCGGCGTGCCGAGCCGGTATATCGTCCCGATGTGCCGGGGGAATTTCCGCAGCTCCGGCGGCTTACGGACGCCGCCCTTCATTACGACGAGCGCCGCGACTATCTGCCCTGCGACGGTCGCAACCGCCGCGCCGGAAATACCCATCTCGGGGAGTCCCAGCAATCCGAAGATGAGCAGCGGGTCCAGCGCGATGTTCGTGACTGCGCCGATTATCTGCGCTATCATCGGGCGGCGCATATTGCCGTCCGCCTGGTGGACTTTCGTCCATATGCTCTCGAGGAACAATCCGAAGCTTAACACGCAGACTATCCTGCCGTAGGCTATCACGTCCGCGATGACCTCCGGAGTTGACGTGGACATTCTCGCGTATGCCGGCATGATAGCCCAGCATACTGCCGCAAACACCACCCAGAGGGCGACTGCCAGCGGAGTTCCCACCCCGGCGTATTCGTCCGCCTCGCTGCGCTTTCCGGCGCCGAGCCGGGCCGCCATGACGGTGTTGATCCCCACGCCGGAGCCTACCGCCAGCGCTATCATGAGCAGCTGTATCGGGTAGATTATAGAAAGCGCCGTGAGTCCCGACTGGGAGTAATTCCCGACGAACAGGCTGTCCACGATATTATAGAGCGCCTGAATGAGCTGCGCCAGCATGACCGGCGGAGCCAATTTCAACAGCACCTTACTGATTTTTTCCTTGCCGAATAATTCTGATGTATCCATAAAATCTCCCCATATGTTCTGCTATACTATTATATAGCCGTGTGCCATTTTTGTCAATATGGATATTGCACAACACCGCCGCACTGCACAGCTTGTGCTTCAGCACGATGTCCCCTTGACAATTCCCGGCGAAAGTGTTATGATATGTTGTCGGCGGAACTGTGCGGAAATACACAGGCGGCAAGGGCGCCGCGCCGGAATGTATCAATATAACAAACGGGTAAGGAAAACTACAAATGAATACAAAGACGTGTTCTATACAAATGACATCTGGCTCGCTGTGGAAGAATATACTAATGTTCAGCCTGCCGCTTATGCTGACGCAGGTGCTTGAGGTGCTCTTCAACCTCAGCGATGTCGCAATAGCCGGGAAATTCGCGGACTACATAGCGCTGGGGGCGGTTGGCTCCACAACGCTGCTGGTTTCGCTGTTCACCGGTTTTCTTATTGGAATGGGCTCCGGAGTTAACGTCCGGGCGGCTCACCGCCTGGGCGCCGGGGACGACAACGGCGTAAGGCTGACGGTGCACTCCTCCCTGCTGGTGTGCAGTATCATCGGCGTGCTGGCGTGCCTTATCTGCCTTCTCCTGGCGGAGCCTATGCTGAACCTCCTGAAGACGAAATCCGAACTGCTGCCCAGCGCGGTCACATATCTGCGGATATATTCCCTGGGAATGCCGGCGATGGCGGTGTACAACTTCGGCAGCGGAGTACTCAGCGCCTGCGGCGAAACCAGGCGTCCGCTGGTGTATCTGTCCATCGCCGGAGCACTGAACGTTGCGCTGAACCTTTTCTTCGTCATCTGCTGCGGAATGGCGGCGGACGGCGTTGCGATAGCCAGTGTTATCTCGCAATACCTTTCCGCGGCGCTTATAGTGATCCACCTCTGCCGCAGGAAGGACTGCTGCGCACTCAGCCCCTCCAGAAAATACATCAGCCGCCGTGCATGCGCCGACGTACTCATGCTGGGAATCCCGGCAGGAATACAGAATGCGGTTTTCGCCGTGGCGAACCTCTTTGTACAGACCGGAGTCAACCATTTCGACGCGATAACGGTATCCGGCAACTCCGCCGCGGCCAACGCGGACGCAATCATATTCAACGTCCAGGCTGCAATACACACCGCCTGTGCAAGCTTCATCAGCCGCAACCGCGGTGCCGGGAACCACTCCAGAATGATGAAAAGCTACTTCGTGAGCCTGACCTACTCCTTCGCCGCAGGCGCTATCCTGGGCGGACTGCTGATAATTTTCGGTCGCAGATTCCTCTCCCTGTTCGCGAATGATACGGCGGTAATCGAGGCAGGCATGGAGCGACTCAGCATAATGGGCTGGAGTTACGCCATCGCCTCTTTCATGGACTGCACCATCGCCGCCGCCCGTGGAATCGGAAAGACTATTGTGCCGACGATCGTGGTGATCATGGGCTCCTGCGTATTCCGCGTGGTGTGGGTGTACACGATTTTCGCGCACTTCCAGACAATCACGTCGCTTTATCTGCTGTACAGTTTCTCCTGGGCGATAACCGCCACCGCAGAGATGGTGTATTTCTTCACCGTCAGCAGGAAGGACAGATTTGCTGAAGAAAAGTCCGCGCTCGAGAAATCCGCTTGATTGGATAATAACGCAACACGCCTCCGGAATTCCGGGGGCGTGTTCTTATATAGCTGCCATTGCTAAATGGGATATAGATCCATTCAAGAATACTAGGAAGAATTCAGGCTGAAGAATCATTGTGCCTGTAAATCCGGCATGGAAACCAACAGAATAGAAATACAAAATAAGCTTAACAACCTCTCCGACCTGCTCATAGAAAAAATGTCGGATTCGCTAATGAAATAACTTACGAGTTAGAGCATCACAAACTGAATTAGAGTAGCGGTGGCGTTCAACTAACTTACGCAGGCACACATACCGACAAACGTGAAATCATAGAATAGTTCGATAGACTGCTTAGAATATACAAGAACCGCTCCCAGAGAATCTGAAAGCGGTTCTTGTATATTAGGTTTGGCTCCCCCGACTGGACTTGAACCAGTGACACCCTGATTAACAGTCAGGTGCTA
>UQMF01000028.1 GCA_900542145.1 uncultured Oscillospiraceae bacterium | reverse complement strand
TCCCGTTGAATTTCTTTCTAACTTTCGTGTACAAAATCTTTGACAAACCTACATATTTTTTAATTTGTGAACTTTTTGCAAAATATAATTTTAATATATTTTTATATAGTATGCAGCACAACATTCAACTATTGACAAAGCTATTTTTGGGTAGTATAATTTAAAATGAAAACGTGTGACTGGCACTGATTGTGTCATAATATACGGAGCACGGCTCCGCATGGGGGGATAATATTGCAGGACAGAGGAATGTATCAGGTCCTGGCGAAGATCGGGCAGGGCGGCGGAGGAATCGTCTACAAAGCGCTGCACAAACGCCTGAACAAATTTGTTATCATCAAGCAGCTGAAGCACGTCGGGCAGACCCCGGCGGATTCCCGGAAGGAAGTCGACCTGCTGAAGCAGCTGAAGCACACCTACCTGCCCCAGGTGCTGGATTTTATCCAGGAGAACGGGCAGACCTACACCGTCATGGATTTCGTGGACGGTGCTGACATGGATTCCATGGTCAAATCCGGCAGGAAATTCACTGCTGCGGAGGTGCGGCGCTATGCCATTCAGTTGTGCAGTGCCGTCAAGTACCTCCACAGCCAGAATCCGCCGATAATCCACAGCGACATAAAGCCGTCCAATATCATGCTCAACAGCAACAACGACATCTGTCTGATTGACTTCAATGTATCCCTGGTGTTCAACGGCTCTTCCCAGGTGCTGGGCGGAACCTTCGGCTACGCGCCGCCGGAGCAGTTCGGAATCCCACTGGACAGGCTGTTCCCGGACGTCAATATCAGCGGACTTGTGGGGATAAACCGCCCATACATAGACGAGCGCTCCGACATATTCAGTATCGGTGCGTCGCTGTACTACCTTCTCACCGGGATACGTCCACGTCCGGATTATCAGAATATCCCCGTTGACAAGTGCGGCGTAAGGGCGTCCGACGGACTGACCCACATCATCAACAAGGCGATGTCGCTGAATCCGTCCCGGAGATACCGCACCGCAGACGAAATGCTGACCGCCCTCAATAACATAGGCGTACTCAGCCGGGATTACCGCCGCCTGCGCACCCAGCGTGTGGTAGTTACCTCCATCGCGGCGGCTGTCACCGCCGGAAGCCTTGCCGTCAGCGGTATAGGCTGGAATACCATGTCCCAGGAAAAAGAGGACAAGTACTCGGAATACCTGCGTTCCGCGGAGAAATTCGCAGATTCCGCCGATACTGAGCACACGCAGGAATACATCGAGCTTGCCTCGGAGCTGTTCCCGAACCGCGTAGAGCCTTATCTCTACGGTATTGAGTCCATTTCCGGCGGTACTGCGGCGGAGCGCTCGGAAAAGCGCCTGGAATACTACAACGACAACCTCGCGGACAAATCCGGCAGGATACCCGGGGAGAAGCTCCAGGACAAGGAGGGCTACGTTGCGGCGGCGAACATTTACGCCCTCGCCGGGGAAAGCGCCTTCTACCTGGAGGATTACACCCAGGCGATATCCCTCTACAAGGAATCCCTGATATACGACGACCAGAACGCCGGCTGCTACCGCGACCTTGCCATCTCGTATGTAAGGGCCGGCGACATGGAGCACGCGCGCTCCACCCTGAACAAGGCGGAAACACTTGAGATATCCAGCGACAACCTCTCCATCGTCCGTGGAGAGATATGCCGCCGGAACGGCGACATCGACGGGGCTATCCAGGAATTCACCCAGGCTGCGGATTCCGCCGACGACGATTACCTGGTATACCGCGCGCTGTTATCCTGCTGCGCCGCAGCCGCGGATTCCACCGGGGAATCCGCTCTCAGCGCCCACACGCAGACTGCGGCGCTCATAGAGGAATACCGCGACATCTCCGACGAGTACCGCTATACCATATTAGATATGCTGGCGAACGAGTACTTCCTCTGCGGAAGATGCGAAGCCCAGACTGCTGATGAACTCAACAAGAACTCCTCGACCCGTGCCCAGGCGCAGGAGCACACGGAGATATCCAACCAGTACTTCGAAAGCGCGGCAGGCTGCTTCCGCACGGTGTATTCCGAGGGGAAGCTGACGGAGTTCTCCAGCCAGCGTTCCTTCTACAACCTGCTTGAGAAGCTGGGGCATTATGACGAATGCCGCGACCTGCTGGAATATATCCGCGAAAGCGGCACGGCAAGCACCGGATACTGGGTGCCCATGTCGGAGTGCTACCTGTGCTACTACGAGGAATATTCCAAGCCGGAAACCCAGCGGGATTTCACCGCGTTCAGCAAAGCCTACAGCAATGCCAGCGCGGAATATCAGCAGTATCTTGCGGAAAATCCCGGAAAGACCGACGCCGCAATGGACCAGCTGAAAAAGATAGTTGAACGGCTCACAAAGGACCACATTCTGGTCATAAGAACGGAGGGATAATATGATTTTCGGCATTGAACTGACCCCTGGTTCCATAATGTTCTACGGAGGGATAGCGCTCGCGGTAATTACAGTTATCGCCGCGGTCATATACCTTTCCGTGACTTCTGCAAAGGCTCATAAGCTCCTGAAAAAGATGGACAGCGAAAAGCTGCCGGACAGTAATATAATGAAGAGGGTGTCATGATGTATTGTATCAAATGCAAGGCCCAGCTGAACCCCGGGGCGAAATTCTGCCCTTACTGCGGTACTGACCAGCAGCCGGTATCTGTCCAGACCGCCCCGGTAAGACCGCAGCCACCGCGCCCTGCGGCGCAGCCGGCTCCGATTCCAGTGGTGCCTCCGGTTCCGCCAGTAGCGCCGGTTCCGCAGGTGTCACCGATTCAGCAGGGAACGCCTGTTCCACCGGCGTCCAATCCACAGGCAAATCCGATTTGCCGGGCAGCGCCAATTCCCCCGGCACAAAATCCGCAGGCAATGCCAATCCGGCAGGGGGCGCCAATTCCCCCGGTTTCAAATCCACAGGCAGCTCCCCGGACAGCCGCGCCTGCCGCTCAGTACGCGCAGGCACCGGTAACAGCCCCGGACAGCGTATTCGATTTCAGCCACATGGAAAACCAGTGTCCCCCGGACTCCGAATCCGAGGTGACCTCCACCACAATGACGCCGCCGCTCAGGGACGCCCAGCGCAGGAACACCCGGCACATCTCCGGAAAGGGAATCGCCGGAATCATCTCCGGCGCAGCAGTGCTGGCAGCCGCCGCAGTTGTCGCAGCGATGATGATACTCCCCGGAGTAATGGCGAAGCAGAACCTGACCCGGGCGCAGGAACTCCTGGATTCAGGGCGCTATGCGGAAGCAGTCGTCCAGTACGACAAGGTGATTTCCGCAGACCCCGGCAACGTGGAAGCCTACAACGGCAAGGCGGACGCCCTGGAAGAGCAGGGACTCCTCCGGGAAGCCGCAGATACGCTCCGGGAGGGTTACAGATGTACATCGAGCCATCTGCTCAGCAGCAGGTGCGATGAGATAGAAAGTCAGCTTTACAGCGAATAAAAGGAAGGAGAAACTATGAAACGACCCATGAAGAAAGCTGTCGGATTCCTGACAGCACTGGCGTATTCCACAGCGCTTTTCTGCGCTGCGTCAATGACGGCAGCCGCCGAGGATACGCACGGCAACAACCAGGGCGGAACCACCGCCGACGACACCTGGAACACCTATACCACCTCCAAGGTGCTGGACAGCGTGAACACCGTTGCGGTGTTCGGCGACCAGTTCTCGCTCTATTTTGAGGCGGCGGACTACAGCGGCACCAGCTTTACGTTCAGCCCGGACACCATCGTGACGATGGTCACCAAGGACGGAACCTCCACAAGGCTGCGCAGCATTGATAACATCGACACCATCTACCGGGTAATTTCCGGAACCATAATGCAGCCTATCGCCCAGTCCAGCACCGCCGTATCCGAGGTACACACCGTGCTGACCGGCGCCAATGCAACAAGCTCCGGCGGATATATTTTCAACGAAGGCTACTCTTACCTCTTCTATTCTGACAAGTCCGGAGGTTACGGTGTGATACTCCCGAACGGCACCCTGCTTGAAGACGGCAAGACCTTTGACGAGGTATACTACGGCGGAATGGTCAACGTAAGAGACGGAAGCACCTACTATTTCTACGACCTTGACGGAAACCTTATCAGCGAAAGCAGCACTGACATCGGCAGAATGGAATTCTACGACGAGCACACAGGTATCACGGTATATTCAAAAGCAAACAGCGACCGGTACAGGGATGTTACATATACCATGTATACCTCTAGCGGAGATTCCATCGGAAACATTTCATACAACTATATAAATAATATAAAGTCCGTGATTGGCTCAGACGGTAACTACTATGTAGCAGTTCCATACGATTCAAACTGGTACACAAACGACTATTCATACGATTATTATAGCGCTGACGGCAAACCGGTATCCGCTGACCTTTTCGAGGTCAAGGAAGAAGAAACAACAGACAACGATGAAACTGACTACAGCCGCGAAACCGTGACTGTTGATACTTACAACGACTCCGCCGACGAATACGGCATAAGAGAATATGTTGTCGAGGATCCCTCCGGCAGGATCGTTTACACCTATAAAGGACGCGACTTAGGTTACGCAGACGGCGGTTTTGATAAAGGCACTCCCGAGCCCCAGAACATCACCTGCCAATTTTTTAATGGCAAACTGTACCTTGCCACAACAGAGGGTCTTGCAATACTGGACGCATACACCGGTGACCTTATCGCGCGCAACACCGACTTCTCCTATTACGGATTCGACTACATGTCCTCCGAGGGCGGACACCTCATCATGTCTGTCGGCGATATCGTTGACAGCAGTTGGGGAAGAGTATACGAAAGCACCGGAGTTGTACTGCTCAACCTTGACGGCACGCTCCTGAGCGACAAGTACGAAACCATGGAGCCTACCGCGGCATACACCTCCCACACATCGTTCATCGTATCGCGCACCGACCCCACCATAAACGAAAAGCGCTACGGAATGATCTCCGGCAGAGGAAACCTGGTGGTTCAGCTCATCTACACCAGCGTGTACTACAGCGACAGCGATATCACGATATTCAACCGCCCCAACTCCTACCAGGACGTATTCAGCTCCCCCACCGGAAAGCAATACGCTTCCGAGATAGTAATGCGCGGCGACAGCTATAACAGCATAAAATACTATAACAACTACATATTGCTGCTGACCACCGATAAATACTCAAAGAACAAGATAGGCGCGGTAGTTATACGCTGACGTCGGAAAAGTGAGGAAATTTATATATGTTTTGCAGCAATTGCGGTAAAGAAATAATTGACGGCGTTAAATTCTGCGGATTCTGCGGTGCAAAGACAGACGATGTCCAGAGCGCGACCGCTCCCGTTTCCGGAGCCGCTCCCGTTGGCACCGGCGTTCCGCAGTATTCCCAGGCGCCCCAGAATATCCCCGTGTATTCCGGGCAGGCGGCGCCCTACCATGCCCAGGTCGGTCAGATGAACCAGTTTCAGGGAGGATACGCACCGGTTCCTCCGGTGCCGCCCGTGCCCTCTGTTCCCCCGGTACCTCCGGTTCCTCCCATGCCGACGTTCAACGGTAATCAGCAGTTCACACAGCAGGCCGCTCCGGTAAATCCCGTGCAGCAGGGTTACGCCCCGGTTCCACCGGCTCCTGTACCTCCCGTGCAGGGCGCTCCCGGGAATCAGCAGTTCCCCCGGCAGACTGCCCCGGTAAATCCCGTGCAGCAGAGTTACGCCCCGGTTCCACCGGCTCCTGTACCTCCCGTGCAGAGCATTCCCGGGAACCAGCAGACCGCTCCTGTAAATCCTGCTCCGCAGAATAGCGCTCCTGCCGCTCCGGATCCTGTACCTCCCGTAAAGGAAGCCCCTGCCGGTCAGCAGACCACCCCGGTAAAGCAGAACCCCGCCAAATCAGCAGTTCCCCAGCCGCTCCCCAAGGAAACCGCGCCGGAATCCAACGCAGCGGAAAGCGCCGATGAAAAGGACTGGGACAAGACCGTGGCCGTGACCAACCGCGGCAGGACTGACGCCAACGGCGCGCCCATAAATCCGGACGCAGAAGCGGAAATCCCGGCACCTGCCGATGATTCCAAAAAGCCCAGGGGATTCAAGAACCGCAAGAAGTTTATAATCATAGGCGCGGCGGCGGTGGTAGGATTAGGCGCCGCCGGAGCCGGGACCGCGTGGTTCCTCTCCAGCCGCGACAGCGCAGACAAGCTCGTGGAACTCGGTAACAAGTACCTGGAAGACGGCGAATACGACAAGGCGATAATCGAGTTCGAAAAGGCGATAAACCTTGACAACACCTGCGTAGAAGCCTACATCGGCATTGCAAAGGCTTACATCGGTCTGGGCAAGGAAGATGTTGCTATCCAGTATTTGCAGGACGGCTACGACATCACCGGCGACCCCGAGATAAAGAAAATGCTCGACGAGCTCCTCGGCAGCACCTCCGATTCCGGAAGTGAGGAAGCCACCTCCGAAGTAATAGCAGAACCGGCAGGCGCGACCTACGGCATGGTAACCGTGGCGGAATACCCGGACGCTACCGGACACTACAGCGACATCACCGGCGGATTCCAGGGCAGCGGCTCCGACATATTCGCCGTGGATTACAACGGCAGATACCGCCTTTCCACCGTATCCGGCGAAAGCAACAACTACCTCTATTCATACATCTCCCCGTTCTTCGGCAGCGATGAGCAGTACGCCTTCGTCAGCACCACCTGGGACGGAAAGCGCAGCTATTCCACCAGCCACATTTCATGGATAATAGACCGCAGCGGCGACAAGGTCATGAACATTCCGCCCTGCTTCAACGTGTGGTGGGGAAGCAGCTCCGACCCTGTGGTAGTCGTGCAGGATTACGGCGGATACCGCATATCCGGCATTGACGGCAAGACTCTCTGCACGCTTCCTGCGGAATTCATTTCCGATATCAGCAGCGTTCCGGAGTTCCTCCGCAGCGGTTTCAAGAGCAGAAGCAGCGGCTACACAACGAATTCCGTCATGACCACCGGGTGCAGCGTGTTTAACGGCGAGATATACTTCACGTTCACCGAGCTGCACGAGAAGAACGGCGACAACAACGCCATCTGCTACACCTACAAGCTGGACCTCAGCGGCTCAAATGTTTCATTTGAGGAGTACCCTGTGACTGCGGAAACCGGTGCGGCGTTCCCGGTCTATGACGACGGAAGCACCAAGATAAGCGCCATCAATTCCGGCGATATGCTCCAACTGGTAAAGACCACCGGAAGCTCCTCGAAGTTCAGCGGCTGCGGACCGGCTGATACCGACATGAGCATTGCAAAGGTGTTTGACAGTGACCATGTTCTCATCTGCCGCTCCACCACCGACGGAGTGGTTGCCAGCGCAGAGTACGCGGTCTACAAGCCGGAGTGGTACAATTCGGAGTACGAAACCGCCGCACAGAGCATTTCCTCCTGGACGCAGCTCAGCGACTGGTACAAGGATATCACCCTCGCGGACAACTCCGTGTGGGTAGCTGAAACCTCCAGCGGCAGCATGTACCTCGACAGCAATTTCAAGGTGCTCAACAGCTACAAGCAGGCGACGAAGTTCAGCGGCGGAGTAGCGATAGCCTGCACCGGCGGCAACGGCGTATTCGTGGACGAGAATTCACGCACCGTTTCCGAGGAATTCCCCTGCGAATCCGCGGAAGCGCTCAGCGACGGCTATTTCTCTATTCTCTCCGGCGGCAAATACTCCATCGTCAGGGCGGTGAAAGAGTGAAAAAACCTGTAAAGATCGCGCTTATCGCGATCTCCTCGGCGGCGGTGCTTTGCGCCGCCGCGCTTGGTATCAGCACCGGCGTGTATTATTCCATCGCGTCCGGCGAATTCAGCGCCCCTGCCGGAACTTTGATCTGCGCCCAGGGCGAGCCGGTGTATTCCCTCAGCAGGCTGCGCACGGGACTTTCCATCAGCCGGGAAAATCTCGGGCTGATCTGTGGAGGGAAGCTCCGCATGGACCCCGTGTCCAGCGTACTCGGGCAGCACTCCGTCACGGAGCGCACCGTCCTGGAGCTGTACCCCGGCGCCGGGCAGACGGAACTCATCGCCCGGACCAAGGCGCTGGAATCCGACCGCTCCGACGAGGAGCTGATGGAGCTTTACTGCTCCGCCGCATATTTCGGCAATGGGATTTACGGCGCGGACAATGCGGCTTCCTTCTACTTCGGGAAGAAGCCGGACGCCCTCTCGGCAGACGAAGCGGAGATCCTCGCGCAGATATGCTCTTCCGAAAAGCTGAAGGAAATGACGAAGCAGCAGCTTGCCGAAGAATTCCCGGACGCGGAGTTTTCCGCCCAGGAAGTCCGCACCCCTGCCGGGAGCTACTACGCGCAGCTTCTGGACGAGCTTTACGGAATCCTAGACGACCTGGGGTATTCTGCGGAGGAGCAGACTGATCTCATCTACGGCGGCGGACTTATCGTGAACTCCACCATGGATATCGAGGTGCAGTCCGTCCTGGACCAGCAGATAACGGACAACCCGGCGATGTCGCATTTTCAGCTTGCAATGCAGATCAGCGACTATTCCGGCGCGGTGCTCGGCTGCTCCGGCGGAGCCTCCGACGGGACGACCGCGGACCGGTGCACTGTGCCGCGCTCCCCCGGCTCCTCCATAAAGCCGCTGAGCGTGTATTCCACGGCGATCGAGGACGGCGTGACCACCTGGGCTGGATTCCTCCCGGACATGCCGGACGCAAAGAACTGGCCGCAGAACTACGACGGGAAGTTTGAAGAGGAGGTCATGACCTCCTATGCGCTCCGGCAGTCCAAGAACACCTGCGCGGTGTATCTCGAAAAAGTACTGGGCGGCGACCGCTGTTTTGACCAGCTGATAAACCTGGGATTCTCCACGCTGATCGACAGCGACAAGGTTCCCATCGGCATGGGCATGGGATACCTCGTATACGGCGTGACCCCGAAGGATATGGCGGCGGCGTACCAGATTTTCGGCAACGGCGGCAGCTACACTCCGCCGCATTACATTAAAAGTATTGTCGGTGCAGACGGCGAAACGCTGTATTCATACTCCTCCGAACCCGTCCGGGTGGTATCCGAGAATACCGCCTGGATAATGAACCGAATGCTGCGTTCAAACGTCCAGATGGAAGACGGACTGGGACGCTACGCTTCCATCGACGGCATTGAGGTCATAGGAAAAACCGGCACCCGGGACAACATCTCTGAGGTAGTGACGGACCAGTGGTTCGCCGGCGGAACTCCGGACATGTGCGCCGCCCTCTGGATAGGCAGCGACGACCAGAATCTGCTGAAAAGCGCCGGAACCTACCCCTCGTCGTCCAAAGTGTGGAGCAATGTGATGTCCGCCATCACAAACAAAAATCCCAGCTTCACTCCCTGCGGCGATACCGTGAGCGCGGAAGTATGCCGGGTCAGCGGCGGAATCGCGACCCTCGGCTGCACCGAAACCGAAACCGGCTGGTTTGCCCCCGGAACTCTCCCGGCGGAATGCAGCCTGCACAACTGAACAGGAGACCCCGATGAAACAGAAGCAACTGAAAAAGCAAGGCTACACAAGGCTGCCGATGATATTCATCGGGGTCCTTACTGCCCTCTGGCCGCTGACCGGATTCCCGGTGACGATAACCCTGACCGAAGCGGAATCCGTGTATGTGCCGAACCTCGGCGGAGCAATAACCGACCTCTGCGTGCGCAGCCGTGAGATACTGCTGTTTGCGGCAGGGGCGGCGCTGGTCCTGTTCTGGCTCGGCGAACGTATATTCCCGGATAAACCCCGGCGCTCGCCGCTGCTGAGCCGTCACGCGCTGCCGCTGATGGCAGGCACCGGGCTGATACTTCTGACCGCAGTCCTCTCCGGGATATTCTCCCTCCACCCGGAAATAAGCTTCTGGGGAATCGCCTCGGAAAGCACCGGAATCGCCGCGTTTATCGGTCTAGCCGCGCTCTTCCTCGCGGCATACGAGGGAATGTCCTCCCCGGAAAACCTGAAGTACATCACCGCCGGAGCCACGGCGGCAGGACTTCTCTGCGGCGGAATGCTGCTTTTCGAGAAGCTCTCCGGACACCTCGCCGGGATCCTCTGGGGAGCCGCCGAAAGCGCCGGGACTATGCTCCTGTTCGGCAGCAGCACCTCCTGCGGCGAGTTCTGCGCGCTGCTGTTCCCGTTCCTGCTGCACTCCGCGCTAACCGAGCCGCGCCGGTGGTATTCCATCGCGCAGGCACTGTCCGCCGGGGCGGCGCTGTGTACTGCGCTGTCGTCCATGTCCAGCGCCGCGTTCTACGGACTTCTCGCCGGGACCACCACGCTGGTTATCCTGCTGACCGTCCGGGTATTCCGCGGCAGCAGACCGGACTGGAAGAAATCCGCCCTTATTGCCGCGGCGGCAGTTCCGGCGGCGGTGCTGCTCATCGCACACCCCGGAATACTCACCGCCTCCGCCGGCAACAGCGTATCCTATTCCCCGGAAAACAGCTGGGGACTCACCTCCGCGGAGCTTTCCGGCGGCACGCTGCGGCTGCGTAATTCCGATACGGAGCTGGTGCTGACTGCCGACAGCGGCGCCGTCACCCTGGCGGATTCCGCCGGAGAAACCGCGCTGTTAGCCGCCCCGGAGGATTCCGCCGACATCGCCGGAGTCCACGCGCAGCGCAGCGGAGATATCCTGTCGCTTGACCTTGGATACACCGACGTACTGCGTTTCGCGGTAATGAAAAACGAACTCGGCTACGTCGGGCTTAACGGCTATATCCAGCCGCTGGAGCAGAGCGCATTCCCGGAGCTGTCGGAGTATTACGGCGCGTTCACCGGACGCGGCTACATATGGCTGAATACGCTCCCGGCGCTGAAGAATTGCTTTCTTATCGGAACAGGCACCGGGGAGTTCTGCTTCCATTATCCGCAGAACGACATCGTGGGAGCACTGAATACCCACGGCAGCGCGAACCTGCTCACCGACAAGCCGCACAGCATGTATCTGGGACTGGCGGTGTCCTGTGGGATCCCGGCGCTGCTGATTTTCCTGGCGCTGGCGGTAATCACGCTCCGGCGCGGCGCAGTATCCTCCGTCCGCTGTGGAGTTCTGTCCGGGGCCTTCGCGGCGGTAATCGCCGCATTGATAATGGGATTCGCCAACGACATCTCGCCGGTGTATTCTCCCCTGGCGGCAGTGTTCGCCGGAATACTATGTTCGCGTCCCGACCCTGCGGAATCCCGATAAATCACAACACCGCCCTCTGCTGGGAAGCAGGGGGCGGCGCCGTGTATAGGTATAGGAAATGGTGGGTAGCTTGTTTACTCCTTCACAGAGCCGGTCACAAGGTTGCTGTACCGTGTCCGGGATCATCAGCACATCGCCGTAATCAGTGGTGCTCATCATCGTGGATACATCGGAAGCGTAGTCAGTGAATCCCTGATACTCAACCTTGCAGTTGTTTGCCTCCTCGAAAGCCTTGGTCATCTCTGCGAGGGAGCCGTCCTCAAAACGGTCCGTGCGGTGTGTGAGGACCTTGAGGGTCAGACCGGCAGTGTTGGTGTTGTAGGTGCTTGTGTTTCCGGAGTCTGCGCTGCTGCTTGCTCCGGACTGATTTCCGTCAGAAGCTGCGCCAGAACCGTCATTGTCGGAGCTGCATGCTGCCGTGCTGAGCGCTGTGCCTGCGGCAAGAATTCCTGCCATGATCTTCTTGAATTTCATTGTATTGCCTCCACGCTTTGTGTATTGAGTAATTTAGGTGAATTTCGCAATTAGTTTCTTTTGAGTGAATCTCAATTACTTATCACCTTATTGCAAGGCAATTTTAACACATATTTAGCTAAAGTCAACACCCGAATCGCAACTTCGTTAATTCCAAATATGAAACTCCAAAAAGTATTGTGCACTTTGCACTACTGCGCGCAACTATTTGTTTTTTATTTACTCATTTAAGTAAACCTGTAACTTTAGGAAATTAAATCTGACAATAAAGCGAAAATGCCATGTGCAAATTATCACACATGGCATTCTGTAATTTTATTGCAGGCTCATTCGCCGAACCAGGAAGCATGATCCTCAAGGGTGGAGCCATCGGAATATTCCGCCCGAATCGTGACGGAATTCTCCCTCCCCTGCTCCAGCTGTACGTTCTCCCATACGAACACTGTCGGCAGCCGCTCGTCAGTGTTCCTGCCGGCTCCACGGGATTCACCGTTGACGAAAAGCTCCACGCGCACCGCGTTGGCATACGCTTTCACGACCGGAACCAGCGCCGCCCTCCGCCGGAACCGCTTTTCCGTTATGCGGCAGGTCCTGGAATCGCTCCATACCGAGCGATAGAACCAGTATGCGTCCTTTGTAATACGCTCCCGGGTGCAAAGTCCTTTGTCGTTTATTCCGGCGGTGTCCCCTTCTTTCCTCCCGGCGGAGGGGAAATCAAACATACACCACACGAACTTCCCCCAGAGGTAGTCCCTCATAGAAAGCTGCGCCCAGATCCGCTCATGCAAACAGGACTGGTAGTTCTCGTAGTGCCGTTCGCCGTTGGGATCGATCTCGGTCAGCCAGTCGATGTTGTCCTTGTGCTGGGTTATCGCCCCACCGCCGCCGTATTCCGACACGCACAGCGGACGGCGCTGTTCCGCATGCTCCTTGTCGAACCACTCGCCGAATTTCTCCACATCACCGGCTTCCTTATACCAGCCGAAATAGCGGTTGTATCCCACCGCGTCTGCCGGAAGTTCCCGGAATTTCCCCCAGAACTGTGCGTCCGCATAGACTGCGGCGCGTTTGTCCGGGCAGCTGCTGATCATCTTTTCCATTTCGCAGTACAGCTCCCATATGCTGTCTGACATCTGGTATATTTCGTTGGACATACCGTACATTATCACGGACGGGTGGCTGCGCGTCTGGTCGATAAGTTCCCGGAGCTGACTCAGCGCATTATTGCGGAATTCCGGAGAAAGCACCGGCTCGGCAGGCTCCCCGGGGCACAGCTTGCCGATGATACCGATCTCGGTCCACACGCAAAGACCCAGTCGGTCGCACAGTGCATACTCCTCCTCGCAGTGCTGATAATGCGCCATTCTGACCGCATTGCAGCCCATATCCCTCATCATGGCGTAGTCACGCTCACGCTGCTTCTGGCTCATCGCCCAGCCGCCCTTCGGGGCGTCCTGGTGGTAATTCACGCCATGCAGCGGCATAGGCTTCCCATTAAGGAAGAATCCCTTTTCCCGGTCAAAGCTGAAGGTGCGCACGCCGAACTGCTTTGACAAGCTGTCAGCGCATTCACCGTCAACAATTACACTCAGTTTCATGGTGTAAAGGAATGGATCGCGTACGCCGTCCCACAAATGTGGTTCGGGGATCGCAATTTCAAGCGCGCCGGACTGTACTCCGCTGCGCAGGACTGTGAAATCCCCATGAGTGGAGTATTCATCTCCATCGCCGGATATCTCCGCTCTCACAGTGACCCGGGTGTCCGCAGCGCCGTTGTTCTCCAGCCGGAATCCAGCAGTTACCCGGGCGATTCCGTCCATCACTTCAACACATGGGTTGAAAGAACTCAGATGCACCCGGTTTGTGGAAACGATACGAACCGGGCGGTAAATCCCACCCATTTTACTGAAATCGCCGCAGTCGCATATCGGTGCAATGTAATCTGAGGCCGCATTGCTGACGACCGCCACAAAAAGATTATCCGTGCCGACTCTCACATACTTTGTGATATTGAACCCGAATGCGGAGTATCCTCCCTCGTGCCCACCGACTTTCCTGCCGTTTATATAAAGCTCCGTGACGGTATTTGCTCCGCCGAACTCTATAAACACTTCCCTGCCGCGGTACTGCTCATTCGACAGGAACACTTTCCTGCGATAGCATCCGGCACCGCGATAATATCCCTCGGAGCATTCCGGCGCCGGGTCCACAGTGCCAGTGCATTCCGCAGAATTCCAAGTGTGCGGAAGTGAGACCTCCTGCCAGCCGTTGTCGTCAAATCCGGGTGAAGCCAGCTTTCCAAGCTGGGCGGCGCCACACTTGCTGAAGCGCCAGCTGTCATTTATGTATTCGCCTGTTCTTCCCATTTTTCTCTCCTGTATCCCATACCCTAAAAACGCATTGCGCCTTGAATCCAGTATATCACAGGCTGCCGGGATTGTCAATATTCCGAAGAATTTTGCGATAATCCGATATGGTGCGGCACAGTTCTCGAGATATGGCGAAATTGACCACTTGACAAACGTTTTCAATTGTGGTATACTATGTTCTACAGATCGCAGCACTGAATCTGGGGCCGTAAAGGCTTCGACGAGGATTCTGAGGCACGATAAGCGGGTAGTGAGGGCGAAATCACTTTAATCGTCGCACCTTTAAATTTAAACGCAGATAATAATTCTGAGTTAGTAGCTGCCTAAGCGCGCTACCGTCATACTCCGCAGTACCACGGGCGGGGATATGGCGTCGCCTAGTGGTGAACGTCACTGATGAGTTGCCTTGTAATCTTTGATGTACTAAAGGCTGCCAGACGCGAGAGCCTGTTTGTCGGCGCTCGTGCGAGGGAGATCTAAAAGATAAACTGCACCCGAAGAAAGTCGTGAGGACGGGTTTTCGGACAGGGGTTCAATTCCCCTCGGCTCCACCACACTTCAAGGTCCTGCAAATGGCTGTATTAAGCCGTTTGTAGGGCTTTTGTTTTGCCATGAAAAGGCAATTTTGTCCTTCATATGTCCTTCGCGGCATCAGAATTGTGAGCAATAATGCGCTCTGAGAGAGGCATTTCTGTCCTTTTATTTTCTGAAACTTCCCCTTTAGGGAAACTTGTGAAGTCCAATGCGGCTGCTATTGCATTCCCTGTCCTTGCCTGCGCTTCGTTAAAAGCATGGCAGTAAATGTTTGTTGTTGTGCTTATGCTGGAATGTCCCAGAGCGCTTGACACTGCTGCGGCATCAATTCCGGAGTGAATCAGCACCGTAGCGTTAAAATGCCTGAGCGAATGAATATCACAGAATTTCATGCCGTGTTCCTCTGTGAGCTTTTTCTGCCACTTGTAAGGCTCTCCTTTGTACAGCGGCTTTCCTAGCTTGTTCACAAATATCCGGTCACTGTCTACCCATTTTGTTCCGAATATTTCTTTGTTCTCAAGCTGCTGCATGCGCAGCTCTCTTAGCCGGTCGAACACTACATCGGGCAGTTTAAGCGACCGCACCGATTTTTTTGTTTTCGGAGTGTCTGTATAGGTTCCGTCTGTTGCCGTATAGTTTGCAGTCCTGCGGACGCTTATAACATTGTTGTCCCAGTCGATATCCTTCCACTCAAGCCCCATAAGCTCTCCGCTTCTGAATCCGCTGTAAACCGCCAGCGTAAGAAAGGCTCGATAATCCAGAGTGCCGTATTCTTCTGCGAGTGCGAAAAGCTGTTTCATTTCCTCGACAGTGTATATTTCTTTTTCCTTTTTCCTGCCTTTGGGAACGAAAATATTCTTGCACGGATTATCCTCTATCATCTCCAATCGTATCGCGTAATTAAACACGTCGGACAAGAGATTCAGATGATGAATGATGGTTTTTCGGTAAAGCGGCTGACCATTCAAAAAGTTTTTTCCGTTCCGTGCCAGGTCATCAATGAATGCCTGTATCTGACCGCGGGTTATCTTGTCTACCCTGATATGCCCGAATGCGGAATAAATCCGCTTTGTCACCCCTCTGAGCCGCTGTACCGAGGATTTCTTGAGATTGACAACTGCATATTCGTCAAACCATTTCTCTGCAAGCTCCTGAAACTTCATATTTGATGGAACGATTCCTCTGGTGCAGAGTTCCTCAAACATTACCGCCTGCTTATTAAGTTCGGCTTCTATCTGTTTATCGCTCATTCCGGGTTTGGGTTTCCAGGTTTTTGTACGCACCACCTGACGGTAGAGCGCGTCATATCCTGTGCTGACGCGGATTTGATAAGTCTTACCGCGTTTCCTTATTGTAGCCATATGTTCAGATTACCTCCTGCACAGACCCTTTTAACGCATAATCGCAATGCGATTCTCGTCTTAAAGTCTGTCAAAATAGGCAAGAAGCGAACTCTTGGGAACAAGGATACGTCCACGTCCGTTCTCGCCTGTTCTAAACGCTTGAATTTCACCTTTGGCAATCAGAACACGAAGCGTGTGGAACGATAATCCCTTTACTGTTTCAAGACACTCCTTGGTCGTGAGCATTTCGCGCGGACCGTCCTTAACAGGTGCTTTAGGCTCAGCCGGAACCTCAACCATCTGGTCAAGAAGAAGCGATATCTGAGATATGATAAGTGATTTCTGCTCTGAGGTCATATTGTTGTCCTCCTAACAGTTATAATAAGTACCATTGCCATAATCCGATTACCTCCAGTTTCAGACTTATGACGTGCGTTTCACAAGTAAAGTTTAACACATTAAAGTCTAAAAGTCAAGACGGCAAAGCACAATCCCCTCACCATTTTATTGAATTTAAGCATAATTACCAATAAACCAGCAAAGATTTGTGTAAAATCACAGCAAAGAATCTAATAAAATAACCGAAGCATAAAGGACGAGCAGAAATGCCCGTCCTTTTCTGCTTTGGCGTGTCAATGCAGACCCAGGTAGTACGCACCCTGGCATGGGACTTTCACCCCTGCCCATTCCTATGGGACAAGCCGTCGCCGGAAGTATCATTATAACTGTGTCCTCCGCGCTCGTTCCTTTAAGGAGTTCCCTATGCGTTTAGGGTTCCTGCGGACTGTCGGCAGGTGGCGGCATATCTGTTATTCTCGCGCGGTAAATTGGTGGTCACGGATAATGAGATACTCCGTCAGATCAACAGCAGGACGCTGTTAGGTGAATGCCCAAAGCGCGGCATGGACGCCGCGCATCATAGGCATTCACTCAGCAGCAGAACGTCTTGGCACGTCTTTAAGGACATCAGTTTGTTGTTATCTGCATTGCTATTTAGTTGTCAAAGAACTGTGCCGGAACTAAAGCGGCGTAATATTTCCGGATAATGAAATTAGTCCGACTCTCCGAAAAGGAGCGGTTTTGTTTCCGCCGCTTATTTGTTCCTATATCTATTATAGCACAAAATATAGTGGTTTTGTATGACAATGTGTCGTAGGAATATGACACATTGTAGGTTGAAAAACCATCGTAAATGTTATATACTAATCTCCGGAAAGGAGGTGTAAACATGGCGGTGTCTTATAAGAATAGGATACGTTCCCTGCGAAAGAAACTTAAAATGACCCAGGAACAGATGGCAGAACAGCTATTTATAGACCAAACCACGCTTTCCATGTATGAATGTGGAAACAGAGATATCCCAGTTAGCATTCTTATGGAATTATCGACGATTTATGGCGTTTCCGTGGATTATCTGCTCTGTAAAAGCGATTTTGCCGTTCTGGACGATGAGCTTGTCCGCACCCAGACAAAGGAGCTTATCGACAGTCTGAGCGCAGTGCAGGTGATTGAGGTCAAAGGATACATTCGCAGAATGATAGAGAGCAAATCTCAGGACGACTGATCCTTATAATCAAAAAGACACCTAGCCAAAAAGAAATTAAGACTTCCGATTTTTCGAAAGTCTTACTCATTATTCTCTTTGTTATCCGGAACGAACACCATGATGTCGTTCAGACTGCAGTCTAATGTATTACACAGCTCATTGATCGTGAAAGTTGTTATTGCCTTGTTGTGCTTCATTCGATCAATAAGACCTTTGCTGACGCCGTAGCTGTTTATCAGCTTATATGTACTTATGCCATGTTCGGCAAGGTATGCCCAGAAAGGGTCGTAATTTATCATAATATCACCTATCTTATATTATAATGGGAAAAAAGTGTATTGCATATACCCGATAAATGGGGTATAATGATAGGTGGTATTTCCAAGCACAGCATTCAGTAACCATATCATGGCAGAGTTGCCTATATCAAGATTGACACTTAACGGGAGGTAGACAAAATGTTCAAGGCAAGAACCGAAGACGGACGCAACAACATATCGGGACTGAGAGTAAAAGAACTCCGCAAGGCGCTCCAAATCTCACAGCGCGAGCTTTCAGACAGATTGCAGGTCGTAGGTCTGGATATCGACAAGAACGCAGTCCAGCGTATAGAATCCGGCGAGAGATTTGTGACCGACATAGAAATTATAGCATTAAGCAAATGCTTTAACGTGACCGTCAATAATTTACTCGGAATCAAATGAATATGAAAAGGCGCAGCTATGTAAAGCCGCGCCTTTTGCTATTTTGCAAGGTCCCGTATGATTGCCGAGATGTTGTCGAGCTGTTCGCTGTCCAGCTTTTTAAGGTTCTCGACCACTTCCTGAATCTTTTCCGGATTCTTGTTTTCCGCGTCGAAAAACTCCCCCGGCGTGATGTTCAGGTATTCGCATATATAGAAAAATCCAGTCATGGACGGCAGTGCCTTGCCATTCTCTATATTATTGATGTAGCTGGCATTCTGTCCGATGGACAGGCTCATATCCCTTGCTGATACTCCTTTTTCACTGCGGAGCTGCGCCAGACGCAGCGAGAACTCCTTTTCCGTCATTCAATATCACCCCTGTGATATATTTTATCCTATATTATTGCAATTTATATGTGAACAATTCCGCAATTAATATTGAAATGCGTGATACAATATGATATAATGTGGTTAAATGTTAGATTTGATATCTTACAAGACAGAAAACTGACTATGAACCGAAACTGTGTATTTATTGATACAGAAACCTACAAACAGTATTCTGCTCCCTAAAAGCAACAATTTTCGCACTCACAAGGTGTTATAATAAACAATACAGGAGGTATACACCATGAAACACAAGTTATTTTCTTTTTCAGCAATATTAGCAGCATTTCTTTCGCTTACTGCCTGCGGTCCGGGAGAATCTATAACAGATGTGAATTATTCGGAAATCGCGGCTTCTGACGGCAGTCTGGTTTTCACGACATCTTCTACGCCTGAAATCTCGACTGAACCGTCCGTTGAGCCTATAATTCCGTCTGCCGAAATATCCGAGGAAACTTCAGATGTTACGGTAACGGAAGCTACAACAACCACCACAATGACCGAAACGTCAGTTACTGTGCCTGCTCCGGAACCGTCAGAATATCAGGAGCTTAAAGTGCATTTCCTTGACGTGGGACAGGGCGACAGTTGTTTCATCGAACTTCCTAACAAAGAAACCATGCTCATCGACGCAGGAGAAAGCGAGTATGGCGACAGTATTGTAACCTACATATATGGTCAGGGTTACGATACATTGGATTATGTTGTAGCTACTCACCCTCATGCTGACCACATCGGAGGCATGGCGGACGTGCTGAATACGTTCAATATAAGGAATTTCTATGCTACTGCGTTCACAACTACGACCCAGACATACGAGCGTATGTTAGACGCGGTCGAGAACAGCGGCGCGGCAGTTCATGAAGTAATGGCTGGCTCGGTTATCCTTGATGAACCGGAGCTTCTGGTGGAGGTAGTTGCTCCGAAAACTCTCGGCGATGACAGCAATAACAGCTCCGTGGTAATCAAGCTGACTTACGGCGAGAACAAATTTCTTTTTACCGGGGACGCTGAAAAATCCGAGGAAGATGACATCTGGAGCAACATCAAATGCGATGTCCTGAAAGTCGGACACCACGGCTCCGCAACCTCGTCGTCTGCTAATTTTCTCAAAAAAGTTGACCCGACTTACGCTGTGATAAGCTGCGGAATGGACAACAAATACGGACACCCCACGGACATTGTACTGGAACGCCTGAACAGCCGAAACATCGAGGTTTTCCGTACCGACCTGCAAGGCACGATAGTGTTCACCTCTGACGGAAAGAACATCAGCGTTGACAAACAGCCGAGTGCGTATCAGCCGCCAGTCCAGACTACTGCCGCAACATCACAAACAACTGTTCAGACCACCATTCAGACGACCGCTGCGGAAGTTCAGCCGGTTGGAACACAGTACATTCTGAACACCAACACTAAGAAGATACACTATCCCAGTTGTTCGGCAGTCAAGCAGATGAAAGATTCAAACAAGGATTACACTGAGGATTTTGACGGAGCAGTTGCAAGTGGGTATGTGCCTTGTAAAAAATGCAATCCAAATTGAATTTTAACTGAATATTATAACAAACGCCTTGCAAAAATTTAGTTCTGCAAGACGTTTATTATTTTGTTTATTATTTTTTCAAATCAAGCCTCATAAGGTAATCAGTCTGAACATCGCTCCCAATAACGAATGAATGCTCATCTATTGTATGGAATCCGTGCTTTTTATAGAATGTGAGCGCTTTCTCGTTCTTCTCCCAGACGCCGAGCCAGATATAATCTTTACCGCGCTCTTTGGCTATGTAAATTGCCTTGTCCATAAGCAAAGTGCCAAGACCCTCTCCCTGATATTTTGACAGGACATATACTCGCTCAATCTCTAGTGAAGCCTTGTCGTTGACGTCAGACTGTGAAGGCGCTTCATTCAGTTTCATATAGCCAGCCAGTTCCTCACCGGAATAAATGAAGAAAAATGACGTGTTCCCGTCGCTGAGTTCCCTGTTTATTACCGAACACATCACTGCAATGGGCGGCGGTATGACAGCAACGATGAAGGGCGAATATCAGCACTCGGCAAAGCTGATAAGCAGTTTTGCCCATAATATGAGCCGTATCGAAGCCGGGCTTTACAACATTGACCGCCGTATAAATCAGGTCAAAACAAATCTTTCAAATCTGAGGGTGGACTATGATGAAGCACCGAAGATCGTTTCAGCACCTTTTCCTAAGCAGGCGGAGCTTGAAAGCAAGTCGGAAAGGCTTGAAAAGCTGACTACGGCGCTTAACTTAGCGGCTATCGAAGCTAAGAAAAATGCTCCAAAGCGTGAACAGACTTGCTATTTCCAGAGGGCGCAGTTAAAGCGTGAAGCAGCAAGGATAGCAAAGAAGAAGTCTTCACCTTAAGAAAATAATGGCTCAGGATAAGAAGAAGTCCTGGCTGGAATAGCGCAACCTTGGGACCAATTGATTCAAGGTTAAAGCGGAAACTCAATATGGGTTTCCGCTTTATCTTTATGCTGAAAACTGAATTGAAACGAAAGAACATATTTCTCAATAAAATTGTAAAATTTCAGCGAAATACCAACTTTTCACTTGAAATATATGTCGTTTTGTGCTATAATAAAAATAAGTGTATTCATGATATGGAGGAACGATATGCTAACTCAGAATTTATCTCAAAAACAGATTGAAGCCGTAACCGCTATTGATGATGATGTTGAAATCATAGCGTGTGCTGGAGCTGGAAAAACGGGTGTCGTTACTCGCCGTATCATTAACATTCTGAAAACCAAGCCTGAAATATCTCCTGAGAATATCGTAGCTTTTACTTTCACAAAAAAAGCTGCGGAAGAGTTGAAAAGTCGTATCTACACTATAGGACAATCTATTCTTGGCAATACTCAAGGTTTCGCAAATATGTACATTGGAACTATACATGGATTTTGCTTGAATATGCTTCAAGAATTCCTTCCAGAATTCCAGCCTTTTTCCGTTCTTGATGAAATACACGCCAAACTTTTTGTAGAACGTTACTACATGGAAGTCGGTATGGAAGATATGGGGTTGCAAAAGTATATTGAAACCAATCTTTTTGTGCAGGCTATGAGCTTACTTAATGAAAACTGGTTTGATGAGCATAAATGGGACGACAATGTACGCTCCGCATTTAAAAAGTATAAGAATAAGTTGTATTCTGAGAAGTATTTTGACTACTCTCTTATTCTTCGTGAAATGGTTGAGCAGTTAGAGAGTAACATCATTTTTCGTGGCATTGTAGCCGATAAAGTGAAGTATCTGACTGTTGACGAATATCAGGACACCAACCCTGCGCAGGAACGGCTAATTTCGATACTGAAGGAGTTGGGGGCTAACCTTTGCGTTGTTGGTGATGATGATCAAACGATCTATCAGTTCAGAGGTAGTGATTCTTCCAACATTCTGACATTCATGCAAAGATATAATGTGCAAAAGTATATTGTTCTTGATACAGACTATCGTAGTACGGAAGGAATTATCAGTGTCGCCAAAAACGTAATCATGAATAATTCAAACAGACTGCCAAAGGAGATGAAGTCAGGTTGCAAAACTCCTTATGATGAGGGAGATGTAGTATTTAAAGAAGTAACCTTACCTGAAGATGAATATGAATTTATTGCAGAGAACATTGAAAAACTACATAGCATAGGTGTGCCTTATTCAGAAATTGCAATACTACTTCGTAAGAGAAAAATAGGTGCAGAAATTGCCGATGTACTTAATAAACATGATATTCCTTTTATTATAGAGGGAATGAATGATCTTATGTATACCGCTGAATGTAGGGCTGCAAAGGGCATTTTTGATTATCTGAACGGCGAAATAGATATGATGACGCTGTATGAGTTGTGGCAAAATGTGGACTATCCGTTTACAAGGAACGACTTGGGTAATGCGATTCAAACTATTATGACGATAGACATCTCACAGATGAAGCATTTTACAGATTTAAATTTACAGCGTATTTACAGCGATTGTTGAAATCCTCCTCGTCACGGGACAAAACCATGATTGTAATATCCCAAACTCCCATGCTCTCGTTTCCGCTGTCCATGCGCTGGAGGGCGGTTTCCTGACTGAGCGCGGCTTTCTCGCACCTCATGCGCTCTTTCGGGTCTTTTGTGCTTGCCGCCTGCCCTCGGAACATTCGGATTTTCCGCGACAGGTCGTTTATCGCTTCGGCGTTGTTCCGGGGTTCGTAGTTTATCGTTACTATCGTTCCGGGAATGTTCGTCAGCTTCGACAGCCAGCCGTATTCCACCTCGGTCGGGAGCATGAAAATGCCGTATATCCGGCAGTAATTCTCGCCAAGACGGAGCTTATTCATGCCGAATTCAATTCCGACCGGGGTAATGCTCGCCTGCAAAGCCGCATTAGCCGGGGCCTCGATTTCTGTTTTCTTTTTGACCATCGTGTTTCCTTTCGTTTACACAGCCAGAAGCGCAATGGCTTCGTCGATGTTCGTGCTTTCAATGTGGACATAAGCCGGATTGTTCACCAGATTGCAGAGCCGGACTATTCCGCTGCGGTCGATGAGTTCCGCGCCTATCCCGCATTCGTTCAGCTTCTTGGCGATATCCTGCGCCGCTGATGTGATGCTGCGCTCGTCCGCTTTCTGAATGCTGTCCCAAATTGCAATGTAGTACACGCGCTCCGTGGTTTCGCCGGAAACTACCATGTTCGCAAGGTACCGCGCGTCGGACAGCAGGAGCTTTTTCCTGCCGCCGACCGCCTGTTCCGCAAGCTCGCTGTACTTTTGCAGGGATTTTGAGATATCCGCCGGACGGCTCACTCCGCTGAATTTATACGGCCGCCGAACCAGTGAAAGCGCCGCGGAAACCTGCCGGCAGAGCGCTTTCTGTTCCTGCCGGCTCAGGAGTTCAAGACACACGCCGTCCACCTTGAGGTAGGCGAAAATGTACCCGTCGTTGGTGTAAAGGCAGTTTTCGCCGAGGTCGCGGGCATTCACGAATTCCTGTGCAGTTTCCTGCGCTTTGCGTTCACGCTCGGCGGATTCTTCCTCGCTCCGCTTGAAGCTGCGGCGGTTCTCGCTTCGCCTGAACCACCAGAGGAACCCGCCGCAGAGTGCCAGAGTTACTAACGCTATTGCTATCTGCATTGTTTTTTTCCTTTCATCAGAACTTCGCCTGCCACTGCGACCGAACGTCCAGCGACATTTCGATAGGCGGCAGTTCCTGCCACGCAAATCGGTAGGGAATGCGTATCACCAGCGTTCCGGAAACCGCGTATTTCTGCGCCGAATCGGTATCTGACGGGGCAAGCGCCGCCGGCTCTACATTGAAGCTCACCGACACGATTTCGCACTGCATTATCTCCCCGGCGTTCATTGCCCGGCTGAGATAAGTGCGGATATATCGCTCGTTCGCCTTACTGCTGTTCACCCAGCGGAATCCGTTGTATCGGTAGCTTGCGGCGTGGCTTTCGCGGATAGGCTGGTACATCTCGGAGTAATTCTCAACGCACATGGAGATTATAGAGTCCTCGAACTTATCGCGCACCGCGCCAGCCTGAATATACAGCCGTACAACCTCGAAAACTGCCACGCCTATGAGAAGCACGCATATCATCAGAATGCTGGTTATGACGTAGGAAAATCCGCTGTTCGCAAGCATTCGTTTTTTCAGACGCTTCATTTCCAGAACACCTCGCTTGTTCCCTCCGCCGTGGCTGAAATGGTTATCGGGGCGGTATTAAACACGAAAAAGCTGAAATCGTAATCCGCGGAAACGGTCACGCTGAAAGTCCTGCCTATCTGAATATTTCCGCTTGCAGACCATGTTACCGTGGGGGCAAGGTCTGGGTGGGATTCGTTCAGGCGGTCAAGCCGTGCGGTCGTTTCCGTGCCTATTCGCCCGGCGATTTCAGCTTCGCGGCAGAGTTCGTTTGCGTAGAAATTGAGCGTCATTTTCGTGATGAACACCGGAGCGATTTTAATCACTCCCGCCAGTAAAATCATGATTATCAGAACGGCAACGGTAATGTCAACATACCCCTCGCCGCGCGTGGATTTAAGCCGTTTAAGAAGTTTTTTCATTCGCCCTCCTTAACCGAACAGAACGCCCATGTTGCTGAGAAGCTCCCAGCCAAGCACCACAACATATAGTAACATCATGCTCATCATCAGGAAGAATGACAGCCTGTGTACTTTCGGCGGGATTTTCAGCGCGATGTTCCGGAGATACTGCTTCTGTAATTCCGAGAAGCGTATCGCGAGGGTTTCCCAGTAAACCGAGGTGTCGTCGCCGCGTATCATCTGAATAAATCCGCGGCAGACCTCCGACAGATTTGTACTGCCGATGCGTCCCTCAAATCTGGTTATTGCGGCTTCGTAGTTGCCGGTCCGCATATCCGCTATGGTTATCTCGATTTCCTCGTTGAGATACGGCGAGAAATTGTCCTTGTGGCGCTCCAGAATTGAGATTACGTCATGGGACATCTGGATTTCCTGAGATATTGCGTAGACAAAGCGCGGCAGGTCGAATTCTATCTGCTTCCGCTTCTCTTTTATGCAGGAATCCACTTTCTGCTTCTCCTGAAAATACATCAGCACCGCCAGCACGATAACCAGCAGTCCGATTATCGGCAGGAAAAAGAAGAACGGCACGGACAGGAGCATTATTCCGGCTGAACGCACCAGCGCCCTCGCCGTGAACAGCTCCGGGGACATTGAGATATTCGCGATTTTAAGGCTGTCCGCAAGCTCCTTTTTCTTGAATTCGTTCAGCCGTATGAACCGTGAAACGAACAGCGAAATGTCGTTGTAGGTGTTCTTGAATCCGGCGGCGGTGGGGCGGTTCCTTGCGGCGACCGCCTTTATCGCTTTTGTAGTGCGGCTTGACGGAACTTTCAGCAAAATAAGCGCGAACTGATACAGCCCGGCGGCAAACAGTCCGCAGACCGCCGCCAGAGCCGCGTACAGCGCAATGTTATAAATACTCATATTCACCTCTTGTACTGGATAGGCTGGGTGTATTTGTACGCCAGAATCACCGTCACGATAACGACTACCGCCACAATGCAGTTCACGACCTGCCCGAATATCGTATCGAAAAGTACGCTGAACCAGTCGGCGTTGATGAAATACAATATAGGGTAGTTCGCAAGCAGAATGAACACCATCATTATGTGTTCGCGCCGGGGACTCATCAGCATATTGCGGAGTTCAGCGTTGACTATCCGGATATCCGAAAGCCGCGCAGTTATCGGCTGGAGCGTCTTTTTCAGCGTAACGTTGTCCTGACACTCGATAAGGCTGTCGCACCATTCGTGGAACACCTCGTTGTTTATTTCGCCTTTGAGCTGTTCAATGGCGAGCTTCACGTTGGAATTTATGAGCTTCGTCTGGGTGAGGAATTTCCGGAATGCCTGCTGTACCGGGGGATTTATGTAGTCTATGGACTGTTCCACGGCGTAGATTATATCGTCGTTGCTGACGTAATTCGTTGTGATTATCGACAGCGCCGTTTCAAGCTCCTCGGAAATCCTGCGGTTGTAATTAGCCAGAAGCATATTCACATACGCATACGGAAGCACCACGCATATACCCGAAAATAGAGGTATAAGGAGCAGATTCTGGAGCAGTGCCGCAAGCAGAAATCCGGCGCAGATTCCGATAAGCGAAACAGAGATCAGCAGTGAGAATTTGTTCTCGGAGTGGGTCGCGGTCAGGGCGCTGCGGACGTTCATCACAGCCTGCTGAAGCCGGCTCCTGCGGACTTTTCCCTGCGCCTTTGCGACAAGGTATTTAAGGCTCCTCTGCCGGGAAAGCAGTGACATTATGTCCTGCGTCATGACCTCCGGAGTAATTCCGAGAAGCACCACTATTCCGCCGGACATAAGCAGAGCGCCGAAAAGATATATCAGCCTGTCCATTATCTCACCTCCGAAAATCTGTCAAGCACGTCGTTGGGAACGCCGTTTTCGTGCATACGCTCCCGGAGTTCCTTTGAAATGGGGTTCACGCGGACGAAGCGCCCGTCTATCACGGTCTTTCCGTCAACAATGCGCTCGGAATCCACTCTGTACTTCCAGAGCGTTTTTGTGAACACCTTGCCCTTTTCATCACAGCCTAGGCACTCGGCGATCTCCATGATGTGGCGCTTGCCATCATCTAGTTTTTTAAGGAATACCGCCAGCGGGAACGCTTCGGTGACGAACGAAATCAGGGTGGGATACGGCGTTGAATGCTTCTGCATACACAGCGTTGCAAGTCTGGGATAGATACCCTGTACGCTGGAAGCGTGGGTCGTCGTGAGGACGGTGTGCCCGGTTCGCGCGGCTTCCTGGGCTTCCCATGCTTCTTCGTTCTTCATCTCGGCAACGCATATCGCGTCAGGGTGCATTGTAAGGCACTTTGTGAGCAGGTCCTGCATGGTTACACAGCGGGTGGGGTCGTCGCTTTCATAGGTTACAAGATGTACGACGTTGTTTATTTTCCTGCCATTTTCGTCACGCTTAACAAGGTCAAATTCGCGAACGGATTTTTCGATGGTGATAAGTCTGCGGTGATCCGGAATGTTGCTCATGATATCCGCCATAATTGTGGTTTTTCCGGAGCCTGTCGCGCCGGCATACACCTGAGAAATTCCGTGAACAAACGATATCGCGAGGAACTCGTAAATTTCCTCGGTGCACATTTCACTCTCGATGAACTGCTGTTTTGTTATCTTGCAGGGATTCACGATTCGTATGGAAACCGAAACTCCCACCTCGTCGCCCACTATTAGCGAATGTATAGCCGAAATTCGGATATTCTTGTCGAGGTAGCCAGTGACCAGCGGTCTGGAAGCATCGAAAACCAGCTTGTTATTATGGAGCATACGCCGCACCACGTCAACCGCGTGCTGTGCTGAAGAAAAATGCTCCGAATACTTGTACTGCTGACCTTTTGACGGGATTATCTGAATATCGTCCCAGGAATTTATGTTTATCTCCTCGATATCCTTTCGGGCGAGAAGCGGCGTCAGGAACGAGTATTCCGCCATTTCGACGTAAAGGCGGTCGGCGGCTTCGGCGAGTGTCATGTTCGGAACGTAATAATTGTGGTCCTTCATGTACTGCTTGATGAGCTGGCGCATTGCGTCCTTGAGGTCGGAATCAAACAGCTTGTTGCCGCAGGCTTTGGACATATAGGACTGCGTTT
>UQMF01000027.1 GCA_900542145.1 uncultured Oscillospiraceae bacterium | reverse complement strand
TGTTTTTTAGTTTTCGTTTCAGGCTCATTTGCCTTTCGACTGTATATACACACCATCAGGAATAACGTTACAACGAATTGCAGAAAATCATGATTTCTTTTTGTGTCTGGATTCCGGGCGGTCGAAATATCGTTTTGTCTGCTTAATCACGGTGCCAGAAAGAATCAGCACCACCGGCAGATTAACCGCCGCCATGATTCCGTTGAACATATCTGCGGCGCCCCAGGCGGCGGACATATCGATAATTCCGCCCGTGGCTGCGAGGGCTGTATATGCGATCCGGAACGGTATCAGCGCCCTTTCTCCGGCGAGGTATTCCGCCGCCTGCGCACCGAAGCTTCCCCAGCCGATGACGGTCGTGAACGCGAACAGCGCCACCGCAGCGGAAAGCAGCTTCCCGGCGGCGCTTCCGAATACTGACGAAAAGGCAAGGGTCATGAGCTCCGCCCCGGTGACCTCCTCCAGGCGGACGGACTGGATCAGCGGCGCCCCGTCGCGCCACAGCAGTTCGCCGCCGCTTCCCCGGGACTGCACCCCCGTCAGCTTCATCACGTTGGAAAATGTGATTTCCCCGGCGCCGATACGCACCGTGAATTCCGCGCCCCGGACGGTGCGCAGGGTGTGCTCCTCCCCGGCGCCGGTGGTGAGCAGGGGAGCGCCGGAGGTTATCAGCTGGTCGGATTCCGTCAGCCGGAAGTACTGCGGCTGTGTGGTGACGTTCATGAATGCTTCCTGCGCGGTGATTTCCCGGCAGGGGCTGCCCAGGAGTACGAATGCCGTCATGGAGCACATTACTATAGTGTCGAAGAATACCTCGAAAATGCTCCACATTCCCTGTACGCATGGGTCGGAAACGTCCGAGGCGGCGTGTGCCGCAACCGAGGAGCCAAGCCCGGCTTCGTTGGAGAACACTCCCCGGCGGAATCCCATGCTGACCGCCTGTTTTATCATGTAGCCGTTCACTCCGCCGGCGGCAGCTTCCATTCCGAAGGCGCTGCGGAATATCGTGCCCATCACCGCAGGAAACCGTGGAATATTCACCGCGAGTATGTACACCGCCGCCGCAATATACAGCGCTGACATCACCGGCACCACCCGGCTGGTCAGGGCGGCGGTGCGCTGCGCGCCGTTCCCCTTGCCGAGGAAGAATACCGCGCCGGTGATGGCGGCGAGTATTATTCCGGTGGCTATTCCGGGAATACCGAAGCCGGATTCCATTGCCTGCGCCGCGCAGTTCATCTGTACGAGATTACCCATGCCGAATGCAGAGAGCACGCACGCTCCGGCGAACACCGCCGCCAGCGGCTTCGCGAGGGGACGCGTGAGGGGGTATTGGGATAATCCGTCGCGGATATAGTACATCGCGCCGCCCTGCCAGCCGCCGTCGGGCTTCCGTCTGCGGTAGAGATTCCCGAGCAGATTCTCGGCGTATCCTGTCATCATTCCCAGCATGGCGGATACCCACATCCAGAACACCGCTCCGGCGCCACCGGAGGCTAGCGCCGCCGCGACCCCGGCGATATTCCCGGTGCCCAGCGTTGCCGCCAGCGCCGAGGACATTGCCTGGAACGGAGTGACTCCTTCTGCGCTGCGCTCCCGGCGGACTCCGGAAAACACCGTGCGCCGCAGCCACTCCCTGGGGCGGCGGAGCTGCATGAATCCGGTGCGCGCCGAGAAATACGCCCCGGATATCAGCATGAGCGCTATCATCGGCGCTCCCCACAGTACGCCGTTCACATGTTCTGTTATGCCGGAGATCATTCCCATGCAGTCACCTCCATTGCTTTTCCTTAATTTATACGGAGGGTGGGACAAGGTTATTCGGAATTTAATACACAACTTTCTGCGATAATGTGCATTTAACAAAAAATAACATTTTGTTAATTATAATATTATTTGACATGTGTTATAATAACAATGGACTATTTTATTTTTGTTTTCGCCCGGGAAAATGACCGGACGGGTTGTATGTTTGTTGGCTCCGGAGGCTTTATATGGATTTTCGCTACAAGGCATTGCTTATCGAAGACGAGGTGAGCATGTCGTATTACACTGAAAAAATACTGGAGATAAACGGGTTCGACGTTATCTGCGCGAACAACGCCCGGGACGCCGAGCTGATGGCACGTTCCCACTGTCCGGACGTGATACTTCTGGACCTGGGACTGCCGGACAGCGACGGAATGTCGGTGCTCTCTGATGTGCGCAGCTGGTCGCACCTGCCGGTAATAGTCATCTCCGCCCGGGCGGACGACCATGCGAAGATATCCGCCCTGGAAAACGGAGCCGACGACTACATCGTCAAGCCCTTTGTCCGGCAGGAGCTCATCGCGCGGATAAACGTCGCGCTCCGCCACCATGGGAATGACGCTGACCGCGGCTGTGACAATGTGGTGATAGGAGGGCTGACCGTGGATTTCACGCGGCACCGCGTGCTGGTGGACGGCAGCGACGCGGAACTCACCCAGAGCGAATTCCGTATCGTGGCGCTGCTGGCGCAGTATGCCGGAATGGTCATAACCTATGACGAGATGATGGTTAGGCTGTGGGGACCGAATTCCACCGGTGGAAATCAGATACTCCGGGTGAACATGACGAATATCCGCCGCAAGCTGGAGCGCGACCCCTCCCACCCGAGGTACATATTTACCGAGAATGGAGTAGGCTACCGCATGGCGCTGCCGGAGGAAGTGTGAATATTACCGGACTCTGCGATTGGCAGGGTCCTTCCTTTTTCCCCTTGACAAAACCGGGAATATACTGTAAAATTTAAGTAGTATCTTCTGTAAAGGAGTGATAGTTCTGATAAGGATACACGGATTATACAAAAAATACGGCGCGTTTTCGGTTCTGCGCGGACTTAACATGAATGTCGGCAGGGGAGCGGTGTACGGATTCCTCGGGCGGAACGGCTGCGGCAAAACCACCACTATGAATATCATCACCAATATGATATCCAAGGACGAGGGCGAAATAATCATCGGCGGTGGAAATCCGGTGAAGATAGGATATCTCCCGGAAAGCCCGGTCATATACGGATACATGACCGCCCGGGAGTATCTGGAATATATCGCGGCATGCTGTAAGTACGATGGGGATATCCGCAAGCGCGTGGATGAGGTGCTGGACATCATCGGACTGTCCCAGGCGGCGGACAGACGCGCCAAGGGATATTCCCGGGGAATGACCCAGCGTCTGGGAATGGGCGCCGCCATAATTGGCAAGCCGGAGCTGCTGCTGTTTGACGAGCCGACTTCCGCGCTGGACCCTGGCGGCAGGGCGGAGGTCATTGAGATAATCGAGCGGCTGAAGAACACGGGGTGCACGATAGTTCTTTCCACACATATCCTGTCGGACGTGGAGCGCGTCGCCGACCACATAGGCATAATCAACAACGGAGTTATCGCCGAGGAGGGAAGCCTGGACGGGGTATTGCGGAAATACGGCGGAACTTCGGTGCTGCTGAGAGTGCACGCCCTGGATGAATCGCTGAAAAACACGCTGCTTTCCGCAGATTTCGCCCGGGTGGAATTCAACGGACTGAATGGAGTGTTCAGGTTCACCGCTGACGACACGGAGGAATGCACGCGCAGGCTGATAAAGCTGTTGGCAGAAAACAATGCGGCGGTGGATTCCATGAATACCCGTACGGTCAGCCTTGAGGAAGTATTCAGAAAGGTGGTGGGCTGATGCAGATACGAGCCGGATTAAAGAAGGAGTGGCTTCAGTTCACGCGCACATTCAGACTGGGCGGAGTGCTGCTTGCCACGCTGTCCTTTGCGCTGGCGGAACCGCTGCTGTTGTGGGGAATGCAGGCACTGCTCAGTCTGAGCGCAAACCATGGCGCCGGGCTGGAGCTGACTACGCTGCTGGAAATGACGGATATCGAGGGGATGTCCTCCGCTGCGTTTAGCAGCGTGATGACGGAACTGAGCGCCACTTCTATGCTTGTTATCATGCTTGTTCTCATGTCACCGTGCGGCGGAGAGCAGAAGCGGCGCGCGACGATAATTCCGTCCTGTACGGGTCTGGGGGCGTTCGAGTACCTGGTGCCGAAATTCGTGGTTTATCCTGCCACGGTGTTTGCGTCCGGATTCGCCGCAGCCTGCCTCGGCGGATTATTCAGCAATCTGCTGTTCGATGGAAGCGTCAGTGCAGGGACTCTGGTTCTGGGGTCGCTGATGTGCGCGGTCTATATGACGTTCGTGCTGATAATATACATGTCTGTCGGGTTATGCACCAGCCGTCCGGGTATTGTTACGGCGGCGGTGTATGTGGGAATTCCGTTGGTGCAGATGATCCTGTCCGGGCTTGACCTGACGGAGTACCATCCGCTGACTCTGTGTTCGCTGATTACCGGGCGCATGTTCCGGTCTGGTTTCGTACTGGCGGATAATGCAGCGAGCATAATCGTGGGAATTGCGCTTTCTGTGGTTATTGCGGCGATGATGTTCGTTCTGGCGCTTACTGTACAGAAAGCCAGAAAGATAAACAACCAGGAGGATAAGCCGGAATTCTGACGGAATAGCGGCGTTATAAAAAAAAGGTGGAGAATCTTTCTCCGCCTTTTTGTGTATCTGTCAGAGCGTGTCTATCCGCTTTATCCGTATACCGCGCATGAATATCAGCGCGATGGCTGCGGAGATTCCCTCCGCAATAAGGAACGTCAGCCAGACCAGCCACATATAGTCCGTGCCGGAGCTGATAACCACCCGGGAGAATCCCCATGCCACCGGCAGCACGAACAGGAACTGCCTGCACACGGATATCACCAGCGACTGCACGCCGGACTCCAGCGCCTGGAATATCCCCTGGAAAGCCACGTTGGCTCCGGCGAAAAGGAAGCTCAGCGAAACGATGCGCATTGCCCCGGTGCACATCTGCCGGGTTTCGCCGGAAAGCCCGAACAGCGCCGGGAACGGCTCCGCGAGTACCTCCATCAGAATGATACCTACTGCCATGATGGCGAGGGTGTACAGCATTCCGAACTTAATGCCCTGCTTCACCCGGCCGCGGCTTCCCATGCCGTAATTGAAGGACACCACCGGCGTGATGGCATCGCGCAGTCCGAACGCCGCAAACAGAATGAACTGCTGTATCTTGTAATAAAGTCCATATGCCGTCACCGCATTCTCGCTGATCTGCACCAAGATAAGATTCAGCCCGTATGTCATGACGGACATCAATGCCTGGGCGATGACTGCCGGCAGTCCTATGGAGTAAATCTTCCAGATCACCGCTCCGGAGGGCTTCATGAAGCGCCAGCCGTTGTCTATCTCCTTTATCAGCCGCAGGTGGAATACCAGAGCCAGGGCGCAGGATACCACCTGCCCGATAACGGTGGCGAGAGCGGCGCCCACAACGCCCATCTCCGGAAGCCCGAGCCAGCCGTAAATCAGCACTGGGTCGAGGACTATATTCGTGACGGCTCCGGCTACCTGGGCTATGGTGGAATACACCGATCGTCCGGACGCCTGGAGTGTCTTTTCGAACACCGAGAAGAATATCATGCCGAAGGACAGCGTACAGCAGATGCGGATATATTCCTCAGCCATCTGGACTATCTCCGGATTGCTGCTCTGGGAGCGGACGTAAGCCCCGGTCCCGGATATCCCGAACAGCAGGAACACTGCATATATCACCGCCGCCAGGAATATAGTGTTCCCCACGGCGCGGCTTGCCATATCCCGGTCGCCCTGACCGAGGCTGCGGGACATGAGGGCGTTCATTCCGACGCCGGTGCCGATGGATACCGCCACCATCATCATCTGCACCGGGAAAGCGAGGGTCAGAGCGTTCAGCGCCTGCTCTCCGCCCACTGCCATATTCGCCACGAATGCGCTGTCCACGATGTTGTACACCGCCTGAAGCATCATCGAAAGTATCATAGGGATACCCATGCCCAGCATCAGCCGTCCGATCGGCGCTGTCGCCATTTTGTTCTTTTCCATAGCTGCCTCCTGCAAAAAAAGTGTGGCAGCTGCGTTATATCTGGATTTACGCAACTGCCACACGATTTATGATTATTCTATTGTTCTATGCCTTTATTGTACCACATATTTTCCGCCGGGTCAAAGGCTTTTGTGCACAAAATTCCATGCCGGAGCAGGTGTTTTTTTGACGTCACACTTCGCCGTTTATCTCACCGGGGACCCCGGAGATTACTACCCGGGTGCCGTTGAACACCGGGACCGCCGAGCCGGGCGCCGTCTGCTTTTCCTGTCCGTTGGGGAGGGTGCACTCCCAGGGGGCGCCGGAGAGATTCTTCAGTCCCCACAGCGACGGATTCAGCTTGTTGCGGACTACCTCGCCGATAACGTTCACATCGTCGCCGAACAGCTTTGCCCCATCAAACAGGAGTATACGCTGTCTGCCGAGGTGCAGGGCGAGCGGCGGCTGATAGTGATTTCCGCAGGGACATATGATTCGCCCGTCGGAATCAGTTTCGCTGCCGGAAATGAATCCCTGGGCGCCGCAGTTGCAGGCGCAGATATCGCTGCGCATTCTCGTCAGGAGATCAAGCCACTGCTTCTCAATAAGGCGCTTTTCCGGGTGGAATGAGCCGACAGTAAATGACTGCGTGAACGCTTCCCGGATATAATCCGGCATTATGCGCCAGAATCTGATGATGTTGTTGTGTACTCCGCGGACGGGTCGGTTGGAGTCGTCGTCCGGGTCGTATACGAACACCGGCTCGGAACCGTAGTGACGCCGCTCGGCTTCCTCCGTCAGGCAGACGCTGTTCAGGACTTTCCGTCCCTCAAGGGGATCTCCGCGCAGCAGCAGCCGGAAAAGCACCACCGCCAGCGACCAGCGGTCGGTCAGCTTGTCCGGAGCCTTCTCGCCCCGGACTATCTCCGGCGCCATGTAGCCGGGCTTCCCGGCAATACCGAGGTGCTCGCCGTAGGGCGCGATGTTGTCGCAGTCGCAGATGAGCACGCTTCCGTCAGTGGGGCGGATAAAGAATCCGCCGTCGTTGAGGTCCTGGTAGCTCCTGCCGGAGTTATGCAGCTCCCGGAAAGCGGCGGTTATCCGTATCGCGGCATTCACCACGGAATACAGCTCCGAGAACTTCGCCCTGGCGTTGAGTATATCTGTGAACGGCACATATCCCGGCGGTATAAGCTCCATAAGGTAGCCGAATCCGTCGGGAGTGCGCTCCGTCAGCAGCCGGGGCATGAGGAATGCCGGATCGCCGCTGCCTTCCTCGCACAGCCGCTGGAGGTTCTCCCGGAACAGCTCCGGGTCGCGCAGCTTGTTCGGGAAATACATCTTGAGCGCGTGGTCGCGTCCCCGGTAGGAGGCGCGGTATACTGCGCCCTGTCCGCCCTGTCCGAGCAGCTGGGTGACCTCCGCCTCGCCGCCTAGTTCCATGGGGATCTTGTCGCCGGGCTTCAGCATCAGAATCCTCCTCCGGTGATCTCGTCGAACTTCTCCTCGGCGGCGGTTTCTGCCTCGTTGCCGCACCATTCGCAGACGGTGGTGCTTTCGCCGTTCCAGCAGGTGGTCTTTCCGCACTCCGCACACTGGAAGAATCCCTTTGCGCCGCAGTAGGGGCAGGAGGGGTATTCAGTGGTGATGTAGATGTTTCCGCTTATCTTGGTGTCGCCGAACTTCTCGCGCTCGGCGGTGCGCTCGTTGACCCTGAACGCCCAGGTGGCGTACCAGTCGCCGTCCTCGCGCTGCTCGGTGCGAATACCGAAAAGAGCGTGATCGTTCTTGCATTTTGTGAGAATTACTGCTGCTTTCATTATATCCTCCTGAAGGCGGTTGTACCGCCTGTTCACTTCCTGCGCTCGAGCTTTTCGAGCACCCTTGCCGCTTCGGTGTGTCCGTTTTCCGCTGCCAGCCGGAAGTACTTCTTGGCTTCATCGCGGTTTTTCTCCACGCCGCTGCCCTTTAGGTACATCACGCCGAGATTGTACTGTGCGATGTCAAGTCCCTGCGCCGCCGCTTTTGAGAACCAGCTGAACGCTGCGTAGATGTTCTTTTCCACGCCGCTGCCGAGGTACAGGCACTTGCCGTAGCTGCACTGCGCCCTGGCGTGTCCGGCTTCCGCCGCGTGGCGGTAGAACATCGCCGCGCTCTGGAGATCCTTTTCGGCAAGACATCTCCGGGCGGACTGATAATCCTTCTCGCCGTCATCCGGGAGCGGCTCCGGCGGCTCGGTTTCCTGCTCCGGCTCTTCCGGCTTTTCCTCCGGCTCCGGGAGCGGCTGCTCCGGCAGGAGCTTCCGCCAGCGCCTGGCGGTTTCCGGGTCCCGGTCAACGAACGTGCCGGATTCATAGCACAGCGCGATCATCTCCACTGCCGGCTCATAGCACTGCTTCGCCGCCCGGAGGAACCACTCGAACGCGTACGCTTCGTTGATGTCGCAGGCGATACCCTCCGCGTAGAAATACCCTGTCATGTATTCCGCCGCCGGGACTCCGTTTTCCGCCGCGCGCAGGAACCATTCCCGGGCTGCCTTCACGTCCTGCACTCCGCCGCGCCCCTCCATCAGGTAGAAGCCGCTGTAGTATTCTGCCTCGGCGCAGTCCTGCTGGGCGGAGAGCGTGAACCAGTACATCGCCTTTCCGTAGTCCTTTATGCGGTCGAAATGCCGTCCCAGGCTGTATTGCTCCGCGCTGTCGGTGATGTTCTTGCGGCTCTCGGTTTCCGCCGCGGGGAGTTCCGCTTCCATCTTGAAAGCGATATCGCAGCCCAGCGCCGCGGCAACGGCTTCAACGGCGGTGGCGGCGGTGCGTCCCTTCAGTCCGATCTCGTCGCGCAGGGATTTCACGCAGCGCGCCGCCGCTGCGGAGCGCACCTCAAAGGGTTTTCCGCGCACCGCCCACAGCTTCTGGGCGCAGCCGTCGTAGAGCGCCACATGGCACAGCCTGCGCACGGCGCTCTCCTTCGGGAATATATCCGCGATGAGTGCGTCAGTCCGGCGGCGGTCCAGCAGTGTATTCTGCCCGAAACGCTCCGCAATGTAGCACAGCACACCCCGGATATCCCGGACCGGCTCGCCGGAGGGTGTGTGGACAGTCCGGCAATAGGGGCAGGCGGAGATTTTTCCCTCATCGAATACTCTGCCGCATTTTCCGCATACCATAACGCTCACCTCGCTTGTGTCAGTCTTATATTAGTATTGTATCACAAATCCCTTTCCCTGTCAATTGAAATCCGCACGGCTTGACATTACTGCTGGATTGGGGTATAATAAGTTTATATTGTATATAAAAAATAACCTCTGAGAACTGTTGCCCTTCTGGGATTTTTACAGTGTATTTTGCAGGTAACATGATCGGGAAAGGAATCGAAATGCCAGTAAAGATATCAGACGGACTGCCGGCGCAGTCAATACTTGAAAACGAGCATATATTCATCATGACGGAGCACCGGGCGCTCCACCAGGATATCCGTCCGCTGAAGATAGGGATACTCAACCTCATGCCCACAAAGGTGGCGACAGAAACGCAGATACTTCGCTGTCTGTCGAACACTCCGCTCCAGATAGAGGTCACTCTGGTGCAGACCTCGACCCACACCAGCAAGAACACCTCCAGCGAGCATCTGCTGAATTTCTACAAGACCTTTGACGAGATAAAGGACATGAACTTCGACGGATTCATCATCACCGGTGCGCCGGTGGAGCAGATGGAATTCGAGGACGTGGACTACTGGGACGAAATGTGCCGTATAATGGACTGGACCAGGACCCATGTGCATTCCACGTTCCATATATGCTGGGCGGCTCAGGCGGCGCTGTACCATCACTACGGCATAAAGAAGTATCCACTCAAGGAGAAGCTGTCGGGAATATTCCTGCACACGCTGCTTACGCCGAAATCCCGGCTTTTCCGCGGATTCGACAGCGAGTTCTGGGTTCCGCACTCAAGGCACACCGAGGTGCGCCGGGAGGATATCGAGAAGGTGCCGCAGCTCAAGGTCATGGCGGTATCCGAGGAGGCAGGAGTATACGCGGTTTGCAGCGAGGACAGCCGTCAGTTCTTCATCACCGGGCATTCGGAATACGACGCGGACACCATCGCCCTGGAATACAGGCGCGATCTCGACAAGGGACTTGAGCCGAAGATCCCCCGGCACTATTTCCCGGACGACGACCCCGCAAAGCAGCCGGTAATGAAGTGGCGCGCGCACTCCACGCTCATCTATACCAACTGGCTGAACTATTTCGTTTATCAGACGACTCCGTTCGACATTTCGGAAAATATCTGAAAACATGTTGCTTTTTGACCCGGTATATGCTATAATTTACTTGTATCAACAATCGGCATAAGCCTGATATGAAAGGAAAGAGGTAATACTATGGATTTTTCTTCGTTTTTAGATGAAGCGACCGGAGCGGTAAGCGACGCTTACAACAGGGCTACCGGCGGTTCCACAGCGGCATTTGTCATCACCCTGATCGGCGCGATAGTCGCTATTGCGGCAGCTATCCTGTTCTACGTAATGGTCATCGGGCCTAAATCCAAGGATCCCAACGCAGGCAAGCTCGTAAAGAGCGCCAACGGTCAGCACTTCCTCCCGGCAAGCGTTATCAAGATCGCTTACTACGCAGGCGCTATTTTCCTTCTGTTCAAGGGTATTGCAGCATTTCCCCTCGAGGGCGGCCACGGTATCAATACTTTCATCTCTGAGGCTATTTTCGGCAACGTACTGCTCCGTATCGGCTTTGAGCTGGTCATGGCAGCGCGTAAGTCCGTTGGTATCGACACTGACAACAATACCGCAGAGGAGCCCAAGACTGAGCAGTTCATAAAGACTGGCATTCCGAAGCTTCCTCCGCAGCACCCCTATCAGACACCCCAGTACCAGGGTCAGGTTCCCCAGCAGTATCAGCAGCCTGCACCTGCTCCCCAGCAGTACCAGCAGCCTGTACCTGCTCCCCAGCAGTACCAGCAGCCTGCACCTGCTCCCCAGCAGTACCAGCAGCCTGCACCTGCTCCTCAGCAGACCCAGCAGTCTGCACCTGCTCCCCAGCAGTACCAGCAGCCTGCGCCTGTTCCTCAGCAGACCCAGCAGCCGGCACCGGTTCCCCAGACCGTTCCTGCACAGGAGGCGGCAAACCTCTGCCCCCACTGTGGAAAGCAGCTCAAGGCGGACGCTAAGTTCTGCCCGTTCTGCGGCAAGCCTACTGTCTGAGATCCATTGAGTACATAACCTCGGGCGCTCCGGAAACGGGGCGCCTTTTTGCTGTATACGATGAATGCAGCATTATAAACGAATAATTTCTGTTTTTTACAGCATATTTAACAAAATTCAGAAAAAAGTTGATAAAATCGCGCACACTTTTTCGACTTTAGTAGTTTTATATTATAGAAGGGCAGGCAGCTCTGCTCTTTCCGCTGATCCGGCAATTTCGGGATCAGCGCTGGGAGGTGTGGTTGTATTGCGCAGTATGTCATTTCTGCTTTGTTGTCGCTGCGCAATACTTCTGCTCTGAACAAAGGACGTCAGTCCTTTATATAACAACGGGAGGGTCATGTTGCCCTCCCGTTGCTGTTTCCCTACCATCAAAGCAATGTTGACAAATGTCTGGAATTGTGGTAAACTTATAATAAACCATGAGATTTAGATAAAAGGGGGCGCAGCATATGCAGGACGACGCAGAATTTATCCGCGGATTGTTTGAAGAGTTCGAGCAAATGCTGTACCGTGTTGCCTTCAATATCCTGCATAATGCCGCCGACGCCGAGGACGCAGTACAGGACTGCTTTGTGCGTGTGATGAGGAATCTCCGGAAAATACGGGCGGTTCCTGGTAACGAACTGAAGTATTACCTTGTCATTATAGTTAGAAACGTGTCCCTGACTATGCTGAGCCGCAGAAATCGCTGCGAGGAAATGGACATTGACGATAACTGCGGCGCTGCGGATTCCTCTCCCGAGGAGGAGTTCTTGCAGAGATTCAGCGTCGGGGAAATACGCGAGGCGGTAATGCAGCTTCCGAGGGCGGACTGCGAGGTGCTGTGGCTGCTGCTGTTCAGGGAACTTACCGTGGCGGAGATCGCGAACCTCACGGGTCTGAAGAACGCCACTGTGCGCTCGCGTATCTGCCGCGCCCGCAGAAGGCTGCGCCAACTGCTGGAGGAAAGGGGGATCGGTGAACATGACGGACAAAGACGAGCTGGAAAAGTGCTTTCTGGATAGAATATCAGAGCCGCCAGAGGATTCCGGCGGAGGGGATCATGTGTTTTCCCGGGAATACGAACGGAAAAAACAGCGGCTGATCCGCCGGGCTTCCAATGGCTGCCACGTTCCGCACTTACGGCTGATCCTCGCGGTTGCTGCCGCTGCGGTATCTGCGCTTATCTTCGCCGGAGTCCGGGTGCTGAGAATGCCGGGATTTGCCGGGGTGCAGCGCCATGACAGTACGCGCTTTTCCGTACAGCCGCCGGACGGGTCTTCCGACAGCGCGGAGGAATACTACAGTGTGGATATCCCGGAGGGAATGCGGCTTGAAAGCATGAGCACAGTCCCGGAAATAGGAAACTATTTCGTGTGGGAGGGCGGCGGCAGGATGATATCCTTTTCCCAGGAGAAAGCAGGCGTATTCAGTCCACAAATCGATAATCAGCACAGCAAATATACGGAGTGCACGGTGAACGGCAGCAACGCCGTTATGGTCAAATGGGATAATTCCACCATGCTGATGTGGAATATCGGCAGCAGCGTGCTCATGATGAACACGAGCGGTTTCACCGATGACGAGGTGATGGAGCTGGCGGAGGGTGCACAGCCCACGGAGCGCTTCACGCTGGGATTCGACAGCCCCGGCACAGAGTACCGCGAGCGCCCGTTCACCCTGGACGGATTCACCGTGACAGACCGGAGTGAGTCCGGCGGCGTGACAGAAACGCTGCTCGCCGGAGCACGCGATATCCGGGTAAGGCAGTGTGCGCCGGAGGACTACGTTCCGCTGATGGACATGGATTTCTTCGAGATGAGCAGGGTTACTCTGCACGATTCGGAATGCTGGCTGCTGCGCTGGATAGACGAGGACGAATACGCCGTCGTATGGGAACAGGACGGCTGCGTGACGGAAATGAGCATTCGCGCCGACCCTCCGAAGGTCAACGGCGCCTACGACATTTCCGCTGACGAGGAGAGCGTTCTGTCCATAGCAGGGAAGCTGATGGACGCGGTTTCGTCTGAAAACGGTTGACAATTAATGGATTGTGTAGTATAATCATAAGGAATAGTCTGTGTGGTAGTTTATCTGATACCAGGGAAACGCTGAATCAGACAAAATCGACTCGTTCATATCAATCGGCGTGATCCCGGACAAAGGAGTGTGAAAAAATGCCGAAAACTACCGGCGTAAAGATGGTCGTGAATCCGGCGGAGAAGGAGAGCGTGTGCCGCGAGGTGCTGGGCGATTTCCCGGAGAAGCTGGAGAGAGAAAACGGAATAGAGGATATCGTGGCGCAGTGCAGGCTCATGCCCGTCTGGGCGGATCTCGACGGCGACGCTGTGCGCGGAGTTGCCGCGCTGCGTGAAACAAGCCCCTGCGCGGCAGAGGTGTTCATCATCGCCGTGCGGAAGGAATTCCAGCGGCACAAGATAGGAAAGGTGCTGTTCACCGCGCTGCTGAACTACGCGCGGCGCCAGGGGTATGAGTACTTACAGGTGAAGACCCTGCGCACCGGCGTCTGTCCGGAATACGATTCGGCGAACGTGTTCTATCAGAGCCTGGGATTCCGTGAGCTGGAGGTACTGCCCATCTGGGGCGAGGAGAATCCCTGCCAGATACTTATACGGAACGTAAATTGAACCAGCGCTCCGCTCATCGGTTGAAAATCCGGTGGGCGGAGTTTTTTTGTGCGGAACTGAATATACTCAAAGTGTATGTGCTGAAATATTCTGCCCGGGGTAATATTCCCGGGTGTATAATATTCCGTGGTATAAACCTGGCGTTTCGGTTAAAATCGCTACGTTCTGTATAATCCCTGAAAATATAACCTGTTTCGGTTAAATCCGACCGGGATTAAACTGATTGTTAAATACTGTGTTGAAAGGGTTGAAAATTACGGATTTTCACGGTATCAGTTGAAAAGTTATCAACATTTCAACCGGGGTATGTTGAAATCTCCCCTAATATCACCGCCGCTCCGCCGGAGGTGTGCAATATTACGGCGGCGGTATTCCGTTCTGTGAGCAGGGTCAGGCGTGTTTTCCACAGGACGCTGTCCAGTGGGATACGGCGCTCCCGGCGGAAAACTATACCGCTTGTTATCAGCAGGACGTTTTCGCGGTCGGAGTATTTCAGTGTGTAATAATACCCGAGCCAGTATACCGACAGTATAGCGAGAATCCCTCCGGCGACAAGCTTCAGCAGCATTCTGAAATCAGAAACACATAACAGAATGTATATCAGCACCGCCGCGGATTCCGCCAGCCAGTACATCGTCCAGCGCTTTTGTATCATATTATGGCGCGTCCCCCTTCGGAATGCATTCCGCGGCTTTTCACACAGAATTCACCTGCCGCATGAATAAATCCTGCCCCGAATGCGGCGGATTTATGCATTGTGCTGAAAGCGTCTGTGCACTGTTGACAAATGTACTTAACGGTGTTAAAATATAACCGCAGTCAATATTTGCGGCTGTTCGTGAATTCCGAAAGAGGGTGAGAAGATGTTCTGTTTGGCTGATATGCTGTGGGCGGACAAGGATTTCATCGGCAACACATATCCGCAGGAGGTCTGCGAGAAAATACTCCATAGTATGGAGCGGTTGAGCAATATCCGGACGGAGCGCGTTATAGAGGGCATGACCCCGTCGGAGTTTTCGTTGCTGTGCTGCGCCGTGGAATACCCAAGGAGGAATCCCGGAAAGGCGGCGACGGTCGCCGAGATAGCCGCGCAGATGAACGTGCTGGTGCCGGCGGTGTCCCGTACCCTGCGCTCCCTCCAGGAGAAGGGGTGGATAGAGCGTGCCGTTGACGAGTGCGACAGGCGCAGCGTGAGAGTGACCGCGACCCCTGCCGGAGAGGAAATGCTTCGGGCGAACATGAAACGCGTGGTGAATGCGCTGAACCGAATAATGTCAGTGTTCACCGAGGAGGAAATGCGCACTATCGCCGAACTTTACAGCAAGTTCGCAAATTCCATGGAGCAGAATATCGGCAGATGAAATTCCAGGCAGGGCTGTGTGCGGCATTCTGCCTTTTCTATACAATATCCGGGCTTCGCTGTGATACGCGGCGGCGCCTTATAGAACTGAAAGGAGCAACCTGATGCTTGAGATCAGAAATATCGTCAAGGATTACGTTACCGGCAGCGAAACGGTGCACGCCCTGAAGGGCGTTTCCATCGCGTTCCGCGAGAGCGAGCTGGTGTCTATCCTCGGACAGTCCGGCTGCGGAAAGACCACGCTGCTGAACATCATCGGCGGTCTTGACCAGTACACCAGCGGCGACCTGATAATCAACGGGCAGTCCACCAAGAAGTATAAGTCTGCGGACTGGGACACCTACCGCAATCACTCCATCGGCTTCATATTCCAGAGCTACAACCTTATTCCGCACCAGAGCGTTCTCTCCAACGTGGAGCTTGCGCTGACGCTTTCCGGCGTGTCCAAATCCGAGCGCAGACAGCGTGCGAAGGAGGCGCTGGAGAAAGTCGGACTGGGAGATCAGCTCCACAAGCGCCCGAACCAGATGTCCGGCGGACAGATGCAGCGCGTGGCTATCGCGAGAGCGCTGGTCAACGATCCGGATATACTGCTGGCGGACGAGCCTACCGGCGCACTGGACAGCGAAACCAGTATCCAGATCATGGAGCTTATCAAGGAGATCGCAAAGGACCGCCTTGTAATAATGGTGACCCACAATCCGGAGCTTGCCGGGAAGTACTCCACCAGAATAGTCCGGCTGCTGGACGGTAAGATAGTCGGCGACAGCGACCCGTTCGACCCCTCCGCAGAGAACGGGGGAGAGAAGAAGCCCGAAGTGCGGAAATCCACCGTGAACAAGGGAAAAAAGACTTCCATGTCGTTCCTGACCGCGCTGTCCCTTTCAAAGAATAACCTCATGACGAAAAAGGGACGCACCTTCCTCACCTCCTTCGCCGGGAGTATCGGTATCATCGGCATTGCGCTGATCCTGTCGCTTTCCAACGGCGTGCAGACTTATATCGACAGCGTTGAGCGTTCCACGCTGGCTTCGTTCCCTGTGTCTATACAGCATGAAACCGTGGATTACACCAGTCTGATGACATCAATGATGAACGTCCGGGAGAACAACTCCGAGGAGCGCGACCCCGACAGGATATACACCAACGACATCTCCACAGAGATGATGAAAACCATGCTGTCGGAACTCCAGACCAACAATCTGGCGGATTTCAAGAAGTATCTCGAGAGCAATCCCGACAACATTCAGGACTGCATAGAGGAGATACAGTACAGCTATGATTCCCAGCTGTATATCTACGGTCACAGCGCTGACGGCGAGATAATGCAGATCAATCCCTCCACGGTCATGACCGCGATGATGGGACAGGCGATGGCGGATAACGTCAGCCAGATGACCAGCACTTATTCCTCTCTTATGGGAAGCAGCTCCATGAGCAGCTACGACGCATTCCACGAGCTGCTGAGCAGCGACATGCTCGAAACGGAGTACGAGGTGCTTGCCGGAAGGCTCCCGGAGTCCTACGACGAGGTCGTTGTACTGGTAACCGACCGCAATGAATTATCCGATGTCACGCTGTACACCCTGGGACTGCGCGATCAGAGCGAGCTTGAGGGAATGATGGCGCACGTTATGTCCGGCGAAAGCTTCGACCTGGACACCGGCGACCTTTCGTTCTCCTACGACGATCTTATGGGCATGGAATTCAGCATGCTCACTGCTCCGGAACTGTATCAGAAGAACGACGACGGCACCTGGACGGATATGCGCAGCGACAGTGAATATATGGAGCAGGCTTCCGAAAACGGGCTGAAGCTCAAGGTTGTCGGAATCCTCAAGCCGGACGCGGATTCGCTGATCTCCTCCACCAGCTCCGGCGGTATCGGATATACTCACGCGCTGACGGAATACATGATCGGAAAGGTCAACGACAGCGAACTTGTGAAGGCGCAGATAGAGAATCCGGACGTGGACGTATTCACCGGAATTGAATTCCCGAAGGCGGACGAGGAAGAGGACAAGGCTATGTCAGAGTCCGACGCCATGGATATGATCACCGGAATGCTCTCCGACGAGCAGAAGGCGCAGCTGAATCAGGGTATCATGGCTTCCCTCACCAAGGAACAGCAGGCGGAGATACAGTCCTCCATGATGGCGATGGTATCAGAAGAGCAGATGCAGGGTATCATCATGGGACTTCTCACGCCGGAGCAGCTGGGGCAGCTACAGACCGGCGCAGATGTGGATTCCCTGCTGACCGATGAGCAGAGGGCGCTGCTTTCCGCACAGATCGCCGCTTCCCTCACTCCGGAGCAGAGCGCGGAGCTTTCTGCCCAGATGAACGGAATGATAGATCCGTCCAAGATGTACACGGTATTCATGCAGGTGCTGACTTCCGACCAGCTGTCGCAGCTGATGGAACTCACCAGGGAACCGGAAACCACCGAAGCGACCTACGACGGCAATCTGAAGCTGCTGGGAGTCGCTGACCTCGCAGAGCCGAGCGACATCAAGATATACGCGAAGGATTTCGAGAGCAAGGGCACAATAACCGACCTCATCGAGAAATACAACGAGGACAAGGTGGCGGCTGACAAGCAGGAGGACGTTATCAACTACACCGACTATGTGGGACTGATGATGTCCAGCGTGAGCGACATAATCAACGCAATATCCTATATTCTGATAGCGTTCGTGGCGATATCTCTGGTCGTATCCTCCATCATGATAGGAATAATCACATACATATCCGTACTTGAGCGCACCAAGGAGATAGGGATACTGCGTGCGATGGGCGCTTCAAGGCGTGACGTTTCCAATGTGTTCAACGCAGAAACCATGATCGTTGGTTTCGCCGCCGGAGTTATCGGTATCGGCGTGACGCTGCTGTTGAATATTCCCATCAATATCATAATCGAGCACATCACGGGGATTTCAAACGTATCGCTTCTTCCGTGGCAGGGCGGAATTATCCTGGTGGTTATCAGCGTACTGCTGACGCTTATCGCAGGACTTGTTCCTGCCGGCGTTGCCGCAAAGAAGGACCCGGTAGAGGCACTCAGGACAGAATAATAAATATAGGGGGCGGAGAGAAATCTCCGCCCTGAGCCCGTCGAAAAATCCCCTAAAGGGGCTTTTCCGCCGAAACATCTCAGCTGCGCGCACGGTTTAGCGGCTTTGCCGCTAAACCGCACACTTGCTGAGATATAAGTGTTTTTTACCCCGGGGGACCCGTGGCAAAAAACGTATTTTAAAAGCCTGCTTCGCAGGCAAATTTCACTTTTTCGACAAACTGGGGGCGGAGAGAAATCTCCGCCCTTTTTATGTAAAAGAAAACCGGGCTGCAACCTGTGCAGCCCGTAATGGGGTATTGCCCTAGATCTCCGCGAGGAGATTCTCAACAAGCTCGTAGATGTGCCCGGGGGAGGCTTCGTACTTGTTGAGCATGTCCAGAAAATGCATTATCGCTGGCTGACTGGGGGTTATGTCATCAACGGTGCATTCTCCTGAGGTGACTCCATAGCTGGTTAAACTTTCGCCGTCCTCAGTGGTGACGGTCTTTTCGGTGATCTTCCACATCTGTTTCTCCTTTTTATGTTTTGGAATCTGACCTGCTTTGTATACTAAAAGTATATCACTTCACCTATAAAATGTCAACGGATTTACTGTTAAGATTTCGCTAAGAGTTTACATGTGACAGGAAAATACAAATTGTTATATCATCACCAGTGGAATTATGCAGAAAAACCCGGCATTGCGCCGGGTTTCGGGTTTAAGGATAGTAGGTCGTGGGTCTTGTGAGGGCAACTATCATGTCGATAATTATGCCGATGTAGAAAAGTCCGCCGGTGAACAGGTACAGGATACCCATGCCTATCTTTCCCTCGTAGAATTTGTGGGCGCCCAGGTATCCGAACATCAGGCACAGAACGAATGTTATCCACTTGTTTTTTGGTTCCGCAGAGGGTGCGGACGGCGCGCTGCCGGTATTCGCGGAAACATTGGCGGTGTTGATGTAGTTGTTCACCACCACTGGGGGCGGCATTACCGCACGGATATCTCCGGTCTGGCTTCCGCAGCAGGGGCAGACTACCGCGGTCGCCGCCAGTGCCTGACCGCAGCAGGAGCAGAATTTTGTCCCGGAATACGCCGGCGTTTCTGCCGGGCGCGGAATACTCCCGGTGGTCCCTGCCGGACTGCCGGAGCGGAATCCCGGGGTGGGACGGGGGACTTCCCGGGGAACCCCGGAGGGGTATATCTCCCCGGTGGAGGGGTCGCGCCATCCGGAAGCCGGCTCCGGCGCGCGGTGTGATGGCTTTGTAAGGCTTACTCTTTTGCTGTCTGGCTCCATGGCGGTTCCTCCTTTGGGGGTCGTGTTTTTTTATTTTATTATAGCACGTTTTCGCGCAATTGTACAGTGGATTATAAGAAAAAGGGGCTGCAACTTAATGCAGCCCCTCCTGTTATTCAGAAGCGCTTATTATGCGGAGTAGACCGCATAGATCATTTTGATGAGGTCGCCGTAGGTGAAGTACGCTGTGGGGTCGAGCTTCTTCTCGGTGAATACGCCCATGCCGTATGCGATGGCGTAGTATCCTACCCGGGGATTATCGTCGCTGATGTCGCTGAACGGGGACTTGTAGATTCCCTTTATCTTGGCAACATCGTCGCCGCATAGGCTGCGCGTGTATGCGATCAGGGCAGCGCTGCGGGTCATCTTGCGTTCCTCGGAATTAGGAGTGGAGGTGTACATACTCGTGACGCTCTCAAAAACGGAGTAGGTCACGGCGTCGTCCTGGCTGAACTTTTTCTCGGAGATCAGTATTCCGTGATCGTCCAGTTTCTGCGCCATCTTGAGGAGCTTCTTGTCGGTGATGCCGGAGAAGTCGTTCTTGCCCTTGCGCATCTGCCACTGGTAAACCGGCTCGCCGGTGAATGCGTCGATGTATACGCTGTAGTCAGTGCCGTATACCAGCACGGTCTTGGTCTTTTTCTTGTTTACCTTTGCGAGGTAGTACAGGTTGAGGTCGTTGTTCTCCCAGAACTTCTTCATCGCCTGCTTCTCGGTCAGCATTCCCTTGGGGGAGGGCAGGGCAATGTCGGTGTAGTCGAGGTGGTAGTCGGTCAGGAGCATATCCTTGTTGAAGGATACAACGATGTCGTCGCCGCTTACCTTAATGCCGTTCTCGTATCTTGCCCAGCTGTGGCAGCTGCCCATGTATATCTGCTTGTTTACGCCAGCGTCGATCCAGCCGATGGCGTCGGAGGTGTAGTTGTCGGCGTATGCGCCATACTTGTCGCCGGCGAAAGTGGAGGCTATCTTCTTTGCCTTTGCGTCAGCCGCTGCCATGTCGTAATCGAAGGTGGTCATGCCGAGATTGCTGTCGCTGTAGGTGTATGCGAGCACTTCTCCGGTTTCCGCGTTGACGGAAATGCTTACGGTGTGGGATATCTTGTCGCTGTCGGAGTCTGCGCTTACAACGGTGTTGGGCTCGGGTTCATCAAATATAGCTTCAGCGGAGCAGTACTCCTCGTCCCAGTATATTTCGTCCTCGTCCCAGTTCTCGTCCGTGAATATCGCTGAATAGATATAGGTCTTTTTGCCGTTGAGATCGGTGCTGTAGGAATCGTAGCTGCGCAGGGTCATGTCGTCGTAATAGGTGAACCACTCGTTCTCCTTGAGCAGCTTTATCACGGCGTCCTTGCTGCCGTAGGGGAGATTCTTGGTGATCTCGTCCTTCTCAGCCGGGGTGAATCCGCCGCCGGTGCTGGGGTTGCCCTTGTCGTTGTCGGCAGCTTCCTCGGTTTCTTCCATTACGGAGTCTTCGTTTTCATCGTAATATCCGTCGGCGTAAAAGTCGCTCTTCTTTCCGGTGAAGGCGTTGATCTCGCCGTAATCTGACTGGCGGTATACGATGGTGGGGGTGAGGATTCCGGTTTCGTAGTCGTAGTCGAACTCATACTGCGGATACAGCCCGATCATATCGGCGTAGGCTTCCTTTGCCTTGTCCTCGGAAAGGGCATTCTTTGCGCTCTGGAAGGAAGCGTTCTGGTGCCAGTTCAGATTGAAGCTGATGAGTTCGCCGGTGTCCTTGTCAATGACTATCCTGCCGCTGTCGTTCTGGACCGGGATTCCGTTCCTGGTGCGGACCACACTGAACGAAGCGCGGCTTCCGTACAGGCTTATTTTCAGGCTGTCGCGGTCGATGGAGAGTATGTTGTAGATGGAAGGGTCGATCTTCTTCAGCTGCGCCTTCGCCTTCTTGTAGAGCTGGTCGCCGGTGAGCTTCGCGAAGTGGTTGGAATTATCCTTGCTCCAATCTGTCGGGGCGCTGTAGCTCAGGATAAGGTCGCCGCATACAGTTACGTCGGCGCTCTTGTACAGGGCTGTGCTGCGCGGCGTGGACCAGGTCAGATAGAATACGGTCTTGAGATTCTGGTTGGATACGCTGTAGGTGAATTCCGTGAGTTCCTCTGGAATGTCGATACGGCTCTTTGCCAGGGTTATCGCCGCCGCGAGGGCTTCGCTGTTCTCGTTGTCAGCGAAGGCGACAATGCTTGTGGAAGTCAGTGCGGTGACCGCCGCCATTGACAGCGCGAGAATTCTTTTTTTCATGATAAAACCTCCCTTGATTATATAACATATCCGGCAATTTCTGCCGTTCTACTTGTAAAACAATTCAAGAGAGAAAAAGGTTGCAGGATTCAAAGATTCTGCAAAAATAATTCATGACACGCTGACTAGATTTTGGTCATCGCCAGGAAGCTTTTCGCCTTGTTCACCAGCACCCTGTCGTTGTCGTAGGCGAGGACTGTCAGCGCCTGACCTATCTCGAACCAGCGCACTTCGGCGATCTCGCTTTCCTGCTTCTCGCAGTCGAAAGTCAGCGCCCGGGCGAGGAAGTACACCACTTCCTTGGTGATATCCCGGCGCGGATTGAACACGATAACCTCCCTGAATGCGGTATCGTCCACGGAAACGTCGATGTTGGTTTCCTCCTTGATTTCGCGGATCGCGGTCTGGATCTCCGTTTCCCCGGGCTCCATGTGACCCTTCGGGAATGACCAGCAGCCGGATCTGACGTGCTTTATCAGCAGAATTTCGGTATTCCCGTGGCGCTTGCGGTAGACCACTGCGCCGCAGGATTTCTCATAATTCATGCTCCGATTTTTCCTTTCCCTATATACTATATAAATATAATGCGTGAGTTCGCGGCGGCAAACTCATATGCGAGGCATTTTTATCTACAGATATTATATCATATATGCTCGCTTTTGTCACCCCCTTTTATTCCTCAGGGCGCATTCTTATGTAAAATTCAATGTGTATGTAAAAAAATAACATCTGTTTTTATGTGGAATGTGCACAATCAAACTTTGAAAAATGCTGTTGATTTTCAGCAAAAATGACGGCGGATTTTCAAAATTGATTTTTAGTGAATATTACAAAAAGAAAGCGATTAATATACATTTATTTACATTTTACCGGGCTGTGACCGATTGATTACAAAATGGTTACAAAAGGGATTTGTGAAAAGTACACAAAAATGACTGTTGGAGTTCGTTTGACATTGACGAAGAAAAGGGCTATAATACAAGCACTGCCGCAGGAGTGCGGCGGTGACAGCTTTGCTGTGCGCGCAAATATCACTGCGAAAGCCGAAAGATATATACACGGCTTCGAGATCATGCAATGCTCTGTTGGGGACAGTGCGTTTGCTCCAGCCGAGGACTTTCCCCAAAGTCCGACGCTGTACGGAAGTTACACCCGGAAACGGGACGATTGCCGGGACGGCATGGGTAACTGCTCAGGAGGCAAATATGAAACCGCAGATAATCAACGCTAAAATGAACCGCCTTATTTTCAGAGGCAGGCTCGTAAAGGCTGCAATCTTCGCTGCCACGATTTTCATGGTAGCGGTCATGACAGGCTCTATCTATCTCAGGGACAGAGTCTACATCACGGACAACGGCGTAACAAAAGAGCTGATGACATCTGAAACCGATGTCTATGCAATACTCAGAATGGCAAGCTATCAGCTGGGCACTAACGACAAGGTGTCCTATGAGGCTACCAGCAGCAACACCGCTTACATCACCATCTACCGCGCATTTGACGTGAACGTCAGCGTGGACGGCGAAACAAGGACGGTTTCCGTTATCGACGGAACTGTCGGAGAGATACTCGACAAGGCAGGCGTTACCCTGGGCGAATTCGACGAGGTGTCATGTCCCCTTACGGACAGCGTATACGAGGGAATGGACATCGTTATCACCCGTGTGGAATACGTCAACCGTGAGAATTCCTCTGAGATCGCCTATGATACTGAATACATCGACAACACCAACCGCGCCATCGGCACCGACGCTGTGATAACCCCCGGCGTACCCGGAAAGAGGGTCTACACCGTCAAGGAGAAGTACGTTGACGGAAAGCTGACCAGCCAGGAGCTTATCAGCGACGAAGTCACCGAGCAGCCCGTCACCGAGGTGGTCGAGAGAGGTACGGCGCTGGCTGTTCCTTACTCCAAGATGGAGGACTCCGACGCGCTCACACTGGTGGACGGAATTCCGCAGGAATACACCCGCGTTATCTCCGGCAAGGCGACAGCCTACACCGCCGGCCGCGGTGCCTACACCGCCAGCGGAAGAAAGGCGGAGATCGGCACCTGCGCGGTGAATCCGAACGTTATCCCCTACGGAAGCAAGCTGTACATCGTTGCCCAGAACGGCAGCAGGGTCTACGGCTACGCAGTTGCGGCGGATACCGGTATCGCCCTGATGGACGGCACCGTGGCGATCGACCTCTACTTCGGCAACAGGGAGGATCACTACTACGACAGCTGCGCATGGGGCGCTGTTCAGGTGGATATCTACGTCCTTGAAGAGGGCAACGGCTGACAGGCAATTCGGATTTATTGTTTAATAAAAGATATGGGCTGCGAGATCTCGCAGCCCTGGTTGTTTATGTGAGTTATTCTTCCGCTGTCTGTGATTCCTCGGTCTGGGATTCAACAGTGGATTCGTCAGGCTCCAGTACATTGACGAATACCTCGCAGCGGTCGGAGTCCGTTTCGGCGGCGAGCCAGTTCCTGATGTGCGCGGTCAGCGCTTCGTCCGTGGAGTCGGAATCCGCTATCAGAACTTCGTAATTGCCGTTGGAATCGGTGAGGCTGCCGCAGCGGATATTGGTCAGCTCCGGGAATACCTTCGCCGCCTTTTTCGCAACGTCCGTGTGGTCTATCGTGTTCCTGAGGGTGGAGTTCTCGCTTTGCAGGGAGCTTATCGTCTGCTCCTGCTCCGCAAGCTGGCTTTCCAGTTCGTTTATGTGGTTCTCCTGGAGGGCTATGGTTATCTTGTCGGTGTTGTCCGCGTCCTCGGGGAGGTCTATCATCTGGTTCTGGGTGACGTTCAGCGTGTAGCCGTCAAGCCCGTATTTCGGCATTTCCATCTGGAGCATGGCGATGACGTCGTCGGATATCGGCGTGCCTACCAGGGATACGGATACGGTGCGCGCGCTCTTGTCGGCGCTGGATTTCACCACCGTGGTCCCGGAGAACACGAACTCGTTGTTAAGGTAGCTGGAGATGTTGTTGTCCATCACGGAGCTGACTACGGTGGTCGCGCCGAAGAATACGCTGGGGACGGCGGCGACTATCGTTATTGCGGCGATGGCGAGGTTGATCTTTTTCTGCTTCTTTTCGCTGAGATTGCGGTGGTAGGGCACGCGCAGCATCATCGTGACGATCATTGTCGAGAGCGAGATGAACAGCGTATTTATCAGGAACAGGTAGAACGCGCCCAGGAAGAACGAGGGCTGCCCGGAGGCGATACCATAACCGGCGGTGCAGAGCGGCGGCATAAGCGCGGTTGCGATCGCCACGCCGGGGATAACGTTGCCCTTTTTCTCACGGGTGTTGCCGATGGCGCCGGCGATTCCTCCGAAGAGGGCGATGAGTACGTCCCAGATGGTGGGGCTTGTCCGGGCTATCATCTCGGCGGTGGGGGTATCCAGCGGAGTTATCAGAAAATAGACCGTGGAGCTTATCAGGCTGATAACGACCTGCGTACAGAAGCGTATCAGCGCCCGGCGGAGCAGCCGCAGATCCCTTACCGCGAGGGAATATCCCATCGTCATGATTCCGCTCATCAGCGGAGATATCAGCATCGCGCCGATTATCACCGCGGTGGAGTTCATGTTCAGCCCTATGGAGGCTATCAGCGCAGCCAGGCACAGTATCCACATGTTGGGACCGTGGATCACTGTGTTCTCCAGCATCATCTCGTCTATTTCCTCGTAGCTCATCATTCCATCGTGCATGTTCAGCATGTCGCCGATGAACTTGCGAAATCCGCTGCGGCGCTGTTTTATGTCCTTGTGTACCGCCTTGTCTATCTGGTCGGCTTTTTCAGTTTCTGTGCTCATTTGGTACCTCTCTATCGCATTATTGTACTCCATTAATTATAACACCCTGGGAATACTCTGTCAACTTTTCCGGCTGGAGTTATTGCACATTTATTTCACCGGCGTATATTTTGCCGGAGCAGTTATGCTAAAATTGCATTAATGAGAAAAAATGCAAAAAAAATATTTACAAGCGGCGTGAATAGTGATATAATATATATGTATATAAATCGCATGTTCCGCTTACGGACCATGCAGGAAAGGATACACTATCATGGATATCAGAATCGAAAAAACGACAAATCCCAAGCAGAAGCCTGCCGACGAAACCAAGCTGGGCTTCGGCCATATCTTCACCGACCACATGTTCATCATGGACTATGACGCTGGTCAGGGCTGGCATGACGCACGAATCGTGCCCTACGGTCCTATCGAACTTATGCCGTCTGCTATGGTCCTCCACTATGGTCAGGAGATCTTTGAGGGCATGAAAGCCTACAGGACTCCCTCCGGAGATATTCAGTTCTTCCGTCCCGAAGAGAACTTCAAGAGAATGAACGTTTCCGCTGAGCGTCTGGTTATCCCCCAGATCAACGAGAAGGACGCCCTCGAGGCACTTCACAAGCTCGTTGAGATCGACAAGGACTGGGTTCCGCATATCGACGGCGCTTCCCTGTATATCCGTCCGTTCATCTTCGCGGCTGACCCGTTCCTCGGCGTACGCCCCGGCGAGAAGTACTACTTCATGATCATCATGAGCCCCTCCGGCGCTTACTACAGCACAGGCATCAACCCTGTAAATATCTACGTTGAAACTAACTACGTCCGCGCAGTAAGAGGCGGTATGGGCTTCACAAAGACCGGCGGCAACTACGCTGCTTCCCTTGCAGGTCAGGACGAGGCTCACAAGCAGAACTACTCCCAGGTACTGTGGCTCGATGGCGTTGAGCGTAAGTACATAGAGGAAGTCGGCGCAATGAACATCATGTTCGTTATCGACGGCGAGGTAGTTACTCCGTCCCTCCAGGGCAGCATTCTTTCCGGTATCACCAGAAAGTCCGCCCTTGAGCTGTGCAGGAAGTGGGGCATGAAGGTTTCCGAGCGCCGCATCACTATCCAGGAGGTCGCTGACGCTTACGACGCAGGCAAGCTGGACGAGGTATTCGGCACCGGTACCGCGGCTGTTGTTTCCCCTGTAGGTCACCTCAAGTGGGGCGACAAGATCATGGATATTGGCGGCGGTAAGATCGGCCCGATCACCCAGAAGCTCTACGACACTATGACCGGAATGCAGTACGGTAAGATTCCGGACGACATGGGCTGGATCGAGAAACTCTGACAGATAAACAAATTGGATAATCCCACGCTGGTATAACTATGTGTATATCAGCGTGGTTTTTTATACCGATGTCTGGAGGTAATTATATATGAAGAAAATACTGGCGGTAATACTGGCGGCGCTGACGATCATGGTTTCGGGGTGCTCGGGGGCGCTGTCGGAGCAGGAATACTGCGACAGGTTCTTTGACAGCTACTGCTCATTTCTCACTGACGTGAGGGTGATCTCCTCGGAATTCTCGAAAATCCAGGACGGCGGCAGCGGGGACTGCGACTGGGACAAGGTGAAAACTTCCGCGATATCCGCCCGGAGCAGCCTGGAAGCCATAGAGAAGCTGGCTCCGCCGGAAAAATACAGCGCGCAGCACAGCGAGATGATGGAGAAAATAAGCGGCAACAAGAACTGGTGCGACATAGCAGCGCAGGTGGCAGACGACAGGTCCGCAACGGAAGAAAAGCTCGATGAGCTGAGGGACTCCGTGTTCGAGAAGTCGTTCAATTCCGCGGCGGTGGCTCTGATTTTCCAGATGAAGGAAGGCGGACTGGAATTGAAGTAACGGCTGATTTTACGGAGATTTGGAGGGAAAATGGCTAGAAAGATTATTGCCCTGGTGCTGGCGGCGCTTATGCTGGCGGTTTCCGGCTGCTCGGGGCAGCTGACCGAGGAGAAATACTATGAGAAGCTGACGGATAATATCCGGGAATACCTCGCCCTGTCTGACGATGTTTCGGCGCAGTCGGAGCTCGGCTCCGCAAGCGACGCGTCTCAGCTCAATGCGGCGATCGACCGTGCTGAGAAGCCGCTGGACGCGATCATGGCGCTGAATCCGCCGGATTCACTGAGCGAGAAGCACCAGGAGCTGTGCAACGGTCTGGAACTACAGAAGCAGTGGCTGGCGGCAATCCGGCAGGCGATAGCGGACGGCTGGACGATAGATTCCACGATGGCGGTCGAGGCGGCGAAAAACAGCGATTTCAGCGTTACTGCGCTGGAGATGATGGAATACTACTGGGTGAATATCTATACCGGCGGCGGAATGACGGTGATTACGCCGACCGCGGAGGGCTGAAAAAGCAGTCGGTTATAGACGAAAAGGGCGGAGAATGATTCTCCGCCCCTGTGACCGTCGAAAAAGTCACTAAAGTGACTTTTCCGCCGAAACATCTCAGCTGCGCG
>UQMF01000026.1 GCA_900542145.1 uncultured Oscillospiraceae bacterium | reverse complement strand
CATTCCTAAAGGCGAAGCGAAAGAGAAAATGATATACACGATTGAGGAAGTCACCAAGTTTCTGAAACTGCTTGAATCCGAACCGCTTAAATATCGCGTATTCTTCAATCTGGCAGTTTTCAGCGGATTTCGTAGGGGCGAGCTGCTCGGTCTGGAGTGGAAAGACGTGGATTTTGAGAACAACCTTATTAGCGTTCGGCGGACTTCATGCTATACAGCAAAACAGGGAATTTACACAGATACCACAAAAACTAAGCGCTCGCAGAGAACGATAAAGTTCCCTGCTTCCGTAATGGAACTTCTGAAAAAATTCAAAGCTGAGCAGGACGAACTTGCACAGCAGGTCGGCGACAAGTGGATAGATTCCGACCGCCTGTTCGTTAAGTGGAACGGCGAGCCGATGAATAACAACACTCCGTACTTCTGGCTGAACGAATTTTGCGAAAAGCATGGACTGCCGTTTTACGGGCTCCATAGTTTCAGACATTTATTCGCATCCATGCTTGTGAATGAGGGCGTTGATATAGTTACGGTTTCCGGTGCGCTTGGGCATTCGACTGTCAGCACGACTAGCAATATTTACTGCCATCTACTGGAGAACTCACAGGCTAAGGTTTCGGAGGCGATTACTAATGTGCTGAAAATCGGGTCGAATGGTTGCCCGGAAAACAGCTCTGATACCAACCCACAAAGCAACTCGGCAGCCGATAAAAACGAAGCATTTTAAAATAATGATCAAACAATGATCAAATGAAGTTTTCCGGAAATAGGAAGTCTCCCGAATGGCTTTATCAAGCCATTCGGGAGATTTAAGTCTGGTGACCCGTACGGGAATTGAACCCATGATTCCGCCGTGAAAGGGCGATGTCTTAACCTCTTGACCAACGGGCCTAATAAAAAAACCGCACAGCAAAGTATGCGGTTTTGATGGTAGCGGTAATCGGATTCGAACCAATGACACCCTGGGTATGAACCAAGTGCTCTAGCCAACTGAGCTATACCGCCATATTCATTCGTTGTTTACTCTCAACGACTTAATTATTATATCACGGAGGTTTCGATTTGTCAAGTACTTTTTTGAATTTTTTTTGTTTTTTTTGAAAAAGGTCGAATTGTCGGCGGAGGAAGGCTGTCGGCAAGCGGCGTTGCACCGGAATAAACCTGCTCCGACCACATATACATAAAAAGAAAACTCCGGGGAAATCCCCGGAGCTGTATGTACTCTGATCAGCTGAGCTTGCTCAGTTCAGCGAGGCACTCGGAGCAGATGTTCTTGCCCTTGAAGATCGTGATTCCGCTTGCATTGGAGCAGAATGCGCATGCAGGCATGTACTTCTTGAGAATGATCTGATCGTCCTCTACGTAGATCTCAAGGCTGTCCTTGATTCCGATGTCGAGGGTTCTTCTCAGCTCTATCGGGATTACGATTCTTCCCAGTTCATCTACTTTTCTTACAATACCGGTTGACTTTACCATTGGTTTTTCCTCCTCTTTGCAGCTTTTATTGCCTGATAAAGCTGCATTTCGTCCTGATTTAACGTTTTTTCCAGCATTCCGCTGATTTCTTGCATATTATAGCATGTTTTCTGAGAGTTGTCAATTTTTTAGCAGCTTTTTACTAATTTGATGGAAACTCGATAACGCGTTAAACGGTATATAAAAGTGTCAAATGTATTGCGAAACATACGGTGTATAACGATTTCATTGTCTTTACTAAGCCAAATATCGGATTACCATAAATATAAGTCTGATATTGGAAGAAAGTAAGAAATATAGGAAGCAAATATGGTAAACTGGAAACGTCTGTTTTAAAACGCTTTAATGACCAAATGGAATTTGGAGGTGCAGAAAATTGAAGATACTCCTTATAATAATCCCGGCTGCTTCCATCATCTGCGGAATAGCCACCGGAAGGCTCCCGGAGGTATCCGCCGCGGTGCTTGACGGGGCGGGCTCCGCGGTCACCCTTGCCATTTCCCTGTGCGGAGTAATGTGCCTCTGGAGCGGACTTATGAAGGTTGCAGAGGAGTGCGGCGCAGTCCGGCTGATGTCGTCGTTCCTGTCGCCGGTGCTTTCCAGGCTGTTCCGGGGGCTGAAAAAGGGTGGCAGGGCAATGCAACTTATCGCCATGAACCTGTCCGCGAATATCCTGGGACTTGGTAATGCCACCACACCCCTGGGAATCCAGGCGATGGAAGCGATACAGCAGGAGGAGTCCCCTGGCGACGGAACTGCCAGCGACAACATGATAATGCTGACGGTGCTGAATACTGCGAGCCTTCAGCTTATTCCGGCGACTGCCGCCGCGCTGCGCACCGCCTGCGGAGCAGAGCGCCCGATGGAGATACTGCCCTGCGTCTGGATAGTATCCGTGTATTCCCTGACTGTGGCGGTGACGGCGGCAAAGCTGATGGCGCGCTTTTCCAGGAGGAGGGTTCCCCGTGCAGATAACTGACCTGATAATTCCACTGCTTTTCGCAGGAATAATGATCTGGGGCGCAGTGCGGCGCGTCGATGTATTCCGGTGCTTTTGCGACGGCGCCGCCGGAGGACTCCGCACGACTGCGGAAATACTCCCGGCTCTTGTGCTGCTCGTCATCAGCGTCGGAATGCTCCGCGCCAGCGGCGCTGTGGAACTCCTTACCGGGCTGTTGGAGCCGCTCTGCTCCGCAGTCGGATTCCCTCCGGAGTGCATGCAGATGGTGCTGCTGCGTCCGTTTTCCGGAAGCGGCGCGATGGCGGTCTATGACAGCATTGCCGGGGAATACGGCGCGGACAGCCTGCCGGAGCGCACTGCAGCAATTCTCCTTGGCTCCTCTGAAACCACGTTCTACACTATCGCTGTGTACTTCTCCGCCGTGAAGGTGCGTCGCACACGGTATGCGGTCCCGGCAGCAATGACTGCCGACCTTACCGCCTGGATAGTGTGCGCCTTGACCGTAGGACTTTTCTTCTGATATTTCCACGGTAATACGTTGAAAAGAACGCCTGATATTCCACTTGATTTTTTGCAGGAAATGTTATATAATAGTAACAGAAATGCGAGATATCAGGGGTGATAATGATGATAATTCTGCCAGAGCAGGTCACACAGGCTATCGGAGTGCTGGAGAATGCAGGATACGACGCGTACGTCGTCGGGGATTGCGTGAGGGAACTCCTGCTGGGGAACAATCCGCAGGATTATGATATAGTGACGAACGCCGGGATAAACGATATCCTGTTCGCTTTCCGGGAATACCGTATATCCGATGAGAGAATGAAGCGCGGCGAGGTACTTGTCACGGTCGTCGGAATGATAATCCAGGTTTCTCCCTACCGTCGCGAGGTAGTCGGGAACCGCGTTATGTACGCCGAGGACCTGGAAACCGACCTTTTCCGCCGGGGATTCACGATGAACGCGATGGCGTACAGTCCGAGAACCGGGCTTATCGACCCGTTCGGCGGCAGGGCGTCCCTACGCCCGGACCCTGCGGCAGTCGCCGAGGAGGAACGCGAGGAGATTCAGGAGGGACTGGTTCCTGATTCCCTGGACGAATTCAATCGTCGCACCGGCGTGGTAAGGCTTCCGGCGAGAGTGGTCGCCATCGGTGAAATGCAGTCCCGGACTGTAAAAGAGAACGGGAAGCAGACCACCGAAAGCTGGTACGACATGTCCAGGTGCTTCACCTCCGACCCATCGAGAATACTTGAAGCAATGCGCTACTGCTCCGAGGGAGAGTATGTCATCGAGGAAAAGACTGCGGACGCGATACGGGCTAACGTCAGCTGCTTTGAGTACGCCGAAAAGGACAAGCTGTTCAACGAGCTTTCCCGTATTGTGATGGGGAAGTACGCTGCCCGGGTGCTGGAGCAGTACGCGGATATTCTGAAGTCCCTGCTGCCGGAGATAGAGCCGTGCATTGGATTTGAGCAGCACAGCGTTCATCACGATTTCACCGTGTGGACTCATATATGCAAGTCGGTAGGCTATGCGGTGCCGGAGCTGTCCGTCAGGTTCGCAATGCTGTTCCACGACCTTGGCAAGCCGGACTGCTGCTCGATTGACAGCCACGGCCACGGTCATTTCAAGGGGCACGGTGAGCGCAGCAGGCTGCTTGCGGAGCGCATAATGCGTCGGCTGGAATTCCCGGCGGCGCTGTCCGGAGAGGTAAGCTGGCTGGTATTCTACCACGACAAGGAAATACCGGAGGAGCGCGCCGGACTGAAGCGCCTTCTGGACGCTCTTGGCGCGGAGGACCTGCGCAAGCTGATACAGTGCGAGATAGCGGACGCCCGGGCAAAAAAAATGGATACAGAAACCACGGACGTGCAGCGGCTGAGGGCGGCATCTACTGCGCTGAAGGAGATACTGGACACCGGGGAGTGCTACAATATCCGGCAGCTGGCGATAACCCCGAGGGAGCTTATGGAGCGCCGTCTGGTGAATTCCGAGCAGGAGGCAGAACAGCTCATGAACGCGCTGTTTGAGATGGTCCTGGATAAGCCCAGCTTTAACAACAAGCTCATGCTTATCGACATGGCGGAAAAGAGTAAACAGCGCCTGGAAGAGATGATGGCGGAAAGGGAGAGAATCGCCGCAGAGAAGCGCGCCGCGAAGGCTCTGAATCACCGCCGCGGAGAGCCAGTATTTACGAGAAAGAAAAAGTAGGATTTTAATTCGGAATTGTTGAGCCCCACTTCGTGGGACTATATAAATAAAAGGGACTGTAAATTTGTACAGTCCCTTTTTAGTGTATTCGAATCAGTCCGGCGCGACCGGACACCTTAATTCCGAATTGTCCTGTAGCACAGCACCTGGAAGTCTATTTCGGTGGTGAAGTTGTCGTTCGTCCCGAAGTAGCCGTACAGCCTGCTGCTGTCGTGCTGGGAGGTCTTGTAGTAATACGGCGTCATGGTGAAAAGCGCGTTGAGAGTTTCCTGGCTGGTGATAGTTATTTTGTCACGGACAGAGCGCATTCCCAGGAATTCCATGCCGGGGATCTCATACGGTTTCACCTCGTTGAGCCGCGGCTGGTCGTAGATCAAGGATTTCAGTCCGAACAGGTGGCGCTCCCCGGGGATAGCGGTAATGATAACGCCGCCGGGCTTTACCACGCGCAGCAGTTCCTCGCGCTGGAACGGGGCGAAGATCACTGCCGCCATATCCATGGAGCTGTCGCAGAAGGGCAGGCGGAATACACTGGCGGCGGCGCAGAAAATATTGCGTCTGATTCCACCGGCGTTGATACGGGAGTGCGCCGCAGCCAGCGCGTTTTTCGAGATGTCCACGCCGAAAACGCGCATTCCGGGGACTGCGTCATACATTCCCACGGTGTAGTAGCCCTCGCCGCAGCCGCAGTCGAGCAGCGTGACCGGCTCCGGGAATCCTGCGGCATATTTCACGGCGCACTCGCACAGTTTATCCCTCAGCCCGGAATACGCGCCGCTGTCCAGAAACAGCCGCCGGGCGGCCACCATCTCCTTGCTGTCGCCGGGATCCTTTACGTTCTTGTGCTGGGAGAGCAGCAGGTTCACATACCCTTTGGAGGAAATGTCGAAGCAGTGATTTTTCGGACAGCGCAGGGAATTCCCGTCCCGGGTCAGCAGGGGAGGATTCCCGGATTTTTCGCCGCAGACCGGGCAGGTCATCGGAAGGTTTTCGGTGATCATAGACTATCTCCTTTTTAATTGTTATGTCTATTATATACTAACGCAATGCCATAATCAAGGGCGATTTTTGTCTGTGTTTTGTCAGTAATGCACAAAACATAATCTGGAATTTGTACATGGCATATCAAAAAACTTCACAAAACCAGTTGAAATTTATACAAGATTACTATATAATAGAAGCATGGAGTTCCGGAAAGCCGGGCTGCCAAATAATCAATCGGAGGTTCGACCCAATGAAAGCATTCACTGCTGATAACATCAGAAACATATTACTTGCCGGACATGGCGGAAGCGGAAAGACAGCATTAGCCGAGGCTATGCTCTTTAAGTCAGGTCTTACAGAGCGCATGGGCAGCACCAACGAGGGCAGCACCGTGTGCGATTTCGATCCGGAGGAGATCCGCAGGAAGATATCCATAAATTCCGCCCTTGCTTCCACCGTGTGGCAGGATACGCGAATAAACATAATCGACGCGCCGGGTCAGTTTGACTTCCTTGGCGGAATGTACGAAGGAATGCGCGCCGCGGAATCCGTCATCATCACCGTGAACGGAAAGGACGGCGTGTGTGCAGGCACGCGTAAGGCGTACGACCTCGCCGCAGGTCAGAATAAGGCGAGAATGCTCGCGGTCACCTGCATGGAGGTGGAGAATTCCGACTTCTATAAGGTGCACACGCAGCTCAAGACCGTGTTCGGTCCGTCGGTGTGCCCGATAGTTGTTCCGTATGACAAGAACGGACCTGTTGAGGCGTACATAAACCTGCTCACGATGAAGGCGTACAAGTACGATACAAAGGGCATTCCCACCGAGGTGCCCATGCCGGCTTCCGAAAACCGCATAGCCGGACTGCGGGCTTCCATGGCGGAAGCTGTCGCGGAAACCAACGAGGAGTTCATGGAGAAGTTCTTCAACGGCGAGGATTTCACCCACGAGGAGCTTGTCAGGGGAATCCACGACGGCGTGGCAAGCGGCGCAATTACTCCGCTGGTGTGCTGCGCGAACGACACGCTCTCCGGCGTTGATATGCTGCTGGACGCGGTTGTGTCAATGCTTCCATCGCCGAACGAGCGCAGGCTGGAATACTGCGATGGCGAACTGCTGGATTACGATGAGAACAAACCGCTGAAGGCGCTTGTATTCAAGACGGTTGCCGACCCATTCGTCGGCAAGATAAGCGTGCTCAAGGTGGTACAGGGCAAGCTGGTTCCCGGCGCTTCCGTGGTCAATGCCACTAACGGCGAAACTATCCGCGTGGGCAAGCTGCTGAAGCTCCTTGGCAAGAAGCAGGAGGAGGTTTCCGAAGCCAACGCCGGCGATATCGTTGCGGTGGCTAAGCTTGAAGCGGCAACGAACGACACCCTCTGCGCGCCGGAATCCGTCGCAGCCCTGGAGCCTACGAAGTTCCCGGAGGCGTGCTATTTCCGCGCAGTAAAGCTGTCGGACGGCGGCGACGAGGGCAAGCTTTCCGCGGCTATCCGCAGACTCCTGGAGGAGGATCTCACGCTGAAATACGTTCACGATCACGAAACGCACCAGCGCATGATCGGCGGACTTGGTGACCAGCACCTTGACGTGGCTGTGGCAAAGCTGAAGTCCAAGTTCGGAATGAACGTCGTGATGTCCGAGCCGAAGATCGCTTACCGCGAGGCAATACGCAAGAAGGTGACGATCGAGAGCAAGTACAAGAAGCAGTCCGGCGGTCACGGACAGTACGGACATGTCAAGATAGAGTTTGAGCCGTATGGCGGCGACGAACTGCTGTTCGAGGAGAAGATATTCGGAGGCAGCGTTCCCAAGAATTTCTTCCCGGCAGTCGAAAAGGGACTCCAGGAAGCGGCGGAGCACGGCTCCCTGGGTGGATTCCCGGTGGTCAAGCTGAAGGCTACGCTCGTCGATGGAAGCTACCACCCGGTGGACAGCTCCGAGATGGCGTTCAAGACAGCGGCTTCCATGGCGTTCAAGGATTGCATGAAGGAGGCTCAGCCCTACCTGCTGGAGCCAGTGGACAGCCTGAAGATACTTGTGCCGGACGAAAAGCAGGGCGACGTGATGAACGTGCTCTCCAAGCGGCGCGGCTCAGTTCTCGGAATGAACGCGGCAGGCAACGGAATGACCGAACTGATAGCTGAGGCTCCCGTGGCAGAACTGTCGGATTTCGCGCTGACGCTCCGTCAGATCACCCAGGGACTCGGCGAGTTCACATCGGAGTTCGCGCGTTACGACATGCTCCCTCCGGGAACCGAAATAAAGTCATAACTAAATAAGAATAGGCGGACTGGCGCGTGCGTGGTCCGCCTTTATTCTGACAATAAGAGGAGAGAAATACCATGGAAGCACAGCTTGACGGAATAAGGGAAATCCTTCCGGAGCTGACGATAAACGGGCAGGTGATCAGATTTCCCTGCAAGCTGAGCGAGATACCGGGCATTAAAACGGAGGTCAGACTGACCGGATATATGATTGCAGGCGATAACAGCTGCCTGGGATTTTCGCTGAACGGCGTACATATCGACGGCTCCCTGTATATTTCCGGCGACATCGCCGGAAGGACTGACCTGCTGGACGACAAGGTGGTAGGAATCGCAGTAAAGTCCCACGACCCGGCGGTGAGAGCGCTTGAATTTGCCGGAGTCACCGCTGATTACACACTTGGCGAAGTGCTGACGGCGTTCGGTAAACCGGTCGGGAATTCCAACGGAGTGCTGACCTACTATTTCGATGATTCCACTCCCGGCGTGGTGTACCTGTTCTTTGACGGGAATGAGAAGTTTGAAAGGATCATAATCGACGTGAACTGTTCCTGAGCAAAAAAATCGGAAAAATTTGTTCCAGACCTCTTGACAAGGCGGATTTGATGTGATATAATAAATTTGCCGCATGTGCAGGGTGAGTTGTGCCCATTCACGGAAACAGCTCGTAAGCGCAGAAATGCAACCCCGACGCAGCGAGTCTGAATAAAAAGAGGTATTTAAAATGTACGCAGTAATCGAAACAGGCGGAAAGCAGTATCAGGTAAAGGAAGGCGATATCCTTTTCATCGAGAAGCTCGAGGCCGAGGGCGAGATCACATTCGACAAGGTTATCATGGTAGGCAAGGACGACGGCGTTAAGGTAGGCGCTCCCTATGTTGACGGCGCAAGCGTAAAGGCTACCCTGCTGAAGAACGGTAAGGCTAAAAAGATCACCGTCTTCACCTACAAGCCCAAGAAGAGCAGCAAGAGAAAGATGGGCCACAGACAGCCGTACAGCCAGGTTAGAATTGAAGCAATCAACGCATAATCTGCGGATAGTATTCGCCAGACGGAATGGTTCGATCTACGGGTTTGTTGTGACCGGGCATGCAGGCTACGGCATGGAGGGCGATGACATCGTCTGCTCCGCTGTTAGTTCCGCTGTCCAGCTGGTGTGCAACACCGTGACGGATTTCTTTCATGCCGACGCTGACGTGGCGGTGGGGGAGAATCGGATCGAACTCCGCCTGAACAGTTCTGACGACCCGAGTGTGAAGCTCCTTGACGCGTTCCATGACCACATGGAATATATCTCGGAGAAGTACCCCGGGGTAAAGGTTGAATTGAGGGAAGCTTGACTTCCGAATGATAACAGGAGGATAAAACAATGATTAGAATTGGTTTACAGTATTTCGCTCATAAAAAAGGTATGGGTTCTACCAAGAACGGCCGTGATTCCGAGTCCAAGAGACTTGGCGTAAAGCGCGCTGACATGCAGAAGGTTAACGCCGGAAGCATTCTGGTAAGACAGAGAGGTACACATATCCACGCTGGCAACAATGTCGGCAAGGGTTCTGACGATACACTGTTCGCTCTTATTGACGGCACTGTAAAGTTCGAGCGCCTCGGCAGAGATAAGAAGCAGGTAAGCGTTTACGCTGACTAATTTCTGCAATCTAATTAATCATCTTAAGCCGGATTGCATAAATCCGGCTTAAGTTTTTCTTGATTTTGCATGAAATAAAAGTTGAAAGTCGTGAAATAACAAACAGTAAGGAAAGCGAGGCGGCAGAGAATGTTTGTTGATAAGGTCGAAATATCTATCAAGGCAGGAAACGGCGGCAACGGGGCAGTAAGCTTCCACCGCGAGAAATATGTGAATGCAGGCGGACCTGACGGCGGCGATGGAGGTAAGGGAAGCGACATCATGTTTGTCGCTGACGATAATCTTTCCACGCTGATCGACTTCCGCTATAAGAAGAAGTACATCGCCCCGGACGGCGAGAACGGCGGCGCCAAGCGCTGCTCCGGAAAGTCCATGGAGCCTACGATAATCCGCGTGCCCAGGGGCACCATAATCAAGGACGCCCACACCGGCAGAATCATGGCGGATATCTCCGACGACGAGCCTGTCGTAGTAGCCAGGGGCGGCCGTGGCGGTAAGGGCAATGCAAACTTCGCGACTCCGACGCGCCAGATCCCCCGTTTTGCCAAGCCTGGATTCCCCGGCGAGGCGTTCGACGTGGTCCTGGAGCTGAAGCTGCTGGCTGACGTTGGTCTGGTGGGATTCCCGAATGTCGGTAAATCCACGCTGATAAGCGTAGTCAGCGCCGCCAAGCCGAAGATCGCGAACTACCACTTCACAACGCTGACCCCGGTTCTCGGAGTTGTGAAGCGCGGCGAGCAGTCCTTCGTCATGGCGGATATCCCCGGACTTATCGAGGGCGCCAGCGAGGGCGTGGGACTTGGCCACGCATTCCTGCGGCATGTAGAGCGCTGCCGACTGATAGTCCATGTGGTGGACGTTTCCGGAATCGAGGGACGTGATCCTAAGGACGATTTCGAAAAGATAAACCTGGAGCTTGCTAACTTCTCCGAGGAACTGGCGGAGCGTCCGCAGATCGTTGCGGCGAACAAATCCGACATGGCGACCGAGGAGCAGATCGCGGATTTCCGTAAATTCATCGTGGAAAAGGGACTGCCCTTCTTCACGATATCCGCGGCGACCACCGAGGGCACTGACGCGCTGATGGACTGCGTTGCCGAGGAGCTTTCCAAGCTCCCTCCCCCCAAGCGCTTCGAGGTACAGCCGCTTACCATGGCGGAACTCCAGCAGATGGAGAACGAGAAGCACAGCTTCACCGTGCAGAAGATCGACGGCGTTTATGTCGTGGACGCTCCGTTCATGGCTCCGATCCTCTCCACATGCAACATGGAGGACTACGAGAGCCTTCAGTACTTCCAGAGAGTCCTGCGCTCCAGCGGCATAATCGACGAGCTGGAAAAGCAGGGGATCCAGGAGGACGACCTTGTGTCGATCTACGATTTCGAGTTCAATTATGTGAGATAATTCCGTGAGAAACCGCCGCGTTTCCGAGGTAGAATAATGACATTCATCAGCGTATTGCTCCGTGATCTTGAACGTTCCTCTCCCGGCAGTGGGGAAACTGCGAAGCAGGTCCTCTCCATGCTGGGGGGGATTTCTCCGAAATCCGCGTTGTTCGTTGGCGACGAGATTGCCACTCCGCAGCTAATTTCCGAAAGGTTCGGCTGCCGTCTGGTATCCGCGTTCACGGACGAGATACGCGTGCAGCAGGGCAGCGAAGCCGGTCTGGACGCTTCGGCAGTCCAGCTGTTTGAATTGCCGGGCGGGGACGGAAGCTACGACCTCATCTGGTACAACGGCATTGTGGATTTTGACGGCTGCGAGCAAAGACTTGAGCAGCTCCGGGCTAAGCTTGCCATGGGCGGAATCCTGGTTTACCGCGCTGTCAGCTGGCTCACGGAACCCTCGCCGGACACGAAGATGTTCTGCCAGAGGAGATTCGGCAGGATACTTCCGTTGGACAAGGTGCTGGTTCTCGCAAAGGAAATGGGCTGGCATGTGCAGGATTTCTACATCGCGCCGAAATCCGACTGGCAGAAGGGCTATTACGAACCGCTGATTTCCGCCGCGGAGAAATACGCCGGGATACACAAGGACGACAGCAGCGTGTCGCTGGGAATGAGCGAACTCCGGAAGGAGCACGGGATTTTCGAGGCGCACTGCGAGGAATACAGCTGCGTATACTACATACTGAAAGGTTGATGGAATGGCTTTAACAGTACTGTCCGAGCATGAAGCGGGCGCATACAGCCCGAATGTTCTGGCGTTTTACGGCGACTGCGTGTATGAGCTCCTGGTGCGGCGCGAGGTCGTGCTGAGGGGAAATACGAACGCAGGGCGGCTGCATGACCTTGCGGTCGAGCAGGTGAGGGCTTCCTACCAGTCAAAGGCAGTGGACGTCATCGAACCCATGCTTACCGAGAGGGAAGCCGATATACTCCGCCGCGGCAGAAATGCCGGGGGAATATCCGTCCCCAAAAGCGCCAAGCCGTCGGAGTACCGCCGGGCGACCGCGCTGGAAACTCTGTTCGGATACCTGAGCCTTTCAGGGCAGCAGGAGCGCATTGAAACGCTGTTTGCAGCGATATGCGAGGCGCTCCCAGTCTAGTTGGAGGTGCTATGTCACAGACTTCAAAAACCGTATGGCGCTGGGTCATTGACATCATTGTGATAATTGCAGGCTCCGGCGTGTATGCGTTGGGAGTACACTGCTTCACGGCGCCCAACAACATCGCCCCGGGCGGAGTCACGGGTGTTGCAACGATAATCAGCTACGTCACGGACTGGAATATCGGTACGCTGATAGCCGCGATCAACATTCCGCTGCTGATCGCCGGATTCTTTCTGCTCAACCGGACGACGATGATAAAGACGCTGGTCGGCGTTGCGTCGCTGTCTATCATGACGGACTACCTGCTGAAAAACGTCCCGGTGTATATCGCGGATAACGGCGGAGGAATCCTCGCGTCGATATTCGGCGGACTGCTGATGGGAGCCGGGCTGGGAATCGTCTACGCCCGGGAGGGAACCACCGGCGGTACTGATATAATCAACAAGATAATCAACCGCTTCAAGCCGGAGATAAAGCTGGGACAGATATCCTTCCTGGTGAATGCCGGCGTTGCGCTCAGCGGCTACATCGTGTACAAGGACCTTGACGTTGTGCTGTACGCGATCATATCCGTATTCGTGCAGTCGAAGGTGATTGACGCGCTTGTCTACGGAGGTCTGGAGGGGAAGTTCCTCATGATCTTCTCGGAGAAGCCGCAGGAGATTGCCGACAGACTGCTGAAGCAGAAGCGCGGAGTTACGCTGCTCAAGGGCGAGGGCGCCTACAGCGGCGAGGACAGGCAGGTCGTGTGCATTGCCGTCCACAAGAACGAGTACGTCAAGGTAAAGCGGATCGTCAAGCAGACGGATCCGAATGCATTTGTAATTATTACCGGCGCGAGCGAGGTCCTGGGAAAGGGCTTCCAGAAGCTGGACTGAATTAAATACAGAATAAGGAGAAAGAACTTATGTCAGGACATTCAAAATGGAGCACCATCAAGCGCAAGAAGGGCGAGAAGGACGGCGCAAGAGCAAAGGTATTCACCAAGATCAGCCGTGAGATCCTCGTTTGCATTAAGGAAACTGGAAGCGCTGACCCGGCGAACAATTCCAGACTCTATGCGCTTGTTCAGAAGGCAAAGAGCAACAATATCCCGAACGACAACATTGACCGACTGCTGAAGAAGGCAGCCGGCGGCGCAGAGAAGAACGACTATGAGGACTGCGTATATGAGGGCTACGGTCCGAACGGCGTTGCGGTTATCGTTGAGTGCCTTACCGACAACAGAAACCGTACCGCAGGCGAGATCCGCCACTACTTCGACAAGTTCGGCGGAAACATGGGCGCCAGCGGCTGCGTGTCCTTCATGTTCTCCCGCAAGGGAATCATCGTGCTCGACAACGAGGACGGAGATATCGACGAGGACAAGGCAATGGAGGATATTCTGGAAGCCGGCGGCGATGACTTCAGCTTCGAGGACGGCGTTGTTGAGATAACCACAGACCCCTCCGTAGTTTCCACAGTTGCCGAGGAGCTGGGCAAGAAGGGCTACAAGGTTGTTTCTGCCGAGGAAGAGCAGGTACCCTCTACATACACCACTCTCACCGACGAGGATCAGATCAAGAAGATGGGACTCCTTCTGGAAGCCCTCGATGACAACGACGACGTTCAGAACGTGTACCATAACTGGGACGCTCCCGAGGCTGACGACGAGGACTGATTCCGGGCATTATACTTCACACCCCCTGACATGAGCCAGGGGGTGTTTTGCGTGGGGAAGAACGTGAATACAGACAGAAAATGCAGTTCTGATTACATTTTTATATTGACAGATTTATGGTATTGTGGTAGAATAAATGTGTATGGGCAGACCGGAAATCCGCCCATGATAATGAACGAGGTCATTACCATGAACAATGATGAAATAGAAAATCCCCGTCCCGAAATGCTCGAAGCTCCGATGAAGATTTTCGTCGATCAGGCTGGGTACAGACCCGGGGACGAAAAGGTCGCCGTGCTGACATTCCCGGCATCATATTTTGCCGTGGTTGATCAAAGCGGAATGCAGGTGCTGTCCGGAAGCGTGGTATCCGCCGGGCACGACGAGGCTTCCGGCGATGATACCTGGCGTGCGGATTTTTCGGGACTTAAAACCCCGGGGGAGTACCGCGTGGTATCCGGCAGCGAAAGTTCAGAGCCGTTTAAGATACGCGATGATGTGTATATTGACTGCTTCGACAAGTGCATGAAAGCGTTCTACTTCCAGCGCTGCGGCTGCGAACTCCTGCCGCAGTACGCCGGTCAGTGGATTCACGGCAAGTGCCACTGCGGCCGCGCTCTCCTGTGGGAGAACCACTCGGTTTCGCTGGAGGTATCCGGCGGCTGGCATGACGCCGGCGACTACGGAAGATACACCACCGCTGCGGCAACGGCGCTCGCCCACCTGATTTACGGCTGGAAGCTGTATCCCAAGGCATTCCGGCGGCAGGATCTGAATATCCCAGGAAAGCCGTCGGATATGCCCGATGTGCTTATAGAGTGCCGCTATGAGCTGGAGTGGCTGCTTAAAATGCAGCGGTTTGACGGCGCGGTATGGCACAAGGCCACCACCGCTCAGCATGCGGATTTCGTCATGCCGGAGGACGATCACGGGCAGATGTATGTGCTGCCGGTTTCCTCCAGCGCCACGGCGGATTTCGCCGCAGTAACCGCGCTGGCTTCCACAGTGTACCGTAAGTACGACGGAGTTTTCGCCGACTGGCTGATGAAGTGCTCCCTTGCCGCCTACGACTGGCTGGAGAGAAATCCGCAGTTCATAGGATTCTCGAATCCCGAGGGGTGCGGCACTGGGGTTTACGGTGAGCATTCCGACGTCGATAACCGGTTCTGGGCAGCGGCAGAGCTGTTCTCAGTCACCGGGGAGGAGCGCTACTACACGAAGCTGCTCGCACTTATCCAGGCGGATTTCCCACGGACTGCCCTGGGATTTGCTTCAGTGGGCGGATTTGGTGCGGTGTCGCTCCTGCTGAGCGGAAGAGCCGGCGGCTCCATTCTCAACATGCTCCACAAGGATTTCATCTCCCGGGCGGAAGCCCTCGCGGCTGTCTGCGACAGGAGCGGCTGGGGCGTTTCCCTTACTCCAGAGGATTTCCACTGGGGGAGCAACATGCAGGTGCTCACAAATGGCATGATATTCCTCATCGCGGACTGGCTGGAGGGGAATTCCGTCATTGGCAGACCCAGATTCCGCAAGTACGCGAAAATGCAGCTGGATTACCTGCTCGGCGTGAATGCCACGGGATACAGCTTTGTCACCGGCGTGGGGAGTTTCTGCGTGAACTACCCCCATCACCGCCAGGCGTTCGCGGATAAAATCGAGGAGTGCTTCCCCGGACTGGTGAGCGGCGGTCCGGACAGCCACAGGGACGACAAGTTCGCAGAGGAGCTGATACCAGAGGGAACTCCGCCGATGAAGTGCTACTCAGATAACATGGAGTGCTATTCCCTCAACGAGGTTACCATCTACTGGAACTCTCCGGCAGTGTTCCTGCTGGCAGGGCTTTCGGAATAAACAAATGTATAATTGGGAGAAAATAATGACAAAGAAATCAAATAAAAGACCTCCCGTCAGAAGCGGGAAAAAATCCGGTCTGTCAAAAAAGGCGATAATGCTGATTGCTATGTCAGTGGGACTGGTGCTGGTAATCGTTGCGCTGATCGTTCTGCTGAACGTGTGGAAGAGCAAGCCAGAGAATCAGCCCACGCCCTCCGAGCCGACTGTTGAAGCCACGGTGGAGGAAACAGCGGAACCCACCGCAGAGCCGGAGCCTGAGTTCACCGACGTGGATTTCGGGTCGGCGGATTACAGCAAGGACTTCTTCTCCAAGGACCTGTTCATCGGCGACAGTATTGCGGTCGGACTTTCCGACTACGCCAAGCTTGACCCGTCGAACGTTGCTGCAAGCGTTAGCCTGACGCCCTACAAGGCGCATGCCGAGGCCATCACCCTTGGCGACGGAAGCAGCGGAACTGCGCTTTCCTATGCGGAGAAAATGCAGCCGCAGCGCATATTCCTCATGCTGGGGTTCAACGGGCTTTCTTCCCCGAACGCTATGCAGGGAAGCTTCCGCGACCTTATGGTCAAGCTTGAGGAGGTCTGCCCGGATTCCGTGATATACTGCTGTTCCATCACTCCGCTGACGGCTGACAGCAGCGCGGCGGCGAGCGCAGGATTCGGCAACGACAACGTTCGCTCTTTCAACGAGTACCTTAAGACCCTCAGCAGCGAACTGGGCGTGATCTATCTTGATCTAAACACGCACATGAGCGATGATTCCGGATGCCTGAAGCAGGAATATAACGAAGTTGACGGAATGCACCTCACCAGTGCGACATACGAATATATCCTCAGCTATATCCAGCGGTACATCACCGAGGCACCTGAGGCGGAGGCTTCCTCCAAGGCAGCAGGGACTTTCACTCCGGCTGTGACAACCGCTCCCGAGGATACTTCCGTGCCGGAGGAAACCACCTCCTCCGAGCCGGAGCAGTCCGAACCCGAGAGCACTGGACTTTCCGAAAGCTACGACCAGGAATTCTTCGCGAACGACCTGTTCATCGGCGACAGTATCACCACCGGACTTTCGCTGTACGGCGCGCTTTCCCCGAAGAATGTTGCCGCAGCAGTCGGGTACACTCCCTACAAGGCTTATAACACCGAGATCACCCTAGGAGATGGGAGCACTGGCACTGCGTTTGATTACGCAGTGAAAATGCAGCCCAAGCGTATCTTTATCATGCTAGGTTCGAACGGAATCACCACTGCTTCCGCCATGGAGGACAGCTACCGCACGCTGCTGGACAAGCTCGCAAAGAAGTGCCCGGACAGCACAGTTTACGTTCTGGCGGTAACTCCGGTCACGGACGACAGCACTTCCGCTGCCTACGCCGGTATCACAAATAAAATGATCACTGATTTCAACAAGTTCATCAAATCTCTCGCTGATGAAAAGGGAATTACATACATAGACATGTATTCATTGCTCTCGGACGATAACGGATACTTCCTGCATGAATATGCAGAGAGTGACGGACTTCACTTCAAGGGCGTGACATACAAGGTAATGCTCTCTTACATTGAGAGCCTGATTTAAGAAAGGACGACAAAAAATGAAAAAGACACTCACAGCCGCTGCGCTTCTCGCAGCATTACTCATGGCAGGCTGCTCCGGAAACGGAACCTCAGGCTCCGGCGACAGCTCTTCTGCAACTTCTTCCGACAGCTCCGCTGCCGCTACTGCTGAAAGCACTGCCACAGCCAAGGAAAAGGCTGAAAAGCTCCTTGCAGATGTAGAGTTCGCAGGGGAGATGGTGGAGGTCACCGGCGAGAACATGGAGCTCCGCCTGGGGTTCACCGCCGACGGTCTTACTGATTACGTCGCATACACCTGCGGCTCCGGCGCATTCCCGGACGAGTTCGGCGTATTCGTTGCCGAAAGCCAGACTAAGGCAAACGAGGTAAAGACTGCGCTTGAATCTCGTATTGAAACCCAGAAGTCAACCTATCAGGACTACACTCCTGAGGAGATGTACAAGTTCGACGACTGCTTCGTAAAGTTAAACGGCACGACTGTTTACTATGCTATCACCGCAGACAACACCAAGGCTGAGGAGATACTCAAGTAAATACTTCATACAATAAAATAGAGGGGCGGATCAAAAAACGCCCCTCTTTTTTATGTCCGTTATCCGTTCACGCTGTAGACTGCTCTTGCGATGTCAACGGTTTCCTTTGCGTCCCTTGCGTAGTAGTCCGCGCCGATCTTCTCAGCATATTCCGGCGTGAGTACCGCGCCGCCGACAACTACCTTGCAGTTGACGTTATTCTCGCGCAGCAGCTTTATTGTGTTCTCCATGCTCTTGAGCGTGGTAGTCATCAGCGCGGAAAGTCCCACCAAGCGGACGTCGTATTTTATCGCTGCGTCCACAACGGTCTGGTAGTCCACGTCCTTGCCGAGGTCGATGACGTCAAAGCCGTAGTTCTCAAGCAGGGTCTTTACGATATTCTTTCCGATGTCGTGGATATCTCCCTTGACGGTGCAGAGAACGACTTTTCCGGCGGAAACTCCGCTGCCGCCGCGCTCGGAGATCGCCTTCTTCACCACGTCGAACGCCGCCTGCGCCGCACCGGCGGACTGAATCAGCTGCGGCAGGAATATCGTGCCCTTCTCGAATTTCGCGCCCACGGAATCCAGCGCCGGAATCAGCTTGCCGTTGATGAGTTCCATCGGGTCGGTGCCGGAGCCGAGCAGCTTCTCCGCCGCCGCCGCGGATTCCGCTTTCAGACCAGCTGCAACCGCGTCGGAGATATCCATGTCGGCTGTTACAGCTGCGGCGGCTGGCTTCTTCACTTCCGCGCCGTAGTTCTCGATGAACTCCACGCCGTGGCGGTCGTATCCGCTCAGCAGCCGGAATGCACGGACGGCTCCGGTCATTCCCGCGATATTCGGGTTCATTATCGGGAGGGTAAGTCCGCATTGCATTGCCAGGGAAATGAAGGTGGTGTTTACAAGTTCGCGGTTCGGCAGTCCGAAAGAAATGTTGGATACGCCGAGGACGGTTTTCAGTCCCAGCTTTTCAGTTACCATACGCAGGGCTTTCAGCGTTTCCTTAACGCCGTCCTGCTCGGCGGAGGCGGTCAGCGTCAGGCAGTCGATATACACGTCCTGCTTCGGAATGCCGTATTCCATCGCGCGGTTAAGTATCCTCTCGGCGATCGCGAAGCGCTCCTCGGCGGTCTTGGGGATTCCGTTCTCGTCCAGGGTCAGTCCGACTACTGCGGCGCCGTACTTCTTTACCAGGGGCAGCACCGTGCGGAGCTTCTCCTCCTCGCCGTTGACGGAGTTCACGATCGGCTTTCCCGGTACGATACGCAGAGCCGCTTCAAGCACAGGGAGTTCAGTGGTGTCTATCTGGAGCGGAGCGTCCGTTACGGACTGTATCGCGTTCACTGCGGAGATCATCATTTCCTTTTCGTCGATATCCGGAAGTCCCACGTTGACGTCCAGGATCTCCGCGCCTGCCCCGGTCTGCTCCAGCGCCTGGCGCATGATGTAGTCCAGGTCGTGCTTCTTGAGAGCCTCCTTGAACAGCTTCTTTCCTGTAGGATTGATACGCTCGCCGATTATTCTCACGGTGTCCACGGTGACGACGGTGGAGGCGCTGCATACCGCCGCCGGGATTTCCGGGGTGGGCATTACGCAGATCTTTTCCTTGACGCGCTTTGCGACCTCGCGGATATAGTCCGGCGTTGTGCCGCAGCAGCCGCCGAGTACCTTAACGCCCTTATCGGCGATGTGCTCCATTATTTCGGCGTATTCCTCCGGACCCATGTTGTAGAGATTCGTTGCCGGATCGGGAAGTCCCGCATTCGGGCGGATAAGAACAGGAACGCTGCTCCATTTCAGTATTTCGTCAACGATAGGGAGAGCGTCTTTCGGACCAAGGGAGCAGTTCATTCCCAGAACATCGGCGCCGAGTCCGCTGAGGGTCAGCGCCATTGCCGCAGCGCTGCACCCGGTGAACGTGCGCATGTTTTGCTCAAATGACATCGTGCAGATCACCGGGAGGTCGGTGTTCTCCCTGGCGGCAAGGAGGGCGGTTTTTATTTCCATGAGATCGGTCATTGTTTCGATCGCGATGAAGTCTGCGTCCTTTCCGGCAACCATGACTTCCCGGAACATGTCGTAAGCCTCGTCCACAGGCATATCTCCGGTCGGGCGCAGCATTCTTCCCAGGGAGCCTATGTCAAGTCCCACCAGGACGTCGGTGCCCTCGGCGGCTTCCCGGGCAATCTTGATTCCCTGCTGAACGATCTGCTCAACGGTGTATTTGCTGTTCTGGAGTTTGTGACGGTTTGCGCCGAAAGTGTTAGCGTAGATTCCCTGGGCGCCGGCGTCGATGTAAGCCTTGTGTATCGAGCGGATAAGGTCCGGCTCGTTGAAGTTCAGCTCCTCGGGGAGTCCGCCCAGTTTCAGCCCGTGCTGCTGTAATACGGAGCCCATTGCTCCGTCAAGCAGGATATGTCCGTCAGTCTTAAGAAGTTCTCTGAATGTCATAGTTGATGTCTCCGTTCCATTATCTTATCTCTTTTAGTAGTGTATCCAGATGCTCCAGCGCTGCGCTGTCCGGCACCTCGCCGCCGTATCTGACCCGGTCGTATTGCTTCACCATTACTTCAATCCTGGAATTCGTGATACGCTCCCCGAAAGCCATTCCGCCCTTACCGCAGTGCACCGTGGTGGTATCCGTGGGCAGCTGTGGGAATGCACTCCTGCCCAGCCGCATGAGGAACAGCTCGTACCCCTCGCGGTATTTCAGCACCGGGTCGGTTTCCCGGCGGTACCTTTTCAGCAGTTCGCGCTCTGTCCTGGCGGAAGTCCGGGAGCTCTGCCGCATGTCGGTGCTGGCGCTGAATTCGTCCACGAAAGGGGAGGACTTAACGTCGTTATTCACCCGGAACAGCGGTGCGAAAATCTCCTTGATGAACGCCCATATCTGCCGCCGGAATTTCACCGCCAGCAGGACAAGTCCTATTACCAGAACGTATATCAGCAGCTGCGCGAACTGGTTGCTGTTCTGGAAGTAGTCCATCTGCCCGGCGGTGTTTTCGTCCATTCCGCCGTCCGCCGGGTCGTTGACCTCGCTGCCGCGCAGAAGCGAAAGTATCCACCCAATGAACAGCCGGAACAGCGCCGCGATCCCGGAAGCAAGCGGTCCGGCGAACAGGCACAGTCCGACTATCAGGGCGCCGGTGCCGCCGATAAGAAGCGCGTTGTAGCTGCGCACTCCCTCCGGAAGCACGGCGTGCCCTCCGGCGCGCTGCCGGGTCTGGACGTCAATGTTAGTCTGGTTTGTGAGTACCGCTGCGGTTATCATCATTATGCCGAATGAAACGCACAGCTGCGTCATTCCGGCGGAGATGATCCCGGTATCATGGGTAAATCCTATAAGCAGTGCGGATAGCACCGCCGCAATAAAGAATACCGCGAACCACCCCCGGGTGAATATCTCGCTGTAGTCCTTGCCGACAGAGAGATAACCGGCGAAATACGCCGCTATCGCTCCTGGCAGATAATACATGAACAGCCCGGAATGCGCACCGAGAATACCTCCGGCAATGCAGAAAGCCGCCGTGGGGACTATCACACCCGCTCTTGAAACGAACATCACGAACGGCTTGACTTTCCTTGAGAAGCCGCCTCCGTTCGCCCAACAGGAAAGCAGTCTGCCGCAAAGGTAAAACGCCGCGAATCCGCCGTACATGGCGAAGTAGTGCCACCAGCACGGCTCGCCGAATCCGACGCATTCCGCCGTCACAATGAACGGAAACAGCGCCAGGAACTGCCCGAAAACCGCCAGCGCGGTCAGAATTGGTTTGTACATAAAAACTCCCGATCTACCTCAGCATTCTCTTCTGGATATGCCGGACCTCGCAGAAATCCACATCGTCTATTTCAGTGCTCATCACGGAAACGCAGACGCCGTTCTCCGACAGGCTGCGCAGCAGGTCGCCGCACTTTTCGTCCAGGAAGCTGCTGATAAATACCACGTCTGTGTAATCCCGGAGGTTCAGCCCGGAAATGAAGTCGTCGATGTGCTCGCCGCAGTCGCCGGGGAGTTCCGCCAGGGTGCGCAGACAGTCCATCTTGTGGACGTAGCCCTCCCCGGGAACCGGGACGACGGGCTGCGCGGAATTCACTGTCAGCGCGCATTCCGTGTGCGTTTCGGCGCAGTATTCCAGCATGTACGCCGCGCCCTTTATCATCGCCTCCAGCATCGGCAGGCTCATCTGCTGCCGCTCCCCGTGGAAGCTCCGCTGGATATTCAGCAGGATCAGCACCCGGCGCTCGGTGGTGAATTCATTGCAGTATACCATCAGCGAGCCGCAGCGCGCGCTCTGCGCCCAATGGATACGGTTCATCGGCTCGCGCCCGGTGTATTCCCTCGCACCGCTGATCACGAACGGGTCAGGCAGCACAAAGCGCCGCACCGGAATATCCCCGATGAACGCGTCGCCGGACATTTCACCCGGCTCCAGATCCGCCGGCGTGGGGAGTATCCTCAGCTGCTGTCCCAGCTTTATCACCCGGGCGGAGCGCACCAGTCCGAACAGGTCGCTCACGGTGACAGACACGTCGTCTATGGTGAACATTCCGCGCTTCTCCGCCTTTATGCGCCAGGTGCGGCGGCATTTCTGGCGGCTGCGCAGGGTGAATATTCCCGAGATCAGACCCTTCTGTGTGTCGTCCAGGGCGTTGGAATCCCGGCTGCCGCGGAACGTCAGCCACCGGGAGCAGCTTATTTCCGTGCGTACCCATGGCAGTGGCAGCAGCTTTGCGTTGTCTATCTCCTCAATAAGCTCCAGTTCCTCGCCCTCGTAGGCTTCCAGGATAACTCCGGAGCCTGCGGCTATCTCTCCGGAATCCCGGCGCTTCAGCGTTATGGAGTAATCCAGGCGCTTCAGCCCCCGGCGGTCGTAGAGGAAGTACTGCCCGATAATCACTGCGGCAAGAATCGCCGCCATAACCAGCAGTTCCATCTCAGCCTTCCGTCGGTACGGGCACGCTGTCCAGGACCTGCCGAAGAATATCCTCCGCGGAGCCTGCACCTCCGCCGCGGCAGATAAGGCGGTGCTTTATGACGTAGGGAGCCGCCTCAATAACGTCCTGCGGCATGGCGTAGTCACGTCCGGAAACCGCCGCCAGGGCGCACGCCATTCTTCCCAGCGCCGCCGCACCTCTTGTGGAGAGTCCCAGTTTCACGCCGCCGTGCCTGCGTGTAGCCGCCGCAATATCCGCAATGTAGCCGCAGACCGCTTCTCCGGGGACTAGGCGGCTGATTTCCTCCCGGGCGGAGATGATGTCCTGCGCCTTGCAGACTGCCTCCAGCTGCCGTGAGGATTTTCCTCCGATGACTGCTACCTCGTCCGCGCGGTCGGGATAACCCAGCGCCAGCCGAATCATGAAGCGGTCGAGCTGCGCTTCCGGCAGTGGGTATGTTCCCTGTATCTCCACGGGATTCTGGGTTGCTATTACGAAGAACGGCTGTTCCATCTGATAGGTGTCGCCGTCGATGGTCGCCTGCCGCTCTTCCATGCACTCCAGCAGCGCGGACTGAGTCCTCGGGGTGGCGCGGTTTATTTCATCTGCCAGCAGGATATTCGTGAACACAGGACCCTTTCGAAGCTGGAATTCCTGGGATTTCATGTTAAAGTAGTTGATGCCCGTGATATCCGACGGGAGCAGGTCCGGAGTGAACTGTATACGCCGGAAATCCGCGCTTACGGACTGCGCCAGCGATCTTGAGAGCAGAGTTTTTCCGGTGCCCGGGACGTCCTCCAGCAGGACGTGCCCTCCGGCGAGCATTGCCGCCGTGATGAGCCGGAGTTCACGCTTCTTACCCTTTACCGCAAGGGAAATGTTTTCAATGAGCTTTTCTGATAATTCACTGACCATCTGTCTGTCCTTTCATTGTTTCGGGAAAATCGTCCGTATGCGGCAGACGGCGTATCGTCACAAGTGCGATAATACCGATTATTATTGCGCATACCGTCCAGATTATCGGCTCTGATACTATTACGCCCATGTAATCCAGCCATGGGATCATGAATGCGACCGTGCATATTTTCCACACAAGCTCGATACAGCTTGCCACTATGGGAATAATGCTGTGCCCAAGCCCCTGCAGCGTGCTGCGGAGTTCCAGAAGCGCCGCCAGGAAGAAATAGAACGGCACATTCACTTTAAGATACAGCACCGCAGTATCCGCGACCTCCGGGGCGCAGTCCGGCAGTATTATTCCGACCATGGCTCTGCCGCAGGTGTAGACGAGCAGCACGTTCAGGGCGGCGCAGATCATTCCGATAAGCAGTCCGGCGCGCACACCACTGCCGATTCGAGAATACTTTCCGGCGCCGCGGTTCTGGCTTGCGTAAGTCACCAGGGTCGCGCTGAGTGAAGAAAAAGGCATGATGGTGAACCCGAAGAGCTTGCGTGCGGCGGTGTGGGCGGCGATTATGTCCTCGCCGAAGCCGTTTATTCCGTTCTGTAGGACTATCGAGCCGATGTCCACGATGGAATACATCAGAGCCATGCCGCAGCCGGCGCTGAGAAGCTCCGCCGTGGAGGAAGCCGTGAATCTGAAGTCACCGGGCTTCACGATGAGGAAGGGACGCTTCTTTATTAGGTAGATCAGGCAGACCACTGCGGAAACCAGCTGTGCGATCACCGTGGCAAGCGCGGCTCCGGCAACTCCCATCGGGAATACGATCACCATCAGCACGTCAAGTCCGATGTTGAGTATTGTGGAGATGACCAGGATAACCAGCGGGATCACGCTGTCGCCTACTGCACGGAGTATTGCGGACTCCAGATTGTAGAACAGCGTTGCTGCAAGCCCCAGATCAACAATGAAGAGGTATGTACGCGCCTCGTCGAATATCCCGGCAGGGGTGTCCAGCGCATGCAGGAGCGGATCAATGAAAAAAGCAATCCCGAGGATTATCAGCGCCGCAGCTATACCGGAAAAGGTGATGGTGCGCGCAATGGTACGGCGCATTTCTGCATGATCTCCGGCGCCGAAGTTCTTTGCGATGAGTATTGCGAATCCGGTGACGAGTCCGTTTATGATATTGAACATCAGCGACACGACCGCCGATGTGGAGCCGATCGCCGCCAGAGAATTCTGACCAAGCTGCTGACCCACGATTATAGTATCTGTCAGCGTGTACGCCTGCTGGAATGCAAGTCCCAGCAGCACCGGGAGTGCAAAGCCTATTATCAGCCTGACAGGGCTGCCTTTTGTTAAGTCTTTCATGTCTTTTGTTCCTTATTTCTTTTGTTCTGTGTTTGTTTATATAGCCTGTTATTGAGGAGGTTTTGTCATTCCTCCGTTATCTCATAGCTGAGATTTTCGTAATGCAGCGTCATTCCGATGTTGGTGCCCTCCGGCAGCAGAAATAGTGCGATGAAAATTTCGTCGCCGCTTGCAAGGTCGGTGAGCGTGGCGTATTCGCCCTCTATCTTTGTTACCTTATAGTCATGTGGTTCCATTTTTTCCTCCATTTTGCCGCTTGTGTGCAACAATCTCATTATAATGTATATTGTATCACACAATGCGGTAAAATTCAAGGCATATCCGAATATTTTGGCGGTTCGCCTGCGCTTTCCAATTATCGGTTTTTGCGCTTTATCCGTGTCTTTAGTTCTGATCAGTAAGTACATTGCGGTGCAGCCAGACCACGTCGCTTGAATATGTCACTTGATTTTACAACGATTTGACACGCACACGCTTTTGGATTTAATAAATCTGCTGTATAATATACATGTACCGAGAAACGGAACGACAAACGATTAAAAAGGAGAACAACAATGACCAGAGCAAAGAAGATCATCGCCTCCGTATGTGCGGCGGCAGCGCTCATCACAACAGGGGCAGGCACGCTTGCGGTATCTGCGGCAAACAGCGCCAAGGCTACCGTTACTTCCGGGGCGCAGAAGTACACCGGGACCATGCCGAAGTACATATTCATGTTTATCGGCGACGGAATGAGCTTCCCCCAGACCCAGATCACTTCCGATTATTACAGTGCCCTTGCAGATACCAACAACAACGATATCCTTGAGGCAAACAGACGCCTGAACTTCATGAAGTTCCCGGTAGTAGGTTCTGCCAACACCTATGACAGCTCCTCCTTCTGCCCGGATTCCGCGTCCACCGCGACCTCTCTTTCCACTGGCCACAAGACCTACAGCGGCACCATCAACATGGACGAATCCATGACGACAGAGTATGAGACCATCGCCGAGAAGCTCAAGTCCCAGATGGGCTACAAGATAGGCGTTGTGTCCACCGTAAACCTCAACCATGCAACTCCTGCTGCATATTATGCGCACCAGGCAAGCAGAAATAATTACTACGAGATCGGCGTTGAGATGGTGGAAAGCGATTTTGACTACTTCGCAGGCGGCGCGCTGAAGAAGCCCACCGGCAACAACAAGGACCAGACCAGTGTATACGACCTAGCAGAGGAAGCAGGCTACAATGTAATAACCACTTACGCCGAGGCGGAAAAGCTCACCGCAAAGGACGGCAAGTCCATTCTTATTGCTGAAACTCTCGCGGACAGCGACGCGATGTCCTACAGCAACGACCGCAAGAAGGGCGAGTGGAGCCTTGCGGACTACGTTGACAAGGGCATAGAGATGCTCGACAACGACAACGGGTTCTTCATGATGGTAGAGGGCGGAAAGATCGACTGGGCATGCCATGCTAACGATGCAAAGTCCACCATCTCCGATACTCTGGCGCTCTCCAAGGGAGTTGACAAGGCTCTGGAGTTCTACAAGCAGCACCCGGACGAAACACTCATTATCGTGACCGGCGACCACGAAACCGGCGGACTTACTATCGGTTACGCAGGTACTGACTACGACACCTACCTCACCAACCTCAAGAACCAGAAGCTCTCCTACGCGAAGTTCGACAGCGACTATGTATCAAAGTACAAGGAGAATAAGACTTCCTTCACCGCAGTGCTCAAGGACGTAAAGCGCCTGTTCGGACTGATGACCGCAGACGACAAGGACGCTGAGAAGAATCCGAACCTCGTGCTCACCGACTATGAGTACAACAAGCTCAAGGCGGCATACGACAAGACCATGAGCGGCGAAAAAGTGGAGAGCCAGGAAGAGTACCTGCTCTACGGAAGCTATGAGCCGCTGACCGTAACCATTACCCACCTGCTGAACAACAAGAGCGGTGTGAACTTCGCCTCCTATGCGCACACCGGACTTCCGGTAGCCGTATATGCAAAGGGCGCAGGAGCAACCCTCTTTAACGGTTACTATGACAATACCAAGATCTACGACAAACTCGCAGCGCTCACTGGCGTAAAGTAAATTTCACGAAATCCTCCCGGCTCCGTTTCTGCCATGTGCGGAAGCGGAGCTTTTTCGGGTACAGAAAGGCACTTATGAACAGACTGAGAACATTCTTCACTCCGGAGAGGATACGCTATTATTCTCCCGTGATAGTTACACTTGTTGCAATAATCGCCCTTATATTCATTCCCACAGGATTTGAGAACAAGCTGATATACCAGGGAACTGAGCGCGTTCCGGCGAAGGTGCTTGCAGTGGATAACAGCATGATAATCGACACCGGGCTGGTGCGCTCCGGCGACCAGAACTGCGATATCGAGTTCCTTGAGGGACAGTTTGCCGGGCAGGAATACACAGCAGTTAACATGCTCACTGGCTCTCTGGAAATAGACAAGATATTCCAGCCCGGCGACACGGCGTATGTCCGTATCAGCCACCGGGACGGCGAGATACTTTCGGTTTCCATGACCGACCACTACCGGCTTCCCTGGGAGATAGTGCTGGTGGCGATATTCATTGCGGTGCTGATATTCTTCGCAGGGCAGACGGGACTGCGCGCGGTGCTGTCGTTTATTCTGACGATACTGCTTATCTGGAAGGTAGTCGTGCCGCTGTACCTGAACAGCATTTCCCCGATACTTTCCGGCATTGTGATAATTTCGGTTCTGTCCGTGGTCATAGTTTCGCTGGTGTATGGATTCGACCGCCGGGCGCTTTCCTCCTCGCTGGGCATAATCATCGGACTTGCTTTCACGGCGGTCCTGGGCGCGGTATTCACCCGGCTGATGAATATTCACGGTGCGATAATGACCGGCTCGGAAAGCCTGCTGTACAGCGGATATCAGGACCTGAACCTCACTGAAATATTCATGGCGGCGATATTTATCGGCTCCTCCGGTGCGATGATGGACCTGGCGGTGGACATCACCTCTGCGGTCGACGAGGTAATACACAAGAAGCCGGATATCAAGCCCTGGGAGGCGGTTAAATCCGGACTTACTGTAGGCCGCGCCGCGATGGGCACGATAACCACGACGCTGCTGCTGGCGTATTCTGGCAGCTGCATAGCGCAGCTCATGGTATTCATGGCGCAGGGGACTCCACTGGACTGCATACTGAACTACAAGTACATCGCCGCGGAGATAATCCACACGGTAGCCGGAAGCTTCGGCATAGTCGCGGTCGCTCCCGTAACGGCAGTCGCCGCCGGACTCCTGCTCACAGGAAAGCGCCGGGATAATGCCTGAACCGACAGTGAAGCATGTGTCACAGAATAGCTGTAGGGGCGCATATTCCGTGCGCCCTTATGTGCTACTGAATACAAAAAATGCGGCAATACACCGCACTTTGCCTTGTTTTATGTTCATTCCACGGTACGCGTTCAGCCTTGCTGATTTTTGGGGGATTCATACATCTTGGCGTCAGGCTCCTGGAATCCGGAGCGTTTGAGGGTTATTTGAGATATATCCTTTTGTGGATAAGCTGCTTTATGTCCTCAAATTCTGAGTCGGATATCGGCTTGTTTGTCATCAGCATAAGTGGTATTGCCGGGGATTTCCCGTAGAACTCCGGCTGGAAATACTCTCCGGGATTCAGGATAAGCCCGATACGCTGATAGAATGCGATCCGGCGCTTTTCCATGTCGCCCTCCGGCGGCTCGACTTCAAGCACCACCAGGGAATCCGACGCGTAGTCCAGAAAGCACCGCAGCATATCGGAGCCGGTCCCTCTGCCGCGGAGGGAGGGTTCCATGGCGAAGTGCTCGACGAAAATCGTTGCGGCATCCTCCATGTCGTAGTAGTTCAGGAATCCTGCCGGAACTCCCTGCGGTTCGTAGCACATGCAGCGGAATTCCGGGCGTTTGTACTCGGAGTAGTGGAATGCCTCGCTGCCGCGCTCCGTGGCAGGGAACGAGTATTCCATAATGCTGTACAGCTGCGAGAATTTCTTCCTCGGCATTGGGTCGGTGTGGGAATAGAATTTTATGTAGTCCATATGTCGCTCTCCTTTATTGCTGATTACTATTGTACCACAAATTCCGCGGATATGCAAGCGATGAATAATATACAAGCCGGTAGGAATTGTAGTGCTACAATAGATATTGGACAAAGTAAGAAAAAAGGTTGAGAGATAGACC
>UQMF01000025.1 GCA_900542145.1 uncultured Oscillospiraceae bacterium | reverse complement strand
GAAAACGAAATAATTAAATGGTACCTATGGCCGTATTCGCCGTCGGGCGTGCCCGACCCGACACCAAAAGCCCCCGGGGTGACCGGGGGCTTTTGGTAATTGGAGGATCATATATTTTATCATGAATAATATGGAGATTTGTTGTCTTTGTCTTTCTGTATATATTGTATCACCCCCGGGAGAAAAAATCAATATATATGACAACATTGTAACCGGATTTTCCTGCATTGTCATTTTTCAGTAACTTTTCTGCAAATTCTGTAACCGTTTTGTAACCTTTTGTTATTTCACCGTAAACACAATGAAATAAAAGTGAAAATTTCAAAAAAAGACTGTTCAAACCGGGGATTTTGTGCTATACTGATATAGTATATATAATGCATCACTATGCGAATAAGAAAGCAAGCGAACAAAAGGGAGAATCACAATGACATATCTTGACAGTGCCGCCACCACAAAGCCCTGCGCTGAAACTGTGGAAGCGGTCACGGAAGCCATGCGCGGCAGCTTCGGTAATGCAAGCTCGCTGCACGGCATGGGAATACGCTCGGAGAAGATAATCGCGGCGGCGAAGAAAACGCTGCTCGCAAAGCTCGGGGAAGGCGACATAATATTCACCTCCGGCGCCACGGAGAGCAGCAACACCGCCATCAACGGCGCGGTGGATATCTACCGCCGCACCGGTAACAGAATAGTCACCACCGCCATCGAGCACCCGTCCGTCGCAAACGTGATGACCCGGCTCCAGGAAAATGGCTTCGAGGTAGTCCGACTGGCGCCCAAGGATCACCCGGATTTCGTCCAGGCACTCGCTGACGCGGTGGACGAACATACCCTGATGCTCAGCTGCATGGCGGTTAATAACGAAACCGGATTCGCAGTGGACGTGAAGCGGCTCTACCGCCTGGTCAAGAAGAAAAATCCCAAGACCATCGTGCACATCGACGCGGTGCAGGGATTCCTGAAGGTTCCGCTGGAGGGCGACCTCATCAGCATTTCCGGGCATAAGATACATGCAAGCAAGGGGATAGGCGCACTCTACATAAAGAAGGGGATACGCATTTCCCCGCTGCTCCTCGGCGGAGGGCAGCAGAAGAACCTCCGCAGCGGTACGGAGCCGATCGAACTGATTTCCGGACTTGACGCAGCAGTACGGGCGTACCACGGCACGGAGGAGCACTTCTCCGCACTGAAACAGCACCTCCTGGACGGACTTTCCGGGCTGGAGGGTATCACCGTGAACTCCGGGGAGGACTGCCTGCCCAACATCGTGAACTTCAGCGTTGACGGCGTGCGTTCCGAGATAATGCTCCATTCGCTGGAGGAACGTGAGATATACGTTTCCAGCGGCTCGGCGTGCTCCCGGGGCAAGACCAGCGGAGTGCTCGCAGCGTTCGGGATTCCGGACAAGATCGCGGACAGCGCCGTGAGAGTGAGCATGTGCGCGGATACGACGGAAGCGGACATAGACGCCCTGCTGGAGGGCATAAAGGCTGGCATTGCTAGATTCCGCAGAAAATGATATAAAGGAAACGAACAGATGAAAGAGATAATACTTGTAAAATACGGAGAGATAGCCCTCAAGGGACTGAACAAGTCCACCTTTGAGGACATGCTCCAGAAGAACATAAAGCGCCGCCTGAAGAAGCTCGGCACCTTCGAATTCTACCGCAGACAATCCACCATCTACATCACGCCGCCGGAGGGCGCGGATATCGACGAGGTGATAAACCGGCTCCAGAAGATATTCGGCATAAGCGCGATACAGCGCTGCGCGGTGTTCCCGAAGGATTTCAGGGTCATCGCTGAGAACGCTCCGGAATACCTCCGGGAGGCGCTGGAGGGCGCGCGGACATTCAAGGTGGAGTCCAAGCGCAGCGACAAGGCGTTCCCGATGAAAACTCCCGAGATACAGGAGGAGCTTGGCGCGGTTATCCTCGATGCGTTCCCGAATATCGGCGTGGACGTACACGAGCCGGACGTGAGGGTAAGACTGGAAATACGCGATAACGGCGCCTACCTCAGCGCGCTGAGGATACCAGGCGCCGGCGGAATGCCCGTCGGAAGCTCCGGAAAGAGCCTGCTCATGCTCTCCGGCGGAATCGACAGCCCGGTCGCAGGCTACATGATGGCGAAGCGCGGACTTATCGTTGACTGCATACACTATGTCAGCCCTCCCTACACCTCCGAGCGTGCGCGCATGAAGGTCGAGGCGCTCTGCGAGAAGCTCACCGACTGGTGCGGTGATATCATATTCTACTGCGTTCCGTTCACCGAACTCCAGGAAGCGCTGCGCGACAACTGCCCCGAGGAACTTTTCACAGTGCTCATGCGCAGACTTATGGTGAAGATAGCGAACCGTGTGTGTGCAGAAAACGACTACGGAGCGATAATCACCGGCGAGAGCGTTGCGCAGGTCGCAAGCCAGACCCTCCCGGCGATATTCTGCACCAATGCGGCGGCGGAGTACCCGGTGTTCCGCCCGGTTATTGGAATGGACAAGCGTGAGATCGTGGATATTTCCAGGCACATCGACACGTTCGATATTTCCACGCTGCCCTATGAGGACTGTTGCACGGTGTTCTCGCCCAAGCACCCCAAGACGCGCCCCACCATGGAGGACATCGTAAAGGCGGAGGAATCCTTCGACTTTGAGCCGCTGATCGAAAAGGCGGTAAGGGAAACCGAGGTGAAGAGATTCAGATACGGTCAGCGCACCGTTGATCTGGATATGTGATATGACTAACGGGGAACTATACAGCGGCATTTCGGCGCTGGCGGCGGATATCGTCGCGGAGTGCGCTGCCCGGGAAGTGAAGATATCAACGGCGGAAAGCTGCACCGGCGGCATGATCTCCGGAGCGGTGACATCCGTTTCGGGAAGCTCCGCAGTGATAGAACTTGGCGTGTGCTCCTATTCCAACAGGATAAAGCACGAGCTGCTGCGCGTCGACAGCGGCATTTTCGAGAAATACACCGAGTACAGCGTGCAGTGCGCTGAGGCGATGGCGGACGGCGTGCGGAAGCTTTCCGGCGCGGATTTCGCCGTTTCCACCACCGGCGTGGCAGGTCCCACCGGCGGAAGCGCGGAGCACCCGGTCGGCGAGGTGTGCATAGCAGTGAGCGGCGCGGACGGCTGCCGGGGGGAGCGATTCCTGTTCCCCGGGGACCGGGAGCAGGTCAGGGCGCAGGCGGCGCATAAGGCGCTGGAGCTGCTTCTCAGAAAGATAAAGGCATAAGTCAGGGGGAACATTATGGCAAACTACACAGACAAGCCTAAGAAGAAAAATACCTCTGCTTCGCGTGATATCGCGGTGGACAAGCTGGATTTCTACTCCGAGCCGCACCCGCGCAGGAAGCAGGACAAGATAAAGGGCAGACCCAAATCCGGCTGGCAGCGGTTCTGTATTGCGGCGTTTCCGCAGGCGGACGACGAGCCGGGCGAGAAGGTGCGCAAGGTGGTGCTCATCGTTGCGATATTTGTGTTCATTGTCACCCTGGGATTCCTCGGGTGGCAGCTGTGGAGCATGGGCAGCGACAAGAACACCAACTCCGATATCGCTAACATCGGCGGCGTGGGCAATGACGACCTGGTCAACGTGGACCCGAACTACGACCCGTTCAATACAAGCACCAGAGCCACAACTGAGGCTGAATCCGAGGAGATCAACGTTACTCCTCTGGAGAACACTCCGATCTACCCTAACTGGACCGACCTGAAAACCACAAATGCGGATACCCGGGCGTGGATAAAGATAACCGGAACAAGCGTAAACAACGTTGTGGTACAGTCCAGCGACAACGATTACTATCTGAAGCACGATTTCTTCAAGAACGACAGCATTTCCGGCACCGTGTTCTCCTCCTATAAGAACAGGTGGGACGGAACTGACGATAATATCATACTCTATGGGCACAATATGATAAGCGGCGAGTTCTTCGCACATGTGACGCATTACGTTCCGAACGGCTCCAGCCGCGAGCCGCTTGCCTTTTACAAGGTGCACCCCACTGTAATGCTTGCCACTCCCGACGGCGGCTGCGCGACCTACAAGATATTCGCCGGCATACTTGCCAACACCCAGTCGGAATACGGCGAGGTGTTCGACTATGTTGACAGGACAAGGTTCAGCGGCAAGGACGATTTCAACAGCTTCGTCACCGGAGTTATGGAGCGCAGCTGGTTCTTTACCGACGTGGATCTGACCTACGGCGACCAGCTTCTCACGCTGTCCACATGCCTGTGGCCCCTCGGAAGGAGCGTTGAAACCAGATGGGTGCTCTTCGCGAGGAAGGTAAGACCCGGCGAGAGCGAAGCCGTCGATGTCACCGTGGCAAAGGTCAACCAGAATCCGCGCCTGTTCACGCTGTTCTATCAGCGTATGTACGGCGCCTCCTCCTGGAACGGCATATGCGAGTGGGACAAGAGAAAGCTGCTCAGTTTATGATATTCCCGAAAGGATAGTGCAAAATGGCAAATTTTGTTGAGAAGGAAAGCATATTTCTGCGGATCGCGAAATACCTTATTCCCTGGAAAGGCGACAAGCCCGTCGAGATAATCCGGAAGATAATCTTCCTGGCGGCGGCGGTCGTGCTGGTCGTTTCGCTGGTGACGATAATCTCGTTCTACGGCAGCGACGCCCAGGACAGAAAGTTCAACCAGCAGATAAGCGACATCTACCACGGATCTGCAACGGTCACCGTCGATCAGGCGAAGCAGGACGAGCTTGCCGAGGAATACCCCGAGGTGAACGAAAAGTTCCTGCCGCTTCTCGAGCAGAACAAGGACGTCATCGGCTGGATAACCATGGGCGACCCGGACGATCCCTTCGTTGACAACGTGGTGGTTCAGGGGGACGACAACGCCTACTACCTGGATCACAACCTTAACGGCGACTACAGCAAGACAGGCACCGTCTTTGCGGATTACCGCGAGAAGATCACGCCGCAGAATACCCCGGCGAACACGATACTCTACGGTCACAACGTTGTCACCGGCGAGTATTTCGCCAAGCTGACGAGATACTTCAACTACCGCTACGGCAAGGATAACGGACTTGACTGGTACAGGAAGTACCCCACGATCACCTTCAACACCCTCTACCACGACAAGACCTACAAGATCTTCGCCGGAATGCTGGTCAACACCCAGGAAGAGGACGGCGAGGTGTTCTACTACCTCCAGGGCAGGAAGTTCAAGACCAAGGCGGAGTTCGACGACTACATCGCGCAGATACTTGACCGTACCACCTTCTTCACGGACGTCGATCTTCAGTACGGCGACAACCTTATCACGCTTTCCACCTGCATTCTGGATTACACCGTGGACTGCCGCTGGGTGATCTTCGGCAGGGAAGTCCGCGAGGGCGAGGATCCGACTGTGGATGTCGATAAGGCGTATGAGAATCCCGATCCGCTGTATTTCGACTACTACTACAGAGTGTACGGCGGCTCCTGGGGCGGCAGGAAGTGGGATCCGGCAATGATCTTTGACTACTCCTATTCCACCGGATCGGCGGAAGCGGATAAATCCGACGAATAAAATCAGCGATTCTGAAAGGAAGAGATTGACTAATGGCAGAAATGGATATGGGACTGTCCCCGAACAATAAGAAGAAAAAGCGCAAGAAGAAAAAGCAGAGCTTCGGTCAGAGCCTTGTTACGGGGCTTATCCCCTGCAAGGGCGACGACAGCAGCGAGGTCGCAAGAAAGATCATATTCCTGCTTTCCCTGGTGCTTCTCATCGGCGCCGTCGTGATAATCGCGGTGCACTTCATCTCGCTTGCTTTCGCCCCGGAGAACGACGGACTTGATCAGATTGTCACCAGCAACGGCGAAACTGTTATCCAGGACGGTCAGCAGGTGGTCGTGAACGCCAACGCGCCCACTCAGCAGCAGATAGATAACCTGCCGGAAGGCTCCATCAACGAGGAATACGCCGCGTATTACGATGCGAACAACGATTTTGTCGGCTGGATCACCATCAACGGCACTAATGTGGATTACCCCGTTGTGCAGGGCGATGACAACCTCTTCTACCTCCACCACAACTTCAACAAGGAGGACGAGTTCGCCGGCACAATCTTCACGGATTACGAGGGTAAGTTCGGACCGAACGAAATGCCCAACAACACCATACTGTACGGTCACAATATGCTGTACAGATACAAGTTCGCGGCGCTGAACAACTACAATAACAACATCGACTTCCTGAAGGAGACCCCGGTAATTGACTTCAACACCCTTTACCAGGACAACAGGTACAAGATAATCTCCGTGTTCATCATCAACACCAACGAGGAGCACGGCGAGGTATTCGACTACACCAAGTACGTCTACTTCAAGAACAGCGACGAGTTCTACAAGTACATACTCGAGGTAATGGACCGCAGCAAGTACAACACCGGCGTTGACGTGGAATACGGCGACGAGCTGCTCACGCTCTCCACCTGCGACGGCTCCACCGGATTCGAGGACCTGCGCCTTGTTATCGTTGCGAGAAAGGTTCGCGAGAACGAAAGCCCCGAGGTGGATACCTCCAAGATCACCTGGAAGAACAGCGTGAAGTATTTCGACGCCTACAACAACGCCTTCGGCGACAAGTGGAAGGGCAGAACATGGGATACTTCCCTCGTTCCGGGAATCGATGAGTATATCAAGAAGAACGGCCTGGAGGACGATCCTGCGAACTACCAGTAATGGAGGTCTAATGAAAATATCACTTGTGAAAACGGGCGTGGCGCTGCTGATAGGCAGCAGCTACATGTTCGTCTGCGGAGTCACCGGCACGGTCGGCGGCGAAGCTATGAGCCAGGATATCCCGGCTTCCACCGCCGAGGCGGAGGGCATGGAGGACGACATCGGCGAGGCAGGCGGTCAGGGTACGCTGGACTTCCTGGTGCCGGACGAAACAAGCTCCGGGCTTATTACTGTGGATCTGATGGAGATGGCTCCGCTGTCGCTGTCCAGCAAGATGGTGCAGAGTACATACAGCTTCCGCGGCGATGGAATAACGGATCCCACGGAGGTCACCGGGGAAGCCGGCGGCACATCTGAGGACACCGTGGAAATCATCATTTCGCCCCCAGAGGAGCCCACTGAGGAGCCGGAGGTCACTACCGCGGCTCCCGTGACCACGCCCACGGAGCCGGTGACAGAGCCGGTGCAGGCCGTGGTCACGACAACCCCGACGACGGTGCAGACCACGACTTCCGCCGCCACCCAGGGAGGTATCCCGGTGGAGCCGGATAATACCACGGCTTCCGACGACCAGCCGGACGAAACCGAGCCGGAGGATTCCCCAGCAGCCGACGTGACTGGCGAGGTGCTCTACGTCCGTGCAAATGGCGGCGTGGTTTCCGGCAGCGCGCTGGAGATCGTCGGGAAGATCACGCAGCACGAGGTAGGTCACACGTTCGCCCCCGAAGCCATCAAGGCGCAGGCAGTCGCGGCGTATACCTACGTCAGGTTCTGCAACGAGTACGGTACTTACCCCAGCGTGGGACTTGCCAGCAGCGTATCTGATTCAGTCGAGGTGCTGGTGGAATCCGTCATCGGCAGGGGAATATACTACAACGGCGCACTGATACAGGCGGTGTATTCCGCCTCCTCCGCCGGATACACGGCTTCCAGCATGAACGTGTGGGGCACGGATTACCCCTACCTCGAGAGCAGATTCTGCGACCTGGACGCACAGTACGACCCGAACTACGGAAAGACGGCGCAGTTCTCCTCCGCGGAGATAAAGCAGAACGTGCTCGACAAGACCGGGATAGAGCTGACCGGGGATCCCTCGGGCTGGCTCACCATCGAGAACCGCATTGACGGCAACTACGTCGGTCAGATGAGCGTCGGCGGCTACCACAGCTACACCGACAGCAGCGGAAATTCCGTGAAGATAACCGGCAGGGTGTTCCGCGAGAAGATCATGGGATTCAGCCTGCGCTCCAGTTCGTTCGATATCGCCTACGACCCCGGAACGGATATGTTCACGTTCACGACCTACGGTTACGGCCACGGCGTCGGAATGAGCCAGAATGGCGCGAACGCGCTTGCGACCTACCTGGGTTACGACTACAAGCAGATACTGACGTACTACTACAGCGGTACCGAGGTCTATTGACAAAAGCGCCGCCCCTTACCGGGGCGGCATTGCTGAATAAAGGAGAACCCTATGCCAGACGAAAACGAAGAAGTACAGGTGAACATCGCCCGGATAATGATACCGAAAGTATCCGTCGCGGCAGTCCACGCGGACGACACGGTGCGTCAGGGGCTGGAGATAATGAAATACCACCGCTACACCTCTATCCCGGTGCTGGACGCCCAGGACGTATACCTCGGCAGCGTGACGGAGGGCGACTTCCTGCGGCATATCCTCGCCGTGGGAACTACGGAGATGAAGGCGCACGAGAAGTACCGCATTTCGGAGATATTTCGCCCGAATTTCTGCTCGCCGCTGCCTATCTACGCTTCCCTGGAGGAGCTGATTTCCCGGTCGCTGGAGCAGAACTACGTTCCCATCGTGGACGGCAGGGGCTGCATGTGTGGGATAGTCACCAGACGCGCGCTGATACTCCATCTTGATCAGACGATAAAGAAATAATATATGAAAGGGGCTGCAAAATTGCAGCCCCTTTTTTATACGTCCTGCGAAGCAGGACACCTTAATTCCGAATTACGCATTACGCATTCCGCGAATTAATCATCACTGTTTCTTCTTTTTCCTGCTGACGTCGATACCGATACCGATTCCGGCTGCTGCAACGACTGCCGCGCCGATACCTACAGCAGCGCCTGCCGGGAATCCGCTCTTGCTGTCGGAATCCACGTCGGAGGAGCCGTCAGCAGCGGACTGCTCCTGCGTAGCAGCGGCTTCCCGGGTCTGGGAGGACTCCCCGGAAGCCGGCTGTACGCTGGCGGAGTGGTCGATCTGCTTTGCGGTGTATACCGTGCCGCCGGTGATCTCCGCGCCGTCGATGTTGTACTTTCCGTCAACCACGGTCACGGAAAGCGTGTGCGCACCGTCCGCAAGTCCGTCCAGAAGGAAGTTCGCCTTGCGCACGCTGTTCTTGCCGAAAGTATATTCCTGCGCGTCGCCGCCGTCCACGCTCCAGCTGATTGTGGCGCCGCTTCCGCCGCCGGTAAGCGCGATCCCGGTGCCGTTGAAGTCCACAGTGAAGCTGCTTCCTTCCTTACCGGTGGAAAGAGTACGCTTGTAGTTCTTGAAGCTGGACATGGTGTTGTGCTCCCACTCGCCGGAGTAATTGAATGCGAGATCGGTGTTGTCCACACGGGTGATATAGGCGCTTCCGTCCTCAGCAGGTGCGATCACCAGGTCGTCGAATCCGTTGCGGTCAAAGGAGGAGTAGAACGCCGCGCGTCCTGCGCCCAGGACTGGACCCTCGGCGGTGTATTCGCACAGCTGCTCGTCGTTTGCCCAGCAGCGTACAGTCCTGCCGACTGCTTCGATTTTGAGTGCGACCGGAGCGGAGGTGTCCGCGTAGATGGTGCCGCTATTGAGAACGTCGCTGTTCTCCCACAGGCTCCAGCTGCCGCCTTCGGTGAGCTTCAGCCAGTAGCCGCTGGCTCCGGCGTTGCCCTGGGTGTAGCGCAGTCCCACGCCGGCGTAGTTGCTCTCCTTGTTCTCGGAGGGGGCGTAGGTCACATTAGCGGACACGCTGTAGTCGTACCAGCGGTCGTCGCCGAAATTCGTTGTCGGGTCGGGAGTCCAGCCCCACTCCTTTGCCTTGAGGTCGGGAGTTATCTGCTGAACCAGCATGCCGTTCTCTATTTCGAACGCGCCGCCCTCGTCAGTGGTGTACCGGGGAGCGCTGCCACGGGAGGAGAGGTAATCCGTCGGGTAGTCCGCGTACTCGTAGTCATCGGTGTAGGGAAGTTCCAGGATAGTGCGCTCGGAAGCATCAGCCTTGTGGTATTCCGCCGGCGTGAGGTCGATGGTGGAGGCGGTGAGGATAGAATAGGGCTTCACCGTCACGGAGTAGGTGTAGCTGCCGCCGTTCTCGGTGGGAGTTACCTCGCCGATATTCTTGAAATAGTTCTCGTCATAGGCTCCGCCGTCGGGCCCACGGGTCTCCCACAGGTGTATCTCCTTGCCTGCGGCGTCCAGGTCGGAAACCGTGATTTTGTAGGTGATGGGCTCTGAGGTGGTGTTGGTGATGACTGTGGAATAATCCGACTTGTCCGGGCTGCACAGCGTGATGTAGCTGTAGGTGGCGTCCACGATGGCGTGACCGTCGCCGCCGGGAACTCCGTCAGCGTAGCATGCGCCGTCGATGTAGCTCCAGCCCTTGTCCATGAACTGGGTGAACTGTAACATCATGAAGAATCCGCTGTCGAGGGTGTAGTAGCCGCTCCATGGGTCGCAGGCGTTGATGAACTGCTTCTGGCAGTAGCATACGCCGTCGTAATAAGCCGCGATCACCGGCTGGAACTGGCACAAGGTCATTCCGCCCTGGGGATACATGGAGAGGTAGCGGTTGGCGATATCTAGCGCGCCGTTTATCCCGGTCAGACCGGAGTTGCCCTCGTCGAATCTCCATGCGCCCTCGGAATACGCCATCGGGGCGCTGCCCTCGCTGAACCAAAGTTCCTTGCCGTATTCCCGGGCGAGGGTCTGGGCGTGCTCGTTGGAGCTGCTTGTGTAGTGGCTGCCGAGTACGTCGATGTTGTCGGCAAGGCTGGTGTCGCCGCTCTTGATATACTTGAGCATTTCGGAGGCAGCCTGCCAGGTGCAGACCTCTTCACCGGCAACTACCTTAATCTTGGAGTAGTCGTAGGGGCAGTCGGTTTCGGATTTCAGGTGCTGTGAGAGGTACTTCACCCAGTCGTTGTCACGACCGCGCTCGTTCTGGGTTGCAGAAACATAGTCGAACTGAATGCCGTAAGTGGCGTACGCCGCGTCCAGCGTTTCCTTGTACCACTTGTAGCGTGCCGCATACACATCCTCGGAGCTGCTGACCCACAGCGGTTCGCTCCACCAGAGCATATCCAGCGTGAGGTCGGGGTTTATTGACTTTGCGTCCGCAGCCAGCTGGTATCCGGCGCCGCGGGTCACGTCCGCAGGCTCGTTCTCGGTGCGCTTGACGGAGGGCTCGGTACCGGAGGATGAATTCACATCGGAGCCCATCTCCAGCTTGAGGTGAGCTATCTCCAGCCCCTGCTTGCCGAACATGTAGTTCATGATCTCCCAGTACGCCTCGGGATTCTCCGCCTTGTAGTCCAGCAGTAGCCGCGAGGAGTTGTTTCCGCTGACCATTCCCACGCCGCGGTAGAGCATGTTTTCAAGAGTGTTGGCATTGTTGCCGTCTATAACTATGTTCATGGGATCTGCCTCCTGTTCTGCCGCCGCAGGCAGTATAAAAGAGTTCGCCGCAGCCGCCGCGCATACCGCAGCCGCCGCTATCTGTCTGAGTTTCATTATAACTCTCCTTTCAGGTACGTTTCGCTGTAATTACAGTATAGCGCACCCGGGAGCGTTTTTCAATCTCAAATATTTGCGCGACTATCAAAATATGAACATCACAGCGCCGGGGATATCCTCCGCCATTCGGAGGGGGAAATTCCCTCATAGCGCCGGAATACCGTGCCAAAATATGTGGGAGTACTGTATCCGGTCATTCGGGAAATCTCCGTTACGCTGTATTCCGTGGTGCTCAGCAGGCGCTTCGCCTCAGCCACCCTGCGCTGCGCGAGGTATTCCATCGGGCGCATTCCCATCTGGCGCCGGAATACCCGGCAGAAGTGCTGAAGGGACACCCCGCACAGCTGCGACAGTTCCTCCAGGGTGATATCCCGGCTGAAGTTTTCGTCCATGTACTGTACCGCCGGGGCGGTCAGTCCACCCTCCCGGGAATCTCCGAACAGAAGCAGGGAGCGCACTTCCATAAGATATTCGTATACCAGAACGGAGCAGCGCTCGCCGCCGGAAAGCGGATCCGCCGCCGCGGACATTATCCGGCTGAAAATGCGCTCGCACCCGGAAAGGTCCACGCCGCTGACCGCTTTCCAGGAGGAGAATCCCATGCCGGCGACCAGCTCCCGGAGGTACTCTCCCCGGAACACCACCCAGGCGGTTTCCCACATTCCGCCGCCGTCCGGGAAGTACTCGTGCGGAACTCCCGGGGCGAGGAAGAACAGGCTGCCGGGGGTCTGTGGAAGCTCCCTGCCGTCAATGCGGAGCACTCCGCTGCCGCTCCGGGTGAAGAGTATCTGGCAGGAAACCAGCCCGTCCGGTCGTACGACATGGTATTCCGGGTCGGAGATCCCGGCGCCGGAAAGATAGAATGGCAGCCGGGTCTGCGCCGCCAGTACGGGGTAAATGCTGCTGTGCATGAATATCACCTCTGTCAATATTTTAGCATAACCCCCGGAGGAAGTCAATAGCAGTAACGCCCGGCATTGCTGCCGGGCGTGGGTCAGTTCATTGTGTGCAGATTCTCCGCCAGCGCCGAGAATATGTCCGCGAGGAATTTTGGTGTGAACGGGCAGTATTTCGATATTATCTCACGCGCCTGCTCCCCGGGGATTGCGTCCCGTATCTCCACAAGCCCGTGCACGCTGTCGCCGATGGCGATTCTCGCCTGGGCGAATCCTCCGGCGGCGATTTCGGACGCCACCGCCGCACCTCCCAAGGAGTACACCCCTACGGCGAGTCCGCCCAGCGCTATCACGCCGAATGCTGCGCCGCCGAATGCGACCACCCCGGCAGAAACCGCGCCGAAAGACAGCAGCCCCAGGGCGAAGGAGCCAAACGCCAGCAATCCGGCGGCTAACAGCCCGAAGGAAACCACTCCCACCGAGAGGAATCCCACGGACAGTACTCCGACCGCCTTGTTGCCTACCGCGAGTATCCCACGGGCGGTGCGCCTTCCCGCGCCGACATTCACATGCACCAGCGGAATCCCACGGAAAGTGCGGCTGCTCTTGTATTCAAACGACAGCCGCTGGTAAGCCGGCTTGCTTTCCTGGAACTTCTCTGACCTGGAGGGCGCAGTACCACGGATAAGCTCATCGGCGGAAACACCGAACAGGTCGCTGAGTGCCGCAAGCTTCTCCATTTCCGGGGTGGTCTGACCGAGTTCCCACTTGGATATGGTCTGGCGCGTAACTCCTATCTTCTCGCCCAGCTGTTCCTGGGACAGTCCGTGGGAGCGCCTCAGCTCCATGAGTTTCTGGGAAAAATCCATGATATATTACCTCGTTTCCTTTTTGTATTGTGACTGAATTATACCACAGCCGCGCCCGAATGTCTACCAATTTGCGCAGGAAATCTGTCAACACAACTTAACATCGGCGCTGTTATGCGGTTTTCGGGTCGTTGAATCTCCGGGGATTTTTTTCGCTGCTGCATGAAAATCCACTTGATTTTTATTGAAATATGTGGTATATTATAGGTGGCGCATTCATATTTGACAAAACGAATCAATGACCACGGAGGTAAAAATATGTCCGTTAATCTTCAGAAAGGTCAGAAGGTTGACCTTACCAAGGGCAATGCAGGTTTAAAGACGATACTTGTCGGACTTGGCTGGGACGAGGCTCCCAGAAAGTTCTCGCTTTTCTCAAGACATGAGGATATCGACTGCGACGCTTCCGCATTCCTCATAAGCGCGCAGACCGGAAAGCTCAACGGTCCGGTGGACGTAGTATATTTCGGCAACCTGACCCATCAGTCCGGTGCGATACATCACATGGGCGACAATCTTACCGGCGCCGGGGACGGCGACGACGAGCAGATCCTTGTGGAGCTTCCCAAGCTGGGCAGCACATATTCCAAAATCGTGTTTACGGTGAATATTTATCAGGCAATGCAGCGCAAGCAGCATTTCGGTATGATCAAGAATGCGTTTATCAGACTTGTGGACGCAGATAAGGGTGTGGAGCTGTGCAGGTATAATCTTTCCGAGAACTACGAGGGCAAGACCGCGATGATCTTCGGCGAGATCTATCTGTATAACGGCGAATGGAAGTTTAACGCGATCGGCGAGCCGACTAATGACAACAGCATTTCCGAGCTTGCCGCAAGATATCAGCGCTGATTTTAAAGGAGGATTTTATTATGTCTAAGAAGCTTGTTGTTATCGCAGGTATCGTTGGTCTGGCTGCTATAGCGGCTGCCGCAGTTGCTTTTTTCCTCACAAGAAACAAGGCTATCTGCGAGGTCCTCGAAGAGGACGATGACGAAATCTGATCAGGCTGGAACCTGAAAAAATACAGATTTTGGCGGAGGGAGAATTCCCTCCGTTATTTTCGCGGCTTACCTATATAATAATGTAGTATTGGAGTTACCATGGCAAAGGAAAAAGAGATAAAGACAAACGCAATGCGCATGCTTGACAAGCTCAAGCTGCCATATAAAGTACACACCTATGAGTGCGACGAGTTCATCGACGGAGTGCACATCGCGGAACTCCTCGGGGAGGACTGCGCCAGTTGCCTGAAAACCCTCGTCACCAGGGGGAAGAGCGGAAACTACTATGTGTTTGCGCTCCCGGTGGACAAGGAGCTGGATATGAAGAAGTGCGCCCGGGCAGTCGGGGAGAAATCCCTGGAGATGGTGCATGTCAAGGACATCAACGCGGTCACGGGATATATCCGCGGCGGCTGCACCCCTATCGGAATGAAGAAGCAGTACAAGACGGTCATTCACAGCTCTGCGCAGGATTTTGAGCAGATCATCGTCAGCGGCGGAAAGCTCGGCACCCAGCTGGAGCTTACTCCCCAGGACCTCGCAAAAGCGTGCCAGGCTGTGTTCGGTGACATCATCGCAGATTAATACAGGAACGATCCGGGGAGCTTTGCTCCCCTTTTTGTTTGGCTGAAATCGACTGTTATCGATGTTTATACAAGTGTTCCCTTTAGTTAAATGTTTCAAAATATCTATTGACATAATGGAGATTTTAGGTTATAATTATCTATGAGCAGGCTGTGTAAATGTAAAATTTACCCACTCTGCACGGGATCTCTTTATTCGTTTGATTTGCGCGTTTTCGCGCAGGATTTCAGCCGCTTTTCGCGGCAAAGTTCGGAGGTCGATTATGTCAGATTACATCAGAAGGCTGCCGGTATACCTGCTGCTTGACTGTTCCGGTTCCATGTCAGGCGAACCGATTGAGGCGGTAAAGCAGGGAATCAAGGCGCTCCTCAGCGAGCTGAAGGGCGACCCGCAGGCTCTGGAAACCGCATGCCTCTCAGTCATAACATTCAACAGCACCGCCCGGCAGATATCCCCCCTGACGGAGCTCATGCTTTTCAAGGAGCCGGAGCTCACCGCAGGCGGAGCCACCGCCCTCGGCGGCGCGCTCACGGTCCTGGCGGACTGCATAAAGAACGAGGTGCGCACTTCCACCCCCACCCAGAAGGGCGACTGGAAGCCGCTGGTGTTCCTGCTGACTGACGGAACTCCTACGGATAACCTCGACGACGGTATCGAGGCGTTAAAGCATGTTTCCACCAGCAACATTATAGCATGCGCTGCCGGTGCGAACGCCAATACAAACACCCTCAGAAAGATCACCAGCAACGTGCTGATGATGAACAACCTCACCGCCGGAGATCTGGCGGCGTTCTTCGCGTGGGTGTCCGGCTCGATCAAGGCTTCTTCCAAGAGCATTGACGCCAAGCCCGGAGAGGCGATACAGCTTCCGCCGCCTCCCCAGGGATTCGCGATCGTTCCCTGATCGGGGGAATTATGGACAGACAGGACAATATGCTCCACGGAACAGAGCCGGAGGAGCTTGATACGGAATCCACGGTGCAGGACAATTCCGGGCAGGTAACACAGCCTGTTGCGGAAAACACCGACACCCCTGTGGAGGAATCCACACCGGAGTCCTCGCCGGACGAAGGCTCCGCCGGGGAAAGCGCCCCGGAGAAGATGTCGGACCGCGATGTAATGCGGCATACGGCCTCCCTCTGGCGATACAGAACTGTGGCGGAGAACGGCACGGAACTCCACACGGAATACCACTGCAAGCATACCCGAACGGGCGTCGGCGAGATTATCGGTGCGAGAGTCCGCGGAAAAAAGCATAAGCACGAGGGCACCAACTGCGATGACTGGTTCGAAACTGCCGTGGCGGAAGGATGCTTTATCGCAGTTGTTGCGGACGGAGCCGGCTCCAAGCAGCTTTCGCGTATCGGCGCGAGGGTCAGCTGCGAGGCGGCGGTGGAATACCTCCGGAACGAGATACCGGAGATGTTCTCCCGTGACCGGGGATTGAGGGCGAAGCTTGCCGGCGACATGTCCGGCGAGGAATTCCTCGGGGCTTGCGGCGAGTTCGCGGCGCTTATCCGCAGGTCTGCGGCGGTGGCTTTCGACGCGGTGATACAAAAGCTCGGCAGCCTGTATTCCGATGGGAGCTATGTCAGGGTGCTGGGCAGGAATCCCACTCTTGCGGACATGGGGTGTACATTCCTTGCCGCGGTGGCGGTCCCGGTGGACGTGAACGGCGAGCGGCAGCGCTTCGTTGTCACGCTTCAGATCGGCGATGGCTGTATCTGCGCCATCGACACCCGGGCGGAGCACTCCAAGTGCCTGCGGCTGATGGGCGAGGCGGACAGCGGCGCGTATTCCGGCGAAACGGAATTCCTGTCAGAAAGGACTGTTTCGGAGGACGCAGCCGCCCGGAAAACAAGAATAAGCCGCGGCAGATCAGACATATTAATGCTGATGAGCGACGGCGTAGCAGACGACTACTTCCCGGCGCAGCCGATGATGAAGCGGCTGCTCCTTGATCTGCGGCTGAACGGGATCCTTCCCATGCCGGGGGATACCTCCGGGTGCCGCGAGCCGGCTCCCATGGAGTTCCCGGCGGTCACCCCGGAACAGCAGCCGGTGGCGGTGCAGTACTCCAAGCAGCTTCTGAAGGACGGCGAGGACGCTGTGAACGAGCTGTGGGACAGCCGAGATACCCTGGCGCCATGGTCGTTGGAGGCATGGGGGAAGTCCCTTGGCGGCACTCCGGAATTGCGGCTCCAGAACTGGCTGGATAATTACAGCGAGCGCGGAAGCTTCGACGACCGCACCCTGGTTGTGATGAAATTCGACGGCGAGTGATTATTTGCACGCGTATTACAAGGAGTAATGTAGCGCAAATCCGCCGAAAACCGCTGGATTCCGGCGCGTTTTCCGCTAAAAATACGGGATTTCAGAAACTTTTCGTAATATCACACGATGAAATTACGAAAAGTATACAGCAAAACTAATACACGCAGAATAATCTGCGCAAATATAACTGATGGTAAAACGAAGGCTGGTGAAAGTGTGAGAAGCGGTGAGATTGTGACTGCGGCGCTGGAGGGCGGCGGAACGATAGATTTCGTATACGACGCGAACGCTCCCCGGGGCGGTATGAAGCACACTTTTTTCACACCCGACCGAAAATACGCCGTGCAGTTCTTCAACGATCCGGAGGACGGAATGAATCCGAATATCCAGGACCGTATCCGCACAATCGTAGGAGTCTACAATCCCACGCTGTCGGAGGAGAGGGGCGGCGCACGCGGCAACACGGAAAAGACGGCGGAATACTTCCGCAGCCGATTCTGCTGGCCGGTGGCGATAGTCAGCAGACCGGAGTTCGGCATAGTGTGCCCGGCGTATCCGAAAAGGTTCTTTTTCGGTGATGGCGCTTCCACCGCCGGACTTAACCTGAAGGGCAAGGATAAGAAGAGCAACTGGTTCACCGGGCGTATGAGGAAATACATAAGCCCCGGGGAGCTTGGGGATTTCCGGACAATGCTCAGCGCGGCGATATGCCTGTCGCGGAGCGTCCGCAGAATGCACCAGGCAGGGCTTGCGCATTCCGACCTTTCCTGCAACAACGTGCTGATAGATCCCCAGACGGGCAGCACGGTGGTGATAGACATAGATTCGCTGGTGGTCCCGGGGAAATATCCCCCGGAGGTGTGCGGCACCAAGGGCTATATCGCCCCGGAAGTGCTTGCCACGCTGGAATACGATCCCGGCGATTCCAGGCGGCGCCTGCCCTGCGTGTCCACGGACCTGCATGCGCTTCCGGTGCTTATTTACGAGTATCTGTTCCTGCGGCACCCGCTCATGGGACCAAAGGTTTACAGTACTGCCTCGGCGGAGGAGGACGACTTCCTCGGCATGGGGCCGATGGCTACTTTTATTGAGGACCCCACGGACAGAAGCAACCGTCCGCCGGATCTCGGCGTGACGATACAGTCCCTCTCAAAGGGGCTGGAGAAGCTCTTCCTGCGCGCGTTCGTCGATGGATTGCATGATCCATCCGAGCGCCCCACCGCAATGGAGTGGGAGAGCGAACTGCTGAAGGCGTGGGACAGACTCAGGCGGTGCGATAATCCGCGCTGCGACAGGAAGTGGTTCATTCTCAGAGATGAGAACGATCCGGTTTGCCCCTTTTGCAGAACCCGAGTTACGGACAGGATCATCACGCTGACATTAAAGAGCGTGGTGCGGGGCAAGAAAGGCATATACAGGGACTGCGGCGAAGTTGTCGTGAACGATCAGACGCCGCTTTACGACTGGCATGTCTATTCCAACGTCCATAACGACGAAAAGGCGGGCACCGATATGCGTGCGTACATTTGCAGGCATAGAGGATTGTGGCTGCTCGTCAACAACGGCGTCGAGGGAATGACTTCCCCGACAGGAAGGCTTGTCCCGAAGGGACAGGCGATCGAGCTGCGCGACGGGGCCGTGTTCCGCATGACCGACCGCGAAAACGGTCTGCTGTGCGAGGTATCGGTACACTGACGGCTCGAGAGAGGAAAGAATATGAAGCAGTTTGGTTTAACAGACAGTCAGGCAGAGGAGTCCCGTAAGAAATACGGCGACAACAGCATGACGGAGCAGGCTTCCGAGAGCTTCTTTGATAAGCTCAAGGGGAATCTCGGCGACCCGATGATAAAGATACTCATTGTGGCGCTGCTGATCAACGTGGTCCTGGCGATACTGGGCGGAGTAGGCGTCATCAAGGAGGGCGCCCCCGAGTGGTACGAGCCGATAGGCATTTTCGTTGCCATTGCGCTGGCTACGCTGGTTTCCACATTCTCTGAGTACAGAAACGAGAACGCATTCCAGAAGCTCCAGGAGGAAGCCTCCAGGATCATGTGCAAGGTATACCGCAACGGCGAGATCGCGGAGGTTGCCATCAACGATATCGTTGTCGGCGACGCGATTCTGCTCCAGTCCGGCGACAAAATCCCGGCGGACGGTATCATCATCGACGGCGACATCAAGGTGGATCAGTCCGTGCTGAACGGCGAGAGCCGCGAGGCGAAGAAGATCGCCACCCCCGAGGGCTGGACCGACACCGACGAGAGCCTTAACTTCGACAACGAGCACAAGGTTTTCCGCGGAAGCGTCGTATGTTCCGGCAACGCCGTTATGGAAGTGACGGTGGTCGGCGACAAATCCGTTTACGGCAAGATCGCGAGCGAACTCCAGGTCGAGGACGACCGCGAAACTCCGCTCAAGCTCAAACTTGGCAAGCTGGCTGACGGCATAAGCAAGTTCGGCTACATCGGCGGTATCGCTATTGCAGTCGCAATGCTTGCAAAGACGCTGTTCATGGGCGAGGGCGGAATTGAGGCTTTCCTGTTCGCTGAGGGCGTATTTCAATGGGCAGCCCTGCTTGAAGCGGTTATCCAGTCCGTAATGCTTGCAGTAATCATCATCGTTATGGCCGTCCCCGAGGGACTTCCGCTGATGATCGCGATAGTTTCCGCGCAGAACATGGGCAAAATGCTCAAGGACAACGTCCTGGTAAGAAAAGTAGCAGGAATCGAAACCGCAGGCTCTCTGAATATCCTGTTCTCCGATAAGACCGGCACCATCACCAAGGGCAAGCTGGAGGCGGTCACCTTCATCAACGGTGCACTGCATGAATCCAAGACCTTTGACGAGGTAGGCGGCAAGCTGAAGGACATTCTGTCCCTGTCTATCCATAAGAATACCCTGTCCGTCATCTCCGGCGAGGGCAAGGACATGAAGGTGATCGGCGGCAACGCCACCGAGCGCGCTATCCTTGGATTTGCGGCAGGCTCCACCTGCGGCGCTGATGTGAAGGCAGTGGGCAATATCCCGTTCAATTCCACTAATAAGTACTCCGCTACCCAGGTAACGGGCGACTATGACCTGTCCCTCATCAAGGGCGCACCGGAAAAAATACTCCAGCGCTGTTCGCATTACTGGGACGAGAACGGCGAGAAGCAGCCGTTCAGCATGACTGAACTTAACAAGCAGATAGATGAACTGGCAAACCGTGCTATCCGCGTGCTCGCCATCGCCACCAGTGAGGATTCCCTCGGCGAGGAAGCCCTCCCGGACAGCAGCAACTGGACTCTGGTCGGAGTTGTGGGAATCCGTGACGAGGTACGTCCGGAGTCCGTAACGGCGATCGCGGAAGTAAAGGGCGCTGGCGTACAGGTAGTCATGATCACCGGCGACCGTAAGGAAACCGCAGTGGCTATCGCCAAGGACGCAGGTCTGCTTGAGAAGGACAGCGATATCGTGCTGACCTCCGACGAGCTTGCCAAGCTGTCCGACGACGAGATCAAGAAAATGCTCCCGAATATCCGCGTTATCGCGAGAGCGCTGCCAAGCGACAAGAGCCGTCTGGTGCGCCTTGCCCAGGAACTTGACCTTGTTGCCGGAATGACAGGCGACGGCGTAAACGACTCACCGGCGCTCAAGAAAGCTGACGTAGGTTTTGCAATGGGCGGCGGCACGGAGGTCGCAAAGGAAGCCAGCGATATCGTTATCCTGGACGACAACTTCAACTCCATCGACAAGGCTATCCTGTATGGACGTACCATCTTCAACTCCATCAGAAAGTTCATCGTATTCCAGCTGACCATCAATGTTTCTGCGGTGCTGATAAGCTTCATTTGTCCGCTGATCGGTCTGAGCAATCCGCTCTCAGTTATCCAGATACTGTGGGTAAACCTCGTAATGGATACCCTGGCTGCCCTAGCATTCGGCGGTGAGCCGGCACTCCACCGCTTCATGAATGAGAAGCCAAAGCGCAGGAACGAGCACATCATCAGCAAGAACATGATGAGCCAGATAATTACCGGCGCAGCGTGGACGTTTATTCTGTCCCTGGCAATGCTTATACTTGGCAGCTTTGACGCAGACCCGGCAACCCCCGGAGTAAGCTTCCTTGAGAATTGGGGACTGCTCCGCAATTCTGACATCGAGGGTGAAACCCACGCTTATCTGCACACCGCATATTTTGCATTCTTTATCTTTATCGCAGTATTCAATGCGTTTAACGCAAGAACCGACCGCGCTAACCTGTTCGACAACCTCGGCAAGAACAGAGGCTTCCTGACGGTGTTCGGCGCTATTGCAGTGGTTCAGATCCTCATGACATACCTCGGCGGCGCGATACTCCAGGGCTATGGACTGTATCCCATTGAGTGGCTCATGGTGCTGGTAATGGCTATCTCCATTATCCCGGTAGACCTCATCAGAAAGGCTGTCATGAGGTCGGCAGACAAGTGATGATCGTCCGGCGGAGCTGCATTCCGCGGTTCCGCCGGGGATAACGACATATTACAAGGAGGAAAACAAAATGGCAGTTAATCTTTCTAAGGGTCAGCGCGTAAGCCTTGACAAATCCGTAACTCTGGCAAGAATAGGTCTTGGCTGGGATACCAACAAGTACGACGGCGGTTCTGATTTTGACCTGGACGCGAGTGTATTCCTTCTCGGTGCAAATGGAAAGGTTCTCCGTGATGAGGATTTCGTGTTCTATAACAATCTTAATGGCAGAAACGGCGCAGTAGTTCACACTGGCGATAACCGTACCGGCGAGGGCGAGGGCGATGACGAGGCGATTATCATCGACTTCACAAAGATTCCTCCGGAGATCGAGAAGATCGCGGTGACCGTTACCATTTTCGACGCTCAGCAGCGTAACCAGAACTTCGGTCAGGTATCCAACGCGTATGTCAGAGTTGTCAAGATCGACAATCCCGACGACGTGAACGGCGAGGAAGTTATCCACTTTGACCTGATGGAGGAGTTTTCCATCGAAACCGCACTGGTTGTATGCGAGATATACCGCTATAACGGCGACTGGAAGTTCAACGCAGTCGCAGCCGGATATCAGGGCGGACTTGAGGCGCTCTGCCGCGCTTACGGCGTGAACGTCTGATAAAACAGGAATAAATCCGGAGGGGGAAGCGACTTGGCAAGCATATACGATATTATTTCAGCAACGCCCGACGGCGGAACAGCCGCGCTCCCACCGGGTGAATTCGAGGGTCCGGTGGTGATCGGGAGGCCCATGACGCTGCGCGGAAATAACACCACGGTGTGGGCGCGGCACGGCACGGTGATCGACGTGCAGTCCCCGGGGGTTACTCTGGAGGGACTCCGCGTGGAGATAACCGAGGGCGACATTACAGAGAACGCCATAAATTCCGGATTCCCCACGGCGGTGCGGAATATCGAGGTGCTGGGCACCGTCAGCGGATTTGGTGCAGAGGACGGCGAGGCGTCAATACCGCGGACTCTGGATCTTGGCGAGCTTTCCGCACATGAAGAAAATAGTTTCCTCATGACGGTGGATATCCCGGCGGAGGCGCAGATAGTCTGCTCCCAGGGCGGAGTGACGTTCCAGCCGGAAATGCTCCCGGCAGGCCGCAGCGAGGTGCGTATCCTGGTGGCAGCCCCCGGAACTCCCGGGCTGGTGTATACCGAGATCCTGCTGGATTCCCGGTTCCGCCGCAGGATATACCTCAGCGGCAGGTTCACCGCCGGCGCCCCGGCAGTGAGGGACCGGGTGATATTCACCGCCGGGAACGTAGTCCGCACGGCGCACGTTCCGACAGTTCCGGAGCCGCCGAAGTCGATTTGCGTGCCGTCCGCCCCGGTGTATATCCCGGATACGGAGATACAGCAGGTGAGCGTGACCCCGGCGCCGTCGTTCCCGACCGGCACCCCCGGGGAGAACACGGACCGCGGCAGGGCGCTCGGAGCGCTGACCGCAGCGCTTGGAACCGTGGCGGAGTTCAGGCGGTTACCGATGGTGATGAAGCGCGGTCAGAGGATTCCGGCGGAGCAGCTGGGCGGAGCGTTCGGGGCTTATCTCACGGGCGTGAAGCTCGGCGAACTGGACATAGACCCGTATGTGTTCCTGCTGGACGGGAACGAGCGGAGTATCGGCGACGGAGGTCTGGTGTTCTTCGGGAATGTGAAGTCCCCGGACGGCGCTGTGACCTACGACAGCGAGGACGGCCACATCACGGTGGATCCCGGAAGGCTTGCGCCGGGGGTGAAGCGTGTGGTGCTTGCGTATTCGGTGTATTCCGGGGACGCGCACAGAAACTTCTCCCTGGTGAAGGACCCGATACTGTCGCTGTATTCCGGCGGCAGGGAATGCGTCAGCTTCCCGATAGACGGGCTGACGAACGAGATTACGATAGTTGCGATGGAGATGTACATATACAAGGGCGAGTGGCGCATTTCGTCGGTCGGCTCGGGATACCGGGACGGACTGGTGAAGCTGTGCAACCGCTATGGCATCGAGGTCAGCAGCTGATAACAATGAGAGGAATGGTCTGGCGGAATGGCTCCTAATGGATTTACACGATATATCGGGTACGACAACGCCGATGTTTTCAGAAATATGCTGATAGAGAGCTATGCCGCAGCGAAGAAGAACGGACTTTTCTTTGAGGGCAGGCTCCCGATGGCTTCCACGACTGAGATAAGCCAGGCGTCAGGCTACGCGGCGGCGGATCTCAACGACGAACGCTCGGTGAAATCCGGGATACAGAGCTGGCTGTCGGCGCAGCGTCTGCAATACAGCGCGGAGGTGATAACTCCGCTGCTGATGGAGGCGATACGGAACTGCAGCGCAAACGGCAAGAACACCTATTTCGTGCTGCTGTGCTGGCTGATGAAGTACCTCGCGGCAAAGCCGTCTGTGATACTCTACATCGGCACGGGAACACTCCGGGAGCTGTATTTCCTGCTCATCATGAGCAGCTGCGGTGTCCGCGTGGAGTACGTTTCCTACGGCATGGACTCAGATTTCGATAAGTTCCCCCACAAGGACAAGGTTCAGACTGTGGGCGGTGCGATGAGCGGCGCCGTGCAGATAGATTTCGCGCACATAGACCTGTCCAAGGCGGCGCAGCTGTGCGAAATGCGCGCTTCCGCCCAGCAGGTGGAGGGAATAGTGCAGCGGCTGGATACTACCGCCGCCGGGATATTCGAGGATTTCATGGCGGACCGCCGCACCCGGGTCGTAAAGCACGGCGGAGTGTTCACCGAGGACGGCGCGATCCCGGTGTACTGCGCTTCGCTGATAGGCTACGACGACGAGGCAGTGTACAACAATATGCTGCTGAACTTCAAGGAGGGCTTCGCCAAGAGCAAGAAGCAGCTCATCTTCATCGAGAAGCCGCTGGAGAATCCCAACGCGGAGGAGATACGGCAGCTGGGCAGCGTTAATCGCAGCAGCGTCACTCAGATGATCGACGAGCTTGCGCTCCAGATAAAGCTGAACGGCGACCCGGTGCGCACTTCGCTGGCGCAGACGGAACTGCGCAGGCTGCTGAATTCGCTGTACACCGGCAATCCGACAGTGGTGTACAATTACGGCAGCAAGTTCATTTCCTGGCTGTACCGCTGCACCCAGGCGAGGAAATACGCGGTGCAGTACGAGGATATTCCGCTGATACTGTACTACGGCGACATCTCCCAGTCGGAGCTGTACTTCCTGCACTACATGTCCCGGGTGGGATTCGACGTGCTTTACATCACGCCGAACAAGCTGCTGCTGGATATCACAGTTGACAAGAACCTCGACAACCGCATGCAGATATTCCAGCTGCCCCAGACCAGGGACAGCGGAAGCTACCCCTCCAAGCAGATAAAGATGAAGGTCAACACCGTGGCGTATTCCGCGGAGAGGGAGCTTGACACAATGCTGTACGGCGGCGACGCCGGGATATTCCGGGATTTCCAGTTCCCGAACAGCCAGACGGTCACACTGCGCACCACCCTTGAGGAGATCGGTATTTTGTGGAAGCAGGAGGCGCGGTTCCGCCAGGGATTTGCGACTTCCGGCAACCTGGTGACAGTCCCGAACATATTCGCGAAGATCAGCGGAGTCAGGGACGGCAACGTCGGCGAATACTGGGAGGAGGTACGCAGCAGGCTCACTCCGGAAACGATACTCCGGGTGAAGGAGAACAGGCAGGCGCAGCCCGGAAGTCTGGATCTCTCGGCGTATCGCGGATTCTACCGCAACGGGCAGATCGACACCGAGCGGCTGAAGGCTTCCTCGCTGAACAGGTACAGCTACCTCCCGGACAGAATACAGGATATGCTGCTGTTCAAATTGCAGGAGGCGGTGGACAGCAGGTTCCTCAAGCTGAGCGGCGACGAACTGATGTGCACGGTAATGCACTTCGGTCTGAACCTCGACAAGGAGTTCATGAAGCTGCTGCAAAGCTTTGATTTCACGAAGCAGCTGCCAAAGCTTATCTGGATAGACGCAGTTGAGCAGACGTTCACCATGGAGGAATGCATTCAGCTGGTGCTGTGCAATCTGATAGGCTTTGACATACTGATATACACCCCGACGGGGTACAAGAACCTTGAAACGTTCGTTTCCGCGGACGCCTTCGAGGAGCACACGCTTAACGAGTTCAAGTACAATCTGGAGGTGCCGAAGTTCAAAATACCCTCCGAAGCAAGAAGCAGCGGTTTGTTCGGCAAGCTGTTCAGGAAAGGATAAACATTATGGGATTACAGTTCACACCCGGCTCACAGTTACAGCCCCAGGCACAGCCGCAGGCAGCCCAGGAGGTCGTTCTTGCAAAGACCCCGGAGGACGCGGCGCTCGACGTTAAGATCGAGGAAGCGAAGAACTACAACATCGTTGTTGAAACCGACAAGATCAAGCAGGAGCTTGCAAGCAGCGCGGATATCGACAGGATCGTCAGCACCATCAACCTTAACGATTCCAACACCATCGTTAAGTTCGGTGCAGAGGCTGCGGAGGAGATCTCCAAGGCTTCCGACCAGGTGCTTAATTCCATGACTATCGATCAGGTGAACGACGCCGGCATTATGCTCAAGGAACTTGGGAAGATCATGGAGCGCTTCGATATCAACGAGATCAAGGACGATAAGCCCGGATTTTTCGGTAACCTCAAGAAGAAGCTTGAGAAGATCATCGGCAAGTACGAAACCATGGGCAACGACGTTGACAAGATCTACATCGAGCTGAAGAAGTACGAGAAGGAGATCGGCGACGCCAACAACAAGCTGGACAACATGTACGAAGCTAACCTGGGCTATTACCAGGAGCTTGTCAAGTACATCATGGCAGGCGAGCAGGCGGTCAAGGAGCTGGATCAGTACATCGCGGACTACACCGCGAAGTGCGAGGCGGAGCCGGACAACGGCACGATCCGCATGGATCTCTCCAATCTGACGCAGATGCGCGAGATTCTCGACCAGAGAGTAATGGATCTGAAGGTGGCTGAGAACGTGGCGATCCAGACCGTCCCCATGCTCAAGACCATGGAGTATTCCAACCTCAACCTGGTGAGAAAGATCAACTCCGCGTTCATCATCACCATGCCGGTATTCAAGCAGGCTCTGGCGCAGGCAATCATGCTCAAGCGCCAGAAGATCATCGCTGATTCCATGCAGGCGCTGGACGAAAAGACCAACGAAATGCTGAAGAAGAACGCGCAGAATACCGTTGCCCAGAGCAAGCAGATCGCGGCAATGGCGTCCGGCTCCTCCATCAAGGTGGAAACCCTCCAGGAAACCTGGACGACTATCGTCAACGGTATCGACGAAGTACAGGCTATCCAGAACCAGGCTCGCGAGAAGCGCAAGCAGGACGCAGTCGTTCTGGAGAACATCAAGGAAGACTACAAGAAGCGCATGAAGGCGTGATTCCGAATACGACAGGCAGGGGCTGTATCAGCCCCTGTTTTTCTGTATTTACCGGTATTTTTGCCATTTAGGTGTTGACATAGCATGAAAAAGAGTGTAAAATAAATATGTATGTGTATACAGTACTCCGGGAGTATTCCCGGGCTTGAAAGGATAGATAAAATGGCATTTTTCAACTTCTCACCGGAACTGGTGGAACTCAGCGAAAAGGCAATGCAGCTCTGCGCGCCGCAGTTCGCGGAGCTCGACCGCATGGCGGAATACAACGGTCAGCGCGTATTAAAGGCGTTCATCGACAACAAGATCAGCGATATCCACATGAAGGGCACTAACGGCTACGGCTACGGCGATGATGGCAGGGACAAGCTCGACGCGGTATTCGCGCAGATCCTCGGCGCGGAGGACGCCCTCGTCCGTCACAATTTCGTCAACGGCACCCACACGCTGACCACGGCGCTTTTCGGAATACTGCGCCCGGGCGACCTGCTGCTCTCCGTGACCGGGGAGCCCTACGACACCATGCAGGGCGTGATCTCCGGGGAGGGCACGGGCTCTCTCAAGGACTTCGGAGTGAAGTTTGCTAAGGTAGATCTGCTCCCGGACGGAACTCCCGACCTGGATGGAATACGGAAATCCGCCGGGGATTGCCGTATGGCGTATATCCAGCGCTCCCGTGGGTATTCCCTCCGCCCGTCGCTGACGGTGGACGTCATCGGGGAGATATGCGCGGCAGTCCGCAGCGTGAACCCGGACTGCGTGATATTCGTGGACAACTGCTACGGCGAGTTGGTGGAGGAGCGCGAGCCGCTGGCGGTGGGCGCTGACCTCATCGCCGGGAGCCTTATCAAGAACCTAGGCGGCGGAATCGCGGAAACCGGCGGATACATCGCAGGAAAGGCAGACCTGGTGGAGCAGTGCGCATTCCGCCTGACCACCCCGGGCACCGGCAAGGAAGTCGGCGCTAGCCTGAACCAGCTCCGCGGACTGTATCTGGGAATATTCCACGCACCGGAAGCGGTGTGCGCGGCGCTCAAGACCGCGACCTTCGCGGCGGCGCTGGCGGAGCTTCTCGGATTCGAGGCGTTCCCGAAGTACAACGAGAAGCGCACCGACATCATCGAAGCGCTGAAGCTTGGCGGAGAGAAGCAGCTCATCGCATTCTGCCAGGGGATCCAGGCAGGCTCCCCGGTGGACAGCTTCGCTTCTCCGGAGCCGTGGGACATGCCGGGTTACGACAGCCAGGTAATTATGGCGGCGGGTGCGTTTACGATGGGCGCTTCCATCGAGCTTTCTGCGGACGCTCCGCTGCGTGAGCCGTTTGCGGTGTGGCTCCAGGGCGGACTTACATTCCCCACCGCCAAGGTCGGGATACTCACCGCCGCACAGCATATGCTGGACAAGGGACTCTGCACAATAAGCAAGTAATGCCGAAAGGACAATGACATGATAAAGAGCATGACCGGCTTCGGAAGAGGTCACAAGGTACTTAACGGGCGCGACATCACGGTCGAGATTCGCTCGGTGAACCACAGATACTACGAGTTCAGTTCGCGCCTGCCGCGCAGCCTGAACTATGTGGAGGAGCGTCTGAAATCCCTGCTCCAGGGCAGGATAAGCCGCGGCAAGGTAGAGGTTTCCGTGCTGCTGAACAATGTCGAGGCAGCCGACGAGAAGATCACGATAAACCGCGATGTCGTCCGGGAATACATCGAGGCGCTGCGCTCCGTGAAGGGGGAATTCGGGCTGACGGACGACCTGGCTCTCTCCAATGTGCTGCGCATTCCGGACGCTTTCACGGTGGTCAAGACCGAAACTGACGAGGAGCAGCTGTGGGAGGACATAAAGTCCACCGCCGAGGAGGCGCTGGAGCACTTCATCTCCATGCGCGAGAACGAGGGCGCTCGCATGAAGCAGGACGTTCTGTCCAGGCTCGCGAAGATAGAGGAATGGGTCGGCGTGGTGGAAACACGCTCTCCGCAGGTGGTGGAGGATTACCGCAAGCGCCTTTACGACAAGATGTGCGAGGTGCTCAGCAGCAGTAACATCGATGAGAACCGCATTCTGCTGGAGGCAGGGATATTCTCCGAAAAGACTGCGGTGGACGAGGAAACGGTCCGCCTGCGCAGCCACATCGCGCAGTTCCGCAGCATGCTGGAATCCGGCGAGCCGGTGGGCAGGAAGCTGGACTTCCTGGTGCAGGAGATGAACCGCGAAACCAACACCATAGGTTCCAAGGTGCAGGATATCGAGGTAACGCGCATAGTCGTTGACCAGAAGAGCGAGATCGAAAAGATCCGTGAGCAGATACAGAATATCGAATAACTGACATACAGTCAGCCGGGCCATCGGCGCAGGAACGAATCCTGTGCCCGGTGGCTCTTTTTATTTGCAGGAATATGTGTTCCCCGGACCTGCGGTGACGCATATAATACTCCAAAGGAGTGGTGGGATATGCTTATCGAAACGGGCTATGACAGGAGACGTGCGGTGGAATATGCGCTGCGCTGGGCGCTTTCCAGGAATCCGGAGTATTACAACTTTGATAATATCGGCGGCGACTGCACCAATTTCGTGTCGCAGTGCCTGTACGCCGGCTGCCGGGTGATGAACTATTCCGGAGACGACGGGTGGTATTACATCGACCTGGACAACAGGGCGCCTGCGTGGACCGGGGTGGAATTCCTGAACAGATTTCTGCTGACTAACAGCGGACCGGCGGTGTACGGCGAGGTCCGGGAGCTTTCCGGGCTGCGCCCCGGGGACGTGATACAGCTGCGCAACAGCGAGGGAAGGCTGTACCACACGATGATAGTGTCGTTCATATTCACCCCGGGGAACCCCGAGGGGATCTTCACCTGCTCCCACACATATGACGCGCGGAACCGCCGGCTGTCCACCTACAGCTATGCGGAGGCGGTGGGAATACACATTTCCGGGGCGCGCCGCGAGATATTCTGAGGAGGGATACTATGCTGATCTATACAGTAAAACCGGGGGATTCAATTGCGGTGATCTCGCGTCGTTACGGACTACCGCCGGCAAGGATAGCCGCGGACAACGGGCTGAGGGACGCTTCCGCACTGGTGCCGGGGCAGAATCTTCTGATAAACACGGATAAGGTCCGGTACATCGTCAGCGAGGGGCAGACGCTGTTCTCAATCGCGCAGGAATACGGCGTGCCGCTGGAGCAGCTGATCAAGGCGAATCCCGGGCTGGACCCACTGAACATACGCCCCGGGGACACGGTTTATATTCCGGTGGACACCCCCGGAGAGCGGCGGCAGGCGCTGTTTAACGGCTACGCCTATCCGAGTATAAGCACCACGGCGCTGAACTGCGTGCTGCCGTTCCTGACGTTCGTGAGTCCGTTCAGTTATACTCTGACGCCGCGGGCGGAGCTTATTCCCCCGGACGCCAGCAGCCTGGTATTCAGTGCTGAGCGTTCCGCCGTCATGCCGCTGATGGTGGTGACGAACATCTTCGGTGAGGGATTCAGCACCGAAAATCTTTCAGTGATACTTGCCTCCGAGGAATTGCAGCAGCGACTTATCGGGAATATCCTGGCGGAGGTGACCTCCAAGCGGTATTACGGCGTGAACATGGATATAGAGTACATCGCGCCGGAGGACCGGGAGCGCTACAACGCATTCCTTCAGCGGCTTGCGGACCTACTTCACGAGCAGGGTTATATCGTCGTTACGGCTCTGGCTCCCAAGATATCCGCCGACCAGCGCGGAGTGCTCTACGAAGCGCACGATTACGCTGCCCAGGGCAGGATCGCGGATTATGTGATCATCATGACTTATGAGTGGGGGTATACATAATGCCATACATCATTATAGTAATTAGGGCAACACCGCACAAAGACCATTTATTGGATTTTGCACGCGTCTTGCTT
>UQMF01000024.1 GCA_900542145.1 uncultured Oscillospiraceae bacterium | reverse complement strand
AGCTTATAAAGCCCTATACTCCTCGCCACAACGGCAAGGTTGAACGCAGCCACCGTGAAGATCATAACAAATTCTATTCCTGTCACAGCTTTTCTTCCTGTGGTGACCTTAACAAGCAGTTAAAAGTCCATCTCGCTCGATCTAATCATCGTCCGATGCGTCCTCTGGGCTGGCTTTCTCCCGTTGAATTCCTTTCTAATTATCGTGTACAAAATCATTGACAAACCTACATCTCCTCAGTAAGGCTCTTGACCTTTTCAATTTTCTCGTCAATGCTCCGCTTTAATTCGTCTGCCTTATGATAGATTTGCTCCCGTGAGCTGAAACCATACTCCCCGATAGTAGCAAGCTGATCGGAAAGGTAGTTGATGTTAGCGTCGTTCTGAAAAGCATAGATGAGCTTGCCGCTGTCCTTTCTCGGCATAAGTCGGAACTGCTTTATCTCGATTGTCATATCCATAATGGCAACGTGGAATTTCTTTTCAACCGTGTTAGCAGTCTTGAACTTTGCACGGACGGCGTTGGTGAACATATCCCTGTCGGCGATACGCTGTTCAAGATTTTTCGGTAAGTAGGCTTCACCGAGAGTTTTCAGACGGACAAAGCGTTCAGCAAACTGCGGTTTAACTGCTATGTGCTTCCTGCTTGCCTCTGTTGCGGCGCATCCTTGCGCCGCCTTTGGGCAAGCTGTGCAAACTTCCTGTTTGCACCCACGCTTGATTTCATAACCACGCTCCTGCAGCTTCGCAAGCATATTCTCAAATCCCTCACACGAATACACCAGCCTGTCAATGTCCAGCTTGATTTTCTCACGGACGCCCTCGGACTTAATCGGTCGGTAAGAAGCCGCTATTGCAGAAGCGGTTTTCTGCGCATAGTTGGGAATGTGGAGAATTGTTCCTTGCGTTCAAGCCGGAACTGCTCGTCGGCTGCAATGCCGACATACTCGATTATGTTGTACTTTTCACGAAGCGGCTTTAGGTATTTCTCGCGGGGGACATCTTTGAGCCGTGAGGTACACCACCGCATTTTCGGACCAGCCCAGCTATATCCGTTGGAGCTGTTGCCGCCCTGTTTGACTGACAGAGAATTTTCTTTGCGCTCAATCGGGCATTCAAGCAGCAGGTATTCAAAGCTCTGTTCGGATTTCACACGGGTAATCGGCATTCCGACCGCATTTTCGACCTTGCTGATATGTTCGTACATCTGCGGAAACTCAATGCCAGTATCGCAGAATAGAACGCAGTTAATTGGAATTTTCCGTTCTACCATTCCAAGAAGCATAGCCGTGCTGTCTTTGCCGCCCGAAAATGAAACGAGGTTAAATGTAGGTTTATTCGTCATATATCACCTCCAAATGTTCTGTGAAACAAAAAAAGTGCCTACTGCGCTGTTACGCAGTAGGCACTAATCATAAGTATGTAAGGATTATCTGTGCGGCGGTTTCGCCTTTGGCATTATGTCTTTGGCACGGCGGTGTTCGGTGCGCCTTTGGACATACATTTGTGCGAGGTCGGGATTATTCCGAAAAATATCGTTCACCTCGTCAATCTTTGACCGTAATACGCGGCAGTTATTCTCTGCCTGCTGTAAACGCTCTTTCAGAGTAGGTTTGAGCACCGCCGCCAAATCCTCGCAGGAGCCGCTGTATTCAATCAGCTTCGGACGGCAGCCTAACGGCACATCATTATTCCACTTGCTGAAACCGTCTACAAGTTCGGAACGGTTTTTAAGCGCTTCGTAAGTGCTGCTGATACTGCCGCCGTATTTAGTAACAAGTTCAGGCTTGATATATCTGCCTGTTTCAAGAAAGCGGTTGATCATTCTGCCGAGAGCCTTGTTTCGGTCTAACTCGTTGAAGTGAACATAGACGGAATAGCCCTTTTTCTTCACGGCAGCGATAATATCCGTAAGTTCGGCACAATCGCCGCCAACGCGGGGATAAGTTATATTTTCGCCGTTTTGTATCGCCGTCTGGAACTGCCTGTCGGCAATAAGCTGGCTTTCGGTATGGACAATACCTGCGCCCCAATCCGCGCCTGAGCACGGATAACGAATACTACGGATAAATTCTATGGCGCACTAATGGCGCACTCAAATAGAGGAAAATGCGCTTAGAATATAAGAAAAACCGCTCAACCCTAATGGTTAAGCGGTTTTCTGTTGGCACGCCAGGAGGGATTCGAACCCCCGACCCTCTGGTTCGTAGAAATAAATGCTGAGGTTGGTTCAAGGTGCAACGCTCCAAAATCGCATAACAAAGCCATTCTTTCTTTTGAGATAATCGTTCGGAAACCTCGTAAATACCGTTTTCCGGACACTGGTGTGACCATAGTGTGACCATAGTAATGCATAATAATCAACATTCAAGGAAACGGAAAAGATGACACTGCTCTGTGAATAAGAAATTAGAGGCGAACTCTTTTGAGCAAGTATGTAGTATTACAAATCATTTGATTAATGTAATAGGAAAGCTTTTATAAACATCATGTGTATTCCATTCGCTAATGGATAACACGTCAAAGCTTTCAATAATCTTACATTTAATTTCTGGCGATGATTGTAATTTGAAAGGAAGTAGATTACCTATCTTTTCTCTGAGTCTTTTTCGCATTACTAAATCAGCGTTAGGGAATTCTACAATGAAAACATATTTCATTGGTTTCTCTTTTCCCCAAGCCTTTAAATATATCCAGCTGTCATAAAATTTGTATGCGATTTTATTCTGAAGTTTCTGACTTTTCAAATCAAAAGCCGCAGGATTAGCAGCACCTGGAATGTTGGAATTTTTATATTCTACAAGAATCAAACAACTATCAGTTTCTGCAATAAAATCTACATCGCTTAATATACTGACCTTATTCTGGCTAAAAACATCATGTAAGCTATCGATAGCCCAATTTGCTTTAGAGAAATCGAATTGATAAACATGGTTTTCTTCTTCGAAAATCTGATTCATTTTTCACTCACCCTTTGTTCAAAAACCATATCTAGCAGTTTTTCGTCTGCGCTCATCAGATGATTAGGCGACAAATCTTCAAGCTTGTCTGCTGAATCACTAAAAACTGTTTCACAAACAGGCTCAATTTTTGATAGCATATTTTTAAGCGAAGTGGAAAGCTTAGGCGTTCCCTTGTACAGCGTATGGAACTGCACTTTATCATTTTCTTCTTTCGTTATTTCAAGATACTTGGCAAAATTATAGCTATGCGTTGCCACAAAAATCTGTATTCCATTCCTTTGAAGAAGCAAAAGAATTTCTGCTACGAGCGGAAACAATTCGGGATTAAGATTTGACTCAGGCTCGTCCCATAAAAGAATAGAGTCTTTTTCGAGTAGTCCATTTCTTATCAGCTTCCATAAAAGCGCAAGTTTTCTTAATCCTTCTGCCTCTAGCGAGAAATCAATTTTTTGCCCATCGTATTTGATAACATAGAAAGAGTCGTTTTCATAAATAACTGTCCCGCCTATTGCTTTACCAATAAGATCAAGCAAATTACTTGCATAACTGGGAAGCTTACGCGTTTCCGGTAAGGAAGCATTTACGATAATATCAACCTGAGTACCGTCAAAAGGCATATCGTATTTTTCATTTAAAGCCAGAAATCCCTTGGCATGAGATAACATTTCTGTTGTTGGGATATATACAGATTGGATATTCAACTTAAGCCAATTGTCAAGATTTCTAAATCCTTTTTCCGGCGACAGACAATATTCAAATTCAGTGGTTCCATCAGAAACAATAAAACCACTTTGAATTTGTTTGCTGTTGTGATTTTTCAGCAAATCGGTATCTTTTATATAATTTGAGAAAAACTTGCTGAATCTATCTGTCTTATTGGAGTGAGTTTTTTCATTTGACCATTGCGTTGCGGCATAGATCATTTTAAGCAATGTTGTTTTTCCAGTACCGTTTTCACCTATTATTACATTTATCCCATCAGTAAAAGATAACTGGAATTCCTCATTAAAATGACCTTTCTCTTTAAGGCTATACTCTTGTGGCATACCATTATTAAAACGCCACTGGTTCTGAAAAACCATCATATTCATGACTGTAATTGATTTGACTGGCATTGACCTTGCCTCCTACATATGCTCTATGGTACTGCATTGATTTCATAACGTCCGGCTGCTATTCTGATCTTGTTTTGTTTTTCTTCGACAGCATATATCCTGCTCATAAAAACAGCTTTTCAACATTATCATTTTACCTTATTTTGCGTTAATTGTCAAGGGAAAATGCTCTGTAGTGCTATATTAGATATTGGACAAAATTAGAAAAAAGTATTGAGGGATAGGCCAAAATCTGCCAGAATAAAGTTACCGCGCGAAAACACGTCTTATACCGAATTTTCATCAAGCAGGAAGTCAATCAAACTAATATTCAGCACTCCCCTGTCATCATACCAGCGTTTTCTGATGTCTTTTCTGATTATAACCTTGGGGAAACTATCACCGGTCAAAGCGAAAGGCTTCATTTCCTGGGCTGCCTTTTCCTCGTCTGGCAATGCGAAAGCAGACTGAATATACACCTTCCTGCCGCCCTTAACCGCAACAAAATCTATCTCTCGCGCCACCTTTGAGTAGTTCCCGCTGCTGTTCTGCTCTCTGGAATACACAACTCCCACATCAACCGAGAATCCACGGACTATCAACTCGTTGTAAATGATGTTCTCCATAATGTGAGTCATCTCCTGCTGACGGAAGCCTATCCTTGCGTTACGCAGACCAATATCCTCGCAGTAATACTTATACGGATATTCAAAATAAGACTTCCCCTTTACATCGTAACGCTTGCTTTCCGAAATGAGGAATGCGTCCTCAAGGTGTCCTATATATGAGGTTATCGTGTTCTGCGAAATAGATGTATTCGTCATCGAACGAATAGTATCAGAAATTTTCTTGGGATTGGTAAGCGAACCTATTGATGAACATATCAGATCAAGCACCTGTTTTAGCACATCTTCGTGCTTTATGCCCATACGCTCAACGATATCCTTGATATATACCTCATTGAACAGAGATTCAAGGTACTTCATTTTTGCGGTGTCGTTCGGTCGTGACAGCACGAATGGCATACCGCCGTAGAATGCATATTCGTCAAAGGCGTCGTCCTTATCACCGCCGACTGCTGAGAAATACTCTGCGAATGACAGCGGGTGCACACGAATCTCATCACTGCGCCCCCTGAACTCCGTCAATATATCCGATGATAGCATTTTCGAGTTGCTGCCCGTAACGTAAATATCAAGATTATCAAGCTCACGAAAGTCGTTCAGGGCGTCATAGAAAGTGATTTTCTTTCCGTCCAGGTTGTAGGGATTGTTCACTTCATCAGACATCTGAATTTCATCTATGAACAGATAATACTGCTCCTGTTTGCCTTCAACATTTCCACGAACATACGAAGTCAACTCCAGAGGATTTCTGTACTTTATGTCACGAACCTGGTCAAGTTCAATGCTGATTATCTGGTTTTCAGCAACGCCATTTTCCAACAAATGATTTCTGTACAGCGTTCTCAGCAGGAACGATTTTCCACAGCGGCGGATTCCCGTAATTACCTTTATCTGACCGTCCCACTTATACTGTATTATCTCATTCAGATATGCGTCTCTTTTTATCTCCATCTTATCACCTCAACTGAAAACTTAGGTACACTACGACTTTGTCTATCAATATTATACCGTCTTGCATGTAATTTGTCAAGAGCCTCACTGAAAAGTATGGTACATTTTACACGAATTATTCAAAGATTTATCATATTGGCATCGACTAAAAAACGGGTAAAGCTTTTTCTTTCAAATATATATTATAATAGTGTGTAGCTATATATGAGCTATCCGTTTATAACGGCACACAGAAATTTCCCAGAAGCGTAAATGCTTCGGGGATTTTTTGTGTCCGGGAGAGGAGAAAAGTATGTTCAACAATCAGCGTTATGTCACAAAAGGCATAACAAATACCGTACCGCTTGTAACCCAGATAATACTCTGGGACTGTATTGACAGCATGAAAGTCGAGCGGAAAGACTACCTGCAGGTCTTTAAGCTCGTAGCGAACGGCACAAATCAGCAGATAACGCACAGTCAGGAGGAGCCTTCATACGAGCGAACTTTTACATTCCCAAGCGACGACCCAATCACAGCGAAAATCTTCGTCATAGATGACGAAACCCACACCACCATGCTTTTGGCAGAAGAATATTGAGGAGGAACCACCATGACACCTAACGAAACCACACGCCCCGTTTGCAGCTGCTGCGGAGCAACGATCGAAACCGATGACTACTATGGGGAATGTACAAATACGCGGTAACAGCGTTCGCATAAGGGTGTCGGACGGTTTTGACCACAAGACCAATACACGCCGCTACAAAACGCTTACGATACATCTTGACCCTGATTTGACAGAACGGCAGCGGCAGGAGGAGATAAACCGCCAGAAAGTCCTCTTTGAGGAGAAGTGCCGCCGAGAGAGCTACATAGATGATTCAATGACACTGAACAGCTTTATTGAGCAATGGCGGCAGGACTACGAACAGTCCCACCTGCTTATGCAGGGAGTTCCTCTCAAGGCAGTGTCCAAACGTCTCGGTCATACGCTTGCCTCAACCACAAGCGACATCTATGGACATTCTCTGCGCTCAGTTGAGGATATTGCTGCGGATAAGCTGGAGGCTATGCTGTCACCAAGCTCACAGCTCAAAAAGGAGGATAAATAAGATAACCGGAGAGGTACGCAGCCTCTCCGGAATTTTTATTTTTTAGGGAGATCACCGCCGTACCATACAAGTTCAAGCAGCTCTCACCACCAGTGTGACCAAAAGTGTGACCATTTCAACTGTGACCAAAGAAGTCCGGGCATAAGAAAAACCGCTCAACCCTTACGGTTAAGCGGTTTTCTGTTGGCACGCCAGGAGGGATTCGAACCCCCGACCCTCTGGTTCGTAGCCAGATACTCTATCCAGCTGAGCTACTGGCGCTTACGCTCTCTTGAGCACTTATATATTATATCATCTTATTCCCGATTTGTCAATAGCTTTTTTGAAAAAAATCAAAATTTCCCGGAAAAATTTAAGAAGCCCGGCGTAATATTGCGCCGGGCTTCTGTTAATCCGCGGAATATTCCGCAATGTACGGGAGGTTTCTGAATTTCTCGCCGCAGTCCAGACCGTACCCTATCACGAAGTAATCCGGGATCGTGAACAGCGACTGATCCGCCTTGAAATCCACCACGCGCCTTGAAGGCTTGTCCAGCAGCGTGATGACCTCCAGCGAAAGCGGATTGCGCTGACGGAGCTTCTCAACGACCGCTGCCAGCGTCCTGCCAGTGTCGATTATGTCCTCAATGATTATCACATGATAGCCGCTGATATCCTGGCTGATATCCTTCGTGATAGTTACTTCGCCGCTGGATACAGTGCCGTCGTAATAGCTGCGCGCACACATAAATCCGATCTCGCACGGGATCGTCACTGCGCGGCAGAAATCCGCCATGAACACGAAGGCTCCGTTGAGTATGCTCACAAGAAGGAGCGGCTTCCCGGCGTATTTCTCGCTGACTTCCCTGCCGACCTGCGCTATGCGCTCACGGATCTCTTCTTCCGTAAATATCACGCGCTTTATGTGCTTTTCCATTTCCTTATCCACGATTCTTCCTCCTGCGATGAATTTCATCAGCATTTTACATGATACTTCTATTATATCCTATCGCGCAGCTTTTTTCAAGTGCTTTCGACAAATATCCTATAAAAAAATCCCCGGCACTGCCGGGGATCAGGCTTATTATATCTTATATACCCAGTTCTCTTTTCTGGGCTTGGGTGCAGGAGCTTCCCCGGCAGGATATCCGATCACGCAGTTGCCTATGCCCTCGTAATCCCCGGTTATGCCCAGCTTCTCAAGCAGCGCCTTTCCCTGCGGAGTCTGGAATACCTCCTTCGCACGGTGTATCCAGCATGCGCCGAGTCCCTCGGAGTGCGCGGCGTTAAGCAGATTCCCCATCACAAGGCTTCCGTCGTACACGTATGTCCCCACGCTCTTGTCAGCGAGCACCACAAGTACCACGGGCGCGCCATAGAACGGGTCACCCTTTCCGCCCATAACTCCGGCATTCAGCTCGGAAAGCATGTCGCGTGTCGCCTTATCCGTCACCTCAATGATGATCGGGGACTGACGGTTCATTCCGGTAGGAGCGTATGTTCCTGCTTCAATGATACTGTCGATTACTTCCTGCGGCGGCATTTCAGGCTTGTATGCCTTTACGCTGGTGCGTGTTATCATGTTCTTTATTGATTCCGTCACGGTGGTGATTCTCCTTTCAGAATTATCCTGTATTCCGATTATACCACCATCTCCGGAGTTTGTCAACACTTACACTATCTCTGCGTCGTATTCCCTCAGCCAGTACTCTATCTGGAGCATATACGCGTAAATCTGCGGCAGGGTCATCAGCTGACCGTACCAGTTCTTGGTGAAGCTTGCGCCGCCAGAATCCAGCATTTCCCGGAGTTTATCCGCGCTGACCACCTCGACCAGGCGGCAGTCGTCCCGGTCAAGTACGCTGCGCAGGCGGCGGCTGAGCAGCTCCAGGTAGTCCGGGTTGTGCGTCTTTGGATAGGGGCTCTTCTTGCGCCAGAGCACATCGTCGGGGAGTATTCCTGTCATCGCATGACGGACAAGTCCCTTTTCGCGGCCGTTGAACGACTTCATCGCCCAGGGGATATTATAGGCGTACTCCACCACCCTGTAATCGCAGAACGGCACCCGGACTTCAAGCCCGTGAGCCATGCTCATTCGGTCCTTGCGGTCACGTCGCGTCAAAAGGTAAAATCACTTGCCGGGCGCAACTGTTAATTTTCCTTCGCCGGTTTCAGCAATACATGTCTGGTATGCGTCGGAATACGGAATTTTCTGCTCGATCATGAACAGCTTTCCTCTGGTGATCTCTGATATCATCTTTGCCGCCTTTTCAGTGTTCCCGACGGAAATATTGCGGTACGCACCTCCGAAATAGTTCTCCCCTGCCCACTTAATGTTGTTTCAGCTATATTATATCACATATCCGTGCGGTCGTCAAATTCTGAAGCGAACCTCTATCGGGGTCATGCTGTCCCGGACCGTGACCTGGGATATCATCAGCCGCGCGATGGCTTTCCTGTCATCCATATCAAGGACGTCCCAGCTGTCCAGCAGGCGGATTATGCTGCCGGTATCCGCCGGCTGCCGGCTGTTCCCGGAGCACTCCACCAGCGCGGAATCCACCTCCGCGGTCTGCCGCTCGAGCAGCCCCATTCGCTCGTTCAGCTTCGCACGCAGGAGCGGATTTTCCGCCTGGGCAAAACGCTCCACAATACCGTTTATCTCGTCCTCCAGCCGTATCCTGCGCGCTTTCAGCGTATTGACCCGGGATATTTCCGCCGCTCCCCTTTCCGCGGAATGGTAGTGCAGCTTCCGGGCATAGGCGAGCATGGACTCCGCCACGGAATCCTCTATCATCTCGAAGGTGACTCCGCGCTTGTTTTCCCGGCAGACGTGGCGCTTCCTGCCGCCGCAGCTGACATAGCGCTTCCCGTTGCGCTGCCCCGTCACCACGCTCAGCGCGTATCCACAGTAACCGCACCGTATCATTCCGGAAAGCCAGCTGTGAGTACCTCCTCCGCCGTTTTTCAGCGCGTGATTCTCGCTCAGCCGGGACTGCACCTGTAGCCAGTCCTCAGCAGAGATAAGCCCCTCGTGGCGGTTGAGCTGTATATTTTCCCCGGACAGATCCCGGAACTTGCTCCTGGTCTTTCCCTGGCGCCTGCCGTAAACGGTGCAGCCGCACACCCCGGTGAATTCGCTGACGTCGTTGTGGAGCACCGCGCCACGGCTCCTGAAATAAGAATACACGGCCGCGTCCGCCCTGACGTACACCGGATTCGCCAGTATTCTGCTGACGCGTACATTGTGGAACTGTATCCCGGGATTTATCCCACATTCCGGGGAGTTCAGCTCGGCAACTATCTCGCCGATGGTCCTCCCGGAAAGATACCGGCGGTAGATGTACCTTATTATGTGGCTGGTGGCGGAATCCTCCTCCAGGCGGCTTGTTTTCCTCCCGTCGATGTGGTCCGCGACTTTACTGTAGCCCAGCGGAGCCACTCCTGCCATGAAGAATCCCCTTTCCGCCCGGCTGTAGAAGTTGTCCGTCACACGCTTCTGTATGGTTTCACGCTCCAGCTGCGCGAATATGAGTATCACCCGGAGCACCGCTTCGCCGGTTATGCTCGTGGTGTCGAAATCCTCGGTAGCGGAAACAAAATCCACATGATGGCGCTTCAGCTCCCGGTAGGTCAGCTCGAAATCCAGCACCGAGCGGCTCATTCTGTCCAGCTTGTAGACGATGATCTTGCTTACCCTGCCGGATTCCACGTCCGCCATCAGCCGCTGGAAATCCGGGCGGTTGGTGTTCTTTCCGCTGTAGCCCCGGTCGCAGTACACCTGTACGTCGGTTTCGCCGCTCCGCAGCCTGGCGCGGCACTCCTGCTCCTGCGTTTCAATGCTGATACTGTCCTTCTTGTCCACAGACTGCCTGCAATATATCGCCGTCATGGCTTCCCCATCTTTCCCCGGACTGCGGCGGCAATACGCAGCAACTCGTCCGTGATGTGGCTTATCTCCCTGTCACGCTCCTCAGCGCTCAGCCGTGGGTGTATTTCCTTTACCTGCATGTAGCTCACCTCAATGCAAGTAATGCAGCAGGGTTCGTCCGTTATTCCAAAAGGAATGCGGCGACATCAGTGCACGATATCGCCGCATTCCGGGAATATTCACCCGGAGAATTTCTTCTCTCCGGCAGGCTCCTTTTCCAGTGCCGCAAATCGCTTCGCCGGGCGGTAGCACATCAGCCGTTTGCGATGATCACGTCCGCGCCCAGGGCTATTCCCACGAAAGATGAATCCGGTTCCAGCGCAGGCAAATCCAACAATAATTTGTAACTTTTTGTAACCACATTGTAATCGCTGTGTTATTGCTTTTTTTTAAATCTTGTGATACAATAAAGAAAAAGGAGGTAATTTTTATGAAAAAACAACTTGCACTACTTTCTGTCGCAGCTGTTCTTCTTACTTCCGGCTGCTCGAGAAAGGAAACGCCCGCCACGTCCGCAGGCACCCAGGAGGCAACGTCTGAAAGCGTCAGCACCAGCTCCGCGGTGGAATCCACTGAGCCTGCCGTATCCTCCGGACCGCTCTTCCGCGAAAGCTCCCTGTATTTTGAGCGCGTGACCGGCGAGGACGCCGAAAGCAACTACCTGGCTGCGGCTTCCTCAAAGACGCCGCGCTCCGCCGAGGAGCTAGGACTCACCCTGGTTTCTGCCGACGAGGAGAGCGGCAGGTATGAATACAAACTGGACAACGTCCAGGTGAACGCTTTCGTGGACTACCGCTCCGAGGAGGATATCTCCGTCATCGTTGACCCGGCGTACATGTACAATATTCCGCTGCCGACCCTGGATTCCGTCCCGGCAGAGAATTATGTGTTCGACATAAACGGGACAAAGGTCGTGTGCGATTCCCTGTTCGTCCGGGCGAAATCCGCTGTGAAGGCGGAATACGACGAGATGACGCCGGACTACTCCACCAGCGGCTACTACTACGAAACCATTACGATGGACCTCACCATAACCGTTACCCCGGACGGCACCGAAGCCACCGGCAGCATAACGGCAATGGAAAAGCTGGCGGACGCGGAAACCGCCATGGAGGTCTGCCTGCTTGGCGACAATGCCTTTGACGAAAAGAGCGAATCCGCTGCCGAAACCTACCGGGCGCTGCTCTCGATCCGGGACAAACTGACCGCCGGGGATATCCTGGGCGTGAATCTCATCGACCTTGATTTCGACGGGAAGCCGGAGGTGCTGGTGACCCGGGAAGTAAAAATCGAATCCGACTACGACTGGAAGCAGTACACGGACGTGGATATCTACTCCATCGGGGAATCCGGGCTTGTGTTCCTCGACACGCTGTACAACAACGACACCGGTCTATTAAACGAGCACGGAAACGTCATCGGTCTGAAGCCGCTTGAAAACGGCGAGAAAGCATGGTTCACCATGTCGCGAATCAACCGCACGGATGAGAACAACCCGAATCCTGCCGACTACCTGTTTACACTGAAAGACGGCAGGCTGGAATTCACTGAAATATTTAGTTCCACTGGTAGTTTCAATGTTTCCGAGGGCGACAGTGAGGACGCTCATTATTACATGAACGGCAAGGAACTGGAATTCAGTATGACCTACGACTATGAACCTTACTACGACCCCGACGACGAACTCTTTGCCGACGCAAAGCCCGACTGGCCGTACTACCACTATGGGGATTACACGGCTCCGTTCGGCAAATGGGAGATCTACGGCTGGCTGCGGCAGGACTACTGCAAGGACATCACGCAGACCTTCCTGCTGTACTCCAGCGAATTCAGCTATATGAGGGACTGGACCGGCTACGAGAAGCTCCCGATAACCGAGAGAATGCTGGACTACAAGCTGGCGAACCTCACGGACGCGTACTATTTCGGAAGCTACGATCCGACGATAATGGACTACTACTATGAGTTCCTGGGCGGATATGCGAAGCCCGTGATCTACCTCTACCCCACCGAAACCACGGACGTCAACGTAAAGGTGGATATTGACGGCGAACTCACCTGCACCTACCCGGATTACCGCGACGGCTGGAACGTCACGGCTTACCCGGACGGCACGCTCATCGACAAGGCGGACGGAAAGGAATACTACTGCCTGTACTGGGAGGGCGAAGGCTCCGCTGAATGGGACATGAGCCGCGGCGAGGTCGTGCGTGGAGAGGACACCGCGAAGTTCCTGGAGGAAAAGCTGACCGAGATAGGATTAAGCCCCCGGGAGCGCAACGAGTTCATCATTTACTGGCTCCCCAGAATGCAGCAGAACGAGTTCAACTACATCACCTTCCACACGGAGGACTACGCGGCGGAGGTTCCGCTGGAGGTAACTCCGCAGCCGGACAGCGTGCTGCGCGTGTTCATGGTATACGCCAGCGTGCCGGAATACTTCGAGGGGCAGCCGCAGCACTTCGACGGATTCCGCCGGGACGGATTCACGGTCGTTGAATGGGGCGGCGGAGAAGCCGTTATCTCACGATAATTCAACAATTCAACAGGCGCCGCCGGGAAATACCGGCGGCGCCTTCTATTATGCGTTTTTCCTTTTTACACGGCGCTCAAGCAGGGTTGCCATGAAGTAATCCATGTTCAGCATGAACATCTCCCTCATGCGGCGGTCGTCCGCGCTGTCGCTGTCAAGGTACTCCGTCCGGGAAATACACTTGTCATAGCTCTGCCGGACGTAGGCTTCCGCGTCGGCGGCGGACATCGGGTGCTTCATCAGTGCCGCCCTTTCCGGGACTGCCGTTGACCAGGGGAATCCGTCATAGTAAAGCACCTCCCGGCGGTGATACCACGGATAGCCGCCGAAGATTTCATCCGCGCATTCGCCGCTGAGGGCTACCGGGAACTTTTTGCGTATCTCCCTGCAGAACAGGTACAGCGAACTGTCCACGTCCGCCATTCCGGGAAGGTCCCGGGCGCGGGTGGAATCCTCCAGCGCCTCCGCCAGCGCCGGGGTATCCAGCACCACATTCGTGTGGTCGGAGCCTATGAAATCCGCCATGCGGACTATCCAGGGAGCGTCCTCGTCCGGCTGGAAGCTGCTCGCATGGAAGTTCCTGTGATTGTCCTTGTAGTCTATCGACCAGGTGGAAAGCCGCTTCCCCTGACGGCGGAATTCCTCCGCCGCGACCGCGGATATCACGCTGCTGTCCAGCCCTCCGGACAGGAAGCAGCACAGCGGAACATCGCTCACCAGCTGCCGCTTTATTGCGTCAGTAAGCAGCTCCCGGACATGCGCGGAGGTTTCCTCGAAGGATTCCGTGTGCGCAGCGGCGTGGACCTTCCAGTACTCCCGGACTGAGAAGCCCTCGGGGGTCAGCTCCGCGCAGCACGCCGGGGGTATCTCGCTGATGTCCCGGAATACGCCGCTGCCCACGCGCTTCGCAGGTCCGATCAGCATTATGTCCGCAACGCCGTTCCTGTCGATCACCGGGCGAACCTTCGGGTTCTTCAGCAGCGCCTTTATCTCGCTGGCAAACACGATACCATCGGAGGTAAGGCTGTAGAAAAGCGGCTTCACGCCTATCCTGTCCCGGGCGAGGAACAGGGTGCGGCGGCGGCTGTCCCATACCGCAAATGCGAAAATTCCGTTGAACATCTCCACGCAGCTGCCGCCGAACTCCACATAGCTGCGCAGGACTACCTCCGTGTCCGAGTGCCCGGAGAACTCCACTCCGCGCCGCTCAAGCTCCCGGCGGAGCTCCGCGGTATTGTACAGCTCCCCGTTGTAGACCAGCGTGTATCCTCCGAAGCTCATCGGCTGCGCCCCGTTGTCCGGGTCGATTACCGCCAGGCGACGGTGGACAAGATACGCGTCGTCGTCAACGTAAAGTCCCGACGCGTCCGGTCCGCGCGGCGCTATGGCGGCGCTCATCTGCGACATCACCACGCTCATTCGGCGCATGTTCTCCTCATATCCTATCTGACCTGCAATTCCGCACATGGTTATTTCCCCTTTCAGTGAACTCTTGTTTATTGTATGCGGAAAAAATTTTTCTGTGAATTTCCAAAAAGCTATTGACAATTGTAATTCAATGTGATATATTGTATATATCGGATATACACAATATTCACAAGGAGCAAGAATGAATATCATAATAACCAACTCCGCCGGAATGCCCATCTACGACCAGATAGCGTCGCAGATAAAGGCGATGATACTTTCCGGGGAACTGAAGGAGGGCGACCCGCTGCCCTCAATGCGCGCTCTGGCGCAGGACCTACGGGTCAGCGTTATCACCACCAAGCGCGCCTACGAGATACTCGAGCAGGAAAAGCTCATCGAAAGCTACACCGGGCGCGGCAGTTTTGTTTCCGCGCAGGACCCCGCGCTGCTAAGGGAGCAGTCCCTGCGCGAGGCGGAGCAGTACCTGTCCAAGGCGGCGGATACCGCGAAGCGCTGCGGAGTGAGCTACGATGAACTGGCTGAAATCCTGAAAATGTTCATGGAATGACCAAATGACCCGGCAGGCTGCCGCACCTTTCGGCTGGCAGTTTTATTATATAATATGGAGGTTCTGGAATGGAAAACAGCATTGAAATACGCGATCTCACATGCAGGTACCCTTCGTTCGCGCTCGAGGGGATAAACCTTGAAGTCCCCTGCGGCACGGTACTGGGACTTATCGGCGAGAACGGAGCCGGTAAATCCACCCTCATAAAGGCAGTACTCGGGCTTATCCGCCCGGAAAACGGCAGCATCGCCGTACTCGGCGAGGATTCCACGAAGCTGACCCCGGCGTTGAAGGAGGATATCGGCGTGGTATTCGACGAGCTCCCTTTCCCCCGGGAAATGACCGCGAAGCAGCTTGACAGGGTGCTCGGCGGAATATTCACGAGCTGGGACAGCAAGGTGTTCCGCGGATATCTCGATCGGTTCGGACTCCCGGACGGGAAGAAATTCAGCAGCTTCTCCCGGGGTATGCAGATGAGGCTCAGTCTTGCCGCGGCGATGTCCCATTCCCCACGGCTGCTGGTCCTGGACGAGCCCACCGGCGGACTTGATCCCGTGATACGCAGCGAAATTCTCGACATGCTGCTTGAATTCATTCAGGACGAATCCCACTCTATCCTGATCTCCACCCACATCACCAGCGACCTGGAGCACATCGCGGACTACATAGGCTTTATCCACCAGGGCAGGCTGAAATTCTGCGAGGAGCGCAACGAGCTGAAGGAAAAGCACCGGATACTGAAATGCACCGACGAGCAGCTTTCCCGTATCGACCCGGCGGATATCATCGGGCAGCGCAGTGGCAGATTCTCCCATGAGGTGCTTACGACCGCCTTCGGGAAATACCCGGACATCGCCCAGGATATCCCGTCCATCGACGAGCTGATGGTGTATTACGTCCGGGACGAGGAGGCGAGGTCATGAGGGGGCTGCTGTATTCCTCCCTGCTGCGCAACCGCGGATTCATCATCGGGACGGCGGTGTATTCCGTGATTGCGGCTGTCGTGGGAGTTGTTCTGATATATCTGTCCCGAAGCTACAGCGACATCGCTTCGGTGTTGATGTTCCTGCTGCCTGTGTTTCCGCTGATTTCCGTAGTCCTCGCGCTGGAGGGAGTGGACCGGGAGCTGGAAAACTCGCTGAAAACACGTTTTGCGAACTACGCCCTGAGCGCGGTGACTCCCAGGCAGTTCATCATGACGGAGCTGCTGAAGAACTTCTGCTTCAGCGCCTACGGCATCGTCATGGGAATGCTCATGCTTGCGTTTTACGCATTAATAGACGCGGACGTTCTCCCCGATACCGGGTTACTATTCAGGCTCTATCCCATGGTGGGGATACTCATCGGACTGGTTCAGTGGGTCATGCTGCCGCTCGTCATAAAGTTCAAGAATGCCGAAAAGGCTGGCATGGTGGTCGGACTGATAATAGGATTCGGAACGGTGCTGCCGATAAATCTTATCCAGGCAAAAACGGACGGCGGCTTCCGAATAGACATCAAATCGCTTATAACTCCCGTTCCAACTGCGGTATTTCTCCTGACGGTTGTGCTGATTTACGCACTGTTCTATGCGCTGCTTGTAAGAAGAGTTGAAAGGGGGAACATCTGTTGAAGGGGCTTATCCTGAAAGATATCTACTGCGTGAAATTCCAGATCACGCTGGCAATGCTGATAATGCTGGTGCCCTATACTCTGTCCTGCTTTGCGCTGTACGATTCTGAATTCACGGGCATCCAGCCGCAGTTCCTGATAATGGGGCTGTTCTGTATCGCGAATTACCTCTGTATCAGCCTGTTCTCGTCCTTCGTCCTCAACACGATGGACGCCGATCTGAAATCCGGCTGGAGCCGTATCGTGCAGACTTTCCCGGTTTCCCGCAGCGCGATAATCATGGCGAAATTCACGGCAACATGCATTATCATCGGGATACTGACGGCGTACTCGCTGACGTTCAACATTATCGGGCTGATCCTCACGCCGCTCCCGGCGGAGCCTATGATCACCATTCCCCTGTGCATGGGGATACTACAGGCATGTCTGCTGTTCCCGGTATTTCCTCTCGCAATGAAGTTCGGCACGAAAGTTTCCAACGTACTTTACATCGCGGCGGAAATAATCATGATGATAGCAGTGGTCGTGGTTCTGACGACGGCCCTGGACTGTAAGAACACGGAGAGTATGCTCAGGTTAGTGTTCTATGCCGGCGCTCCGGTGCTGGCGGCGATTTCCGGGACAGTTTCAGTGCTTTGCGGAAAACGGATACTACGCGCCGCGGCGGAATAAAAAGAACAGGCAGGTTTGTACCTGCCTCAGCTTGTTGAAAAAGTATCTTCCCAGACTGCCGAGAAAGGTGCAGATGCTAGGAAACGCCAGTTTGGCTAGGCTTTGTGCATGTTGCCCTTAGTTGCCCGACATCGTGTCGGGCTGGGGGGCAACAGCACAAACATCGTGTTTGTGCCTGCCAAACTGGCGTTGACGACGCAGATGTGCCTTTATCGACAGTCTGAGGCAGGTTTGTACCTGCCTGTTTGTCTTAATAGGTGTACTCAAAACTGAAGGTGTCCATGTACACCTCCTCATAATTTTCGTCGTATGCGTACAGGTCGAAGGTGTAAGTGCTTCCGTACTGGAATGCGCCGTTGTTGCCCATCTCCTCAATAAGGTCAGTAGTGGAATTCCCCATGACGCCAACATTGAGTCCGTTTCCCTGTATAGAATAGAAGCCAGACCCGGGGTACTCGTCCCACATGAGCTCAGTGTATACCCTGCTGATGTGGTAGCTTCCCTGGGTGGTCAGCCCTGCCGCCTGCGCGTCCTGCCAGGAATACGGGTTGTTTTGGTAGCGGTAGGTGAACGCGCCGGCGTAATCCTCCGTGCCGTCCGCTCTCACCGCATACAGCGTGAGATTTACGTCGTCGCCCCACTCGACCCTGCCGTGATCCTGTATCCGGTAGATTATGTTCACGGAGTTGTTGTAGTAGCACTCCTCCTCGAACTTGTCCCAGCGGAGGTAATACTCCTGGGCGCCGGGATATTCGTCCCACACCAGCACATCGCCTACCCGGCGGATATGGCAATCCACATTGCCGGTGGAGGACTGGTTGTTTATGCGGTCAAGCAGGTCGTTGGGTATCCTCTTGCCCGGAATAAGACTGAACGCAACGCCGCGGTAATACACCGTCATCGGCTCATCGTATGAAATCGAGCGTTCGTTAAGGAATGTCAGGCTATCCGGGAGTGTAAGCTCGGTGATCCTGGTTTCAGAAAACGCCCATTCACCGATGGATTCCAGCGTGGACGGGAGGTCAACATGCGCGATGGAATTGCACCTGTGGAACGCGTAGTCGCCTATGCTCTTCAGTCCGTCGGAGAACGTAATGTCCGTCAGGGCGGTGCAATGCTCAAACGCATATTGCCCGATGGAGGAAACCGACCCGGGAATAACCACGCTCTCAAGGGAGGGGCACTCCAGGAACGCCTGGGCGCCTATGTCGGAGGTGCCCTCCGGGATAACCATGGACTTAAGATTCGCAGCCTGGCTGAATGCGCTGTCCTCGATGGTTCCGATACTGCCGTCAAAGATTATCTGCTCGGCTGCGCAGGAATAGAACGCGCCTATCGGAACTGACTCAAGATCTCCCCTGAACTCAATGCTCCTGTTCCGGGAACACACGAACGCACCGCGTTCTATCGCGGTCACCGTATCCGGAAGCACCACGGAATCCACATGGCTGTTGCGGAACGCGCAGTCCTCGACATAGGTCACGTTGTCCGGAAATGGGATCTCCTTTTCCCTCGCCTCCGGGACGAGGGTCACAGACAGCGTTCCGTTGTAGACATAGTCAACATAACCGTTGTCCTCTATCCTGTCCTCGTTTAGCTTGTAAACCACGCCGTCAATACTACAGAAGCTCTGGCTGTCCGGGGAGATATACACCTCTTTCAGCAGCGGACTTCCGCTTCCGTCCTCAGAATCGCAGTCGTTCCATATATTCAGCACGCATGCCGGGATCGCCAGCGTTTCCATGGCGCCGCCGTTCTGGATATTCACGATGTTCACGGTAACTCCGTTGATCTTCTCCGGGATTCTGACGGTGGGATCAGAGCCGGTGTAGCCGGTTATCTTGATTCCGGCCAGCTCGTCCTCCTCCCATTCGAAATCCGACGCCGGGGTTTCGGGGAACTGGCTGAACTCCGTGTCGCGATTCAATGCCGACAGCAGTTCGCTCACCGGGTCAGCCGCCGCAGCGCTCTCCTCCACGGTGGGATTCACGGACGGTGCGCTGCTCTCCGCGGTGCTTTCCTCTTCCAGGTTTATCTCTTTTTTCTGCATGCAGCCGGAACTCAGCAGCACTGCCGCCGACAGTAATCCCGATAATGTTCTTCTGATTCTCATGGGCAACCTCCTTTTTTACTCAGTATACACCGCGCTTGATTATGTCTGTAAAAAATCATGTCACTCAGACAAAGAAAAAAGGGGCTGTCACGGGACAGCCCCAAAAAAGGGAAAGGGAGCGGGATATCTTAAAGCGAGAATTTACGCTTTAAGTCATGATTCAGTGCCGCATACTCTATGTTTTCTGCGGATCATACGTTGAACAGGAGCTCGTCGTATGTCGGGAACGGCCAGTATTCCTCACCAACGATGGTTTCAAGCTCGTCGGCAACTGCTCTCAGGCTCTGCATTGCTACGAATACCTCGTCGCAGTATACCTTAGCCTGCTCTGCATAGTCGGATACGCCCTGTGCCTTTACGATAGCGGCGTTCAGTGCGTCGATCTTCTCGTTCAGGGATACAGTCAGAGTGTTGACCTTGTTCGCCATAGCCACCTCGACTGTCGGCTCTACGCCAACTGCCTTCTTGCTTGCGGCAATATCGCATACGTCCTTCGCGAACTTCATGACTGCCGGCAGGATCTCTGTCTTAGCCATATCGCTGGTGGTCAGCGCCTCGATGTTGATGATCTTGGAGTAGTTCTCGTAGTTGATCTCCTGGCGCGCATGCAGCTCTACCTCGCTGTATACGCCGAACTTGGTGAATACCTTTACGTTCTTCTCAGCAGTAAGCGACGGGATAGCGTCTACAGTTGTCTTGAGGTTCGGCAGACCGCGCTTCTCAGCCTCTACCAACCACTCAGCGCCGTAACCGTTGCCGTTGAAGATGATTCTCTTGTGAGCCTTGATGTTCTTAACGAGCAGATCGTGGAGCGCTGCGTTGAAGTCGTCAGCCTTCTCAAGCTCGTCTGCGAATTCCGTCAGGGAGTTTGCGACGATGGTGTTCAGTACTGTGTTCGGACCTGCAATATTCAGACTTGAGCCTGCGCTTCTGAACTCGAACTTATTGCCGGTGAATGCGAACGGAGATGTTCTGTTTCTATCAGTGGTATCCTTCGGGAAGTTCGGGAGAGAGGATACGCCGACGTTGAACATGGAGTGACCGGAGGTGTACTCCCTGCCCTCCTCAAGAGCCTCGATAACATTCTCAAGCTCCTCGCCGAGGAAGATGGAGATGATCGCAGGAGGTGCCTCGTTAGCGCCCAGTCTGTGGTCGTTACCAGCGGAAGCCACGGAAAGTCTGAGCAGGTCGGAATACTCGTCAACTGCCTTGATGATGGCAACAAGAAATGTCAGGAACTGCGCATTCTCCATCGGAGACTTACCGGGATCCAGCAGGTTCTGACCGTCGTCGGTGGACAGCGACCAGTTGTCATGCTTACCGGAACCGTTGATCCCTGCGAAGGGCTTCTCATGCAGCAGGCATACCAGACCATGCTCCAGGGCGATCTTCTTCATCAGCTCCATTGTCAGCTGGTTCTGGTCGGTAGCCAGGTTTGCCGGAGCGAAGATGGGAGCGTTCTCGTGCTGTGCCGGTGCAACCTCGTTGTGCTTGGTCTTGGAGGTGATGCCGAGCTTCCACATGTGCTCGTCCAGGTCCTTCATGTAGTTCGCTACACGATCCTTGATAGTACCGAAATAGTGGTCGTCAAGTTCCTGACCCTTGGGAGCCGGAGCGCCGAACAGCGTTCTGCCGGTGAAAATCAGGTCCTTTCTCTTATCGTAGGTAGCCTTGTTTACCAGGAAGTACTCCTGCTCAGCGCCTACAGTTGCAACTACTCTCTTTGTGGTGGTGTTGCCGAACAGTCTGAGGATCCTCAGCGCTGCGTCAGAAACCACGTCCATGGAGCGGAGCAGAGGAGTCTTCTTGTCCAGGGCCTCGCCGGAGTAAGAATAGAATGCGGTAGGAATATAGAGGGAGCCGCCCTTTACGAAAGCGTAGGAGGTAGGATCCCATGCCGTATAGCCTCTTGCCTCAAATGTAGCGCGGATACCGCCGGACGGGAAGCTGGAAGCGTCAGGCTCGCCCTTGATCAGCTCCTTGCCGGAGAACTCCATGATAACGGTGCCGTCGCCCATCGGAGAGATGAAGCTGTCGTGCTTCTCAGCGGTGATACCGGTCATAGGCTGGAACCAGTGGGTGTAATGTGTTGCGCCCTTCTCGATCGCCCAGTCCTTCATTGCGCTTGCGACTACGTCTGCAATGCTGCTGTCAAGCTCCTTGCCCTCGGCAATGGTCTTCTTCAGAGCCTTGAATACATTCTTCGGAAGGCGCTGCTTCATCGTTTCCTCGTTGAAAACGTCAATGCCGAACTGCTCCACTACGTTAAAATGTTCTGCCATGTCCCTTTTCCTCCTTAGAGTTATGTTTAGGTTTTGCGAAACAAAAATAGCGCTTCAGACTGGGGGCAATTACCCCTTACTCTGAAACGCCCTTGTTTCTTGATTACACTTATATTTTAGCCGAAAACGCGGATTTTGTCAATCACATTATTCAACAAATTGCAGCACAAATCCGGCAGATTTCAGTGCACAATGCACAAAATACGCAAGATTGTCTGAATTGTAAAGCAGATTCAGTTTCAAAAATCGTATATAGCTGTCGATTTTCAATTGATCAGCGTGGCATTTTTGCAAGATTCAAAATCGAGTATTGCAAGAAATCATGTTATGTTTTCGAGGGACTTTTCCAGGAACGACTTGGTCTTGTCGCTGACAGGATTCCCGAACACCTGCTCAGGCGTGCCGTACTCCTCGATAACTCCGTCCGCCATGAAGATCACCTTATCCGCCGCGCTCCTCGCGAATCCCATCTCGTGGGTGACGAGGATCATCGTGCGCCCGGCGTCCTTGAGCTCCTTTATTACGCGGAGGACTTCCCCGGTAAGCTCCGGATCCAGTGCGGAAGTCGGTTCGTCAAAGCACAGTATCGTCGGATTCATCGCCAGCGCCCTCGCGATCGCAACTCGCTGCTGCTGTCCGCCGGAAAGCTCGCAGGGGTAGTTCATCAGCTTCTCGGAAAGTCCCACGGAAGCCAGTATCGAGCGCGCATTCTCATCTATCTGGTTCTTTATCTGGGATTTTTCCTGCGGAGATAGTATTCTGTCGCTCTGCCCTATCTGCATAAGCTCCGGGGCAAGGCACACGTTCTTCAGGACGGTGTACTGCGGAAACAGGTTGAAGGACTGGAACACAAGTCCGAAATGCAGCCGCTTTGCGCGGATATCCCGGTCGGAGTACTTGCAGCTGGCATTGTACAGCTCTTTGCCGTCAAGTATCATACTTCCGGCGTCCGGGGTTTCAAGGAAGTTCATGCAGCGCAGCAGCGTGGTCTTTCCGCTGCCGGAGGAGCCGATTATCGCCAGCACCTCGCCCTTTTCCATCGAGAAGTCGATACCCTTGAGCACCTCGGTCTTGCCGAAGCGCTTGAATATTCCGTTTACTTCTAATAAAGCCATGATCGCACCTCCATCAGCCCTGGTAGTAGTTCATCTTCTTCTCAATGAAGTTCAGCAGTATAGTTACTATTCCCGTAAACAGCAGATAGAATGCGCCAACATAGAAAAGCGGCCAGATAAGCGACTTCAGCGAAACGATGGTCTCCGCAGCCTTGACAAGCTCCACGACAGCAATAACGCGCGCCAGGGACGTGTCCTTTACCAGGGTGATTATCTCGTTGCCCATGGGTGGCACAATACGCTTCACGACTTGGAACAGCACGACCTTGAAAAAGATCTGCGTCTTGGACATTCCGAGAACCTGCCCTGCCTCGTACTGCCCCTTCGGAATGCTCTCGATTCCACCGCGGTAAATCTCCGAGAAATAGCAGGCGTAGTTGATGATGAATGCGAGAATAACAGCCATGAGTCTGTCAAACTTCACGCCCAGTCCCATTAGACCAGGACCGTAAAATACCAGGATTATCTGTAGCATGAGCGGAGTTCCGCGGATTATCCACACGAAAATCTTGAACAGCCATTTCACCGGCTGGAATTTCGACATGGAGCCAAACATGATGAGCAGTCCCAGGGGGATAGCTCCCACAAGCGTCACGCCGAAAATAAGCAGCGTCATCAGGAATCCGTCCGCAAGCTGTGCGGTTACTTCAAGAAAAGACATTTTCAGACCTCAAATCTAAATTAACTATGGAATAAAATAACAGCAAGGTGGGGCGAATCCGTCCCACCCACTTGTTTATTGCGCTTCAGATCAGTTATCGAATGCGTAAACGTCAGCCAGACCGTACTTCTCTGCAAGAGCCTTCAGTGTGCCGTCAGCAACCAGCTCGTCGATAGCGGAGTTGATCTTCTCAACGGTCTTGGTGTCGTCCTTTCTCATGCCGATAGCGTACTCCTCAGGAGTCAGCTCGATACCGTCAACGATCATCAGATCAGAGTAGTCAGTGCCCTCGCCGATGGAAGCCTTTGCCATTACATAGTCCAGAACGCCGATCTCAACAGTGCCAGCCTTGAGCTCCAGAAGAACGTCCTTCTGAGCGGAAGCACCGATGAACTCGTTCTGGGAGAGAACGTCGTTGGTTTCGATTGCGGTCTGACCAGCGGAGCCGCTCTCAGCAGCGCACTTTGCGCCAGCCATGGAAGCGATGTCGGTGTACTTGTCAGCGTTCTTGGTGTTGATGATAACGACCTGCTTGTTTCTTACATAGGACTTGGAGAAGGACATGTTCTCCTTGCGCTCCTCGGTAACGGTCAGACCGTTCCAGATAGCGTCGATTGTCTTTGCGTTCAGCTCGATCTCCTTCTTTTCCCACTCGATCTCCTGGAACTTGGCCTCAACGCCCAGCTTCTCGCATACAGCCTTGGTGAACTCGGTTTCGAATCCGGTCAGCTCGCCGTTCTCATCGTAGTAGTTCATCGGCTCAAAAAGGGTGATTCCGGCAACGAATGTGCCCTTATCAGCTATGTAGTCCCAGTCGGTCTTTTCGGATTTGCTGCAGGAGCAGATTCCCAGTGTCATAACGCCTGCCAGAAGCAGCGCAGCGATCTTTCTGATTTTCATAATAAGTTTCCTTCCTTTAATTGTCTGTATTCTCTGCACATCAGCGTGCAATCACTTTATTATGATAGCACATTCAAGCGGTTTTGTCAACCTTTCAACACAAAAAATCTGTGGGATATTCCACGGGTATTTTTGTGAGTTCCTACAACAGAAACGGGCGGAGATCTGTTCCCCACCCGTTCCCGGTCAGTTATCCGCAGCCACGGTTTCCTTCGCGTCGTGATTTGCGCTGAATATGTCGGCAACGTCGTTGATCGTTATGTACGCCGACGGATCCACGTCATGCACTATTGTACGCATTTTTCCGATCTGGAAGCGGTTCACCACAAAATACAGCACAGTTCTGTCCGTGCCGGAGTATCCGCCCTTTGCAGGGATCTCCGTGACTCCGCAGCCGAAGCCGTCGCTGAGCGCGCGGCTGACGTCCGCGGCTTTCTGGGTGACTATCAGCGCCGCCTTGCTTCGGCTGATACCCTCGACGATGAAGTCCAGCGTTTTCAGCGCCGCATAGTACGCGATGATGGAATACAGCGGAAGCACCCAGCTTTCGAAGATGAATCCGCAGGCTATGTAGAGTATCACGTTGTAGATCATCACGAAGGTTCCGACGGTCATTCCGAGCTTCTTCGAGAATATTACCGCCAGCACCTCAATGCCGTCCATCGCACCGCCGAAGCGTACTGCAAGTCCGCTGCCTACGCCGGAGATAACTCCTCCGAACAGGGAGCAGAGCACAAGGTCGTTCTCCGCCAACGGAGAAGCAAGGGACACATCAAGTGGGAGCACATCGGTTATCAGCCATGAAAAGAACGAATAGCACGCCACCGCATAACATGCATAGATTGTGAACGCAAGTCCCTGTCGTTTCAATCCATACAAAAAAAGCGGCAGATTAAGCACCAGGAGAAATATTGACAGCGTGAGATACTCAGGCGTAATATATCCCAAAAGCATAGAAGTACCCGATATACCGCTGTCATACAGATTCACTGGCATAAGAAACACGGTAATGCCGAATGCATTGATAAATCCTGCAATCGTGAGCATTATAAAGTTCTTGTAGCTGAGCTTTTTCAGTTCGTTCTTCAATTAAAATCCTCCTTATGGTCGCGGTTCAGTTCCTTTCGTCAAGGAACAGATTCCTGAAGTCTTCTGCTGTGTATGAATAAGCCAGCGCCCACATTGCGCGCATGACTGCATACTCCGTCGTCATTCCCTCCGCCGGTATCGCTCCCAGATTCCGTGCCGCCTGCCCGACCTCGTACACGCTGAGGTCGCAGCCCCCACGGAACACCTGCGTGGTCATTATAATCCGGACTCCGCAGGCGATGAGCGTTTCCAGGACCTGCGGAAGTCCGCTGTTCTCCGGGATCCCTCCCATTCCGAAGCCCTCGATTATCAGCGCATTAACATGCGTTCCCATGTCGTGCACCATCTCCGCAGATATCCCGGGAGTCAGCTTCAGCACCGCTGCCTTGCTGTCCAGGCGGTTGTAGAATACGGTTCCGCCCTCGGATTCCCGGCTTCCGGCGCAGAATCCGTCCACCGTCTGCTCGTCCTCCTGCCGGAATCCGCGGAATGCGTCGAAATCCGTCGTGTGGACTTTCCGCGCCGCCCTTCCGGAGATCACCCTGCCGTTGAAGCACACCCAGACTCCTCCGCTGCCATGCCCCGCGCAGCGTATCGCGTCCGTGAGATTCCGCGGAGCGTCGCTGTCCGGGGAATCCATCGGAAGCTGGGATCCGGTGAACACCACCGGCTTATCCGGAGCGTGAATCAGGCAGCTCAGCGCCGCCGCTCCGTATGCCATCGTGTCTGTACCGTGGGTGATCACGAATCCGTCGTAGTCCGTCCAGTTGTCGCGGATAATTACCGCAAGCTCCGTCCAGTGCTCCGGCATGAGATTCGTGCTGTCCAGGGAAAAGGGCTGCACCGTATCTATGCTGCAATCCGCCCGTATCCCTGAGAGCAGCTGCTCCGCCGTCATCTCCGGAGAAAGTCCGCTGCCGCTGTCGCCGCTTGCTATCGTGCCTCCGGTGGCTATCAACATTATCTTCATACCGCACCTCTGCGCCGGGCTTCTGCAATAAGTCCCGGCTGTATCTCGGGATAAGTCCATCTCTGCGGAAGCTCATCTGTTAAAACTATATGCTCAATTTCACTGTCGAGTTCGCCAAATTTTGTGATCTCGGCTGTATAAAGCATTCCGAAAGTTTCTTCACCGGAGGAATTCACCCGGTTCTTTCCAGTGACGGAATATATGCACACCGGTTCGACAAAGAAGTCCAACGCGCCAGTTTCCTCGCGGAGTTCTCTTTCTGCCGCCGCCTCTATGCTTTCGCCAGGCTCGCGGTGTCCGCCCGGAAGCTCCAGGGTATCGCGCTCGCGGTGCTTGCAGAACACCCACCTACACTTCGACCGGGCTATTATTACAGCAAATTTGATGCATTCATCTGCAATGCTGTCATAAAACCGTAATGTCATGCGCTCTCCTTATAAAAAAGCACTGAACCGCACGCACCAACAGCGCCCCCGGAGGTGCGCCATTGCAACCGATAAATGCGTGTAATTCAGTGCCAACCATATACCAGCTGAACCGAATTAATTACCTCGGCTCAACTATGAATTTCATTGCGGTGCGCTCATCGCCATCGATGTCCACGGTCGTGAACGCCGGAATGCATATGAGATCAACTCCCACAAGCGCCATGTAGCTGCGCGCAATTGCGATGGATTTCACCGCCTGGTTCGCTGCGCCGGCTCCGACCGCCTGCACCTCGACCTCGCCGTACTCGCGGATAACCGCGGCAATAGCGCCTGCAACGGATTTCGGTACGGAATGTGCCGATACTTTTACTATTTCCATAAAATCACCATTCATTCGCTTGGAATGCCTTTCGGTATGATCAGGCTGACCTTATGATCTGCCTGTATCTCTCGATGGAACTGCACACACCGGTCTTCGTGTCAATATCCATCAGCACGCCGTTCAGCTCTATATCGCCCTCGGCGAACCTGTGCCGCTTGGGGTAATAGGTCAGGAAACGCTCAATGATTATGTCCTTTTCAACTCCGAGAATGGAGTCTTTCGGACCGGTCATTCCCACATCGGTAATATATCCGGTGCCGTCGATGACCTGCTCGTCAGCCGTGGTCACATGTGTGTGGGTACCCACGACCGCGGACACTCTGCCTGCGAGGTAGTATCCCATGGCGCGCTTCTCGGAGGTGGCCTCCGCATGGAAATCCACGATCTTGATACGCGCGTCGCAGCTTTCAAGAAGCCTGTCAGCGCACCGGAACGGGTTCTCCAGCGGCTGCATGTAGGTGGTCCCCATCAGGTTGATCACCGCGATGGAATACGCCCCCCGGTCGAGCACGCACATTCCCCTGCCGATGACCTCGTCGTCGAAATTTGCCGGGCGGATTATGCGCTCATTGTGCTCCCACTCTGCCTCCATCGTTTTCTGGCGGAAGCAGTGATTGCCTGTGGTTATGACATCGGCCCCGGCGTCGAATATAGCCCCGGCGGAGGCGGGATTTATGCCGTTACCCTCCGCGGAGTTCTCGCCGTTGACGATAATAACTTCCGCGCCGAGCTTCTGCTTGATGTTGTGAAGCTCTCTCTGGAGGGCTTCACAGCTGCGCATTCCCACCACGTCGCCGATAAAAAGTACCTTCATCTATTATCTGTAGATGATCTGATCTCTGCCGGGACCGATTCCCAGGAACTTGATCGGGCAGCCGCAGAGCTCCTCAAGGCGCTTAACATAAGCCTGTGCCTTTTCGGGCATATCCTCGAACTTCTTGCAGTTGGAGAGGTCGCCCTCATAGCCCTCGATCTCCTCATAAACCGGGCTGCACTTTGCAAGCTCCTCAAGGGTTACGGGGAAGTCCTTCAGGGTCTGACCGTCGGTGGTCTTGTATGCTACGCACACCTTGAGCACAGGGAGTCCTGCCAGGGTGTCGAACTTGTTGATTGCCAGCGAGGTAAGTCCGTTGACGCGGACTGCGTGGCGCATGATAACAGCGTCGAACCAGCCGGTTCTTCTGGGACGTCCAGTGGTAGTGCCGTATTCTCCACCCTTCTCGCGGATATAGTTGCCGGTTTCGTCGAACAGCTCAGTCGGGAACGGACCGTTGCCGACGCGAGTAGTGTAGCTCTTGCCAACGCCGATAACTTCGTCGATCATCTTCGGTCCAACTCCGGTGCCTACGCAAGCGCCGCCTGCGATGGGGTGGGAGGAAGTTACGAAAGGATAAGTACCGAAGTCGATGTCGAGCAGGGTAGCCTGCGCGCCCTCAAACAGAACCTTCTTGCCAGCCTCGTAAGCCTCGAAAGCAATAACGGAAGCGTCCGCCATGTACTTCGCGAGCTTCTCGCCATAGCCCTTGTATTCCTCATAGACAGCGTCCAGGTCGCATGCCTCGCCGCCGTAAACCTTTGTGATAATAAGATTCTTCAGCTCGCCGGTTTCCTGGATCTTCTTCTTCAGCACCTCGGGGTGTACCAGGTCGTACATGCGGATACCGATACGCTCGTCCTTGTCGGTGTAGCAGGGGCCGATTCCCCTGCCGGTGGTGCCGATATTCACGCCGGTCTGCTTGGCCTTGAATTCCTCGGACAGCTTGTCGAGAAGTCTGTGCCACGGCATGATGATGTCTGCACGCGCGTCAATACGCAGATTATCGCAGGTAACGCCGCGCTCATTCATGCCCTTTATTTCTTCAAGAAGTACGGACGGGTCAACCACAACGCCGCTGCCGATAAGGCAGAGAGTTTCGGGGTACAGGATTCCGGAGGGGAGCAGATGGAGTTTGTAAACCTGGTCGCCGTGAACTACGGTGTGACCAGCGTTGTTTCCGCCGCTGGAACGTACTACGACATCAGCCTGCGCAGCCATGATGTCGATGATCTTTCCCTTGCCCTCGTCGCCCCACTGGGTTCCGACAATTACACTTGATGACATTTGATGATCCTCATTTCTGAAAATAGAGTAGTCGGGAGTTATAAGCATACCCCCACATATTAATATTATATCACAACAGGGTAATGAATTCAAGGTTTTTTTGAGATTTTTTCTTGATTGAAGTAAAAATTCCGCCCCGGAATCAGCGGAATACGGAAAACTACTGTTTCCTTTGGTTTTTTATGAGCGTGTAAATATCAACCCATTCAGAAAATGTGCATTTATCAAACACCTCTACGACCTCATCAATATTGTACGAATATTCTTGATGTTCAATAACGTTGTACTCTTTTAAATATTTTTTTGCATACATTAATCCATCTTGGACGGAGCATTCATTTCCAGCAAAAAATCTATTGAATATTTCCATGAAAATTTCATAGTATGCCGGATCTGCTGTTCCATCGTCAGCCCAGATGTAGGGATTTAAATTACCAATGTAGTATATATATTCTTCGCTTTTGTCCTTATCTGTGAGCCATTGTTTATCAAGATAGGAATAAATACATAGCAAAATTTCATATTTGGTCATTTATTGATTTCCCCCAATAATATTTTATCAACATATTATATCATAAACTATCCATAAAGTCAAAAAAGAGGGAAGTTTTCACTTCCCTCTCATATGCAGTTATTATCAGCCCTGTGCCTGAGCCTTTCTCTTAGCCTCGATATCAGCAAGAGCGTCCTTTCTGGACAGGTTGATTCTACCCTGGTTGTCGATCTCCATAACCTTAACGATGATCTCGTCGCCAACGGAAACTACGTCCTCAACCTTCTCAACGCGGTGGTTGTCCAGCTTGGAAATGTGCACCATGCCGTCCTTGCCGGGAGCGATCTCTACGAATGCGCCGAAGTTCATAATACGAACTACCTTGCCCTTGTAGATAGCGCCGATCTCCGGAGGATTAACGATGGTGGAGATAACCTGAACGCAAGCGTTTGCCTTGTCCAGATCAAGACCGCAGATGAATACGTTGCCGTCGTCGTCGATGTCGATCTTAACGTCGAAGTCAGCGCAGAGCTTCTGGATAACCTTTCCGCCCTTACCGATAACCTCGCTGATCTTGTCAACCGGTACCTTGGTGTGGATCATCTTGGGAGCGTACTTGCCGACAGTCTTTCTCGGCTCCGGAATAGCCTTGAGCATTACCTCGTCAAGGATATAGTCGCGTGCCTTGTGGGTCTTTGCGAACGCAGCCTTGATGATCTCCGGGGTCAGACCGTCGATCTTGAGGTCCATCTGGATAGCGGTGATACCATCGTGTGTACCAGCTACCTTGAAGTCCATATCGCCGAAGAAGTCCTCAACGCCCTGGATATCAACCATTGTATCCCATCTGTCGCCCTCGGTGATAAGACCGCAGGAAATACCTGCAACCGGCTTCTTAATCGGAACGCCGGCGTCCATCAGAGCCAGTGTGGAACCGCAAACGGAACCCTGGGAAGTGGAACCGTTGGAGGAAAGCACCTCGGATACCAGACGGATAGCGTACGGGAAGTCCTCAACGCTCGGGATAACCGGCAGAAGAGCACGCTCAGCAAGTGCGCCGTGGCCGATCTCACGTCTGCCAGGACCTCTGCTTGCCTTGGTCTCGCCTACGGAGTAAGCCGGGAAGTTGTAGTGATGCATGTAGCGCTTGCCCTCTTCCTCGTCAAGGCCCTCCAGCTTCTGGCTGTCGGAAACGGGACCGAGGGTGCATATTGTCATAACCTGGGTCTGACCTCTTGTGAACAGACCGGAGCCGTGAACTCTGGGCAGCATGCCAACTTCAGCAGCCAGCGGACGGATCTCGTCCATCTTTCTGCCGTCAACACGCTTGTTGTCGTCCAGCAGCCAGCGGCGTACTACGAACTTCTGGAGCTTGTATATAGCCTCGTCGATCATTGCGATCTTCTCGGGGTAAACTTCGTCGAACTTTGCGTGAATATCGTCAACGATGGGCTTCAGGCGCTCCTCGCGGATATTCTTGTCGTCAGTGTCGAGGGCGTATCTGATACGCTCGATAGCGAAATCAGAGATAGCGTCGAACATGTCGTGGTCAACTTCCTGGGACTCAAACGCGAACTTCGGCTTGCCGATCTGAGCCTGGATATCCTTGATGAACGGGATAAGGGACTTCACGATCTCATTATGACCTGCCATGATAGCGTCGAACATTACGTCGTCCGGAACTTCGTTAGCGCCAGCCTCGATCATTACTACCTTCTTCTCGGAGGAAGCAACGGTCAGGTTCAGGTCGGACTTGCTTCTCTGCTCGAGGTTCGGCATAAGTACGATCTCGCCGTCTACCAGACCAACGGAGATACCGCCGATCGGGCCGTTCCACGGAATATCAGAGATGGAAACGGCGATGGAAGCGCCGATCATGCCGAGGATCTCGGGAGAGCAGTCGGGGTCAACCGCGAGTACGGTCATTGTGATGGCAACGTCGTTGCGCATGTCCTTCGGGAACAGCGGACGCATAGGACGGTCAACCACACGGGAGGTCAGGATAGCCTTCTCGGAAGGTCTGCCCTCTCTCTTGAGGAATCCGCCGGGGATCTTGCCCACTGCATACAGCTTTTCCTCGTAGTCAACGGACAGAGGGAAGAAATCCACGCCGTCACGGGGCTTTGCGCTTGCAGCTACGTTTACCATAACAACGGTTTCGCCGTATCTTACCCAGCAGGAGCCGTTAGCCAGACCGCATACCTTGCCGGTTTCAACGGTCAGCTCTCTGCCGGCGAACATTGTCTTGAATACTCTGTAATTCTCGAACATTGCATTATTTCCTTTCAATAAAAAATCCTTTTACTGAAGGCACAGCGATAGCAATTAAAGTCAATATCCGGCTGCCCGGATACTCAATTTAATGCTAAGACCTGCGCCTTAGTAAAAAAGGCAGCACTGTTTCGTGCGCAGCGCTGCCCTTTACTCCATAAATTACTTACGGATACCCAGCTTAGCGATGATCGCACGATAGCGCTCGATATCCTTCTTCTGGAGGTAGCTCAGAAGGTTTCTTCTGTGACCTACCATCTTCAGAAGACCACGGCGGGAGTGGTGATCCTTCTGGTGAACCTTGATATGCTCAGTCAGTTCGTTGATTCTCTGGGTGAGAATTGCGATCTGTACCTCGGGAGAACCGGTATCCTGCTCGTGCAGACGGTTAGCCTCGATTACGGCTGTCTTTTCTTCTTTTCTTAACATAAAAACACCTCATTAAATTTATTCCGGGATCGCAGCAGAGGGACTAGGGTGTATCTCCGGTCGGAGCATTATCCGCTCGCCGGGAAACCGGTATGGTCGTGCACATGCACAACATAGATATTATATCACACTTTTTCTGCTTTGTAAATAGGTTTTTGCGATTTTTTCAAAAAAAGTGGAATATTTTTAGGGCAATACCGCACAAAGATTGTGCGTGTATTGCGTAGTCAGTTTTGCCAATATTACGCTTCGCTTATTGGCAAAACTCGATTTTTCGTCA
>UQMF01000023.1 GCA_900542145.1 uncultured Oscillospiraceae bacterium | reverse complement strand
GAATACACTTTTATAGATCTTTTACGTAACTATAATAAAAAAGAAAAGAAAATAGATAATTTATCATCGATAAAGGGAATAGCATATAAAGAGAATGGCGATATCATTGTGACAGATGATAGACCATTTATTGAAGATCTAGATACGTTGCCTTTTCCTGCTCTCCATTTACTAAATCTTGACAAAGTATTCAACAATAAATATTATTCAAGGTGGAGAAATAATCCTAGTAATAAAAGAACAATTCCTATTTTTACTAGTAGAGGCTGTCCATTTAATTGTTGCTTTGTAGCGTACATAGTCAAGTAGGATATAGACATAGGACGTATAGCATAGAGTATGTTATTTCACTAATGAAAAAATGTATTTTTGATTATGGAATTAATCATTTTCATTTTGAAGATGACAATTTAACGCTTGATATTGAAAGAGCAAAACGTTTGTTTAAGGAAATAGCTAAACTAAATATTACTTGGGACACTCCTAACGGAGTGAGAGCGGATAGAATAGACGACGAAATGGTACAGCTTATGATTGAATCCGGCTTAACTAGCTTATCCATAGCAGCAGAATCAGGAAATGAGCAAGTTCGTATGAAGATAATACATAAGAATTTGAAAACTGAAAGTATTATTAATGCCGTCAGAATATGTGATAAATATGACTTACCATGTATAGTTTTTTTTGTATTAGGTTTTCCAGGTGAAACTATGGAGAATATTGAAGACACTGTCAGATTTGCGAAAGAAATAACTAATAAATACAACACAATAAATATGATTTTTATTGCCAATCCACTGCCAGGTACTGAACTAAGCAAAATATCTGCTGAGAACGGATACTTTGAGAAAGAAATGACAGTCTGCAATGATTGCCTTGCGGATTTCTTCTTTGCTGTAACAAATGCTGAGTAAGTATGCCCATAGCATACAGCTTAAAGGCGGTCTGAGCAGATCAGACCGTTTTTTCTATGCCAAAATGTGATAGAATGATGAAATATTGCCTTGTAAAATGAAAGTTCTGTGAAAATTATTCCTTTTGGAATAATACATAATCAGATGCTTTATTGCTTGTCTACTGATAAAAAGTATCATTCTCAGAAAGGAGTGTATCACAAAGGCGGTATCACATAAATGCGGAAATACGGTGTTTTGAACGATAACGATTATTCCGTTCGGAAACGGTTGTTATCTGGCTTTTTCGCGCTGTTTGGTTTATAATTATGTGAGTAAGCAGTCCGATATGAGGACTCTGCTCCATACAGTGAACCTAATGCGCAATAGGGTTACTCGATCACTGTATGGACAACTGAATAATGAACAGTCAAATGAACGAGTAATGTTTGATTGTCGGACGGTCAAGAACCGAATGACAGGATTACTGTGTTCATTTGCGCTTCTCCGTCCGACGGAAAGGACGGAGATTTTTATGAAAACTATTATTCAGATTCCTCGGATTCCGCTGTTCACTGAAATAGAAGAACCCCAAAGCTATGCCATCTACATATTTGGGACGGACAATAGGCTTCTTCAGGATGCAGACACCTTTGGTGATGCACTTGCACGTTATCTGAACGAGTACAGTATCACTCAGGATATGTTTGCAAGAATGACGGGTATAAGCCAGTGTACGATCTCCCGTTACCTGAAAAATGAGAGAACAATACGGCAGCGGTATCTGTGTGCAGTATGTATCGCTCTCAGACTTCACCCATTCAGGCAGAGACACCTTTTCTTCAAAAGCGATAATCTGATCCCCGGCACATACGGCTTCAAGAGCCAGGCTGACTATATCCTCACTGACTACCTGAACGGCTGTGCCTACAACGAGAGCTATACCCTTACAGCTTATAATGCTCGCATGAAGAAGCTCGGTATGAAACCTCTTACGAACCTGACATCTGATATGGAGGACGGCAAGTAATGGGGAGATTTTTCTATACACACTTTGGAGATGACGTGCCGCAACATATCGAAAAGGAATATAACAAGCTCAGACGCCAGGAAATGTGGCTTGAGGAAAAAGAAGCTGACTTCCGTGCGTTTTCCGTGGATTATAAAGAGATCGAAACAGTTCTAGCTGATCCTTCTACACTTCCCGTAAACGAAATAGCAGCCGAAAAAGAAGCGATGTTTCAGGCTCGGCTTGATTTCCTGCCTATCGCAATGGAGATGCTCAAAGCAGAGTTTCCGGAGGGATATGAGCTTATTAAGGACTATTTTTATGGCACGAGCAAGGTGACTCTGATGTATCTCGCCAGCAAGTATGGCATTACAAAAGATAAGGTGAGGTATCGGCTCAGGCTTGCAAAGGAAAAGCTGAAAGAGTATATCATCATGCACGAAAACAAATAGTTGCTTTTGTGCAAAATGCCGATTTTTTCTTTTTGAAGCAAAAAAATCATGAAATTCTTTCCCACTTTTTCGATTTTCACGGTAGTAAGGTGAAGGGGTTCATTCCGCTGGTGCGAAGCGGACACAGTATTTCTCACGATCCTCCTTCTTGTTGAAGGTTATATAGAGCTGAGGGAACGGCGCGGCTTTTTTGTCCATTTTCAGGCTGTGCCGTTTCCGAAGGTTCGCTTTTTTCTTTCATTTTTCGATGATATATCGAAACTCCTTTCACTAAGACAGCAGAGATGCTGTCGGGAGAGCCTGAGCTGACGGCTTGGGTTCTGCCAAAAACATCTCTGAATGCGACAGTTCCATTTCTCCTATTTTCAAATAGACAGCCATACGCTGTCGCTCCTGTGTCGGGGACGGGATTCCGTTCCCGACAATAGCAGGGGTTCTTTTCAAACACAAAAACACCGACAAGAAAGAGAGAGGGTGTTACATATGAATGAGATTTCAATAGCTGTGAGATATAACAACGATCTGCGCACCGTAAGCGGACGGGAGCTTCACAAAGTGCTTCAGATCAAAACACACTATGCATTATGGTTTGACCGGATGCGTGATTACGGATTCCGTGAAAATACGGACTTTTTCACGGTGTTCAAAAATGTATTCCGTGAAGATGGCAGAGCTATGCCGCAGAAACAGATTGACCATAACCTGACTATTGATATGGCAAAGCAGCTCTGTATGATACAGCGTACCGAGATCGGCAAGCGTTGCCGTGAATATTTCCTGAACCTTGAAAAGCAATGGAACAGTCCCGATGCTGTCATGGCGAGAGCGTTACAGATCGCTGACCAGAAACTGGAGCTTGCAAATCAGCAGAATAATAATCTAATCGAAACAACTGCTGTTCAGGCAAAGCAAATCGAGGTCATGAAACCGAAAGCCGATTACTGTGATATGGTGCTACAATCCGAAGGGCTTATGACCATAAGCACTATCGCAAAGGACTACGGCAAGTCTGCGATATGGCTGAACAAGTGGCTTCATGAGCACGGCATACAGTATAAGCAGGGGCAGATATGGCTTCTGTATCAGAAGTATGCTGACAGAGGATATATGAAGTCAAAGACACACACTGTTTACGATAAGAATGGTGATCCTACTGCCAAAGTCCATTCATATTGGACGCAGCAGGGCCGCATATTCATCTATTACCAGTTAAAGAAAGAGGGTATCCTGCCCCTTATCGAACAGGACGATAGCTGAAACGCTGTCGGGAGTATCCGTTCATCGGGTACTGCCTATGGTGCTTCACACACACCTCCTTGTTTTGAACGACGGTCGATGTGCCGTCGGGAGCTTCTACTTCTCTGAGTAGGAGCTGCCAACAGTACATCAATCTTTGGACATAAAAATAACCGACAGACGATGTACGCCGTCCGATAAGGTCGGCTCAGTATCTTGAAAACTGAATATGAAACATCAACGCTATTTGTTTTCTTTTTCTTCTTCCTGAGAGATAGGAGGAGCGTTATGCCGAAAAAATCCGTTAGACAGATGTTCAGGAAATATCCTGATGTGGTTACGATACCACAAGTATGCGAAATGCTCGGTGTCAGCCGTAACTACGCATACCTATTAGTAAAGCAGGGAAAGCTCACAAGGCTTGACTTGGGACGCATCGTCAGAGTGACAAAATCCTCTGTGATTGAGCTAAAGGAAAAAAGTTTACAAAAATCGGAGAATTCCCCAGTGTAAAGCGCCGAAAAAAGGAAAAAGCGGTCTGATCGTATTGCATTATATTTGGTTACGCGCTATAATAGAGTAGTCAACAGCAGACTTCTACCGCTTTCAACTCAAAGGAGGATATTAGAAATGAAAGCAAGTCTGCCTTACAAATACATTACTTCCGTGAAGAACGGAAAGCATTATGTTGTCTTTGACTATAAAGATCACAGCGGAAAGCGTAAGCGTAAGTGGGTAAACACGGAATTGCCTGAGAGGTGTTCAAAGAAAGCTCTGAAAGAAGCAGTCGATGCTATTGTTGCGGAGTTCGATAAGAGCATTTCATCGGGTGAGATCGCTGTCAAGTCTGCAAACGCTGTGCCGTATGCTGTGATGAGCGATGAAACCACTTCAAATATGTTGCTCGATGATTTCTTTTCCGAGTGGCTGACATACATCAAACCGAATGTAGCTCGTACCACACACCTTTGTTACCGCAGGGTTAGCAAGAGATACATGGAGTACATTAACGAAAACTATCCGAATCTCACACTTGGACAGGTCAATCATAACCACATTCAGAACTATCTCAACTACAAACTGGATAGTGGCTGCAAGGGCAGTACCGCAAAGCAGTATTATCTGGCATTGCATTCCGCATTCGCCTACGCTGTAAAAATGGAACTGATACCAAAGCACCCTATGGACAAGTTGGTAGTACCGAGAGCTGACAGGCACGAAGCTACCTTCTACAATGCTGATGAGCTGAATGAACTGTTTGAGGTTTTCAAGGGCGACAAACTGGAACTTGTAGTGAACATTGCAGCATATTATGGTCTTAGAAGATGCGAGATACTTGGTCTGAGGTGGGATGCAATCGACTTCAAGAACAAGACTATCACGATCCAGCGTAAGATCGTAAGTGACTACGACGAAAACGGTGAGATGAAGATCTTTGTAGAGACCAGGCTGAAAACCAATTCCACAAGAAGAACTCTTCCGCTGATTCCTCACATTGAGGAAATGCTTCTTGAAAAGAAGAAAACGGAAGTCAAGTTCAAAAAGGCTTGCGGAAAGAGCTACAACAAGGAGTTCGACGGATTTATCTGTCGTGACAACTACGGCAATATGCTCTCGCCGGGGTATGTGACACAGCACTTCCATTACGTCATTACCCGAAATGGTTTGAAGCATCTGCGTTTCCATGACCTCCGTCATTCCTGTGCGAGCTTGCTTCTTGCTCATGATGTTCCGATGAAGGCTATTCAGGAATGGCTCGGACATAGCAATTTTACTATCACAGCGAATCTTTATAGCCATTTGGAATACAATGCAAAGGTCAATTCGGCTGAAACGATCGCAAGGGTTCTCGGCGGTAAGTCAGAGGATAAACCTGAAGCTGAAAAGCCTGCCGAAAAGAAAAAGGCCACAAGAAGAAAGTCAACGTCAAAGGCAGCAAGTAAAACACCGCCCAAAAAGACCGGTGGTAGAAAAAAGAAAAGCGATAGTCCCGAAGGTACGGGAGAATCGCAGATGTCAACATTATAAAATATAATCAACGAAATTGGAATCAAGAAAAAGAAATCAAAAAACGTGTGATTTTGGTAGAAAAAATGGTAGAAAAAAAGTGGCATTCACACTTATATTTTCTACCAACGATTAGCAGAAACGACGTTAAATCGGGCGTAAACGAAAAAATTTACAGTCAAACTCATATAATAGAGTAGACAAATGCACGATTTTATGGTATAATCTCCGGTATGAAGGGAGAAATCTGAATGAATAACACCAGAGTCCAGAAACTCACGCTGAGCGCCGTGATGATCGCACTCTCCGCCGTGCTCAGCCTTGTCACTATATTCCACATGCCACTGGGAGGTTCCGTCACGCTGTTCAGCATGCTTCCCGTCTGCCTGCTGTCGATAATGTTCGGCTGCCGCTGGGGATTCCTGTGCGCGTTTGCATATTCCCTCACGCAGCTGGCGCTTGGGATAGGCGAGGTCGCCGGCTGGGGACTCACCCCGGCTGCCCTGACAGGCTGTATCCTCTTTGACTACCTCCTGGCGTTCACCGCCCTGGGATTTGCCGGCATATTCCGGAAGCACGGCGTGCCCGGATACATCGCCGGTATCGCGCTGGCGGTATTCCTGCGGCTGGTCAGCCACTTCATCAGCGGAACGATATTCTTCGCCAGCTGGGCGCCGGAGGAATGGAACCTGGTGCTGTATTCCCTCGCATACAACAGCGCGTACATGCTGCCGGAATTCGCGTTCACGGTACTTGGCACGATATTCCTGCTGAAGGAGCCGCACGCCGCAAAGCTGTTCCGGGTGCACCCCGACGGGCGGCAGGAAAAACCCGGCGTATAATCCCACCTGATATGTGCAGAATATCTCCAGAGGAGGAATGCACATGCCGATAAAAGCAGTAGACCTGCGCCGGTACTACACGGTGGGAGGGATCACCGTAAAGGCGCTTGACGGAGTGAGCCTTGACATCGCGGACGGGGAGTACGTCACGATATGCGGAGCCAGCGGCAGTGGGAAATCCACGCTGATGAACATACTTGGCTGCCTTGATTCCCCGACCTCCGGGAGCTATATCCTGGACGGGGAGGAGGTCCCGAAGATGGACGACAGCCAGCTGAGCCGAATCCGCGGCAGCCGGATAGGATTCGTGTTCCAGAGCTTCAATCTGATACCGACCCTGACCGCCCGGGAAAACGTAGAGCTTCCGCTGATGTACCGGGGAGTCCCCCGGAAGCAGCGCCGCGAAGCCGCCCTGGAAGCACTGGAGCAGGTAGGTCTTGCGGAGCGCGCCGACCACCGTCCCAGCGAGATGAGCGGAGGACAGCAGCAGCGCACCGCGATAGCACGGGCGATAGCGGCGCGCCCGTCGCTGATACTGGCGGACGAGCCCTGCGGAAACCTGGACAGCCGCTCCGGGCGCATAATCTGCGAGATACTTGAAGCGCTCCACCTGTGCGGAAAGACCATCGTCATGATAACCCACGACGAGAACGCCGCCCGGCACGCCGAGCGCCTTATCCGGATAGCGGACGGGAAGATAGCCGGAGCATGAATATCCCCCTGCGGAGAATGATTCACGCAGGGGGATCGTTTTATTCCAGAATGATCGTGAACGGACCGTCGTTCACCAGGCTGACCTTCATATCGGCGCCGAATTCTCCGGTCTGCACTTCCGGCACGGACTTCCGGCAGACCTCCACGAAGTACCTGTAAAGGCGCTCTGCCTCCACCGGCTCCTTCGCCATGAGAAAGTTCGGGCGGTGCCCCTTCCGGGTGTCGGCGTACAGCGTGAACTGCGAGATCACCAGCAGCGAACCTCCGACGTCCTTCAGGGAGAGGTTGGTCTTTCCGTTCTCGTCCGAGAATATCCGCAGCCCGATCATCTTAGCCGCCAGGCGGTCGCAGTCCGTTTCAGTATCCTCCTGTCCGATACCGAGCAGCACCAGGAATCCCTGACCTATCTGTCCGACGATCTTTCCGTCAACGCTCACCGAAGCGCTCTCGCAGCGCTGTATCACAAGCTTCATTACCGCAGTCCTCATTTCCGAAAAAAAATGGTGCACATCTGAGTGCACCATTATTATAAGGTATTTGCGCTGAATTGTCAACCGCCGATAACGGACATCGGGTCGATCCACTTGCCGCCCTGCTTCACCCCGAGATGGAGGTGCGGCTGCTGGACGATTTCCACCTGGCATGTGTCGGAGGTCTTGCCTATGATCTCGCCCTCGCTCACCTGCTGCCCGGTCTTGATCTCAAGCTCCTTCGACAGTCCGCAGTATTCCACGGTCAGCCCGTTGTCCTGCTCGATAACGACCACAATTCCCCACAGGGGATCGTCCTTGATCTCGGTGACGGTGCCTGCGGACATGGAGCGCACGTCAGTACCCAGCGGACAGAGTATATCGCAGCCGTCATGGGTCTTCCATACCCCCAGCGTTTCGGATTTCACCAGCTCCCCGTTGCTGAACGGGTGGGAAACCTCGCCCTCCACCGGCATGATGTTCCGTGCTTCGGATTTCACGGGCTTGTTGACTTCCTCAGCCTCCTCGGTGACGATCTCCGCAGCTTCTGCCTCAGAAACTCCGGAAACCTCGGGAACGCTGCTCTCCTCGCGCTCCACCCCGGATTGCGGCACGTCCACGGGCGTATCCTCCGGAGCGCTGAACACCCATGTATTCTGGCTGGTGGTACTGGTGGTGGGAGTAAGTCCGCTCATGGCGCGGTTATACGCCGCGTAGGAAGCAGCCGCGATAGCCGCCGCCCCGAGTATTGCAGCCGCCGCGAACGCCTTGGTGTTGAGCGATTTCTTGTTCCTGTCTTTTTTCATGATGATATTTCCTTTCTTTTCAGGTCAGAATTTTCAGATCTCTGGGAACATCCTGTCCCGGCTCGGTTATAGTTTAGCCAGAATATTTCCAATTATTCTGCCATCGTTTCCTGCATTAAGAAATATCCGCTCAATACTCCCGGGCAGATTTGTGCTTTATCAACAAAAAAACAAAAATATATTAAAATTTCGATAAACCACTGTACAATTTCAGAAAAATCATGTATAATTATGTTGTATGGGAAAAAACAATGTTAAATCCAGACGATAAAGAAAGATCGTTGATCACGGGAGAATTGAAATGAGTGTCTATGATGTACTGAACCTGCTGGGTGGTATCGCTCTGTTCCTTTTCGGAATGCACACCCTCAGCGCCGCCCTGGAGAAACTCGCCGGCGGAAAACTCGAACACTGGCTTGAAAAGGCGACCTCAAGACCCATCAAGGGCGTGGTGCTGGGCGCGATAATCACAGCGGTTATCCAGTCCTCCGCCGCCACGACCGTAATGATAATCGGATTCGTGAACTCCGGGCTGATGAAGCTTTCACAGGCGATCGGAGTTATCATGGGTGCTAACATAGGCACCACCGCGACCAGCTGGCTGCTGAGCCTTCAGTCCATCGACGGCTCCGAGGGATTCAGCGTCCTGAACCTCCTGAAGCCCACGACATTCACACCTATACTCGCGGTCATCGGCGTGATACTGATAATGTTCACGAAATCCGACCGGAAAAAGACCATCGGTACGATACTCGCCGGATTCGCGGTGCTGATGTTCGGCATGAACGCCATGTCCTCCGCGACCGCAGGACTTGAGCAGAACGAAACCTTCTGCAATATCCTGATGATGTTCTCCAATCCGATACTGGGCGTTATCGCCGGCGCCGTGCTGACTGCCGTGCTGCAGTCCTCCTCCGCGTCCATCGGTATCCTCCAGTCCATCGCGATCTCCACCGGAAAGGTCACATACGCCATTGCGCTGCCGCTTCTGCTGGGGCAGAATATCGGCTCCTGCGTGACCGCGCTCATTTCCTCAATCGGCGCCAACAAGCCTGCGAAGCGAGTCGCGGTGGTGCACCTCTACTTCAACGTTATCGGCACGGTGCTGTTCCTGTCGGTGTTCTACCTCATCAATGCGTTCATTGACCTCCCGTTTATGCAGGATTCCCTAAATGCTGTCGGGATCGCGGTTATCCACACCGGCTTCAACGTACTGACCACGGCGCTTTTCCTGCCTTTCACAAAGCAGCTGGAAAGGCTCGCCTGTCTTACAGTCCGGGACAAGCCCGGCGAGAAGAAGCAGGACGCTCCCATGCTGGACGAGCGTCTGCTCAAGACTCCCTCCGTTGCCATTGAGCAGTGCCGCAACGTAAGCATTCGCATGGCGGAGCTTACCATGGAAACACTGCGTACATCGCTTGAAGTGGTGATGGAATACGACCAGAAGAAGTGCAACGAGGTCATCGACAACGAGAATTCCATCGACCTGTACGAGGACAAGATAGGCTCCTATATTCTGAAAATAAGCTCCAAGGATCTCTCCGAAACGGACAGCAAGATCGTATCCATGATGCTGCACACCATAGGCGACCTGGAGCGTATCTCCGACCACGCGGTGAACATAATTGAAGCTGCCGGGGAAATGCACACCAAGAAGATAAAGTTCTCCGACCAGGCTCTCAGGGAGCTGAAGGTGATGATAAAGGCTGTCAGCGAGATACTGGACATGTCGATCAATTCCTTCATCAAGGCGGACGTGAACCTTGCGAAGTGCGTCGAGCCCCTTGAGGACGTTATCGACCAGCTGCGCAACGAGCTGAAATCCAGACACATCGAGCGTCTGCGCTCCGGAAAGTGCACCATCGAGCTTGGATTTATCCTCCAGGATCTGCTGACGAATTTCGAGAGGGTATCCGACCACTGCTCCAACATCGCTGTCTACCTCATTCAGATCAACGACAACAGTATGGACACGCACGAGTACATGAACGAGCTGAAGAAGCTGGATCGTTCCGAGTTTATGGACGAGTTCAACGACTACTCCAAGAAATATATTCTTCCGGATTAACAGATAAAACCGCCTGGCAAAATGCCCGGCGGTTTTCTTTATGGTTCCGTATAAACATCAAACCCCTGTGATCTCTCACAGGGGTCTGATGCTGGTTTGGTTGGTAATTATATGAAAAGGTGCGGTTAGCGAATAAATGTAAAGCGGCTTTGCTGTGTCCCGATTTATTTCATCTCTGCTTTACAATACATATTTTACAGGGGAATAGTGAATTCTTCAAGTGCACTATGTGAAAATCTGATAAAAACACGGTGTCCTTTTTGTTCATAATACTATGGCACAGCGGATTTTACACAGATTTAACAATAGCTTTTCAGATTTTTAATATAACGCTCTTGATTTATTTCCCGAAAAATGGTATAATAATCAAGAATACCATTATTCGCCCATACCGGCACAATGTGCTGACCCTATATAAAAAGATCGGAGTGTACAACTATGAGAAGAACCAAGATCGTATGCACCCTGGGACCTGCGACAAAGGACGACAAGATCCTGCGTGCGCTCATCGACAACGGCATGAACGTTGCCCGTCAGAACTTTTCCCACGGGACTCACGAGAGCCACAAGATCGATCACGACCGCGTAATACGCATTGCCAGGGAGGCAGGCCAGCCCGTGGCCACCCTGCTGGACACCAAGGGTCCTGAGGTAAGGCTGCGCAAGTTCAAGGGCGGCGCAAAGCCCGAGATAAAGACCGGTGACACATTCACCCTCACCACTCGCGAGGAGGAGGGCACCGCTGAGCGTGCTTCCGTAAGCTACAAGGGACTGCCCGGGGATATCGCCGCAGGCACCCGTATACTTATCGACGACGGCAATATAATCCTCCGCTGCACCGAGATCAGGGACAACGGCGACGGCACCTCCGATATTCTCTGCTCCGTACTCAACGGCGGCGTGCTCTCCGACAACAAGGGCGTGAACGTCCCCGGCGTGAAACTCTCTATGCCCTACATCAGCGAGGTGGACGAGAGCGATATCCGCTTTGCCGCCCAGGAAAACTTCGACTTCGTTGCCGCAAGCTTCGTCACCTGCGCCGAGGATATCCTCGCCGTCCGTAAGATACTTGAGGAGGAAGGCCGCCCGGATATCCGCATCATCGCAAAGATTGAAAGCGGCGACGGCGTGCGCAACATCGACTCTATCCTTCATGTTGCCGACGGTATCATGGTTGCCCGCGGCGACATGGGCGTAGAAATACCGTTTGAGGAGATTCCGCAGCTCCAGAAAATGCTGATAAAGAAGGGCTACAATGCCAACAAGCAGGTAATTACCGCCACCCAGATGCTGGAGTCCATGATCAAGAATCCGCGCCCCACCCGTGCGGAAACCACCGACGTTGCCAACGCCATCTACGACGGAACCAGCGCCATCATGCTCTCCGGCGAAACCGCGGCAGGACTCCACCCTGTTGAAGCAGTCCGCACCATGGCGCTCATTGCGGAAACCACCGAGAAGGCGATCGACTACAAGAAGCGCTTCTACAAGCTGGAGAATCCGGACGTGGTAAACGTATCCACCGCGATCTCCCATGCGACCGTATCGGCTGCAATGGATCTCGGCGCGACTGCGATAATCACCGTCACCAAGACCGGCACCACTGCCCGTATGCTCTCACGCTACCGCCCGGAGTGCCCGATAATCTCCTGCACCACCAGCGAAACCACGCTGCGCCAGCAAGCGCTTTCCTGGGGCGTAATTCCGCTGATGGCGGAGGAGCGCATGACCTCCACCGATGACCTTATCCACCACGCAGTCCAGAAGGCAGTGGAAGCCGGACTCCTGCACAACGGCGACCTGGTAGTCATCACCGCCGGCGTTCCCCTGGGCGTATCCGGCACGACCAACCTCATGAAGGTGCACATCGTCGGCGATGTTCTCGTTACCGGCACGGGTGCGACCGGAGGTTCCGTGACCGCCACCGCGTGCGTATGCAAGAATGAGGAGGAAGCGCAGAAGCAGTTCAATTCCGGCGAGATTCTCGTAATTCCGCGCACCAGCAACGCAATACTCCCCCTGCTCAAGACCGCCAAGGGAATAATCACCGAGGAGCGCGGCGACGACAGCCATGCAGCCATCGTCGGAAAGACGCTGGATATCCCGGTGATCGTGGGAGCCTCCAATGCGACGCAGATACTCCGCTCCGGCACCGCAGTCACCATCGACGCCGACAAGGGGATCGTCACCAGCGGCGAGCCCAACAGCGAGATCGTGTGATATTCCGGAACCAATACAGCTCCCTGCCCTTGGCGGCAGGGAGTTTTTTTCTATGCCGAATAACGAAGCTCCCCCACATAAGTGGGGGAGCCAGCATTATTCAGTTTCAGCGATCTCAGCTGAGTGCGTATTCAGAGATTACCGAATCAACAACAGGAGATATCTCAGCAGAGGTCTGAGTCCAGGAAGAGCCATTCTCCACAACATCCATAACTACGGTAGCAAGCTGAGACTGGAGGTCGGAGGTGAAGCCGTAAGCGTCCTCGTTGATGAAGGAGAAGTTTGCGGGGTCGCACATTTCTCTCCAGAGGTCGTATTCCTGCTCGCCCCATGTGATCTGCCACTTTTCCTTGCCCTCGTTGGAACCCTTCTCGAAGTAGATCTTCTCGGGCTTAATGTGGTCGTTCTTTACCTGAGCCTGGATAACGGGGTCAACATCATAAGCTCTGAAAAGGTTGATGAACTCGAGAGCGCCGTCCATGTTCTTTGCGCCCTTGGGTACCAGGAAGCCGAATGTGTCGTAGCCCTGGTAGTAAGCGTCAGCCTGCGGGTCTCTAGGGAACGGAACGAATGCGAACTCAGAAACGGTGTCGAAGATGTCGTTGTCTACGCCCTTGGGGTTCTGGAGCTGCTCGGTAGCAGCAATGTAGGTCCACTCAGGCTCCATGCAGAGGAACAGAAGTCTGTCGCACTCAGTTGCGAAAGTCTCCGGAGGTACCCAGTCGCCGAGTTCCTTGCCGTAGGAAACACCGTCACGGCATAGACCCTCGATGAACTGCATTGCTCTTGTTACGTTCGGGTTAGCCAGGTTGTTTGTGATGGAGCCGTTGGGCTGTGTATCAATGAGTGAAGTGCCTGTGGTGAGGATAAACGCGTCAACAGTGGTATCAGTACCATAGAAGCCTATGTTGTTTTCGTCCTTGTCGCAGAACTTGGTCATCATATCGCGCCATGCGTCCCATGTCCACTCGCCGTTCTTGTACAACTCATAAGGATCGGGCAGGTCGTTCTCCTCGATGGTCTTTTTGCTGTAGTTCAGCGAGAAGGAGGTGGTGATGCGGTGCGGATAGTAGTAGTGCTTGTTGTTCCATGCGTAGGACTCAGCGATTTCCTTCATGTCGCTCCACAGCGGGGAATCAATGTCGATCTTTCCGTCGAGAGCCTCAAACATGTTTTTGGAGATGTTGCCGGGGTAACGCATCGCCGTTTTTTCAACCAGGTCGGGCGAATCGTCGGAAGCAATAAGGTTGGAGAGCTTTTCGAGCAGCGCGTCTGTGGTGGACGGAGTGGATATGTACTCGATGTTGCCGCCGAACAGGTCAGAGTTGAAGATCATGCACTGTTCAGTACCCTTCTGGTCGCCCTGGATATCATAGAAAGCGCAGAATTTAACTGTTCCTGCATTGCCGGAGGGCTGATACAGGGAAGTATCAAAGGTCTTTTCCTTCTTGTCGGTCATGTCGAGTGCGTCATTAGGATCTGTAGTGGTGGAAGCAGATGTAGCTGTTGTAACCGCGCCGGGCTGATTGGGCTGAACGTTGCTTGCCTGGGAAGCCCCGGACGGATTCACTGCCGCCTCATCTTCACATGCGGTCATACCGAAAGCCATTGTTACGGCAAGAGCGCATGCGAGAAGTCTTTTGGATTTATTCATTTTTAAGTTCCTCCTTAAATGAATTCTGAAATGAATAATATATAATATCTGAACATGTCAGAAATTACCTTTACTTGAACTCTGAGATGACACCGTCGGCGATCGGCGAGAATTCTGCGCTGGTCTTTGCCCAGGATTCGCTCCGCTCAACAACGCCCATCAGCAGCTGACCGATCTTGTCGGTGAAATCCACTGAGAAGCCCTCGGCGTCCTCCATGATGAATGTGAAGTTCGCAGGGTCGCACATCTCGCGCCAGAGGTCGTATTCATGCTCGCCCCAGGTCATCTGCCACTTCTCGGAGCCGGCGTACTTGCCCTTCTCGAAGTAGATCTTGGTGGGATTGACATGATCCTCGCGCACCTTCGCCTGGATATCGGGATCTACGTCGTACATTCTGTTGAGGTTTATGAACTCCACGGCGCCGTCGATATTCTTTGCGCCCTTGGGCACCAGGTACCCGAACGTGTCGAACTCAGTGTAGTAAGCGTCCGCCATGGAATCTCTCGGGAACGGCACGAACGAGAACTCGGAAACCTCTCCGAAGATGTCGTTGTCCACGCCCTCCTTGTTCTGGAGGTTCTCGGTGGCTGCGATGTAGGTCCACTCGGGCTCTGTGCAGGTGAACAGGATATTGTTGCACGCTGTCGAGAACACCTGGGGAGATACCCAGTCGCCGTAGGATTTGTCGTATGTAAGCCCGTCGCGGCAGAGTTCCTCAAGGAACGTCATAGCCCGGGACACCTCAGCGGACAGGAGGTTGTTGGTTATCGTTCCGTCCGGCTGAACGTCGATCATCGTGGTACCGGTGGTGGCGATGAAACTCGTTATAGTATTATTGGTGGTGTAGAAGCCAACATGCTTGTCGTCCTTGTTGCAGAAATCGATCATCATGTTGCGCCATGCTTCCCAGGTCCACTCGCCGTTCGCGTACAGCTCATAGGGGTCGGTGAGGTCGTTCTCCTCGATGGTCTTCTTGCTGTAGTTCAGGGCGTATTTCGTGGTCGTCCTGTGGGGGAAGTAGTAGTGCACGCCCTTCCAGGAGAACTGCTCAACGATACTGCTGATATCCTTCCACTGGGGAGCGGTGAGGTCGATCTTTCCGTCCAGCGGCTCAAAGAGGTTCTTGCTTACGTTTCCCGGGAGGAGCATTGCGTCCTTGGTGACGATATCCGGGGAGTCGTCGCTGGCGATCAGGTTCGCGAGCTTGTCGTAATAAGCGGAGCCGGACGGCGTGCTTATGTATTCAAAGCTGCCGCCGTACAGGTCGGACTGGAAGATCAGGCACTGCTCCGTGCCCTTCTGGTCCTTGGTGATATCGTAGAATCCGAGATATCTGAGTTTTCCGGCATGTCCGGAGGGCGGGCATGCGGAGGTGTCGATGACCTTGTTCTCCTTGTCGGTCAGTTCAAGACCTGCGTCAGGGTCTGCGGTAGTGGAAGCCTGCGTGCTGGTAGTTGCGGCAGCGGCAGGAGCCGAGTTGGACGCCGCAGAACCGCCAGAAGCCACAGGCGCTTCATCGTCGCACGCGGTCATCCCCAGGACGGCAGCCGCAGCGAGCGTGCATGCGAGAATTATTCTGAAAGCTGGCATTTGGTTCTCCCTTTTCTGAAATATTTGTGAAATATGCCGGGCTGTAACTCCGGACCGCAGTCGCGGCGAGTTAAATGCCGGACCTGTGGGATCCGCATTACAAAGCCGTTTGCGAGCTGTTACACAAGTTAATTACTTAATTTACCTTGGCATTTCTCACAACATGTAATCGTTATCTTTGGCGAATATTAACAAATATTTTTGTCTTTTCTGTATGATATTATTATATTATCTATAATCGTTTTGAACAATTGACAATATTCCCGATTTATATTATAATATTCCCAAAGGGATTTTATCGAAATCGGACAGGAGGACATGAGATGGAAGAATTCCACATGCCATTGAAAGAGAACTTTCAGGAGCTGGTCCAGCACGGAAAAGCCGGCTTTCCTATACAATACTATGTGAATTCACTGCATATCCCCGGTAACAACGTCCCCATGCACTGGCACCCGAACCTTGAATTTTTCGTGGTGCACTGCGGCAGGGTGCGGATACACGCCGGGAACAATATAATAACCCTAGAGAAGGGGCAGGGCATATTCCTGAACGCGAACTGCCTGCACAGCTACGAGAACCAGGCGGAGGAAGGTCCCTGCTACTGCCCCAACGTAGTGTTTCAACCGGAGTTCATCGCGCCGGTCAACAGCGTGATAAACATGCAGTACGTCATGCCGCTGACGCTGAACTCCCAGCTGCCCTACGTCCTGCTGGACGGTACCACGGACTGGAGCCGCTCGGTGCTGTCCCGGCTGGACCGCGTGTTCTCAATGCTCCAGGCGTACGGGGAGATAGGGCGCTACGGCGAGACCCCGGTTCTGGATTTCACCTCCGCCCCCGGAGAGCGCGAATGCTTCGAGATACGGGTGCTGTGCGAGATCAGCCTTGCCTGGGCGGAGCTTTACGAGCACCGTGGGGAGCTGGAATTAGCCCCGGCGGTGAAGAACGAGCACGTCCTGCAGATACGCATGCAGAAGATGATAGGGTTTATCCAGGCGCACTACGCCGACGACGTTTCCCTCCAGGACATCGCGAATTCCGCCAGCATAAGCCGCAGCGAGGCGTCGCGGTGCTTCCAGAGCTATCTGCACACCTCCCCGGTGAGCTACCTGCTGAAATACCGGGTGGAGCGCTCCATGCAGCTGCTGCGCGACAGCAACATGACCGTGGAAGCCGTCGCCCTGGAGTGCGGATTCAGCAGTTCCGCGTATTTCTGCAAGCTGTTCCGGACGCACACCGGCATGACCCCGAAGCAGTACCGCAGCACATAAACCGTCGGAAAATCCCCTACCGTACGATAGAGGATACAGCTTGTCGAAAAGTTGATACGGAAGAGAATTTAAAAGAAACTGTGGGGGAAAACTCTTGTTTTCCCCCACACCCCTTTAGCGCTTTATTATCGTTAGGAATTTCGCCGTCTGCGGACGGCGACGAGGGCGCTGCCCTCGACTCGCCAGCCTTTTGAAAAAGGCTGGACCGAAAACTTTCAGTATGCTACGCAAAATTTAATAGGTTTTTTGACAATCTGAATCCCCCACTATATGGTGGTGGATATATTATTACAGTATCACCGCGCCTGCGAGTAGAATTCCGCCAGCGCCTCTTCCATGGACGAGTGCCCGGTGATGTATTCCGTCATCGTCCTTACAAAGGTATCCGCCCGGTCGAGGTCCTTCTCAGAGCCGCCGACGGAGGTGGAAATGCTGTTCAGCACCTCATTATATACGCCGTAGGGCTTCTGACCGCCGAGGGAATCCAGCGCCGTGTCCCCGGATTCATCACGGAATTCCGTGCGGTTGTTCGGGATTATCATTCCGTTGTCGTAGTGCAGGCTGCCGTCAATACACAGCCGCCGTATCACCCGGAAGGAGTCCGTCATGTTGTCGGAGCGCGAGCTGATAAGGACGTAATTGTTGTCCCAGGAATACGCGTTCGGTCCGCGGCATACCGCCCAGTCGCCGCTGCTGTCCATGCCCGGCAGGGTGTATTCCGCCAGCCAGTTGCAGGCGAACATGCCGAGATACTTGTGGTTCGTGAATCCCTGCGCCCAGCCGGAGGTCCAGATATCGTTATTGTCGCACAGTCCCGACTGATACATCGTCCGGGCTGTGTCCGCCCATTCCAGGGCGTTCTGGTTCACGAAAGCCTCCCCGTCCTCGTCGGTAAGGCGCTTCGCCTCGCCGCTGAACGCGCGGAACATGTCCGTGAAATTCGGCGTCATCTTGTATCCCCTGGACTGTATCGCCCTCGCCGTATCCTTGAAGGATTCCCAGTCGCTGATCATGCGCTGCACCTCGCCCGGGTCGTCAGTACCCAGCGCATTGCGCGCAACGGTGCGGTTGTAGAGGAATACTCCGGGATTCAGGCTCAGCGGCAGCGCCCGTATCTCGTTCTCGTATGTGCAGTCCTGTATCGTGGAGTAGTACATCTCCGAGGTATCCACATCGCCTATCTGGTCTATCGGCAGGACGTATCCCGACGAAATGTACTTCGGCAGGTGATCCTGGTCAACGACGAAGATGTCGATGTCCCCCTTCCCGGATTTCAGTATGGAATCCAGCCGGCTGTAGTAGGATTCCACATCAATCTTCTCGAACGCCACGCCGGCGCTCATAGGCTCCCAGCCGTCCATGAACGTGTTGATATCGCCCGTGAAGCTGTATATCGTCACGGTGTCGCCGGAGTCGTCGATATCTATCGTGGGGATGTCTACGGGGCCGATCTCCGGCGGCTCTGCGGTCGTCTGCGTGGTGGCGGAAGTTTCCGGAGCCGTGGTGGTCTGGGTGGTCGTGGTCTGCTCAAAATAGTCCTCCTTGAAGAACCTCACCAGACCTGTGCTGTTTTCGGAAGCGCAGCCCGTCAGCAGCACGCATGCTGTTGCCGCGGCGGCGTATCTCATTGCCTTTTTCATATAATTACCTCTTTTCAACAATTGCCATACCGGCATGTCAATGATATTTTATCACAACAACGGCATATTGTCAATGCTCCCGGCGAAAAAGTAATGTCCGTTTTGTGCTGAATGTTGTCCGATATGGCATTGCGGAAAAATCCGGAATGTGCTATACTTATATAAATATTATCCCAAGAAAGGACGAATCACCATGAAATACCATAACCCTGTCGTATCCGGATTTTACCCCGACCCCAGCGTGTGCGAACACGATGGGAAATACTACCTTGTATGCAGCTCGTTCCAGTACTTCCCGGGAGTACCGCTGTTCGAGAGCGACGACCTTGTGAACTGGAAGCAGATAGGTCATGTCCTCACCAGGAAGAGCCAGGTAATGCTGGACAAGATCAACAGCTCCGGCGGAGTATTCGCGCCGACTATCCGCTGCATAAACGGCAGGTTCTACATGGTGACCACTAACGACACCACCCACCAGAACTTCTACGTCTGGACTGACGATATCCACGGCGAGTGGTCCGAGCCGGTATACGTCGATCAGGGCGGAATCGACCCGTCGCTGTTCGAGGAGGATGGCCATGTTTACTTCATGAGCAACGGCGCAGATGACAACGGCGTCGGCGGCGTAGTCCAGTGCGAGATCGACATCGCCACCGGAAAGAAGCTCTCCCCCAGCCGCTGTATCTGGCAGGGCTCCGGCGGACGCTACCTCGAAAGCCCCCACCTCTATAAGATAAACGGAACATACTACCTCATGGCGGCGGAGGGCGGCACGGAATACGGCCACATGATCACCTGCGCCCGGGCGGATTCCGTCTGGGGTCCCTTCGAGGGGAATCCCCACAACCCCGTGCTGACGAACCGCAACAAGGCTCCGTTCATAATCCAGGGTATAGGCCACGGCGACCTTATCCAGGACAAGTACGGCGACTGGCACGTCATCTCCCTGGGATTCCGCCAGCAGCACATCTGGCGCCCCTACCACCACCTGGGCAGGGAGGTATTCCTGACCCCGGTACAGTTCGGCGAGGACGGCTGGTTCACCTGCGGCAAGGACGGAACCACGGACGAATCCTACGACATCAAGGGTGATTTCGTGCAGGCACCCCAGCGTGAATTCACCTTTGCGAACACGGACTGGAACATCGAGTGGTGCTTCCTGCGCCACCCCCACATGGAGGATTACGAGCTGTCTGCGGACAAGGCGGTGCTCCACGGCACCTCCGTCACCCTGGACGACGTGGATTCCCCGACATTTGTCGCAATGCGCCAGCGCGATTTCCACATGGATATGAAGTGCACCGTGAAGAACTCCGGTGGGATCGGCGGACTTACCGTGCTCATAACCGAAAACGAGCACTACGACATATTCCTGGAGCGCACGGAATCCGGCTGCAGCGCGGTACTCATGCTGAACATCGGCGGAATCAAACACCGCCAGAACGCCGTGCCCGTAAAGGGCGACAGCGCACAGCTGATTATCCGCGCGGACTGCTTCGGATACAGCTTCTTCGTGGCGCAGGACGGCAGCGAGGCGCAGCTGGGCTACGGCAGCACCAAGTACCTCTCCAGCGAGGTAGCCGAGGGCTTCACCGGCGTCATGACCGGACTTTTCGCAGTCGGCGGCACATCGGAATTCACGGATTTCATCTGCGCCTACAGGGACGCGGAATAAGCCATAGCATAACAAACAGGGACGGATTCTGGAAATCCGCCCCTGTTTTAGACCGTCGAAAAATCCCCTAAAGGGGCTTTTCCGCCGAACAAATCCACTAGCTTGGCAAAGCCAAGCTTTACGCATTTTATCTTCGATAAAATGCACCCTGCACGCGTAAGGAATAAGGCGAAGCCGTTTCCAATACACTTGTGCGGATAGAAGTGTTTTTTGCCCCGGGAGACCCGTGGCAAAAAACAGATTTCAAAAGCCCGCTTCGCGGGCAATTATCGATTTTTTCGACAAGCTGAAACAGGGACGGATTCTGGAAATCCGCCCCTGTTTGTTTATCGTCCATCAGGTCAGGTGGTTATAGCCGCCCTTCTTGATGATCTTCGCGTAGTTCTTGTAGGAAAGGTTGAGGTCAACGTACCCGTCTATTCCGGAAACGATACCCTTGCAGCTGTACTGCCACATGCCGAAATCCCCCTTGTAGGTCGGCACGGTATTCCACTGCGCCAGCCATACCTCGTACCCGGAGAGCTGCGACATATCCAGATACTGCGTGAGCCATGTCTTGTTGGAGTACAGCATAGCGTAGTAACCTGCCGCGTTCACCTCGTCCAGGAATGCCTTGACTATCTTCGTGACCTGGGATTTACCGAGCTTCGCCTGGCTCTGCTCCTCGATATCCAGCACCACGGGGTAAGTTATCTGATAGGGGCTGATGGTCTTGATGAAGAACCTGGCTTCCTTCTTCGCGTCGGAAACCGTATGCGCGTAAATGTAGTGGTAAACGCCCACCTTCAGTCCAGCCCTGGTCGCCTCGGTCACGTTGTACTGGAACGTGGTATCCTCAGCGGAGGGGCGCGTGTCGCTCACCGGACCCCTGGAGGAACGCAGCATAGCGAACTCAACTCCGGAAGCCTTGACCTTAGCCCAGTCCACCGCGCCCTGGGCGTAAGATACGTCAATGCCCTTGATTCCGACGTCGGTGGCGTCCTCGCTGTCCTCGCCGTCGGGGACAGGATCAGACACGTCCCTGTGGCGGTAGTCTATCAGACGGCTGCTCTTGGATACCGAGAACCTCGCCGCCCTGGATTTGTAGTACCTCACCGTGCGCTCGAATACGAACACGCCGCTGTTGACCACCTCACCGGTAAGCGAGAAGTAACCTGCCTGGGTGGTACGTCCGTTGATGGTCACCGCGAAGTATCCGCTGCATATGAGCCGTCCGGTTTCCGTTGTCTGGAAGTCGCCGGTGACCTTCACTTTTGAGTTGGTGGTGAAGGCGGTCTCGCCGTAATTCAGCAGGATGCCATTCTTGTAAATGCTGACAACGCCGGATAGCGACAGTTTGCCTGTGCTGCGGTTGATCAGATCGCCGCATACGCGATAGGTGGAACTTACGCTTCCCTTGAGCGCACCGTAGTTCTCAATGCCAGCCTTTTCATATATTGTGAGCGTACCGGAGGCGATAAGTTCCGCTTCCGGCTCCACGGTGATTATTCCGCGGACGTTCATTGCCCTGTTCTTGTACAATACCAGCTGCGCGCCGGACTTGACGACAAGCCTGCTTTCCTTGGGTATCGTGAAATTCTGCCGGGGAGCCACCCTGCCCTCTATGTAGTAATTCGTGCCGGATTCCATCTTGGTCTTTCCGTCCCACTGAGTGTATCCGCTCAGATCTATCTGGGAATACTGCTCGTCCGATACGTCCAGATTGCTCCTGCCGGCGTCCTTAGGATTCTCTCCACCGTCCGGGTCCACAATCGTAGTTTCGCCGCTGCCGGTGTCTATTATGCTGGTTTCACCGGAATCCGCGCTGCCCGGGTCGATCACCGACGTTTCGCTGCCTGGCTCCACAATGATACTCGCGCCGCCCTCCTCCGCGAAAGCCGGGAGGGTGCTTCCTGCCAGCATGACAACGCATAATGCCGCCGCTGCCGCTCTCTTAAAAAATGTCATATTATCACTCCATTGCCGAAACTCAATACGAATAAGCCGCGGATATCCTCCGCCGCAGGAAAATAATGTCCTATTATATTGTGACACATTTTTTCCGATTTGTCAAATGTTTTTTGGGATTTTGTCCAGGAAATTTCGTCCAGTCCCGACAGCGCGGATAAAAAGCCGAAAACCGCCGTAGATTTCAGACGGCGGTTCTCAGTATATGTTCAAAACCAGTTGGCGGAAATATCCTCCATGAGATCAGTATACACCACGCCGGCGGATTTGTGGTACGCTGACAGCGCACTCCCCTGCCTGTCATATTTGTCCAGAATGCGGCATATAACTCTAGGGCAATACCGCATAATTATTGTCGTGCGATTGCGCCGTCAGATTTTTCGTCAGATTGTACAATGAGGACGACGCAAGGCTGTCGCCTTGCTAGGACGAATTGTGCAAGATGGCGAAAAAGATGCAAGCAAGCGTGCGGCAAAGGCGTTAGCCGTTAATTGTGCGGTGTTGCCCTAGAACAATACATGCACAATCTCTGTGCGGTATCGCCCTAACAAAACAACAGGAGGACTTCATCATGCGAATGATCACATTTACCCGAAAAAAAGTCAAGCGGCTCACGGTGATAGGCGCGCTGACCGCCGCCGCTGCCGCCGTAGGAATCTGCGCGGTAGTCACCTCCGTAGGCACCCAGGCAACTGAGCGGCTGCTGCCAATCTACTGTGTTGAGCGCGGCGACAAGAAAATATCGCTGACCTTCGACGTCGCCTGGGAGAATTCCAACACCCAGGAGCTCATCGACATTCTGGACGAATACGACGCCCGGGCGACGTTCTTTGTGACCGGCGACTGGTGCGACCGCTACCCGGAGGACGTCAAAGCATTCTCAGACGCCGGGCATGAGATTGCGAACCACTCCGATCAGCACCCCCACGTCAGCGGGATCAACGTGAACGACCTCATCACAGATTCCAGGGCAGCCTCCCTCAAGATTGAGGACATCACCGGAAAGACTCCCACCCTTTACCGCGCGCCCTACGGAGAGTACGACAATTCCCTCATCACCACGGTGCAGGGCATGGGCATGAACGTTATCCAGTGGGACGTTGAACCGCTCGATACAGATGGAAAACCGCTCCCGGAGCCGATTTGAGGCTTGCGGGAGCGGTTTTTTCAGAAAAGCGAGTACTTTAAAGATATTGATACCCACGGTGGGGGTTTCGTCCGGGTCTGTTGTGCTCCGGTTAAAACTGCACAGTTATAGAGCAGCGATTCACACGGTCATCTCAGATTTTTTCAAGCTGAGAATGTGATTCTTCACGCGGGCTTCTATCTCTTCCTTGGTGAAGTAGTCAAGTATCATCGTACCGCCGAGGATATTCAAGTACTTTGAAGCCTCCTGGTAGATGAACTTGCGCTCCTTTCCGGTGCAGGCGGTATTCCGCTCCAGGTCGGTCAGCGCACTCAGAAGTCCCAGCGCAACGGGTCTGCTGCTCATGTAATTGCTTGAAAATAAAATGAGGGTCTTTCTTGAAAAATCATCTTCGAAATAGTGCGTAAGCTCGAACGGGTCTTTGCGGTCCGGGTCGTAGGTCAGCCGACCTACCCACCACAGCTTCGCCAGCGTGTTGGTTATCAGCGAACGCCGTCTGCCCTGTCCGTAAAAATACCTTGACAGCACGTCCTCTTTAGTTATTTTCTTTGATGTGGAAGCTTCCCAGCGCTTGTTCACGAACTCCCACATATCGCCGTGGCACATTCCAGCCCACAGCCGTTCGTCGGAAGCCTGGGTATCCGTTATGTTCATCATGGCTGAATACAGTGTAATAACGTTCTGCACGTCAGCCTTTCCCTGTTCCTTTTCGGCATATACAAAGCTGATATCCCCGACGGTGGTCATAAATTCCCCGAAAGGGTCTTCCTCTCCGAAAAACTCATATATCCAGTCGTTGGTCGGCAGGAGATATTTCGCCAGGTTTCCTTCAACGTTTGCACGCAGGGAAGTCAGTGCGTCATATTTCAAAAAATGCAGCTTCATTGTTCGTCCTCCACGCTGTCGCCAAGCTGTGCGAGCGCATTTATCGCCTTGTTTACCGGAAGCTCCAGCAGCTTCTGCGCCAGCTCGAATGATTCATAGGTGTCAAGCGTGGTCTGATCCAGCTTCAGCCCCTGCGCAGAGAGAGTCCTGCATATCGCCCTGTACCAGCGCCGCTGTTCAAATTCTTCCGTTCCGCTGCGCTTTAGCGTTTCAAATACATATATAAGCGCCGGCAGAATTAGAATCGAATGGAACACCGGCAGATACGCCGGGGAAGCGGACATGACGCGGTAATTGCTGAAGCTTTCTGCGCACAGCGTGATAGCGATTTTTTCTCCGTCAAGGTCTATTTTCATGCTTTCGTCTGAATCCATCGCGCTCCTGCATATTGAGAAAATGGACGGCACCTTTGCCAGTTCGTCTGTTTCCTTGATTATCTCTACGCTGCACTGACCGCCGACCGCAAGTATCCCACCACGCTCGATATCAAAGCTGATGTCGCTGTAGTCCGCGTTGAAAGCAGGGTTTGTATAGCCGTGTATATCCTGCTTTGCGACTATGAACGCGCACACGGACACCTTTCCGTTGAGCCTGCTTTCCACTATGTGCCGTGAACAGTTATCGGAGGAGCATCTGATTATCTCCCGGAATGCGGTGTACGGGCACTCAATATGAATCACGAACTCAGCCTGTCCGCCGCTGATAAGCTGCTGCAGCGTGCTGTCCTGCAAATTCAGCGTAAAATCAAACACGACCTCCCGAGGTCCTTTGCTGATATCCGGCGTGAATGTAAAGCTGCTGCCGGTGTAGTCATCGTTCACCGATGACAGCACAGGATAAGGGTACAGCTTAGATCTGATATCCATACAGCTTCACCTCCATTGAGCTTTGTTCCGCGTAGTCAATAGTAAAATCCACCGACAGCCGCTGACCTGCGGAAAAGCTCCCGAGAATTATTTCGTTGTTATGGCAGGACAGCTTTTTCCCACTGCCTGCAAGGAAAGAATCGCGCACCTTAACGTCAACGGCGCTCTGCTCCCCCGACAGCTGGAATTGCAGATATCCCCACTGAGCGCTCTTTGACGGCGTGAATATCAGCCGATACCGATGTTGTTTGGGATCGGTCATGAAAAGCCTTACACGCATGACGCGCATTTCTGTTTTCTTTCTGACGGCAGAATCGCTCCCGGGGTCCTCGACTCCGACCTGAAAAATACCGGTTCCTTCACCGTCCGCACCTTCACTGTCCCCGCCGCCGCCGAATCCGCCTCCCGACTCGGAACTGTTTTCATCATCGCACATATCTTTGCTTCCGGTGCCGCCGCTGCTTTCACCTTCGGCGATACCCATTCCGCAGTCAGCAGGGGCGCCATCGGAATCCGCATAGTTTTCCGAGCCTTTCTGCCCTGTCTGGATATCGGACATGGCGACGTCAAAATCCTTTGTAGCGCTGCTTATCGTCTCGGTTTTCTCGCCTCCGTCGGATATTCCCTCGTCGTCCGGCAGGAATTCTCCCATTCCCTCTGCGTCAACCTCCTCGAGAGTGGTCTGCATTCCGTACTGCTGCACTATCTCCTTCAGCCGTCTGGACAGAGCCTGTTTATTTTTCTTCGCGGCGGAAGGATTGCTGTGACGCTCGGGTTCCCAGGCGTCATGCTGGGGATTTTCCATCTCCCTGAAATACGCGTTTATCTTTTCGTCTTTAAGAATGCATACTCCTGCGAAGAATATAGTGCCAGAAATACGATTCTGGTCGAATATCTTCATTCCGCTGCTGCGGCTCATGAGTATCTTGCGGTGCAGGTCCTTCTGAATAAGAAGATGCAGCTCTATCATGCCCAGATCCTGAAAGCGCTCGCTTATTACCACAGCGTCGTCCGAAGTCATCGCCTGATAATAGTTGAATACTTCCGGTATAACCTCGCGGTATTGTTCCACGAGCGCCGGCAGCGTCTTTGAAGATATCTCGCAATCGCCCACGCTGACCACAAGGTCGTCCTGGAAAATAGATATCAGGAATTCAGAGAGAACCGCTCTGATAATATCGTCACGCCAGTTTTTTCCCTCGGAAAACGCGGCGATGAACACATCTGTGCCGCTTGTCCGGCGGCGGAATTTACGGTCGAGGGATATGCACTCCGGAATAGCTGCATTTTTTCTTGTATCGCCGTAGAAGCCCATGCCGGTGGTCATGCTGTCCGAGTCCAGACCGAAAATATTCTTTTGCCGGAACGAAACCAGGCGTGCAACTCCCTGGAACGCTTTCAGCCCTTTGTTGTCCAGCGTTGAGTAGAAAACAGTGCGGAAATCCGAGCAGGCGAACGGAGCAGATTTCCCGATGCCGAAGCTGCCTCCGGACGATCCGCCCTTTGACGAAACTCCGGAAGCCTTTACAAGATTCTGCCACGGAGAATTATATTCCTTGTCCGAGCCGGTAAGCCCGGTGGTGTTGAAGTCGCTTATGCGCAGCATGGGTATCTTATCAGATTCAGAACGTTTCAGCGCCCTGGTGAAGAAATCCACGGTCTTTTTGTTACCCTGTTCCCTCCAGAAGCTGCGGCAGGATTTAAAGGCGTCCCTGAGAGAATCAAACTGCTTTATATCGCCGGAGGATATGTATGACAGCGAAAAATCAACCTTTACCGGCTTTCCTGGATCCAGTCTTGCGTCAAGCGAGTTCTGGCATATCTCCCTTGCGAGGGAGCGATAGGGCGAGCCTTTGAACGTTTCTATTCCGGCTTCCCCGATTCCGCTCACTGTGCCGAAATTGTTGCTGGGGAAATTCCAGTCTATGCTCATGTTTTCAACTCCTGACATAAATGATATGCTTATATTTTAACACATAATATACTATATTTCAATATATTTTTGCAAAAATAGCAGGGTTCTGTGTGAAAACTTCAGGCGGTCTGACAGGTGACCTAAGGCAATACCGCACAAAGATTGTGCGCGTATTGCGCAAGTCAGATTGTACAATGAAGATTTGTTGACGGAAGCGATAGCATTTTCAAGTCAACAAATATCGACGCAAGGCTGATCTGTCGTTAGTTTGGTGCAACACAAACTTCATCGTTAACCAAACGATTTTGATTTTGCGCCAAACTAAAATATGCAGGCAAGACACGAGCAAAATCCAATAAAAAGTCTTTGTGCGGTGCTGCCTTAACTCCTGCATAAACTTAAAACGGAGCTGTAAAACAACTCCACAACCAAGCCCGAACAACCATTTGATGGATGTTCGGGCTTACTTATATTGTGAAAAGTAAAAATAAACCGAAAAAACGTATAGCAAAAAGCCAGTAGAGAAATGTCATGTACAGAATGCAACAAGTCGTGAATCAAGCGGTTTTTACAGTGCCTTGCACCCCCGCATGTCGCTTGGGGCGCTCCTCAAGCATTGAACTATCCTCCCTGGCATTATTGTAACACAAGATTCCCTATGTGTCAATGTACAACTTCAGCAAAGGTGTTCATTTCGGGCAACGCGCCTGCTCAACCTGAGCAATATATCTAATGTCCACAATGTAGGTATTGTTTCCGAACGCTCAGAACTCACCACAGTAGTCGTATGCGCACTCGTTCAGAATTTCGCATAATGCTTCTTCAATCACGCCGGGCTGGTAGAGCATTTCTTCGATTTCCTCTACGAAATAACCGTAGCTCAGGAGCAGGTCAATGTCCTCACGGGACACGCCTATTGAGCTTGCGAAATCTTTCAGCTGTTTCACGTCCTGCGGTTCACTTTCGCACGATTCCGGGACATTCCACCAGTCACGTCGGAAGTAATGGTAATCATACATCATCAGGTTTGTTGTGTCAAACATTCCACGCTCCATTGCGCCTGTGTTGTCGATTTTCAGAATGTCACCGCAGCTCGTATTGACTTTCTGGTGCTCTATGCTGAGAATGCCTAGCCTCGTAAGTGCTCGGTCAAGAATTGCTTCTGTACTGGCGTAGATGTACAGCCCACAAGTTTCATAATGATAGAGTGCAAGCGGATTATCGCCCTTGACGAAGTAGAGGTTACTCTTATCATCAAGCACGGTAAACACAAAAGACCCCTCGACAAGCTCAGCTATTTCAGAAATGGACTGAATGTCGAGGGTTTTCTGTTGTTCTAGGAGCTGTACGGCTATATAGCTATCCGTTTCTACTGGCGTGCTCGGAAGCGATAACTGCTTACGAAGTCTGACATCATTGTGAAGAACGCCGTTGTGAGCAAGGGCGAAGCTCGTATTTCCAACCTTGCCGGGGAACGGGTGGTTGTTTCTGTTATCAAGCTTGTTACCTTGCGTTGCCATTCGGGTGTGGCCCATGATGACATTGGAATCTTCGTGAAGATGCAGGTGCACTTTGTGAGCGGCGAACGGACGCTTGAAAATCGTCAGCTTGCCATTGTGGTTGAATGCGTAGCCGGTAGCGTCGGTTCCGCGCTCCTCGCATTCCTCGGAAAGAACACGAAGCAGCTTTTCACGCTGCTTCGCATTAAGAGTGTGATTGTAGTCTATCAAGCCGAAAATTGCACACATGTTAATCGTCCTCCTCTGCCGTAATGGGCGTGTTTATGTAGAGCTGGCGCTCTTTCAGGTATGTAATGAGTTCGGATTCCGTGCTGTCGTCCAGCGAACCAACGAAATCCGACCAGCTTACTGATTTCAGTTCTGTGTCGGTCAGGTCAGTCGCTAGTTCGCAGATTTTATCCACAAGCTCCAGAGTGGCAATGAGTGTATTGTACTTTAATGTACCACGGAACATACGAAATTCAATCGTGTGATAGTTCGTAATGTTTACGCAGGCGTATCTGCCGTTACAGCCTTTCTTTGCGTCCTCAAGAATCTCTTTCGGACTGTTCTTGTAGCCGTAACGTGCAGCCCAGCGGTTCATCTGATATTCGGTACGACGGCTGAATTTCAGCAGCTCCAGCCAATGGTGCTCCACGAAATAAAGCACCCGGGAAATGCACTCGTCCTGCGCTTCCCGGGTACTGCCGAAGGCTGTTCTGTTAATGTGGACGTGAAGTCCGCAGGTGCTTGTTTTGTGACTGCGATAATCCATGCGAATTGCGGATTTCATTATCTCTGCCCAAGGCATTTTGTCTTTATGATAACGAAGCGACATAGGGTGAGTTACAATTTCCATGCCATCGTTCAGACTGCCGTCGGATTTGATGTAGATATGCTCCGCAACCCGGTTGCCGATACCCAGAAGCGTATCAGCGTTGTCGCCATTCTTGCCGCCCTCGTCGATTTCAAGTTCCACGCCGAAATAGCGCTTTGAGTCACCGTAAAATATCGGGTCGGGCTTGTAGTTGTATTCGTGGATAGAACTCTGTTGGCGTTCCTCATAACACCTATCGCAATAGGCGTAATCGTCATCATCGTCGTAGTTGGCATAGTCCCTGTGAATGATTCTGCCACAGCACTCGCAGGTAGTGTAGTAATCATCGTAACACGAATTGCAGAGCGGCATGCTATCAGTGCCTGCATTATCGTCAGCCCAGATTCTGTCGCCGCAATGCTCGCAAACGACTGTCTCGCTGTGGTAGCAGTCATCACAGAGTATGTTGCCTTCAAATGTGTAGTAATCATCGGTTTCGATTGTTGCTCCGCAGCAGCTGCAAACGGATCGTGTGGTTTCGTTTCTGTCCATGGTGTGTTCCTCCTAGTCAGTATTCTTCTGCCAAAAGCATGGTGGTGTGAGTTTCGTCGTCTATGACGAAGATTTTTGTCGTAATGGGTTCGTCAGTTGGGAACGTAAAAGTCCGCTCGTAAGTGTGTTCCTCCTGACTGTGCGTTACCTGCTGATTCGTGCCGTTCGCTACGAGATTAAATACCTGCAGGTAATCTTTTCGCTCGACTTTCATGCTGTCGATACAGTCCCAGAGTATTATCTGAGTGACAAGCGGTACGGTGTTTGTTATGCCTCTTGTGACATAACGCTGATTGTTGAACATACTTTTCTCCTCTCCCGGACGCATAAAAAAGCCCCCGAAACTAAAATAGTTTCAGGGGACAATTCTATGAGCCGATAATTATTCGGATAGCTTACGCAGCTACATTGTTATAATATATAATTGAGAAATCCGAATACAGCAGTTCAACCAAACTCTGAATACACATTGATAACTTTGCGTAAACCTCGATTTAATCCCGAATTACTTGTTAAATCTCGTACAATAATCTATGATTTCTCCTTCGGCAAATGCCTTGAAATTATTCATATCAACAGCATTGCCGCTGTACATCATGCCGTCAACGTAGCTTACCGTATTCATGATAAAGTGGATATGAATATTCCTTGTGTCGGTATGAACGCCGAACACTATCTGATACCGGCTGCTGTAATACGTGCCTATCCTTAGTGCCAGGAAATAAAGATCCTGCGGAGTAAGCCGGAAATAATACTGCGTGTCAGGGCTTACGATAATATGCCTGAGCTGCCTGCCCTCTGTCTTACGGAAGAATCTCTTGACATACATCATCTCGTCAAGCGCATACAGCGGCGCCGTATTTATACCGCCTGTGTATTCGCACCATGTGCCAGTCTGTTTGTCGGTCATTGCATAGTGCAGTAGATTTTGCAGGTCTCCCGGCTTATCATAGGGCTTATTTACAAATTTAACAGTGTTCTGCATATAAAATCCGCCTCCATATTGTAGCAGTCAATATCATACTGAGTCAGCATATGCTGCGGCGTTCGGAGTATGGCGCTGATATGCCGCAGGTAGCAGTAAAACTGCGGACTGTATTCTGAATGGAACGGCTCCAGCGCGGTTCTTACCACATAGGAATTAAAGGACATATTCGACTGTTTCGCCATGCCCTCTATTCTTGCGCATTCATCAGGTGTAAGCCTTATTGACTTTACTATTGTATTTCGTACTGTGTTTTCCTGCTTCATATGAATTCTCCTTTCGTACATCCTGTATTACCTTATATATGCATGCCTTCCATAAAGGAAGGCATGAGCAGGATAACGCTGTGGTATTACCATCTGCATTATCCTTGTTTATTACTTTGTTGTCAGCATATTAAAAAAATAATCACCGCAGTAAAACCACGGTGATCATCAGAATTTCCAGACTATTTCGATCTTGTCGTCCCAAAGCAGTATTTTCTGGATGAACTGCCTTGCAATAACGCTGCGGTTCTCTATCGGCATCTCGTCGAACTCCGAAAGCAGGGGGAGGACGTCCTTATATGTAAGCGCCTGCGGAGTACCGGAGGAATGCTTCCTGATTTCGGCTTCGACGCTTTCGCGCTCCCTTATGAGACTTTCCAGCTTCTCTTCGAGTACCTTCCCGATAGCCGAGGAGGTTTCGGCGATCCGGTCAACGAGGTTGTCTATCTGCGATGAGATCGTTTCAAGCCGCATTTTAAGCTTGTTCACGGCAGGGCTCTGCACCGGCTTGTCCTCTTCAATGGAGATATCCCGTATCTCATCGAATTTCTGAAAAAGCCGCTCCTTTACTGCCTGCTCGACATCATCTATCCGGGTATTTCCATCAAAACCGCCGCAGACTTTCTTGTTCGCCTTTCCTGAGCAATAGAAATAATCCTTGTTGATGACCCGCAGGGCGTAGCCGCAGTTTCCGCATTTTATCAGTCCTGTGAGCCACGAGCGAGTGCCCGTCTTTCCCTTTTTGAGCTGTTTGTTTCCGTCTAGCTTGCGCTGGACGTCCAGCCATATCTGTGGCGATATCACGCCGTCATGCAGCCCGATGGTCAGCACATGGTCTTTCACATCGGTGTACTTGCGCTCGTTCGTGGCGCGCTTGCCGTAGAGGAAGCACCCACGCTCCCCGGTAAACTCCTCCACCGGAGTGGGTATCCTGCAGCCTTTTTCCTTAAAGTAGCGGTAGACATCAGTATCCGCCATGACGTAGGAAGGATTGCGGAGGATACGGCTTATCATGTTGCTGTCCCACAGTGCGCCCCCGGGGGACTGCACCCCGTCAGAATTGAGCTGTTTTGCGATGTCCCCGAGGGAGGTGCGCTCCACGCAGTAGGCGTCGTACATGTACTGCACGGTGGGCATATCGGCGTTCGGAATGAGCACGGAGGTCTTTATTCCGCCGAGGGTAGTCGGGGTCTTATCAAACCCGAACGTCGGAGGACCTCCGAGGTACATTCCCTTTTCGCCCCGGGCGTAGTAGTTGTCCTTTACGCGCATGAGGATATTCTCGCGTTCCAGCTCCGCGAAAACCATGATTATTCCGAGCATGGCACGCCCTATCGGAGTGGAGGTGTCGAAGGTCTCCACCGTGGACGCAAACTCCACATTGTACTGCCTGAACAGCTCCATGAGGTTGGAGAAGTCGTTCAGCGAGCGGCTTATTCTGTCCAGCTTGTAGACGACGAGCTTTGTTATCGCGCCGCGCTTTATGTCGGATAACAGCCGCCGGAACTCAGGGCGGTCTATGTTCTTGCCGCTCCAGCCCTTGTCGGTGTAGACGCGGCACTCCTCCGTGCCGGCAAAGCGCCGGCAGAATTCTATCTGGGTGTCTATTGAAATGCTGTCCTTTTTGTCGATACTCTGTCTTGCATATATTGCCGTCATTTTTTTGTCCTTTCAGCAGTCAGGCGGTTTTCTGTTCCGGCTGTTCAGATTTGATTTCCATGTAGCGGAGCAGCTCACGGTAAACTGCTCTTGAGGCTTCGGTTTTCAGCTTTTCTTTCTGCGCGTCTGTTGCAGAAGAATATGTATTAACCACGGTGTAATTTGTTTTCATTGTTCACCATTCCTTTCCGGTTCAGTGGTATTACAATGTTATGAATTTGGTATAAATTGTATTACCATGGTTATAATATATAATTTAATTGTTTTATATATACAAAATAAGTGTAACAAAAACAATAAATTTAATAATATTGCTTTTTT
>UQMF01000022.1 GCA_900542145.1 uncultured Oscillospiraceae bacterium | reverse complement strand
GCCAGTGGATTTGTTCGGCGGAAAAGCCCCTTTAGGGGATTTTTCGACGGTCTGACAGGGCGAATATCACTTCGCCCTGTATTTTTATTTGTCGTCCTTCCAGGTTTTTTCGCTGATGATGTACCTGGGGCGGTGCTTTACTTCCATGTAGATCTTCCCGATGTATTCGCCGATGACCCCGATGGAGATAAGCTGCACTCCGCTGAGGAAGCATATGATACATGTGGTGGACGCCCAGCCGCTGACGGTGTTCCCGAGTATTGCCTCCACGACCGCCCAGATTATCCCCACGAAGCTGATCAGCGCCACGATCAGTCCCAGCACGAAGATCATCTTGATGGGCTTGATGGACAGGCTGGTTATCCCGTCGAAGGCGAGCGCCAGCATTTTGCTCAGCGGATAGTGGGATTTCCCGGCGGCGCGCTCGCTGCGCTCGTAGTACACCGAGGTGCTCTTGAATCCGACCAGGGGGACCATTCCGCGCAGGAATATGTTGACCTCCCTGAATTTCGCAAGCTCCTGGAGCGCGCGGCTGCTTATCAGGCGGTAGTCCGCGTGGTTGTACACCACCTCCGCGCCCATGGCGTTCAGCAGCTTGTAGAAGCTCTCGGCGGTGAATCTCTTGAAGAATGTGTCGGTATCCCGGCGCGACCGCACGCCGTAGACTATCTCGCAGCCCTCGTGGTAGGCTGCGACCATTCCGTCCATGGCGTTGATGTCGTCCTGCCCGTCGCAGTCAATGCTGATGGTGATGTCGCACATGTCCTTGGCGGTCATAAGTCCGGCTAGGACCGCGTTCTGGTGTCCCCGGTTGCGGCTCTGGGAAATCCCGATGAAGTGCTCGTCCTCCTCGGCAAGGCGCGTGATTATGTTCCAGGTGTCGTCCCGGCTGCCGTCGTTCACGAACATCACCCGGCTGTCCTGTGTTATCTGCCCCGCCTGCGCCAGGGACTTTATCTTCGCAAGGAACATCGGTGCCGTTATCGGCAGGACTTCCTGCTCGTTATAGCATGGTACTACTATTATAAGACGCGGTGTCATTCTGACCTCTTTTCCCCGGATTCCCGGGCTTCCTTATTCCATTCCCCTATAGTATACCATCTCCCACCCATCTTGTCAACCGGTCGGCGAATACGGGGAAGCGAATCACGAAAGGGAAGCGCTGTAACCCGAGCCGGGTAGCCCCGGCTGGCAATACGGGGAAAGGAGCCACAAGAGAAATACGCTGTCACCCGAGCAATGGCGTGGCTCTTATAATTCCGTAGGGGAGGGGTGTTCCCGTAATTCTCGAAAACGAAGTGCAAAAAAATGGGCGGATTTAAAATCCGCCCATAATTATTGTATGTGTCTTATTGTTCGGGTGACAGCGCTATCCCTAAGTGGTTCGCTTCCCCGTATTGCCAGCCGCGGCTTCGCGGCTTAGAGTTCGATGATGATGTCGTTTTCGGGCTTGAGGATAGAGTCGAGGATAAGCTTGCCCTCAATCTTAGTGCCGTTTACGGTGACGGACTTCACGCCGTGCTCGGAGCCGTTGGGGTTCTTTACGGTGACGTGGAGCTTCTTGCCGCGGAAGGTCTTGTCCATGGTGTATTCCTTCCACTCGGAGGGGATAGACGGGTCGATGACGATACCCTTTGTTTCAGGATTCAGACCCAGGATACCCTCGGTAGTACCTACCATAACGGTGGAAGCGGTGCCTGTCAGCCAGTGAACGTGTGCGCGGCCTGCGAACGGGCTGTCCTTGCCCTCGACGAACTGACCGTAAACGTACGGCTCGAGTACTCTGTGCTCTGCGTTGTCGTTGTAGGTAGCAGGAGCTGCCTCGGTCCAGTACTTGTACGCGCGGTTGCCGTGACCCAGCTTGGATTCAGCCAGTATCAGCCAGCCCTGCGGCTGGGAGAAGATACCTGCGTTCTCCTTGGTGCACTTGTTGAAGCACTGCATGAGCGCTCCGGGGAAGCCGTGCTTTACATAGGGCGGATACATTACCATTGCGCCGTAGGGAGTGTTCAGCTCGCGCTCAACGCTGTCCATAGCCTTCTCGCCCTGCTCCTTGGTAGCGAAGCCGGAGATTACCGACCAGCTCTGCGGATTCAGCCACATGGAAGCCTCGGGATCGGTGCGCTGACCGATAACGGTGCCGTCCTCCTTGTAGCCGCGGATCCATCTGTCCTCGTTCCAGCAAGCGGAGAGGATAGTGTCGAGCTTTGCCTTGATCTCATCGAGGTACTTTATGTACTCGGTGTCGTTCTTCTCGACTGCGTAGGTGCGCAGGATCTTCACTGCATAAACCAGCTGGAATGCAACGAAGGTGGACTCGCCCTGCTTGCCGAGGCGGAGGCAGTCGTTCCAGTCTGCGTGCAGACCTGCGGGCATGCCGTGGGTTCCGAGGTGGTTCATGGAGAAGTCGATGGCTCTCTTGAGGTGGTCGTATACAGTGCCCTTCTCGCCGTCGTTAGCGTAGAATATCTCCTCGTCCAGGAACGCGGAGTCGCCGCTCTCGGAAACGTACTTGTAAACGGTCGGGAACAGCCACAGAGCGTCGTCTGCGCGGTAGCTGGGGTGACCGGTCTGCTTTGCGTATACGGAGTTCTCGTCGTTCTCGTCGGGGTGGTTCTCCTGACCTGCCTTGTGGTCGTACTTAACGAGGGGCAGACCAGCGCCGTTCGTTACCTGTGCGGAGAGCATGAATTCGATCTGCTTCTTTGCCATCTCGGGTGCGAGGTGGATAACGCCCTGGATATCCTGAACGGTGTCGCGGTAGCCGAAGCCGTTACGCAGACCGCAGTACTGGAAGGAAGCCGCTCTGGACCAGATGAAGGTGATGAAGCAGTTGTATGCGTTCCAGGTGTTGACCATGTTGTTGAAGTTTGCGTCGGGGGTGTGTACCTGGAGGTTGTTCAGCTTGCTGTGCCAGAACTTCTTGAGTGCTGCGAGCTCTGCTTCAACGGTGCCGCTCTTCTCGTACTTTGCGATGATCTCGGTGATCTCCGCCTCGGTTTTCTGACCGCCGAGGACGTAGGTCAGCTCCTTGGATTCGCCGGGCTGGAGGACGATGTCGCTCTCGAGCGCGCCGCAGGAGTTGGTGTTGTAGTTGAGGTCGCCCTTCAGACCCTCCTCGATGCCCTTGGGGTTAGCGTAGCTTCTGTAGGAGCCGACGAAGGAATCGCGGTCGCCGCAGTAAGCGTCCACCTTTGCAGCTGCAAGACCGAGGAATCTGCCGCTGTTGGGGTTGTAGATCTCGTTCTGCATCTGGTGGATATAGTTACCCTTGAAGTAGGTGCGTGTGATGAACAGGGTATACTGGAGATTTACCTGATCCTGTTCGTAGTTCGGGTCGTTGACGAACTCGCAGTAGCCGGTAACGGCGAGCTTTCTGGGCTTGTCGGAGGTGTTTGTTACCTTTGCCGCCCATACCTCGTATGTAGCGCCCTGGGGAACGTAGTAGGTCACCTCGGACTTTACGCCCTTGTACTCGGAGGTGATGATGGTGTATGCGGTACCGTGGCGGCACTCGCTCTTGAATTCATCGAGGGGCTTGCATACGGGCGCCCAGGAAGCGGACCAGTACTCGCCGGTCTCCTGATCGCGCAGGTAAACGTAGCGTCCGGGGGTGTCGTTTGCAACGCCGTTGAAGCGGTAGCGGATAACACGTCCGTTAGCGCCGCTCTTTACGAAGCTGTAGCCGCCGGCGTTGTTGGAAATGATAGCGCCGTACTCGGGGTCGCCGAGGTAGTTTGCCCATGCGGACGGTGTGTCCGGACGGGTGATGACATACTCCTTGTTGAGTTCGTCGAAATGTCCGTAGTTCATTGGTATTCCTCCATTTATAGTTCCGCACGCGGCGGTGTATTTACTATTCCGGCTGTATTCCAGCCCTGCTTATATTATAACATAAAACGTTTACATTTCAAGGGCGGTGTTTTGCACAAAGTTTTTATAACTTTTTTGTGCATTGTGACAGCCGCCGCAGTATTGCAGGGGAAATTCGCTGAAATAAGACATGAGGAGCGGATCCCGTCCGCTCCCCATTGTGTATTCATATCTTCTTGCGAGTGCCGAGGGTCCTCATTGCGTTCAGTATCGCGATGACTGCCACGCCCACATCGCCGAATACTGCGACCCACATGTTCGTTATGCCCAGGGCGGTCAGTATCATTATCAGCACCTTCACGCCGATGGCGAACACGATGTTCTGCATTACTATCGCGTGGGTCTTCCGGGAGATACGCACCGCGGTGGGGAGGCTCTCGATGTTGTCGTTCATCAGGACTATGTCCGCCGCCTCTATCGCCGCGTCGCTTCCCATGGCGCCCATCGCGATTCCCACATCGGCACGGGCGAGGGCAGGCGCGTCGTTCATTCCATCGCCCACGAACACCAGGGTGGAGCCTTCCGGCTTTGCCTTGTACAGCTCCTCCACCCGGGAAACCTTGCCGTCCGGCAGAAGCTCCGCGTGGAATTCGTCGATGCCTGCCTGCCTTGCGACAGCCTCCGCGGCTGCCTTCCGGTCGCCGGTCAGCATTATCGTCCTGGCGCTGCACAGCTTCTTCAGCGAAGCCAGCGCCGCAGGAGTTCCCGGCTTTATCTCGTCGGATATCACGATATACCCGGCGTACTTCCCGTCAACCGCGCAGTGTACCACGGTCCCGGCGGAATCCACCGCAGGCACGGGGATATTCTCGCGCTCCATCAGGCGGTGGTTGCCAACGAGGGCAGTCTTGCCGCCGACCTGCGCCCGGACTCCGTAGCCGGCTATCTCCTCCGCGTCGGAGGCGGTCACCGTGAGGGACGCCTTTTTGCCCTCGGCGATGATGGACTGCGCTATCGGGTGGGTGGAGTAGCTCTCCGCCGCCGCGCAGATTCCCAGGAGCTCCTCCCGGGACATTCCCTCGGGGACTATCTCAGTCACCGCAAAGCTGCCCTTGGTGAGGGTCCCGGTCTTGTCGAAAACGAAGGTCTGCGCCCTGGCGAGTTCCTCCATGTAGTTCGCGCCCTTTATCATGATACCGTGCCTGGAGGCTCCGCCGATACCGCCGAAATAGGAGAGCGGCACCGAAATGACCAGCGCGCAGGGGCAGGATACTACCAGGAAGGACAGCGCGCGGTATACCCAGCCGTCCTCGCCTATCCAGGGGGAGAGGTCCGTGAATCCGTTCAGGGCGCAGGTTATCAGCCCGGGGATCAGTGCCAGGGCGACCGCCAGGAATACCACGATGGGGGTGTAGACCCTGGCGAACTTCGTGATGAAGTTCTCGGTCTTTGCCTTGTTCTCGCTGGAGTTCTCCACCAGCTCCAGGATACGCGCCACGGTGGAGTCGGAATATGGGCGCGACACCTTCACGCGGAGCATTCCGTTGGTGTTGATGCAGCCGCTTATCACGTCGTCGCCCTCGGCAACGGGGCGGAGTGCACTCTCGCCGGTGAGCGCGGCGGTATTCAGCTCGGAGGAGCCTGCAATAACCACGCCGTCCAGCGGAACTCTCTCGCCGGGGCGTACTACCACGATCTCGCCTGCGTTTACGTCGCCGGGGTCAACCTGGGACACTTCGCCGTCACGCTCGACATTGGCGTATTCCGGGTTGATATCCACCATTTCGGCGATGGAGCGGCGCGTTCTGCCGACCGCCACGGACTGGAACAGCTCGCCGATCTGGTACAGTATCATAACTGCGCCGCCCTCGGCGTATTCCCCGATGATCATTGCGCCGATGGAGGCTATGGACATCAGGAAGTTCTCATCGAACACCTGTCCGTGGGAGATATTGCGTATGGCTTTCCAGAGGATATCCCAGCCGATGACGAGGTACGCCGCCGCGAACACCGCCAGGTGGACGATACCCAACAGGCTGAAGCGCCCGGCGCCGTCCATGTCGAGCGTGTGCTCCAGGACGAACCCGGCGACCCATATTGCCGCCGCGATGATTATGCGCGTCAGCATTTTCTTCTGCTTCTTACTCATGGCTGTTACCTCCGGGGATTATCAGATCTTGATGGTGCAGTCCGGCTCGACGTCCTTGCAGCACTTTACGGCTGCTCTGAGCACGGCGTCGAATTGGTCGTCAGCCGCCTCCAGTGTAAGCTTCTGCTGGAGGAAGTTCACGCTTGCATTCGTCACGCCGGGGAGCTTCTTTATGGCATCCTCCATCTTGGCGGCGCAGTGTGCGCAGTCCAGGTCAACGAGCTTGAATGTCTTTTTCATGGTATTGTGTCCTTTCACATGTACATTTATAATCGCCTGCCGGTATTCCGGAGGTTTGTTCACTTTTCGATAACGGCGTAGCAGCAGGGGACAAGTCCCTTGATGAGCTTGGTGCGCACCCTGCCCAGACCGCAGTCCTCGAGCATTTTCTTGTATTCCGACGGGGAGTAGTTCGCCGCCGGGTCGAAGCCCAGCTTCTTGTATATTCCGATGAGCAGCCTGGCGCTGTTCTTGTTGGTGAAAGTGGGCAGAAGCAGCTTACCGCCGGGCTTGAGCACGCGGTACATCTCCTTCACGGCTCCCTGCGGATTCGTCAGCAGGTGGAGCACATTCCCGGCGATGACCACGTCGTAGGTGTCGTTTGGGTCCTGTAGGTCGAATATGTTCCGCGCGGCGAACTCTATGTTGTCCGCTCCGAGCGCCCTTGCCTTGCGCTGCGCCTGCTTCAGCATGTTCTTCGACATGTCGGTGCAGAGCACGCTGTCCGCATTGTCGGAAGCCGCCAGGGAAAGCTCCCCGGTGCCTGCGCCGCAGTCCAGCACCTTTGCGCCTGCCGGAATCAGCCTGCGTGTTATGTCGCGCATCTCAGTGTATACGCTGCCGTTTATGCTCTCCGCCAGGTCGTACACCCCGGCGAATCTGTCCCAGAAATCCATATCGCACCTCGTAATTCTCCGTCAGGAGTTCCCTGCCGGTTCGCTTATATGCTCCAGCCCCTGCCGGAGTATCGTATTCACATGGTCGTCCGCGAGGGAATAGAACACCGTTTTCCCGTCGCGCCGGCACGCCACCAGCTTGCTGCTGCGCAGTATCTTCAGCTGGTGCGACACCGCCGATGAGGTCATTCCCACCAGCTTCGACAGGTCGCACACGCAAAGCTCGCCGTGGCTCAGCGCCGTCAGTATCTTTATCCGGGTGGAATCCCCGAACACCTTGAAAAGCTCCGACAGGTCTATAAGCTGGTCCTCGTCGGGCATTGCAGAATTTATCCTGCTCACCGTATCGGCGTGCACGCACATGAAGTCGCAGTGCGGTGCGTCGTTCTCCATCGGAAGCCCTCCTTTATCTGTATCATTTGAACAACTGTTCATTTGTTTGATTGTATTATACACCACTCCACGGGATTTGTCAATAGGTGATCCGCACATTTCCGGAATTTTTTTTATCCCCGGACATACAATGTAATGATTAATTCGGAATTCGGAATGCGGAATGCGGAATTGCGGTGTCCCACTTCGTGGGACTTTATTCAAATACATCGGCGTAGCCGATACAATAATTCCGAATTCCGAATTACGCATTCCGAATTTATTATGGGGGTGGTTTTTTGCGTTTGAGGAGATTCCGGCTTTCCGCCGTATGCGCGCTGCTGTGTGCGGCGGTGATATTCCTGCCCGGGAGGGCGTGCGCGGAATCCGCGGCGGAGTCCGCGCAGGGGGATTCCGCGCCCCGTGCCGCGCTGCTGATGGAGGCGGAAACGGGGCAGGTGCTGTATTCCGTCAACGCGGCGGAGAAGCTCCCGATGGCTTCCATAACGAAGGTGATGTCGCTGCTCGTGCTGGCGGATTTCATTGACGACGGCACGCTGAAGCTGGAGGACAGGGTGGCGGCGTCCTCCTACGCGTCCTCGGCGGAGGGCTCGGTGATCTGGCTGGAGCCGGGGGAGGAGATGACCGCCGCGGAGCTTCTGGAGGCAGTCATCGTCAGCTCCGCCAACGACGCCTGCATAGCCCTCGCGGAGCACACCGCCGGCAGCGAGGCGCAGTTCGTGAAGCTGATGAACCGCCGGGCGAAGTCCATGGGGCTGAGGGGCACGAAGTTCACCGGCTGCGTTGGATTCGACGCGGAGGGGCACTACTCCACGGCGGAGGACATCGCGGTGATGACGGCGGAGCTTGTGCAGAAGGAATACTACCGCGGCTGGCTGCTGACGTGGCTGGACTATCTGCGCGGAGGGGGCACGCAGCTGCTGAACACCAACAAGCTGGTGCGGACTTACGATGGGATACTCGGCGGAAAGACCGGGACCACGGACGGCGCCGGCTGCTGCCTTACGGTGTGCGCGGAGCGCGGCGGAATGCGCCTGGTGGCGGTGGTGTTGGGATGCGGAGAGGACCCGGCGCGGTTCGACCGGGCGGAGGAGCTGCTGGACTACGGCTTCACGGGGTTCGAGAAATACACCCCCACGGTGGACAGCCGGGAGATGAAGCCTGTCCCGGTGACGCGCGGCGAATCCCCGGAGGTGCGCCCGATGGTGAGCGCCCTGGGGGAGTGCGTGATAAAGAAGGGGAGGTCCTCCGGCGTGAAATACAGCTACACCTTCGTGGAGGGGGTGGAGGCTCCGGTGGAGAAGGGGCAGTTCCTTGGGGAGTTCCTGGTGACGCTGGACGGGACGGAGGTTTTCCGGTCGGATATAGTCGCCGCCGCGGAGGTTCCGCGCATGACTTTCGGGCGGTATCTGCTCGCTGTCCTGGGCGAACTGGTGAGCTTCTGACCCCGGGGCGCTCCGGGAATCCCGGCGGCAGTCGGTTTGTAGACGAAAATCGCATATTTGTCGGGGAAATTTGCCAAAAGCCCTTGACTTTTTGTGTGAAATGGGGTAAAATTAAAGAGGAATAAAAGCTGTGACAGGTTTCGCAGTCCGCTATCGGGAGCGTTGACGGGTGATTCCGCGAACGGCTGGAGTTCCGGCGTGCCACCGGCGGTGCCTTCCAGGGCGGCGGCGCGTTCTTTCAGAATCTCGCATATCATGCGCCTGATTTCCGGGTACACACGGAGTCAGCTATCACAGCCTTTCTGCGAAGTCCGGCAGACGGGTCAGGGCGCAGGGCAGTGTAAGGTTCCCCGGTGAAGGCAGGTTTCTTTGCGCAGGCAAAGCCGCTGCATTCCGGAAGAATGCAGTCCGAAGCAACGCACAGAGATCGGTTCCTAGCGTGATACGTTATGGTAAACCTTGCGGGTCCCCCGTTCCGGCTCACCGTTTCGATCAGGTAAAGCTGCTGATTCAACGCGTTTTCTCCTTCGGGCTTACAGAGAAGGTTTTACTTTGACTCACTCTTTGAGAGGGGTCGTATTACGAACACCCTGAACCAGTTTCCCGGTAATCGCAATACGGCCTCCTTTCTTTGTGCCGGTCGGGCACGCCCGACAGCGAATACGGGGAAGGGGACCTTAAAGAAAAAAGGCTGTCACCCGAGCCGGGTAGCCCCGGCAGGCATTCGGGGAAAGGAGCCACAAAACAAATACGTTTTCACCCGAGCAATAGCGCGGCTCCTATAAATCCGCATATCATTGAAATCCGTCCGGCGGAGCCGGACACCATGATTCCGAATTCCGAATTCCGAATTATGAATCTTCCCAGCACAAACGAACAATGGCGTGGCAGGTCCTATAATAAAACGTAAGGGCGGATATAAAATCCGCCCGTTTTTTATGCTTTTAAGTGGCTGTGGTCAATTGCTTGTGTTATCCGGAGAGGTGTCGCCATTGGACGTAAGGTCAAGCGGACGTTCTGTGATTTTTCTGCAGATGGTGCATTGCTGGTTGTCGTCGTCGATAGGCTCGTAGTGGTGCTGAATGCATATTCCGGTCATCTGGTACACCTTCTCGACCACGCCGAATTTGTATAGCATGCCCGTGAAATACATCACGACCCCGGCGGCGACCGCCACCGCGAGGATTATCGCCAGGATCTTCAGCACGACCTTCAGCGGAGTCCAGTTTATCACGCGTATCGGCTTCACCGTGCGCGTGGTGAGGTCCGGGTCGATACCCATCACATGGTTTGATTCCTGCTTGTTTCCGGTGATCATCGCGTCGTCTATTCCCGGAGAGAGCCGCGCCCTGCCCGTCGCGCCGCTTTTGGAGCTGTAGTACTGCTGGGCGGTGTCCATTCCCACCTCCGGCATGGATTCCTCCTTGTGGGTCAGGGGGGCGGCGGTGGATTTCTCGGGTTCCTCCGGGAGTTCCTGCCGCGGAATGACCAGGTCGCTGGGGTGTCCCGTGAATATTATCGTGGGGGCAGGTTCCTGCGGCTCCTCCGCCCGGGGAGTATTCTCCGCAGGCTTCTGTGCGGCACCTGCCGGAGGATTCACCGGGGGCTTCTTCGGACGGGATTTCACCGGGTTCGCCGGGGCGCTTGAGGGATTCCCGGCAGTCGCGGTGGGATTTGCAGGCTTCGCGGAATTCACTGCCGGTTTCTGTGTATTAACTGCCTGCTTCTGCGCCGCCGGATTCGCCGCGCCCGTTGCAGGCTTCGGAGCATTCCCGACCGGCTTCGCAGTATTCACCGCAGGCTTCGGAGCGGCAGCCGCAGGCACCGGAGCCGCGCCTGTATTTCCCGGCGCAGTATTCCCGGGGATTCCGGCGGCAGGTCTGGAGGGAGCCTTAGGGACGGGCTTCTTGGCGGCGTTAGTCCTGGGGTCTACCGCTTTTTTTGCGGCAAGCTGCGCAAGGACGGTGTTCGCGCCGCATACGTTGCAGAAGAGGGCGTCATCTTTGAGTTCGGCGCCGCATTTGTCGCATACCATAGCAATTACCTCGCTTAATCAAAGAAAATCGTGTTGTGGGGGAATTAAAGAAGGTCGAGCAGTTCCAGGGCGACATCTGCGTAGTCCTGGGCGGCGTAGGACGCGTCGATAACTGCGTCAACGTAGTCGGAAACGCTGTCCACGGTGTAGTCCGGGTATTCCGTGGGTAGGTAGTTCGCGATAGAGTTCAGGCAGCGCTTCAGCTCTGCGAATTCCGGATAACTGCCGCACAGGTCAGCCGCCTGGGAGTATTTGTCCTTCGCCAGGGAGAAGTAGTAGGTGGCGCTGAGAGCCGAGGAATAATAGGAGATGGCGCTTCCGTCAGATTCCAGCATGTAGTCGTAGCCTATGCTGAAATAGCTGTCGCCGTCGCCGGCAACACTCAGGATATCGTAGAACTCATCTTCCAGGTCGGTTATCTTCTCGCCGCAGCGAGTGCATGTACCGAAACCGGTGGTGTGACCGAGGGGTGAGCCGTCGGTGGCGCCGCATACGGAGCAGGTCCGGGCGGTGGTGCAGGTGGCATCCGTCCAGTCGTGGGGGGCGGTGGTTCCCTCCGTCTTGCCGCATACGGAGCAGGTCCGCGGAGTTGTGCAGGTGGCTTCCGTCCAGTCGTGACCGAGCGCCTCGCCCTTTTCGCTGCCGCAAATCTCGCAGCGGTCGGGATTCTCACAGTCTGCGTCAATGTAGTGGTGCTGCACGCACAGATGGGTCAGGTCGTATATCTTCTGCACGCCGCCGATGCGGTAGAGAGTGCCGTTGTTGAGGGTGATAACATATGTAAGCGCGCCGCCTGCGATGAGCACTCCGAGGACTATCAGCACGATAATCAGAGGAAGCTTGCTGCGCTTCACCGGGCGTACTGCGGATACCTCCGGCTGGGGCTGTCCGAATTCCGGGGGTATCTCGGTCATTACGTCAGCCGGCGCGCCGTACTGCCCGGGTATTCCGGCAGGATTCCCGGAATTCGTCCCCGGGAAAGGCGGCGGAGTTACGCTGGAAAAGTCGGTGAAATCCGGAGCGGTCGCGGTGGGATTCCCGGAGTTAGTTTCCGGGAAAGGCGGCGGAGTTACGCCGGAGAAGTCGGTGAAATCCGGGGCGTTTGCGGTGGGATTTCCGGAGCCAGTCCCCGGGAAAGGCGGCGGAGTTACACCGGACATCTCGCCGGAATCCGTGTCACTCCCGGATTTCCCGAGGGACACCGGGGAGGGAGCCTGCGCGCCGCCGATGGAGGGCATTTCATCTCCGGAGCTTCCTGCCATGGGCATTCCGCCGGGGGCAGCCGTGACCTCCTGGGGGGATTCCTGACCGGGCAGGTCGTCTAGTTTGCTTCCGCAGGTGGAGCAGAAAATGGAGCCGTCGTTCAGCTGACTCCCACAGTATGGACAGAACATGTTTTTTACCTCCTGGGGTGTGTATTCCTTTTTATTTTATGTTGGTATGCTGGGTATGGAAATGCTCAAAAGTTATTCATTGACTGCCAAAAAATGTGCAGATATTAGGAAGCGGCGTGTCAGTTGGCACAGCTTCACCAATATTGTATTATAGTATCTCCCTCCAGAATGGTGAGAAGCCCTCGGATTCTAGGAACCCACACAGCGACTAGGCTTTGTGCGCGTTGCCCTTAGTTGCCCGACATCGTGTCGGGCTGTGGGCAACGGCACAAACATCGTGTTTGTGCCTGCCGAAATGATACTGACGACGCAGATGTGCCTTTATCGGCAGTCTGAAAGTGCTTTGCGCTTATTATAGCATAAAAACGTTTACTTTGCAATATCCTGAATGGTCCTTTTGGCATAAATTTGTATAAAGATATTTCCCGAGTAATAGAAATAGTCAGCAAAAATCCCCTGCCGGAAAATTTTTTCAGGAAATCCGCTTTCCCCCCTTGACAAATCAGAGGAAACAGATTATACTGTATATACAACATATAAACAGTTAAAAAGGAGCGTGATTCTGATGTCCCTTAAAGTGGATAATATAGTCAAGACCTACGGCAGCTACAGAGCCGTGGACGGGCTAAGCTTCGAGATGACGGAGCCGGGGGTGTTCGCACTTCTGGGCACAAACGGCGCCGGAAAGACCACGTCTATCCGCATAATCCTGGGAATGCTCAGCGCGGACAGCGGCTCGGTGACCTGGCACGGAAAGAGATTCTGCACCGCGAACGAATCCATAGGCTACCTCGCGGAGGAGCGCGGACTCTACCCGAAATACAAGATCATGGACCAGCTGCTGTATTTCACCTCCCTCAAGGGAATGAAGAAGCCCCAGGCGGTGAAGGCGCTGGACTACTGGTTCGAGCGGCTGGGCGTGCAGGAATACCGCAACATGCGCGCGGAGCAGCTCTCCAAGGGCAATCAGCAGAAGATACAGCTCATCGCCGCCCTCGCCCCGGACCCGGAGCTGCTGATACTCGACGAGCCCCTCAGCGGACTTGACCCGGTGAACGCGGAGCTTTTCAAGAGCGTTATCCGGGAGGAGATAAAGAAGAACAAATACGTCATCATGTCCAGCCACCAGATGTCCACTATTGAGGAATTCTGCCGGGGGATAGTCATTCTCAACAAGGGAAAGACGGTGCTCCAGGGCGACCTCAACGAGATAAAGAAGGGCTACGGCAGGGTGAAGCTCACCGTGAAGTGCGAGGGGGATATCACCGCCCTGGCGCAGGAATGCGGACTGACCGCCGTGGAGGAAACTCCCAACGGCTCAAGCTATAACGTGCAGAGCGAGGAGCAGGCGCACGCCCTGCTCGGGAAGATAATGTCCCGGGGTATCCCGCTGATAAAGTACGAGCTGCGCGAGCCGTCCCTCAACGAGATATTCATAGAAAAGGTTGGTGAGTCTGATGAAAAGTAACAACACACGCGGCTGGAAAAAGGTGTTCGGATTCACGTTCGTGCAGTTCGTGAAAACCAAGTCCTTCATCGTGGGGACTGTTATCCTCGCGTTGATAACGGTGCTCATCACCGCCGGTCTGAACGTGATCCCGAAGCTCGCCGGCGCCGGGGAGGATATCTCCGGGGACGGCAGCGATTCCACGGATATCTGCATCTCAAAGGTATATGTGGCAGACAGCACCGGGGCGCTCACAGACGACGACCTCGCCGGGCTTCAGCAGATGGGATTCCCCCTGCCGGAGCGCACGGAGAATATCACCGCGACCATCGACAGCCTTTCCGGCGCGGAATCCGGGCAGGTGCTTGTGACGGTGACCGCAGATGAAAGTGACGGTACTGTGACGGGATACAGCGTCAAAACGTTCTATTCCCCCGACACTGACGGGGATTCCATTGACGCGGTTTCCGGAGTAATGGTGACGCTGCTGAAATACCGCAACATGCTCGACCTCGGCGTGAAGCCGGAGGACCTCGCCGCCACCCAGCGGTACTATTCCACCTCCAAGATACAGGCAGGCTCCGATGAGTGGAGCGTGCTGGAATCCGCGATAAACTACATTGTGCCGATAGTGTTCTCGCTGGTTCTGTTCATATTCATCTTCGCCTACGGTCAGACGGTGGCGCAGTCCATCGCAACGGAAAAGACCTCCCGGGTCATGGAGCTTCTGCTTACCTCGGTGCGCCCCCTGGCGGTGGTCATCGGCAAGGTGCTGGCGATGTGCCTGGTATCCATTGCGCAGTTCCTGGTCATTGCCGGACTGGGAGCGGCTACCTTTGCCGCAACCGCGCCCTTCGGCATCGGCGGCGACATCATGAGGATAATGGAGAATCCGGCGGCGCAGACCGGGCAGGACGCTGAAATAGCCCAGGCGCTTTCCGGCAGCTTCGGTACGATAAGTCCGCTGACCTTCGTGCTTATCCTGGTGATATTCATTCTGGGATTCCTGTTCTATGCGCTCATCGCCGCCCTGGTGGGAGCCTCCGTCAGCAGAATGGAGGACCTCGCCCAGGCAATGCAGCCCTATTCCCTGATCGGCGTCCTGGGATTCTACCTCGCGTATTTCCCCGTGATATTCAACGCCGAGAGCTTCGAGAGCGGCGCGGCTTCCAGCAATTCCATGCAGCTGTTCTCCTACTACTTCCCGGTAAGCTCTCCGTTCTCGCTTCCCTCGGCGCTACTCCTGGGTACTCTCTCCCTGGGGCAGGTGCTGGCGGCGGTGCTTATCCTGGCGGTATTCGTCGTCCTGGTCGCAGTTATCGTTGCGAGAGTTTACGAGATGATAATACTCCACAACGGCAGCAGGCTCAAATTCAAGGATATAATCTCGATGGCGTTCAGGAAGTGAACGTGAAATACATGCGTGCCGGGGCGGAAGTTATTCCGCCCCGGCGGCTTTTTTTAATTCGGAATGCGGAATTCGGAATGCGAAATCATGGTGTCCGGCTCCGCCGGAGGGATCTCAATAATACGCGGATTTATAGGAGCCACGCTATTGTTCGGGTGAAAACATTTTACTTTTGTGGTTCGCTTCCCCGTATCGCTGTCGGGCGTGCCCGACCGGCGCAGTAAATTGCAGTTTGATGAGAGGTATACTGGTGAAAAAACAGGGAGGTACACCAGTATGAAAGCGATATTTGAGTTGATAAATCCGGACAATACGCTGAGCGTGAACAGGAGACTGGCGCACGCGGTGGGATTACAGGAGGCGGTGGTGTATTCCGCGCTGCTGGCGAAATACGCGTGGTATGAGAGCCACGGCATGCTCGGGGAGGGCGGCTGGTTCTATTCCACCGCGGAGGACCTGGAGGAATCCACGGCGCTGACCCGCTGTCAGCAGCAGCGCTGTATCGGCAACCTTACCTCCGCAGGACTTATATGCTGCAATGTGATGGGAATGCCGGCAAAGAGGTACTTCCGGATAGTTGACGACGTGAGCATTCTGAAAGGGCTGTTCTCCTCCGTGGAAAGCAAGCCGGAGGAGGTCCGCCGTGAGTCCGGGGAAAACGAAAAACAGGATCCCATAAAACCTGAAAGCAAGCCTGAAGAAAACCGAAAAACAAGTTTTAAGGAATCCTTGAACAAAACCAAAGACAATAAAACAAAAGAAAATAAACCTGAGGAAAACAAACAGGACAGGGCGCGCACGCAGATACGCCACGCGGAGCTTTCCGCGAAGTACGGCGCGGGATTCGCGGACCTGGCTGCGGAGGTGGTCGCCGAGGGTATCTCCGACGGGACTGACGGACAGGACGACAGTCCGGAAAGCGTTTCTTCCCTTTTCAGCAGGGTGGACTACGACACGGTGTGCCACGTCGCGGACTACATATCCTCCCGGAAGTGCGATATCCGCAACATGAGGGCGTACCTGCGCTCCGCGCTCTGCAAGGCGGTCGGGGAATCCGCACAGAAGCCGCAGTCCGCGGCAGGGGAGCGCTCCGGGGATTCCACGCAGATAATCCCCGGCGTGACCGAGGAGGATATCCTGGCGGAGCTGCGTGCACAGTATGCGACGTGAATCCGCGGCGGACCGCAGAAAGCCCCTCCGCGGCTCATTACCGCGAAGGGGCTGGCGTGTTATCCGTCAGAAGTCCAGTTCGGCGCTTTTCTGCTCGAGTTCCTCTCCGGAGAGAACTCTCACGCCGGTGAGTTCGCCTGCGCTGTCGTCCGTGGCTTCCTCGCGTACTGCGTCGAGCACCACAACGCCGTCAGAGTCAAGGTACGCTACGAACTCCGTTACGCCGCCGTCGTCGGTGGAATACATGTCGGCAATGTCGTCGAAGTACTTCACGGGCTCGCCGTTGTAATACAGCCTGCCGTTCTCGTAGGTCAGACCGTACTCGCTGTACCTGCTGAAAAACTCCTCTTCCGTTAAGCTGTCCAGGGTCCTGTATACGGAATCGTCGGAGGGGGTCACTGTACCGTCGTCCTCAACGATGTACTGATATATCTCGTCGTCTGTGCTGTACTGACCGCCGTTGTCCTGCATCAGAATGTCGGAGCCGTCGGGGGATTCAGATATTATCACATCGTCACTTCCGTTCACGGATTTTGAGATACGCACGCCGTTTTCGATTTCCTCAAGCGTCTTTTCGTAGAGCGCGATGGTTTCGTCTGCGACCTCCTGGGTCCAGATGAAGTCACCGCGGTCCTGGGTCCAGCCGGACGCGCCCTGCTTTACAAGCTCGGCGATGTTCTGCTTTTCCTGCTCCAGCCACGCCTTGTATTCGTCGTATGTCCACCACTCCACGTCTACCTCGTCAACGCTGTCGGGGGTGGTTACATCGGCGGAGCTTTCCTCAGCGGTGGGGGCGGCTTCCTGGGTGGGTCTGTCGGAATTCACTGCCGCGAATGCGGTGGTGGTCCCTGCGATAAGGCACGCGGAAACGATTATTCCGGCGAGGGTGGTCTTCTTGAATTTCATGATAGCTTCTATCCTTTCTCGGACGGCATTCCTGCCGAATGCGGCTCCGGTGGGAATGCTGCGCCTTTCTTCCAGCCTGATGAGCGCCATCGCGTAGTCCGCGCGGTCACAGCCGAGCTGCTTCAGGACCGCTTCGTCGCAGGAAAGCTCTATATCCCTCCCGGCGAGCGAAAGCATAGCCCACGCCAGGGGATTGAACCAGTGCACGCAGGCAGCGGCGGTGAATACCAGCTTCAGAAGCACGTCAAACCTGCGGATATGCACCAGCTCGTGAGCCAGCGCGAACCGCATTTCCTCGCTGTCCGTGGGCAGTCCTTTCGGGAGGACTATCACCGGATTCACCACGCCGTAGGTCAGCGGAGAGGTCACCCGGTCGCTCACCTTTACGGTGATTTTCCGGCGGAGCCCTTCCGCGGCTATCCGGGAGCTTATCCCGGTATCCTCAAACGGCAGGGCGGTGGAAAGCTCCCGGCGGCTGCGGAGGTGCAGTGCGGTCACTATCCCCAGTGAGATGACTGCTCCGCCTGCCCAGACGATCTCGGGGATAAGTCCGCGGTCCGGCGCGGCGCCTGTCCCGGGGGAATCCCCTGGGGAGTCCGGCGGTGTGAATCCGCGGACGATGGCGTTATCAGGCAGTGTGTTTTCATGTGGAATGCAGAAGGAAACGGAGAACGGAACGAGCATTCTCAGCGCCGCAGCCGCCCATAGAATCACGAACAGCCGCTTTGGCAGCCTGTGAATGAACAGCGACCTTATCACGATGATGACCGCGATAATGACCGACGCCGAGATGGTCATGCTGAGCAGAGTGGTCATTTCAGCTCCTCCACCAGCTTCTTCAGGCTCTGTATCTCCCCGGCGGTGAGCCGCTTTGAGCCGAGCAGAGCCGCTATCAGCTTATCCGACGAGCCGTCGTACATCTTGTCGATCAGCTCGTTGGTTTCCGCCTCCTGCACTTCCTTCCGGGTAACGAGCGCGTGGCAGATGAAGCCTGGTTCCGTCCTGCCTGCCGCGCCCTTGTCTATGCATTTCTTTATCACTGTGTAGGTGGTGGTCTTGCTCCAGCCGACCTGCGCGTTCAGCTTCTCCGCAATTACCTTCGCGGAGGTATCGCCCTCCTTCCAGAGTATGTCCATAACTTTCAGTTCAGAGTCAAACAGTTTGATTTCCATGGTGCTGAGTTCCTTTCTATTGCAATAGAATGTGATCACGATATTATTCTACTGCATTAGAACAAATTTGTCAAGGGGTTATGGCACATTTCATCATTCTATCACAATAGAACAGCAGAAGGCGAATAATCCGGCGGACGGGCTCGCCGGAAAACAGCAAATAAAAAACCTCCCTGCCGGAACAGGGAGGTATGTTGACCACAAATCGACCGATTATCTCTTGGAGTTAACCCCGAATGTTTGACTAACCCGGAACGGGTATTCAGGCATCTTGCATTAAATTATTATTATCTTTAGAAAATGTCGTAAATACGGCGTTTTGATTGAGTTACAAGAACTACGGTTCTGATAAATTCCAAAGTCTCTGCCGTCCTCTTGTAACCAAGTTGACCACTACTTGACCTTAATTGACCACGCTATTGCATATCTCTGTACTAAATTTGAGAACTGTGGTGAGAGCCTTTGAGAACTCCGCCCACGAAAGGAAGATCATTATGACAATAGCAGAAAAACGTGAGATCGTAAACACAATCATTAACCTCTTGCTTCAACTGACCGCCGAGGAAGAAGTGCAGGAACAGCCTGCAACATCATCAAAGCCTGTCAAAGCTCCTGCACAGTCGGTCAGAATGCTGACTATTAAGGAGTGTACCGCGCTGATCGAAGGTATCTCCGAGCATTCTATCCGTATGCTGATAGCACAAGGCAAGATCAAAGCGTTCCGAACAGGTGAGGGTGTCCGTGGCAAGTATCTCGTCAACAAGGAAAGTCTGCTGTCTTATTTCAGCGGAAATGAGGAGGTGTGAGTTATGAGCAGATACAAGAGCGAACATACCGCATACAGCCCACTGAAAAAGAAATACGTTCCGCTGTGGAAGCTTGACACTAACACTGTTACCGTCACTTACTTCAATGCCGATACGCAGATCGAGGAGAGCAAGACATACCACACCGATTTCATTAGGTATCATCTTCATTTCTCTGACAGCCATTGCCCCGACAGACTTCATAGGCTTGTCAACGAGGGCAAGATCATGAAGTACCTCGATGATATGGAACTGAAAGTCAGTGAAGCTATCTCTCGCCAGGTAGAGCTTTGGAAGCAGACCGACAGTTGTTATCAGAAAGCTGTTTTCGCAAATGATGCTGAGAAAATGCTCGGTCTTGAAAACCGCTTTGTCTACATGGCGAGAGAATCGGTGTTTGATTGTATGGTTTATATTTGAGATTATTTATACTTGCTTTAAATCAGGCTAAAATAGCCGATTTGCTGATTGACAAGGCAACTAAAATGTGCTATAATTATACAGTTATATCTTCGTTGAAAACTGCATTAGCAATCAGCTATTAGCTTCGATAAAGGCGGTGTCTATAATGTTACCTATACCAGAGGATTTGAATAATAAATATGAATTTCACAATTATGGTCATGCTTTAGAGATTTTGTCGGATGCTTTCCCGACAGAATGGGAAGAAATACAGGATTGTTTGAGAAAGCTGAAAATATCGGTAGATGATCTGAAAAAAGCCGGTGGAAATGAAAGTCCGATACCAAAGAAATTCGATGATGTATTGTACCCATATGGTTGGAGAGAAATTCGTATTACGGGCGATCTTCTTGTAAAGATGTATCCGAGACAGAATGCACAGCGCAGAGGACGTTTTGCAAATGAGCCGTTTGAAGAAAAAATGATTGAGGGTTACATTGACGGTCATAACATTGACTTCTTAAAGAATAAGGTCGCTTTTGACCTTGAATGGAACAGTAAAGATCAGACATTTGACCGTGACTTGCTGGCGATGCGTACATACTTTGATTGCGGCATCATAGATGTTGGAATAATCGTTACAAGGTCGGAGGAACTAAACGACATATTCAAGAAGATAGACATTATATCTAAATATGGTGCGTCAACCACTTGGATGGGTAAGCTCACTTATAGACTTGATTCAAGAAGAAACGGCGGCTGTCCTATTTTGGCAGTCGGAATAAAGAAATCTTGTATAGAGGGTTACGAATAATGAGTACATTAGACGAAACGATTGCTGATTTTATTTCTTTTACAAGCGGAAAGAAATATAAGACTATATACGCCGATCCACCATGGCAGTTTCAGAACAGGACTGGTAAGGTCGCTCCTGAGCATAAAAGACTCAGTAGATACTCCACAATGACACTTGATGAAATAAAGGCTCTGCCTGTTTCAGAGGTTGCTGACGAAAAGAGTCACCTTTACCTTTGGGTGCCGAATGCTCTTTTACCTGAAGGACTTGAAGTAATGAAAGCGTGGGGGTTCGAGTATAAAACCAATTTGATATGGGAAAAGGTTCGCAAAGATGGACAACCTGACGGCAGAGGTGTTGGTTTCTATTTCCGAAATGTGACTGAGATTCTACTATTTGGAATAAAGGGAGATAAGAACAGAACGTTGCAGCCAGGACGCTCACAGGTGAATTTATTGAGGACTATGAAAAGAGAGCATAGCAGAAAGCCTGACGAATTTGTCAGCTTGATTGAAGCGTGTTCCTCTGGTCCGAGGCTTGAATTATTTGCTCGTGGTGACAGAGAAGGTTGGGATATGTGGGGAAATCAGGCTGATGATACATATGAACCTGATTGGAACACATATGCTAACCATACTGTGGCAGCAGAAAAGAAAGCAGAATAATACACAAGGCAGACTATGCAAATAGCCTGCCTTATTTTTATATGTACATATGAGAGATAACTTCAGAACTTATCTATATCAATTAACCCTTGATGAACCATTCTATGGTGTTTCTCACACAGGGTTACTATGTTATCTGGACTTGCTATGCCATTAAACTGAACATTTAAAAGATGATGCCCATGAACTCTATCGGTGCTGCCACATATTTGGCAGGTATAATTATCTCGTTCTTTACCTTGACGTTGAGCCTTTATATGCTCCGATGATCGCTTTGCCATCGTATTCACCTCCGCTGATTCACTTCTGGTCTTTTGTATCTGTCAAAAGCTTTTGTGTATAGGCGGTAAGGTTTTTTCCTATATCTTTTCTATTACCTGAAAAAGCCAAGCCTCTTGCTTGGGAAGCAATTTTACTTTTTTGCGTAGAGATTGCTCCTTTTAGTCTACCTGCCTGAGTTGCTGTTAGCCCATCAATAACAAATACAACAGCCTGATCTTTCTTTCCACTCATTCCTTATCCCCCCTTTTAAAATGTTGAGATGGTGATTTCTCCGCCGTCATCTGTTTTTACATTTATTTCAGCCATATTCGTTCCATATGTGATAGTAGTTATGTTTTGTGTATCCACACACGGAATTCCATTATCATTAAAGAAAAATGGAATCAAGTCGACTTCACCATTTTTCCTTTGGATAGCAACAAATCTATCGTTAACGAATAAGACTTTATCGCCCTTGTTCATAAGACCTAATTTCATTTTGTTTCCTCCTCTTCGTCAGAATCCTTAGAATTATTAGCACCACATATAAGTGCTTCCTTAGCTGCATCAGATTTCTGTTTTAACGCTTTACGATCAGCAATTTTCTGCTTAATCTTATCGTATGCGGTTTTTCCTAAAGCACCAACTCCGATGGCACCTGCAACGATGAACGGTAAAAGTTTCATGTCTGCATCATGAGCTTCCGCTCTCGCATTCTCCTCTATATCATTGATATATGGTTCCACTCCTCCATGTTCACTCGCTTCTTTAGTAAACCACGCCCAACTACCTTTTTCATTCGGATTCCAAGCCATGATTTATTTCTCCTCTCTGTCAGAACTTGCCTGACTACGTTGTGATTTCAGCTTTTCTTTCAGTGCTCTAAGCTCTTGTACATGATTTTCCTCGGCTTTGATTTCAAGGTCAAGTTTGCTTATCTCCTCCTTTTTTGCTAAAATAGTCTTTTCCGAACTTTTAATTGAAGTATCTATGAATTTAAGCATTTCTGAAACAGAGATTTGAGCATTTTTCAAACGCTCCTCAGTGATGCTTTTTTGAGCAACCATTGTTCCTAAAAGAGTAGCAGTTAATATAGGAACGCCTGCAATTAATCCAGGGATACCAAGCAAACCTATTGTGCTGGCGGCTATTCCCGCATATTTGGGAGTGGTTTTCAAGAATTTATTTAAACTCTGCTCAGAAACAACATTGCCACCTTTCCGAGATGACTGATCGGCTTCGAGTTTTCCTAACCTTATCCAACGTCTGACAGTTTCAGGATTCGTTTTGAGCATATCTGCAATTTCTTTAACGGTATAAGTATTCATATAATACCTCCTCTCAAAATGTAGTATAACACAATAATATAGCAAAAGCAAGCACTTGTAGTATTAAAATGATAAATTTGTATGCTTGCACAAATTACGAATCTTCCGCAGAGGAGCAGAGCAGGGCTTCATTCGTGACACTCCCTGCCGTAACGTGATACTGCCGAAACGTAAGAAAAGTCGTAAAAACAAGGCTTTAGAGGAAGACAAGCTCAAAAGGTTCATGGAATACCTCGAAAGTAAGCCGTGGGGCGAGGACTTCAAGCGTATCATCAAGGTTCTGCTTTACACGGGTATGCGTTCGGGAGAGTGCCTTGGACTTGCTTGGGAGGATATTGACTTCGAGAACAACACTATCTCGATAAACCACACGTTGACCGACATAGGCGGAAAGCATGAACTGACTGATCCTAAGACCGAGAGCAGTATCCGCATCATCGGTATGGGGCAGGAGCTGAAAAAGGTTCTTCTTGCACAGAAAGAGTATATCGAAAAGCTGAAATATGCCCTCGGTGATGACTTCGCTCATCCTGAAATGGTGTTCGTATCAGCAAGAGGAAACTACCGTGACCGTAATTCAGTCTATCAGTCACTCAAACGCTTCACCAAAGGAACGGAGTTTGAGGATATGACTCTTCATCAGCTCCGTCACTGTAACGCTACGCTTTTGCTTAACAGCGGTGTTGACCTAAAAGTTGTATCCGAGCATCTTGGACACTGTGATGTGAACGTAACTGCTGACATCTACGCCGATGTTTTGCGTAAAACAAAAGCCCGAACTGCCGAGCAGATCGAGCTGTGCCTTGCATAAAGGCAAATAAAAAACCTCCCTGCACGAACAAGGAGGTTTTGAATTGACCAATTGTTGACCAAAGAGTATTTGACCACTCGCAAAGTGCGTAAATACGCAAGTTTTGAGGTATCTGATTATCTCTTTGAGAACTGCGGAGCGCGACGTGCAGCCTTTAAGCCGTACTTCTTTCTCTCCTTCATTCTCGGGTCACGAGTGAGGAAGCCAGCCTTCTTGAGGACGGGGCGCAGCTCATCGGAGTACTGGAGAAGTGCTCTGGAGAGGCCGTGGCGGATTGCGCCTGCCTGACCGGTAACGCCGCCGCCTGCAACGGTAGCAACGATGTCGAACTTCTCAACGGTGTCTGTGAGGGTCAGGGGCTGACGAACGATCAGCTTGAGGGTCTCCAGACCGAAATAATCATCAATGGAACGGCCGTTTACAGTGATGGTGCCGCTTCCGGGATATACTCTAACTCTTGCGACAGAGTGCTTTCTTCTGCCGGTGCCATAGTAATAAGGCTTAGAATCGTACATTGTTCAGGCCCTCCTTATATTTTGTATTCAACGGGCTTCTGAGCCGCATTGTTGTGCTCTGCACCTGCGTAGCAGCGCAGTCTTGTGAGAGCCTTTCTGCCGAGAGTGGAGTTGGGCAGCATGCCGTTTACGGCGATGGTCATTGCCTTCTCGGGGTTCTCCTTCATCAGCTTGTCGTAGCTTACTTCCTTCAGGTGGCCGATCCAGCCGGTGTGCCATCTGTAGACCTTCTTCTCCAGCTTCTTGCCGGTGAGGACTGCCTTGGAGCAGTTGATGATGATTACGTGATCGCCGCAGTCGCAGTGGGGAGCGAACGTCGGCTTGTGCTTGCCTCTCAGAAGATGAGCGGCGGTTGCAGCTACACGGCCGAGGGGCTTGTCAGCTGCGTCGAGAATATACCAGCTGCGCTCAACTTCGGCAGCCTTAGGCATATAAGTTGACATATTTGTTTCCTCCTTATTTAAAGTATCCGGCATTAAATCTACACATAATGCCGCTATGCAACATTTGATATTATACACGCTTTCCCCGGCTTTGTCAAGGGATTTTTCGGATATATTTCAAATATACCGCGTTTTCTCGGGATTTCTCTGCGAATCTCTCGGTTTTTCTCGCTTTCTCTGGTTTCATTCCATTTTCGGGACGTATTGAGAATACGCGAGAATACAAGCGAAAACAGCTGATAAATCAAGATAACCGGCGTTATTCTTATTATTGCAAATAACGTGTCAGCTTTACATATAGTAATGAAACTATTGACAAAGCGGATTTCCGGTGATATACTGTAAATGTCCCTCGTGGAAAGAGGGGAAAAGAAGAAAAAAGGAGAGCATTATCATGAAGATACTGAAGTCACTGACCGCAGCATTATGTGCGGTCGCAGTCGCAGTCACATCGAGCCTTACGGTGTTCGCAGGCTCAGACCCCAAGGCGCTCGGCTATGACCTTGTCACCAGTGCCAAGCTGTCCAGCGGAAAGGAAACCACCGTTCACCTCCCCAATGAGGGAAGCTACGCGCAGTACAATATCGAGGTCGGCAAGAAGGGCACCCTTGAGGTCGAGCTCACCACCAGGGTGATGGACCTGGAGATCACCGTGTTTGATTCCAAGAACAGGTCGCTGATCATCAGTGACCTTACGAATTACTATGGCGGCTGCTATACGAGCGAAGCCGTCATTGAGTCCTGGGGCGGATACCTCCCGTCGGACTATCCCGACAATGCGATAATGTGCGTCGGCGACGGGATCTACGAGGGATATCACGGGACGCTTTCCTTCCCGGTAAGCAAGGGGAAATACACCATTGTCCTCAAGAGATATAAGTTCAGCGGCGAAATGAACGATAATGTGACTATCCGCGCGGATTATCCCAAGGCTTCCGCCAGCACCGCCAAGTTCAACTACCTCACCATCAGCCTCAAGAAGGGCGACACGCTTTCCCTGGGCGCTGACATCACCGGCTCCGGGAACGTCACATGGAAGAGCTCCAAGTCCTCGGTGGCTTCCGTAAGCTCCGCAGGAAAGGTGACGGCGAAATCCAAAGGCTCCGCCATCATCACCGCCAAGGTCGGCAAGACCACGAAGAAGATCAAGATCGTGGTATCCTGACCGGACTACTATATAAATACGCTCCGCCGCCGGAATTCCCTCCGCGGCGGAATTTTTTTCGCGCCGGGTGTAACGTTTCCGCAGTTGACGTGTATTGACATTATGAAAGGATTGTGATAAAATAATCCAGGTGGTTTAAATCAATAACTTATATGAAAAGGAGATTTTGTATGAACAGTAAAACTACCTCTATCCTGGCTGTGGTTTGCCGGATCGGTAAACTCATCGGTGCTTTGTTCACCATCATCGGAATGCTCGTTCTTATCGGAACGCTGACCGGGCTTTTCAAGCCGGAGCAGTCCACCTCGTCCTATGGATATGACGACTACTACGGCTATAATTACGGGTGGAACTCCATGGAATTCCCCGACGGCGGCGATATCAGCAGCAGCCGTGAATTCCTGAGCGACCGCTCCATGATTTCCTGTGCAAGCAGCTCGTATGAGCAGATGTTCGTGTTCGATGGATTCGCGGAGGCGACTCCGGCGAATTTATCCGGCGGCGCGTATTCGCAGATGTCCGCGCTCAACTCCATCACAGGCTCCCTTAACTTCATGTGCGCAGGCGCGTTCGTGATGTTCTTCAGCTCCATCGGCGCGTTCATCTTCGACCTGCTCTCCAAGAAGAACATGGTCGGCGGATTCATCGACGTGTGCGTTGGTCTGATGGCGTTCATCACCAACTTCATGGTGACCCCCAGCACCAGCAATATGATGTCCATTTACAGCAGGGTGAGCGACGGGGATTACACCGCTGTCACCGGGTATCTCGCGGCTCTGCTCCTGCTCATCATGGCGGCTTTCCTGATGTTCCGCTCTGCGTTCCCGTGCAGCGCCCTCACTACAAAGAAGACTAATGGCAGCGCTCCCAGGCAGCCGGTTTACCAGAACCCCGTATACGCGCAGAATCCGTATCAGAATCAGTATCAGAACGGCGCGCAGAACCAGTACCCGACCGGCGGCTACAACAACGGCAACCCCGGCGGCAGAGTGTAAAAGGGAGGTACGACAATGAACAATAATTCGTTTTCTATTCTCGCGGTAGCCTCCAGATTCGGAAAGCTTATCGGCGCGCTTCTTTCCATCATCGGTTATTTCATCTTTACAGGCACCCTCACCGGACTGATCAACGATTTCGCCAGCGGTTCCTTCAGCAGTATGGGCAGCTCCCAGATCACGGACATCGTTGCTGAGCAGATCCAGCTGATGAGCGATGTCCTCGGTCTTATCCGCGCCGGCGCGATAGTGCTCTTCATCTTCGCAATGGCGGCTGTCCTCTTCAGCCTGCTGGCAAGGGACGGTATCGTGGCTTCCCTCGTGGACGGCTGCTTCGCGGTATTCTCCTTCATCGTAAGCTTCAACTTCAACCTGCCTGCCGAGTTAAGGGGCATGGATCTTTCCGACTACTCCTTATACAGCATAAGCAGTATCATGAACCTTATCTCCTCCATGGGCTCCTATGTGGTGGGTATCGTTGTCGCTATCATCGTTATCTTCGTTATCGCCGTCGTCAATGTACGCGCGGTATTCCCCACCGATTTCATCGAGATCCGCATTCCCACCAGACCGGCTTACAGACCGGCGTACAACCCGAATGCGAATGCAGGCTACCAGCAGGTAAATGCGCAGGCTCCGAACATGGCTTACGGACAGAACGCAGGCTACCAGCAGGTCAATGCGCAGGCTCCGAACGCGGCTTATGGACAGAATGCAGGCTACCAGCAGGTCAATGCGCAGGCTCCGAATGCGGCTTACGGACAGGGCGCAGGCTACCAGCAGTATGCTCCTAATGCGCAGGCTCAGAATCCCACCTACGGACAGAATCCCGACTACAACCAGAACAACAGGGTATGATAGAATTGCCGCCGTGGTCAGTCTGCGGCGGTTTTTTCTGCCCTGCCTTGACACGGCGGCTGTTTTATGGTACAATAAATAATGCGATAATTTAATGTCGTACACCCGTATTTATATGAAAAGGAGAACCCCATGAACAAACAACTCGCTTCCGTAATCGCGTTCTGGTCGCGCGTAGGCGTGGCAGTGAGCGCACTGCTGACTATCCTTGCCGACCTCATCACCAGCGCTTCCATGGCTTCCATGAACATCACCGCAGTTCCCGGCGCGGCGGTATTCACCCGTATCTGCATTTTCCTCATGGTTGCCTGCGTAATTTCCCAGGCTGTGTTCAGCAAGCTCGCGACTGACCGCTTCGATATCCCGACCTACATCAACCTTGTTCCGGCGCTGCTCGCGTTCATCATGAACTTCCTGCTGCACCCCATATGCTCTCTTATGGGCAGCGGCGACGCTACTTCAGTGTTCGTGGCTCTGCCGCTTATCATGCTTTCCGCAGGATACCTTCTCCGCACCGCTACTCCCAGCGAAAGCCCCCTCACCGTGGCTTCCTTCAAGCAGGCTATCGCCACCGGTAAGAGTCTGAGCGCCGCACGCGCAGCAAATCCCTATGGCTACCCTCAGCAGGGCTATCCTCAGCAGGGTTATCCCCAGCAGGGCTACCCTCAGCAGGGCTACCCTCAGCAGGGCTACCCCCAGCAGGGCTACCCCCAGCAGGGTTATCCCCAGCAGGGCGTTCCTCAGCAGGGCTATCCTCAGCAGGGCTATCCTCAGCAGAGCGTTCCTCAGCAGGGCGTTCCTCAGCGGGGTTATCCTCAGCAGGGAGTTCCTCAGCAGGGCTATCCCCAGCAGGGTGTTCCCCAGCAGGTAAATCCCCAGCAGGGCTACCAGAATCAGAACAACAGATGATACATAAAAAGGGCTGTCGGAAGACAGCCCTTTTTTTATGCGTAATTCGGAATCATGGCGTCCGGCTCCGCCGGACGGATTTCAATAATATGAGATTTATAGGAGCCGCGCTATTGTTCGGGTGAAAACGTATTTCTCTTGTGGCTCATTTCCCCGAATGCCTGCCGGGGTTCCCCGGCTCGGGCGTGCCCGACCCTGCCGGGGCTACCCGGCTCGGGTGAAAACGTATTTCTTTCGTGGCTCATTCCCCCGAATGCCTGCCGGGGCAACCCGGCGGGAAGGATTCCATGGTGCGTATGAAGATGTCGGAGTATTGGCTGACGTCGCCGCGTGGGGCGGTGTTCACGTCGTAGATTCCCACCACGAAGAAGCCGGCGTTGTGGGCTGTTTTCGCGCAGTAGGCGCTGTCCTCCACAACGACGCATTCCTCCGGGGAGGCGCCCAGCCGCGCCGCCGCCTGGAGGTAGATATCCGGCTTGTCCTTGTGCGCGCCGGCGGTGGTGCAGTCCAGGTAGAACCGGAAGCAGCGGTCGATGTCGTATTTCTCGGTGAACGGCTGGGATACCCACCGGTCGGTCGCGCTGGCAATACACATCTCCGCGCCCTGCTGCCGGAGCCTTTCCAGGACCTCCAGCGCGCCCGGCCGCGGTCTGATGATGGTCGCGTATTTCTCTTTCATGCTCCGGCGGACCTCCTCCATGCGCTCCTCGCTGCCGAGGTCCTCCGGGGTGAAGCTCCCGTACCAGTAGCCCATGCTGTCCGCGATGGTGCCGTCCAGGTCGAATATGTAGTATTTGCTCATGCTCATTCCTCTATTATTCCGTATTCCAGTTTCATGTTGATTATCCGCAGCACGGACTCGTCCAGCCGCTCCTGCGTTATCTCGCCGGATTCCACCGCCGCGTTCAGCGCAGTTATCGCGCTCTCGTAGTCCGAGCTGCACAGCAGGTCAGCCCCGGCAAGGAAAGCCTGCACCGCCGCCCGGTTCTCGCCGCAGTATTCTCCGACAGCCTGCATTGACAGGTCGTCCGTCATTATCACCCCGTCGAAGCCCAGGCTGCGCACCAGGGAGTACATCTCCGGCGACAGCGAGCCGGGAAGCTCCGCGTTGACGCATTCCACGATGTTGTGCGACACCATCACCACCGGCGCCCCGGCTTCTATCCCGGCGCGGAAGGGCAGCAGGTCGAGGGATTCCAGCTCCGTCAGGGGGCGGCTGTCGATGGATATCCCCGTGTGGGTGTCGAGATTGTTCCCGTAGCCCGGGAAATGCTTAAGGGCGCATATCGTGCCGTTATCAGCGTAGCTGCGCACGGCGCTCGCCACCGCAGCGGAAACGGAATCCGCGTCCGTGCCGAACGCCCGGTCGTAGATGTAGTCCTCCGCGGATCGCGGCAGGTCGCACACAGGGGCGAGATTCATGTTCAGCCCCAGGGACTTCAGCAGCGCGGATTTCTCCGCCGCGTCGGAATACACCCCGTCCGTGCCGCCGGAAGCCAGCACCTCCGACTGCGCCGGGAACTTTTCCGCCCGGTACTGGGAGTATTTCGACACGCGCACCACGGTGCCGCCCTCCTCGTCCACGGCGAACAGCAGCGGAATTCCAGAATCCTGCTGTAGCTGCGCCAGCTCCGCGGCTATGCCCTCCGGGGTGCCGTCCTGGAAATCCGCCGCGAACAGCGTGAAGCCGCCCGGGTGGAATTCCTCCAGCACCTCCGCCGCGATGGAAGCCCCGGGATAGCGCGCCAGCACAAGCTGCCCGGCTTTCTCCTCCGGGGACATTCCGGCAAGTATGCGGTGGGCGGCGTCCTGCGGCTCCGTGGTCGGGGTGGGTTCTGTGGTAGGTGCGGATTCCCCGGATTCCGCTCCGGGGGTGGATTCTGCGCCGGGGGTGGATTCCGCCGTCCCGGGGGATTCCCCGGTGGGCTGCGCCGGCTCCGCAGAAGTGCCGGCGGTGGATTCCACGGACGGGAAGTCCGGCTCCGGGATCTCGCGCTGCGTGCTCATGCACCCGGCAAGGGTGAGCGCGAGCAGGGGGGAGAGAATATGTCTGAGTTTCAAGGCTGCCTCCAAGGTCAATTCGGAATTCGTAATTCGGAATGCGGAATTATTGTGCCGCTGCCGCGGCGGAATTCCGATTGTATGCATTATTATAATCGTCCGCGAAGCGGACACCGAAATTCCGAATTATGAATTCCGAATTCCGCATTAACCTAAGTATACCACATTCTTCCCGATTGCGCAACCCGTCCACGGATTCTCCCATGATTGACAAAACCGGCATGTTGGTGTATAATAAAAAAGTATGGTTTTATTCAGAGAAGCTGCCACAATATGGCTTTTCGGGTAATTTGTTGCTCCGATTGTGTAAATCGGCAAAAATCATGCATAAAATTTTGCTGAAATGCTGAAACTTTTTTCATATGTGGCGTGACTTCAGTATTGCAGGCGGTGGAGTGAGGTGAGTTCTGCGTGGGTAATCCCGACTTAGACAGCTATTTTGACGCCGTTTACGCCGAAACTATCGGCCCGGTTTCCCGTTTCGTTGTGAGCCACGCAGCACGCTTTCAGGACACCGAGGATATTGTGCAGAATGTCTACACCCGGTTCTATAAGCGTATCTCCGAAAAGGGCTACGCCGATATAGAGTCCACCGAGGCATTCCTCATCAACATTGCAAAGTTCGAGTGCCGCAGCATGTTCGCAGGGTTCAAGCGCCGCAAGGACCGCGACGTTATCCTTTCCGACATCGACGAGGAGCAGTCCGCGGCGATAGAGGCGGAGATGTCCCGGGACCAGAAGCTGCTCGAGGATATCATGGCTGACAAGATACTCGCAAAGCAGATATTCGACGACATCATGTCCGGCGACGAGATGACCGGCAGGATCTTCTACCTGCACTTCGTCTGTGACATGAAGCTTGAGGAGGTCGCGAACCGGCTGGATATCAAGCTTTCCACCGTCAAGACAAAGCTCTACCGCACCATCGAAAAGCAGAAAAAGAAATACGGTATCTGACCCGTATGCATATTATATAAGGGAACATCTAAAAACCGGTTTGAAAAGGGAAAATGGGTAGAGTGCGCCGAATGCGATGAAAGCCGACGAAGTAAGGCTGTATGCCTTACGAGGAGGTTTGAAGAAGCAGGCGGTGTGCTATACACATTTTCACTCAAACAAGGTTTTTAGAGGTGACCAAAGTAAATACAACGAAAGGAGGTCTGTCGCATTTATGAACAGGAACGAGTTCTACAAACAGCTTATGAGCGAATACACGTTCGACGCCGATAAGGTCCGCGAGAACGCAAAGCGCGGTAAGAAGCGGCAGAAGCTCACTCCGTTGTATGTCGGCATGTCCGCTGCCGCCGCCGCAATGGTGGTGACTGTCGGCACCATCGCCATGACAAACCTCGGCAGGAACGACGGCGTGAGCCTTACCGACACCGGGCTTACCACGCTTTCTGCCAGCGACAGGCTCAGCCACGCCCTCCAGCAGCTGGAGCAGGAGCGTGAGAGCAGCGAATCCAAGGATTTCCTCGTGACATTCGCACAGCCGCTTACCCCGGCGCAGGCGCAGAGCGTCCTCACCGCAGGCGGCAATATTCCCGTGAAGCAGCTCTATCTCTCCGACGGCAGCCGCGTTTCCGACGCAGATTCCATCGGCGGCATATTCACCGGAGGGGGCGACCAGCGCATTACCGGCGCAGCGGTCTACTGTTCCGGCAGCTTTGCGGCGGAATTACAGGATAACCCGGAGGTGTTCCTCATCGAGGTGATGGAGGCTTCCGACTTTGAGAACGCGGCGCCCGTGGACATCGCGGAGATATCCACCGGCGAAGTGACGCTTCCTCCCACGGAAGTTACGGAGCCTGGCGCGGTCAATCCCGTGCCCGTGACCGATGTTTCCGGCAGTTCCGAGGACGGCACCGTGGAGCCTACGGAGGATTCCGCCGAGATGGACGGCACCGCCGAGCCGGAGCCGACCTCCGAGCCCACCGAGGAGGACGAGGGACTTCCCACCGAGGAGCAGACCACGATCCCCGAGGAATCCACGACGGTTCCTACCACTCCGGACAGCACGGCTTCCTCTCCGGAGAACTCCGCCGAGCCTGAGGAGCATGTTCCTTCCGTGCCGGCAGGGGTGACTCTCCCGGCGGATATTCCGACCGAGAGCTACAACAGTTATATCAGCGCGGACAGCGCGTTCTTCATCAGCAGCGATGTGTTCCTGGTGAAGGACAGCCAGGGAATTTCCCTCTACCGCTACGAGGGGCAGAGCGAAACGCTCATCTGCTCCGAGCCGCTTGAGGACGCGAAGATCGCCTGGGTATCCGAGGACCGGCGCCATCTGATGATGACCGGAATCGGCGATTTCGGCAGCAGGAGCCGTACGCTGCTTATCAGCGCGGACAGCGAGAGCATTACCGACCTCTCCACCGAGGACATCATAATGAGCGGCGCGCTCACCGGATTCGGCTACAACGAGAGCAGCAGGCTGCTTTCCCTCTGCTACAAGGAGGACGGAGTCTACTACATCTCCGCAGCGCGGCTGGATACAGATAACACGCTGGATTACATCGGCACGCCGGTGGAATCCGAGGATAAGCTGGCGCTGGCGGCTTCCTACGGCGAAACTATCTACTACACCGAAACCTCCTCCGGAAAGACGCAGATATACTGCGCGGATGCGGCCTCCGGCAGCGGCAGGCTGGTACACAGCTTCTCGTCCGCTCCGAAGCTGACGAGGAATCTCGCGTTCACCCACGCGGTGTTCACCCCGGACGACAGTTCCGTTATCGGCTTTACCGAGATATTCGACCCCGAGTCCGGGAACCTTATCCCCGTGACCGGCAGCAGCGTAAGCTTCGGCGCGAGCCGCCACAGCTTCCTTGACGGGGACGGCTGCTATGTTATCTCCGGCGGCAGGGCTTCCGCGGACGGCGCGATACAGTCCCTGGCGCAGATAGAGTACCGCCGCAGCGGCTCGGATAAGTGGTGCGCGTATGTTTCCGGCGGCATGGTCCGGGTGACCGGCAGCACCTACAGCGCCGCGAACATCGGCGGACTGCTGACCTTCAGCGATATCACTGCGAATGCTCCTGCGGAGCTGAACTCCGCGCTCCGGGGCGCAATCGGCGTGAACAACGCGCTGGCGCTCGGAGAGTGCGTGGACAGCGGCATTACGGACAACAAGTCCCTGATAGACTGCATTGGCGCGTTCTATTCCGCGAACGCCTCCCAGAAGCTCATGACCAGGTGCGGCGTTTCGCCGTACGGGGCGCTGAGCTACTCCACCGGCGGACTCTCCGGCATTGACGCGGCGAGCGTCCAGCTCGTTATCAGCGAGCGCACCGCGGATTCCGCTTCCGGAATGATGTATGTTGAGTGCGGCACCTTCGGCGGCAGGATCGCCTACAGGTCCACGGCAGTTACATTCGTAAAGGAGAACGGCTCCTGGAAACTGGACTGCATCGTCGGGTAGCCGCGAAGCCGCGGCTGGCAATACGGGGAAGCGAACCCTAAAATGGAAGCGTTTTCACCCGAGCAATAGCGCGGCTCCCATAAATCCGCATATCATTGAAATCCGTCCGGCGGAGCCGGACACCATGATTCCGCATTCCGAATTACGAATTCCGAATTATGAATTATGAATCTTCCCAGCACAAACGAACAATGGCGTGGCGCGCAATGCTACTTTCCCGGCGAATCCACAATTAAATCCACACGCAAGGGCGACCGACGGGTCGCCCTTTTTTATATCCGGTTAGCGGAATCCTCCGCCGTATTATTTGCACGCATTTGCAGTATCCACCTCCCTAAAATAAGAAGGGAAGCGCAGAGGGCGCTCCGGGGAGGTGAAGAAATGGACAGCGAAATACTGGTTGCGCTTATTTCTCTCATCGGCACGCTGGGAGGTTCCCTGGGGGGAATCCTGGTCAGCTCCAAAATGACCGCGTACCGGCTCCAGCAGCTGGAATCCCGGGTGGCGGAGCACAATAATTTCGCGCGCAGAATGCCGGTGATAGAGGAACAGATCAAGGTCATAAATCATAGAATAGAGGACCTGGAACAGGAGGAGAAACATCATGAAAATTGACTGGAAGAGAAAGCTTACGAGCCGCAAGCTGTGGGTGGCTATAGCAGGATTCACCGCCGGACTTATCGTGGCTTTCGGCGGAAGCGCGGAAACTGCGGATACCGTGTCCGGCTGTATACTCAGCGGAGCTGCGGTGGTGGGATACATCATCGGCGAGGGACTTGCGGACGGCTCCCACAAGGAGGGATGACATGGCTCTGACATTCAAGGCGTATGCGCGGAATAACGGCGCGTTCCGTGCGGCGCGCCCCATGCCGTCCGGCAGTCCGGAGGGAATAATCATACACAGCACCGGCGCGAATAATCCGAACCTGCGGCGCTACGTCAATGCACCGGAGGTATGCGGCGAGAATCCCTACAAGAATTACTTCGACCGCGGTGATTCCGACGTGTGTCCGCATGCGGTCATCGGACTGGATAAGTCCGGGGAAGTCCGCGCGGCAAAGCTGCTGCCGTGGAATATCTGCTGCTGGGGCTGCGGCGCTGGCTCCAAGGGCAGCTACAACTACTCCCCGGCGTATATCCAGATAGAGATTGCGGAGGACGGGCTTGCGGACCGTGAGTACTTCGACAGGGCGTTCGGGCTGGCGGCGGAATTGTGCCAGCGGCTCCTGCGGAATTACCCCACGATACGTCCCGAGAACATCATCAGCCACCACGAAGCGCACCTGCGCGGCTACGCGAGCAACCACGCGGACTGCGACCACTGGCTCGGGAAGTTCGGGCTGAACATGGACTGGTTCCGCGCGCTGGTTTCCGGCGAGAAGCAGGTGAAAATCACTGCTG
>UQMF01000021.1 GCA_900542145.1 uncultured Oscillospiraceae bacterium | reverse complement strand
CTCATCTGGTAGAGCGCCACCTTGCCAAGGTGGAGGTAGCGAGTTCGAGCCTCGTAATCCGCTCCATAAAACAAATTCGTCGTGGAAATATTCACGGCGTTTTTTATTTTGCAGAAAAACCACACTCCGACCGTCCGGAGTGTGGGTGCGCTTATTGCTTCGAGAGGATCCGGAGTACTATTATAGCGGCGAGCGACGCTCCGCAGATTATCCAGTTGATGATAACGCGGCGGCGGAGCTTGTCCTGGTTCTTTTTGCGTTCTTCTTCACGTTTTGCCATAGCGCACCTCCTGATTTTACTGCTTTTATTTTAACATCAAAAGTCCCGGTTGTCAAGCCGGGTGAAAGGATATTCCATGAAACTGGTCATTGCGGAAAAGCCCTCAGTGGGCAACACCATTGCAAAGGTCATCGGCGCTAACCGTAACCGCGGCGACGGTTACACCGAGGGCAACGGCTACATAGTCAGCTGGTGCTTCGGGCACCTGGTCACGCTGGCGGCTCCCGAGGACTACGACAAGAAGTACGGGAAGCCCTGGAAGCTTTCCAATTTGCCGATAATCCCCGAGGAGTTCCTGTGGACTGTCCCGGAGAGCACCGCGGCGCAGTTTGAGATACTCAAGGGGCTGATGGAGCGCCCGGACGTGGACGAGATCATCTGCGCGACTGACGCCGGCAGGGAGGGCGAGTGCGTGTTCCGGTATGTGTACTACCTGGCAGGGTGCAGCAAGCCATTCTCACGGCTGTGGATAAGTTCCATGACGGACGAGGCGGTCCGGGAGGGATTCCAGCACCTGCGCCCGGGCAGCGACTACGACGCGCTTTACCGCAGCGGACTCGCGCGCAACAAGGCGGACTGGATAGTCGGCATGAATGCGACGCAGCTGTTCACGGTGAAGTACCGCAGCCTGCTTTCCGTGGGAAGAGTCCAGACACCCACCCTAGCCATGCTGGTGGAGCGCGAGAAGAAGATACAGCAGTTCGCTGCGGCGCGGTATTACACACTGGAGCTGAACTGCGGAAAGTTTAAGGCGGAGAGCGACAAGATAGCGCCGCTGGAGGCGGAATCCGCTGCGGCGCAGTGCGGAAAATCCGCGGTCGTGAAATCGGTGGCGAAGGAGCAGAAGAATTCGAATCCGCCGAAGCTTTACGACCTGACATCGCTCCAGCGCGACGCGAACAAGCTGTACGGCTACACCGCGCAGCAGACGCTGGACTGCGCCCAGAAGCTCTACGAGAACAAGCTGCTGACCTACCCCAGAACGGACAGCTGCTACATCACCGACGATATGGAGGGCACCGCCGCCGAGATGGTAAGGCTCACGGCGCGTGTATTCAAGTTCGGCGCGGATTACGAGGCGCAGAATATCACTCCGGACGTTAAGCGGCTGATAAACAACGACAAGGTGAGCGACCACCACGCGCTGCTTCCCACCCGGGAGATCACGCGGTATGATTTCAGCCGCCTGCCGGAGGACTGCTGGAATGTACTTTCGCTGGTGGCAATACGGCTGCTGCTGGCGGTGTCCCCGGTGAACGTCAGCGATACCGTGACCGCCGTGCTGGAGTGCGGCGGCAGGGAATTCACCGCCCGGGGCAAGACCACCGTACAGGGTGGTTGGAAGCAGCTTGAATCCGCAATAAAGGCGAATCTCAAGGGGCTGGTGAAGGACGACGATGAGGACAGCGACGAGCCGTCCGGAGTACTCCCTCCGCTGAGCGAGGGCGCTGAAATAACGGTGAAGTCCGTGAAGCCGCTGGAGCACAAGACAACTCCTCCGAAGCGCTATACCGAGGATATGCTGCTTTCCGCGATGGAGCGCGCAGGCTCCGACAGCTACAGCGACGACGATGACGTCGAGAAGAAAGGACTGGGTACTCCGGCGACCCGGGCGGCGATAATCGAAACACTGGTGAAGCGGCAGTATGTGGAGCGCAAGGGCAAGCAGCTGATCCCTACGGACAAGGGTATACGGGTGATCAACGTGGTCCCGGATAAGGTGAAATCCCCGGCAATGACCGCCGAGTGGGAGAGCACCCTCCAGAAGATCGCGCGCGGCGAAGCTGACGATCAGCAGTTCCTGAGGGAAATGACAGAATTCACCCGGCAGCTGATAAAGGATAACTCCGGGGAAACCACCCGGGAGAACAACCCTTTCCGCTTTTCGCGCCTGCCGCTGGTGGGGAAGTGCCCCGTCTGCGGAAAGAACGTGTACGAGTTCCAGAAGTCTTATTCCTGCGAGGACAGCCGCGGCGCCTGCGGATTCTTTTTCATGAAGGAGAAGTTCGGGAAGGAGATCACTCCTACCCAGGCAAAGCGCATTCTTGAAAAGGGCAGCTCCATTGTCCTCAAGGGATTCACCGCCCAGGACGGAAGCACCTACAGCGGAAAGCTGGTGCTGGTGGACGGCAAAGTGCGTGTGGAGCGCGAGAAGTGATCAGTCTGCGAAGAATATCTCCTGCTCCTGCGCTATGTCCCCCCTGAGGGTATAGACCGCGGTCAGCCGGATTCCGCTCTCTTCCGGGAGAGCAGTTTTTTCGCAGGACACTATCTCTAGATCTTCGTAGAAATTTTCCTCGAAATCCGACTGCCGCCGGTTAAGCTCGGATATGCAGTCGTCGGCGGAGCGCACGATGTCCACACTGCGCAGGGCGGTGTACTTCCCACGGCGGACTGACAGCGGAGTCCGGTGACCGAATATCGTCACTGGCTCCGTCTGCTCGGTGTATACTGCGTCTGGGACTTCTGCGCTGCCGAGGAACAGCGGAATGCTGTCGTCCCCGAATTCCAGCCAGGTGAACTCCGTCACCTCTCCGTCCGCGCGCTGGACTGTTTCGCGGTAGGGCACGAAGAATTCCTGGGTGTCGGTGAATTCCCCGATGATGTCGGCGCTGGCGTGGTGGTAGGAGATGTTCCCGGCACCGTCGGTGACTACTCCGCTGACCAGCAGTCCACCCCGTGGGATTCCGCTGCCGGTTTCAGTCACGAGAGAACCCTCCCGGACAGTGTGGGAGATCACCTCCGCCCCCCGGGAGGCTACGATATTGCAGGGCACGTCGGAATCCAGCATTTCCGGCTTCGGTGTGACGGTTTCCACGTCCGCCACGATACGGAATCCTACGGCGGAAACGTCCACCCATGCCGCTTCCGGCATTTCCAGCATTATGCGGCTCTCCGCCGCCCTGGTGTCGGTGCGCGTGGACTTCCCCTTCTGTATTCCGCATTCGTCCAGGATAGTCAGTATCTGCGACCGCTGTGAGGCGGTAAGTTCGCTGCTGCTGCGCAGCTCGATATCCTGTATCCGGCTGCTGTTCAGCGCGAGTATCATCACGAAGGCGAGGGCGCCTAAGTAAAGTCCCACACGGCGGCTGTAGCGAATCGCGGTGAAATACAGCCCCCGGCGCTTGCCGGCGCGCAGGCGCACTCCGCAGCGGCGCGCGGCGGTTGCCGCCGCCCAGTAATCCGTCGGGGATACGATACCGGATATGGTGCCGTCCCCGAATTTCACCCGGCGCAGCTGCACCCCGGAGTTTATCAGCGCCGACGCCATCTTCTCCGGATATCCGCCGTAGCCGCTGAACTCCACATGCCCAAGCCACAGTCCCATTGATCTGTCCGCCATATTGCACCTCCGCCCTAAAGTTCGATGAAATTGATCCCGGTGATGTTCCCGGTGATCCGCACGCCGTAGGCTCCGAAGCTTTCCAGCAGGAGATCTCCGCCGCACACTCTTATAAGGCGGTCAGTCCCGTTGCAGCGTATTTTCAGAACAATTTCACTGCTGGCGTCTCCGCCGGTGCACCCGACTACCGCGGTGCAGTTCTCGGCGCACAGGTCGCAGCCGTCGTTTATCGTTATTACGGAGTGCTTCCAGGGAAACTCCCCGACTGCCGTAAGTCTTTGTTTAAGTCCCATATCGACTCCTCCATGAATTTTGTCCTTGTAACGGATAATATGAATCTGGATTCCAATATATAACATTCTGAAAAACTTTAGCTTTTTTAGACCTCATCTTTTGTAGAATGTGTGAATTATCGTCGCTATGCATTAAACTCGTGTAAAGCATCAAGAAATTTTGTCGATATATACTATAACGGATAGCGGAAGGACCGGAAATTCTGGCAAATGTAACAATACTCCGCTTCTGTAAGTTAATGTGAAAAGGATTACAGATAAAGGTTTTTGAAACAATTCCGGTCAGGTGTCCACTAAATGAAAGGTCAGGTATCCCTATGAAAAAGCTGATGAGAACTGAAAACAAACTTCCCAAGGCCCCCAAAGCTCCCAAGGCTCCCAAAGCGCCGAAAGCCCCGAAGGCAGCAAAGGAGCCAGGGCAGAAGAAGCCGTTCGACCTGCTCAGGGTATTCCATCTGAAGAGGAAGACGGAGCGCCATGAAAAGGTGGAGAAAATCCGCCAGAAGGCGCAGGAGACCGCAGGAAAGCTCCGCATGAAGAAGACGATGAAGATCAGCGCGAAGATCACGATAATTTCCTGCGTTGCAGCGATAGTTACGGCTCTCACCATGTCAGGAGTTGTGACCGGGGTATTCATGAACTTCATAACGACGCTGAAGGAATCCGAAACGCAGATTGGCGTTGACATGCTCCAGACGGAAACCGAAACGCTGGCCTCCGAGCTGCCTACAATGGCGTCGCGTATCACCTCTGCCGGCAATACGTCGGAGAACCACCTTTCCGCATGGTGGGAGACCAACAACAGCGATTCCTACAAGGCAGGAGCATATTTTGCCAGCGGAAACGTGGTCTGGAAGACTGACAACTACCCCATGGACTCCTCGTTTCTGGAAATGGCAGGCACTTCCACACTGTCCGGCATAGTTTCCGAGAACGGATGCCTTTACGCGGTGACAAGCGCCAGGGTCGGCGTGAGAGATGTTCTTATTCTCTGCCAGCAGCTTGACGACCCGGAATACGTTGATGAGCTGAAGTCCAAGCTTGGCGCGGACGTTACGCTTTTCTGCGGAAACAAGCGCTACAGCACCACCCTCACAAATGAGGACGGCTCCCGGGATATCGGCAGTGAGATGAATCCTTCCATCTGGGAGGAGGTCCAGAACGGCGGTCAGTATATCGGCAAGACAACGATCGGGAATTCCAACTACTATGTGAACTACAAGCCCATCATCGACAAGGAAGGCAATGTTATCGGCGCATACTTCGCCGGCTATTCAACGGCGGAGGAAGACCATGAGCTGATGATCTCCGTGATCATTGAGAGCGTGGTACTGCTTGTCGTATGTCTGATCATCGCCGGTGTGATCATTCTCGTGATGAACAAGCTTGTCAAAAAGCCTGTCAACGAGGTAGTGAAGATCTGCGGTCAGCTGAGTTCCGGCGCGCTTGACGCCGAGGACAGCAGGTTCAATTTCCATGGCGACGAGATGGGGCACATTGCGGAGAAACTTACCGACGCGAAGCACACGCTGCATTCCTATGTCGATGATATTTCCAGAGTGCTTGAGAAGATGGGCACCGGCGATTTTGCCGCCCAGCCCGGACTTGATTACATAGGCAGCTTTGAGCAGATCAACGAGTCTTTCCGCAACATAAAGGAAACGCTCACCGGAGTCATTGAGAACATGAATTCCTCGGCGAACGACGTTATGGCAGGCTCCCAGCAGATGGCAGACGGCTCCCAGCTGCTGGCGGAGGGAACCACAAAGCAGGCTACCGCCGTGGATGAACTTTCCTCCACTATTTCCGAGATCTCCGGCAATATCACCAGGACTGCGGATAATGCGGTGCGTGCAAGCGAGCTTTCCGGCAACTGCGCAGAGCAGATGACCCAGCGCGGCGAGGAAATGCAGGCCATGCTCGACGCAATGGCGCAGATCGAAAAGCAGAGCGAGGCTATTTCCGACGTCATCAAGACCATCGAGGACATCGCGTTCCAGACCAATATACTCGCGCTCAATGCCGCGATAGAGGCGGCAAGGGCAGGCGAGGCAGGCAAGGGATTCGCAGTAGTTGCGGACGAGGTGCGCAACCTTGCATCCAAGTCGGCGGAATCTGCAAACAGCACACGTTCGCTTATCACAGCCACTACCGACGCTGTGAAGAACGGCTCCGAGATCGCCGAGAGGACTGCCGAGGCGCTGCGGAAGGTTACGGAGCTTTCGCAGCAGAGCGCTCAGCTGGTATCGGATATTTCCTCGGCGGCAGAGCAGCAGGCTCATGCTGTTGACCAGGTTACAGTCGGAATTGAGCAGATCTCCCAGGTCATCGCAACGAATTCCGCTACGGCGGAGCAGTCCGCGGCTTCCTGCGAGGAGCTTTCCGCCCAGGCTCGACTGCTGAAGGAGCAGATCGAAAAGCTGCATGTTTGATATTGCATGATCTTAACGGACCGCGATTTCGCGGTCCGTTCAGCTTGTCGAAAAAAGTGAAATTTGCCTGCGAAGCAGGCTTTTAAAATACATTTTTCTCCACGGGTTTCCCGGGGAGAAAAACACTTCTAACCGCACAAGTGTATTGGAAACGGCTTCGCCTTATTCCTTACGCGCGCAGCGTGCATTTTATCGAAGATAAAATGCGTAAGGCTTGGCAAAGCCAAGCCAGTGGTTTGTTCGGCGGAAAAGCCCCTTTAGGGGATTTTTCGACGGTTTCAACGGACCGCGATTTCGCGGTCCGTTCTGTTTTATGGGCTGCAATAACTTTCCTATTGCAAGATGATGGGAAATGTGCTATAATAGACATTATAGTGGCACTTTATGCCCGAATTACAGAGATAATACACACATAGAACAAAAGTGAGGAATACATATGATAAAGCTAATCGCGAGCGACATGGACGGAACTCTGCTCAACGACAGGAAGGAGCTTCCCGGGGACTTCTTTTCCGTGCTGGATCAGCTGGAGGAACACGGGATAAAATTCACGGTCGCAAGCGGAAGGTCCTACGACGCGGTGGCGCACCTGTTCCCGGAGGAATACCGCGCCAAGCTGGATTTCATCTGCGACAACGGTGCGAACATCTACCACGACGGGAAGCAGGCGAAGTACACTCCCCTGGAGCGCGCCACATTTGAGCAGCTTATCCGGGCGTGTGAGGAGATCGGCGGACTGCGCGTGCTTGTCTGCGCCGGAAGGGGTACCTACCACCTGGAGGCGGACCCGGCGTTCACAGAAGAGATCGCGAAATACTACAAGAACCACATTCCCTGCGACGACCTGCTTTCGGTGGACGACATCATATACAAGGTGGCGGTATGCGACCTCCAGGGCACGGAAAAGCGGGCAAAGCCTGCGCTGGACGCGATAATGGGGGACAAGCTGAACGTGCAGGTGTCAGGCCCAATCTGGATGGACGTGATGTCCGCCGGGGTGAACAAGGGCAGCGCGTTGAAACAGCTTTCGGAACTCCTGGGGATAGACCGCAGCAATGTGATGGCATTTGGCGATTACTTCAATGACGCCGAAATGCTGCGCTTTGCCGGCTGGAGTTTCGCAATGGAGAACGGACACCCGGACGTGAAGCGTATCGCAAGATACCTGGCAAGGAGCAACAACGAGAACGGAGTGCTCCGGGCGGTGCGTAAGTACGCCCTGGGCGAGAATGCGGAGTGATCCGCAGGAGGGACTATGAACATACAGATCTTCGGAAAATCCAAGTGCTTTGACACGAAAAAGGCGGAGAGATATTTCAAGGAGCGCGGCATAAAATATCAGTATGTCGATATACTTTCAAAAGGACTCAGCCGCGGCGAGCTGGACAGCGTGACAAGGGCGCTGGGCGGACTTGACGCCGTTATCGACGAGAACTCCAGGGACTACGCAGAGATAAAGTACCTGACGGACAACGCCAAGCCGGATAAGCTGGCGGAGAATCCGAACCTTTATAAAACGCCTATCGTTCGGAACGGTCGGCAGGCAACTACCGGGTATTGCCCGGATATTTGGAAGAATTGGGAGTAATCAATGCAGATTTTTCTGATAGTAATACTGATAGTGTGTTCGGCGTTCTTTTCTGCAACGGAAACTGCGCTGAACAGTGCAAATAAGATCCGCCTTAAGAATATGGCGGACAATGGAAGCCACGCAGCGCAGCGTACTCTGAATGTTCTGGCGAAATATGACAAGGCGCTCACCACAATACTCATCGGCAACAATATTGTCAATATCGCATGTTCCTCTATCGCGACGATACTGGCGATAAATCTGGTCGGTGAGAAGTACGGTTCTCTGGTTTCCACGATTGCGACAACGGTCATCGTGCTCATTTTCGGCGAGGTAATGCCGAAAAGCATTGCGAAGGATTTCGCTGAACCTATGGCTATGATCGCTTCCGGGATAATTTCCTTCCTGATGGTGATATTCACGCCGTTTTCTGCTTTCTTTATCCTGCTGAAAAAGGGTTTGTCAAAGATATTCCACCGGAAGGAATCCGTCAGCATGACTGAGGAAGAGCTGAAGGTCATGATCGACGAGATCGAGGACGAGGGCGTACTTGAAACCCAGGAGAGCAATCTTGTGCGCAGCGCCCTGGAATTCGACGAGATAACTGTGGACGAGATAATCACGCCCCGTGTGCGTATCACGGCGGTAGAAGCCGGCGAGAATATCGATGATGTGCGGAAAAAGTTCCTTCAGGAGGAATACTCCAGAATGCCGGTGTATGAGCGTACCCTGGACAATATCATCGGTATAATTACCGAGAAGGAGTTCTTCAAGCAGTACGAGAAGAGCAGCGATTTCACAATACGCAGCATAATGCAGGAAACAATCTATCTGCCGCAGATGCAGAAGCTGTCCGAGGTATTCCGCACCATGCAGAAGCAGAAGTGCCACATGAGCGTCGTGCTCGACCAGCACGGAGGAACTCTCGGCATAGTCACCATGGAGGATATCCTGGAGGAGCTTGTAGGCGAGATCTGGGACGAAAGCGACGAAGTGAAATCCCCGGTGACTGTGGTGGGTAACAATATATTTGAGGTGTACGGAGATGTTTCGCTGAATTCACTGCGCAGGTTCCTGGAAGCCAGGGATATTCCGGCGGATATCGAGAGCGAGGCACACACCGTCGCAGGCTGGGTTCTCGGATTGTTCGGGAGCATTCCGAAGAGCGGCGACGTGATATCCAGCGGCTGCTTTACGGTGACAGTACTTGACGCAGCAGAACTGCGCGTGAACAGAGTTCGTATTGAGATCAGAAATACAGAAAGCGAGGAATAACATCATGACAGAATTCAGGTATGACACACAGCTTCTCATAGAGGGCGAGGGACTTGACGAGGACGCCATCAACGAGTATATCCGCGCAAATTTCAAGGGCGATTGTCTCCTGGCGGTGGGAGATGACGAGCTGATCAAGCTGCACTACCACACCAACGAGCCGTGGAAGGTGCTGGAATACTGCGCTTCTCTTGGCGAGATCTACGACATTGTTGTCGAGGATATGGACAGGCAGTCCAGGGGATTAAAGGGCTGAGATGAAAACTGTTCTGACTGATAACAGCCTGTGTACGCTCCCCATTGACGAGCATGCAAGACCGCAGCATATCTACCGATACATACAGGCGCTTGCGGAAACCGGCGTCAAGTACGTCGAGCTGGATTTCCGCACGGTGATGAAAATGCAGGAACTTCCGGACGAGGTCGGGTACATATTCCGGCTGGGGGACCCGATGTTCGCGGAACTTACCCAGGCGTTCGACTTCAATTACGTTCTGGTGACTATCCAGGATCTCAAGGAAAACATCAACGTGGGCAGGACTCCCGTTATTATTGAATTCCCGGCGATACACGGGCTTTCGCGGCAGCTCATCAAACTGGCGCAGGGTCAGATCTCCGCGCCTATCTCCATGACGAGGGTCCGCGGAAGCTACCCGCTCATGAGCGAAGGCGAGGTCGGGGAGATGGTGTGGCGCGCGAAGAACGCGGTCACAGTCCCGGTGGATATATGCCCGATGAACGGCAAAAAGACCGCGCTGGATATGGCAATAAAGGCTTCAAGGGCGGGCGTGGACAGCCTGACGATGTGCATGGGGCGCTCCAAGAATTACGCTGCGCTGGAGGATTACGTCTTTACACTGATGTCGGTGCACGATATCCTTCCCAAGGAGATAAGCCTGTCCGCAATGTGCCGCGCCGAAATGCTTCACCATCTTGTATTCCGGAGCCGCGCCGAGGACTGCATTACGGACATGATGCGTATTATCGACCACGACATTGCGAACCTCACGAATGTGGACACCGGCAACCGGGTGAAGCTGCATGTTTCCCTCAAGGACAAGATGATGCTGCGGCACACCTATGTCACGGCGCTCCAGAAATTCGCCGAGGAGGAAGATATCCCGGAGGACCTGATGGCGGATATGACGGACGCGATAAACCACTTCGACTTCCATCAGTTCGACCAGGAGATAATGTACGACGAGAAACCGAAGCTGTTAAATTAAAAAAGACTGTCGATAAAGCACATCTGCGTCGTCAACTCCAGCTTGGCAGGCACAAAGCCTAGCCAAGCTGGAGTTTCCTAGCATCTGCACCTTTCTCGGCAGTCTGGGAAGATATTTTTTCTGTTGTAATTACTTGATCTCTTCCATAACGCTCTTGTACGCCGGGCGGATTATCTTGCCCATTCCGACAAGTTCCTCGATGCGGTGAGCAGACCAGCCGACAACTCTCGCGATGGCGAACAGGGGAGTGTACAGCTCCACGGGGATCCCCAGCATGTCGTATACGAATCCGCTGTAGAAATCCACGTTGGGACTTACGCCCTTGTAAATGCGGCGCTTCTCGGCGATGAGCTGCGGCGCGATCTCCTCAATGTTGGAGTATAGAGCCATGTCCGTGGTCTTTCCCTTAGCTTCCGCGAGCTTCTGGACATAGGATTTGAGTACGCGCTCTCTCGGGTCGGAGATGGAATACACCGCGTGTCCCATGCCGTAGATAAGCCCCTTGCGGTCGAAGACCTCGCCGTCAAGCAGCTTTCGCAGGTACGCTTCCACCTCGGATTTGTCGGTGGGGTCGCCGATGTGGCTGCGGATATCCTGCATCATCTGCATTACCTTGAGGTTCGCTCCGCCGTGGCGCGGTCCCTTGAGCGAGGACATCGCCGCAGCGATTGCGGAGTAGGTGTCCGAGCCGGAGGAGGTGACAACGCGTGTGGTGAAGGTGGAATTGTTTCCGCCGCCGTGTTCCATGTGGAGCATGAGAACAATGTCGAGAACGCGCGCTTCAAGCTCGGTGTACTTGGTATCCGGGCGCAGCATTCTGAGGAAGTTCTCCGCAGTGGAAAGCCCGGGAGCGGGGCGGTGGATATACATGCTTCCATCGTTCTCGTAGTGGTTGTAGGCATGGTAGCCGTAAACCGCAAGCATCGGGAATACCGCTGTCAGCATAAGGCACTGGCGTACACAGTTGTCGATATCGTTGGAGGCAATGTTCTCGTCGTAGGAGGAGAGCGTGAGTATGCTCTTCGTCATTGAGTTCATGATGTCGTGTGAGGGCGCCTTCATGATAACGTCCCGGGTGAAGTTGGAGGGTATCACGCGGCATTCCGACAGGATATCGTTGAACTCTGCCAGCTGTTCGTCGGAGGGCAGCTCGCCGAATATCAGCAGATACGCGGTCTTTTCGAAGCCGAAACCGCCGTTGAGTCCGGCGATGAGCGTGTTGATATTGTATCCGCGATACCACAGCTCGCCGTCGCATGGCTCGGCAACGCCGTTGTTGTCCTTGAACGACACGATCTTGGAAATGCGCGTAAGTCCCGTGAGGACGCCCTTTCCGTTGATGTCACGCAGCCCGCGGTTGACGCCGTATTCCTTGAAAAGCGCGTCGGATATGGTGTCGTGCTCGGTGCAGAGCTTCTGCTTTTCGGCTGCGTATTCGTTTATTCTTTCAAATGCCATAATTATCCTCCTTTATACGTTGGTCCTGTGGAGTTCCTGTCAGCTGCAGGGTGCGGTGAGCTTCTTCAGCAGGGAATACAGCGTCTGCTTCTCCTCCTCGCTTAGCGGCTCAAGGAAGTGGTGCGCCTGGCTGTGCATTTTCTCGGCGAGTTCGCTGGAATGCTCGGCGCCTGCCGGGGTGAGCGAAACTATCGTTTCGCGCTTGTCGAGCTGGTTCTTCTGGCGCGTGATGTACCCGTCGTTCTCCAGCTTCGCCAGGGATTCCGACATGGACTGCGGACTTACGGCAATGTGCTCTGCCAGCCGCCGCTGGGATATGCTCCCGTTCCTGCTTATGGTCAGAAGTATCCTGTCGCGTTCCAGCAGGCTTCTGCCACCACCGCCGAGGAATTCACTCTTCCCGGCGGAGATCTGCCCCCTCAGCCGCGAAAACCAGTCGTGTATCAGACCGGTCAGCTGTTCATCAATATCCTGCATATGTACCTCTTATCGTATTTTCAGTGCAATAACATCAAGTACCTTATCATTTTACCACAAAAAGCCGGATTTGTCAAGTGGGGTGACATCTGCTGTTTACCGGAAACTGAATCCTCCTCGCTGCGGCTCACAGAATCTGGGAACGCTGTAAATGACAGTGTAATGCTGATTCGGGCTGATTTCCGGAGGAGCGGCGCCGGAGTTTTCGGGTGATGAAAATTTGGTGAAAACTGCACCCGGATATGCGTCATTACTGTCCGATAATGTTGACATGGAAAAGTAAAAGTGTTATAATAAAAAGAGATTATTCATATCAGAAAAGGTGATCGGAATGAACGGCAGTAACAGCGATATCCAGAAGCAGATGGGACTTCAGTCCACGTTGGTGGAGTGCGTCCAGACACTATATATAAGCGAGAATATCGACGAAGCGATAGACAAGCTGCTTGGAATAATCGCCGGGTATTATGACGCGGACCGCAGCTATATCTTTGAGTTTGACAAGGATATGGACATTATCCACAACACATATGAGTGGTGCGCCCCGGGTATCACCCCGGAAAAGGAAATGCTGGCGGACGTGGATATCGCCGTTATAAGCAGGTGGCTGGATATATTCCGGGAGAAGGGCGAGTTCTATATAAACTCCCTGGACAGCGATGTGTCGGAGGATTCCGCTGAATACCGCATTCTGCTGGTGCAGGGTATCGACAGCCTTATGGCTGCTCCGCTCTACAGTGGCAGCAAGATGGTCGGATTCATGGGCGTGGACAATCCGCGCAAGAATACCGATATGCTGATACTCATGCGCCTGGTGTCGGCTTTTGTCGTAAACGACCTCCAGAAGCGTGAAACGCTGGAGCAGCGTATTCTGAAGGCGATAGGGAATACCTATGTTTGCATGAACATGATCAACTTCATCAACAACACACAGCAGGAGATCAAGCATAATAAGGAAGTTGCAAAATACGTCAACTCTCCAAATAATGCTGCTGCGCAGATGGTGCATGTCATGAAGGCGATAGTTTCTGATGAGTTCGTCCGGGAAATGCTGGAGTTCACCGATCTTACCACAGTCAGCAGCCGCATGAGGGATACCAATGTGCTCAGCCATGATTTCCACGCGTTTGACGGGCACTGGTGCAGGGGCAGCTTCTTCGTCATGAATCGCGCAGAGGACGGCAGCCTTATCGACGCAATATTTGCCGTACAGTACATCGACGCGGAAAAGAAGAAGGAGCTGGAATACCAGAACGCCCTCAAGACTGCACTGGAAAACCAGAACGAGATATATGCGGAAATGCTTCACCTCCAGGGCTGCGGAGTCATTGCGGCGCGCACCGGCACCGGAGAGGTCGTTGTCATGAACGGCGCTGCACAGAAGCTTTTCGGGATACAGGGCAAGGGTGAAATGCTTACCGATGTTCTACGGAATGCGGCTGTGGACAACTTTGAGAGGATAATGTCAAAGCTCGAAACGATACGCTACGAGAACGGTAGCTGCGATTTTGAGATGGCGGTGAATTCCGCAGAGGGCAAGCTGGTGTACCTTAAGTCAACCGCCCGGACTATCACGCTTGCCGGCGGCGACAAGATACTCATAATTTCTCTGATGGACATAACCGACAAAAAGCGGCTGGAAAACAGCCTGATGATCCTGTCCGAAACCGACGCACTGACTCGCATAAGCAATCGCGGAAGCGGCGAGCGCCGCACAGAGGAACTGATAAGCCAGGGTACCCGGGGAATGTTCTGCTTGCTGGACGTTGACAAGTTCAAGACGATAAACGACAGCTTCGGTCATACTGTTGGCGACAAGGCGCTTATTGCGATCGCAGACTGCCTGCGGAATACATTCACCGGCGGCGACGTGGTCATGCGCCTTGGCGGCGATGAGTTCGCGGTATTCGCCGTCGGCGTTGATAATGCGGGCGACGGAGCAAAGCGTATCGGCGATTTTATCTCCCGGGTGGAGCAGATAGACATTCCAGAGATGAATGGCAGGAAAGTCACGATAAGCCTTGGCGCGGTGTTCTGCCACGACAGCAGTATTCCCTTCGACAAGCTTTACCCCATGGCGGACGCGGCTATGTATGTCTGCAAGAACACTCCGGGCAACCAGTTCGGATTCTATCACGAACATTGATATCAAAACAGGGCTGTGAACGCAGCTCTGTTTTTTTTGCGGTCAACTGGCAGAAATTTGCTGACGACCTATTGACTGTTAATAGAAAATGTGATATAATACAGATAATACAGTCACGGGAGAGAATCAACACACATGTACAGAATTTATATCGCAGAGGACGACGAGGGTATTGCCAGGGCAATATCCAAGGGGCTTTCCGGGTGGGAGCTGGACACAAGGTGCGCCGCGGATTTCCGGCATATCACCGATGAAATATCGGAATACCAGCCGCACCTTGTGCTGATGGACATTACGCTGCCGTTCTGCAACGGGCTTTACTGGTGCGGCGAACTGCGGAAATCCAGCAGAGTGCCGGTAATGTTCATTTCGTCGGCGAACGACAATATGAACATAGTCATGGCGATGAACATGGGCGGCGATGATTTCATCGCGAAACCGTTCGACATGTCAGTTCTCACGGCGAAAATACAGGCGCTGCTGCGGCGCACCTACGACTTCGCACAACAGGTGGGGGTCATCGAGCACAGGGGGGCAAGGCTGAATACGGCGGAGGCTGCGCTGTATGTCGGCGGAAACCGCATTGACCTTACCAAGAATGAATACCGCATATTGCAGACGCTGATGGAGAGCAAGGGAAAGATCGTCAGCCGCGAGAAGCTGATGGACCGTCTTTGGGAAACTGATTCCTTCATTGACGAGAATACTCTAACGGTGAACGTTGCAAGGCTGCGCCGGAAGCTGGAGGGCGCCGGGCTGTCCGGCTACATCGCCACAAAAATCGGCATGGGGTACATCGTGGAATGAGAAAATACATCTGGGACAGGCGCCGGGTCATTACGGCGTTCCTGCTGTTTTCGGCGGTATTCACTGCCGTGTTCGTGCTGGGCGGACTTCCGTTGGGCGCACTGGGATATTCCCTGGCTGTATGCTCAGTTATCGGCTTGGGATTCGGCGTTGCAGATTATGTGCGGTTCCGGCGGCGGTGCGGCATTCTGGACAAACTCCGGGAGGAGATCACGATAACCTGCGACAGCCTGCCGGAGCCTTCCGACAGTATCGGAGAGGGCTACACGGAGCTTGTGCGGATCCTGTTCCGCAGCCGCGCGGAATTGCAGGCGCAATACAACGCGAATGTTGCGGATATGACGGATTACTACACGATGTGGGCGCACCAGATCAAGACCCCGATTGCCTCCATGCGGCTGGCGCTGGCGGAGCAGGATTCCCCCGAGAGCCGGGAGCTTTCCGTGGAGCTTCAGCGGATATCCCAGTATGTGGACATGGTGATGTGCTACGTCCGCCTGGAGAGCGGCGGCGATTACGTTTTCCGGGAATGCGGCCTGGACGGGATCATCAGGTCAGCAGTCAGGGTATTTTCCGGGCAGTTCATAAGAAAGCGGCTGGCGCTGAATTACACTCCGGTGGAATACACCGTGCTGACGGACGAGAAGTGGTTGCTTTTCGTGGTGGAGCAGGTGCTTTCAAACGCAGTGAAATACACGAAAAGCGGCGGAGTGACGATCAGCCTCGAAAACGACGCCCTCATGATAAGCGACACCGGTATAGGAATTGCCCCGGAGGACCTGCCGAGAATATTCGAAAAGGGCTACACCGGCTGCAACGGGCGCGCCGACATGAAAGCCAGCGGAATTGGACTGTACCTCTGCCGCCGGATATGCAGGGCGCTCGGGCACACTATATCAGCTGAGAGCAGCGGGTCCGGGACGACGGTGTCTATCGGACTGGGGCGGAATAGGGTCGATCTGAGAGAGTAATACATTTGTATTGTACTGCGGCAGCGCTTCTGATTTGTGGTGTCTTTCGGGGCTGCGCGGCACAGGTTACGAAAATGTAAGGGGAATGTAAGGGGTTTCGATTGTGGATCGGGCGAAGTTCTGGTAGAATAGATCATGACAGGAACGGCGGCTGATCCATTAGTTGATTTCTTCCTCAGAAAGTCCACGGTCCGCCGGGTCTGTCAGAAAGGAAGGACAGATATGCCACTGCTTGAAATAACCGGTCTTAAAAAGACATATACCACCCGGCTTGGCGGAACCAGGGTGGAGGCGCTGAAGAACGTCAGCTTTACCGCAGAACAGGGAGAATACATAGCGATAATGGGCGAGAGCGGCTCCGGTAAGACCACGCTGCTGAATATCCTCGCCGCACTGGATAAGCCAACCGGGGGCAGCGTTATCCTCGATGGAATGGACCTCGCGAAGATACGGGACGGCCGCCTTGCGGACTTCCGCCGGGACAACCTCGGGTTCGTGTTCCAGGAATTCAACCTGCTGGACACATTCACCGTGAGGGACAATATCCTGCTTCCGCTGGTGCTGAGGGGCGAGAAGTACTCCCAGATGGAGCCGCAGCTGAACCGCACGGCGCAGATGCTCGGAATATCCTCACTGCTGGATAAGTACCCCTACGAGATATCCGGAGGTCAGAAGCAGCGCACCGCCGCCGCAAGGGCGGTGATAACCTCCCCGAAGCTGCTGCTAGCCGACGAGCCAACAGGAGCGTTGGACAGCAGGAGTTCCGACGAACTGCTCGGGCTGTTCGCGGAAATAAACCGCAGCGGTCAGACGATAATCATGGTGACGCACTCTGCCAAGGCGGCGAGCCGGGCGCAGCGCGTGCTTTTCATCAAGGACGGCACGGTATTCCATCAGCTGTACCGCGGCGGTGCCGGGGACGATGAGTTCTATCGCCGGATAACCGATTCGCTCACCATGCTTTCTTCCGGGGCGGATCCGCAGAGCCTGCGTGTGCGGAGGGACGGTGAGCTGAAGTGAGGTTGTATCCAAGATTAGCAGCCGGGGGAATCCGCCGCAACGGCAAGCTTTACGCCCCCTACATCATGACCTGCTCGCTGATGGCGATGATGTTCTACATCGTGAATTTCCTGTCGGATAACTCCATGCTGAACGGCATGAAGGGCGGAGGAACGATGAAGGAAATGCTCAACGTAGGTATCGTCATAATGGGAATATTCGCGGCAATATTCCTGTTCTACACAAATTCCTTCCTGGTAAAGCGCCGCAAGCGCGAATTCGGACTGTACAACGTCTTGGGAATGGGGAAGCGCAATATTGCCGCCGTCATGACCTGGGAAACATTCTTTGTTTACCTCGTTTCCATGGCGTTAGGTATTGCCGCAGGAATACTGTTTTCCAAGCTTGCGGAACTCCTTGCGGTGAAGATAATCCGCGGCGAGGCGCAGTATCAGTTTTCCGTCAGCGTGGGTTCCATCATTGCGACTCTGTTGGTTTTCGCGGTGATATTCCTGCTGATATATCTGAATGTGATGCGTCAGGTGTTTACTGCAAAGCCGGTCGAACTGCTGCACTCCGAGAATTCCGGCGAGAAGCCGCCCAGGGCTAACTGGTTTCTGGCGGTGCTGGGAGTTATCATACTGGGCGCGGCATACTATATGGCGGTCACCATTGAAGAACCGCTCACCGCTGTTCTTGCTTTCATGCTGGCGGTATTACTGGTGATCATCGCCACATATCTGCTGTTCATAGCAGGTTCCGTGGCTGTTTGCCGGGTCCTGCAGAAGAACAGAAAGTACTACTACCGCACAAATCACTTTATCTCAGTTTCCCAGATGTGCTACCGCATGAAGAAGAACGGCGCGGGGCTTGCTTCCATATGCATTCTCAGCACTATGGTACTGGTCACGCTCTCGACCACGATATGCCTGTATATGGGCACCGGTCAGATGGTGGAGCAGCGTTATCCCCGGGATATCGTTGCCTCAACCTATGGATTATCCGAGGGTGATATATCAAATTACCGCGCGGAAATCGGTGAGATCCTGGAAAAGCACGGATGCACGGCGCAGAACGAAATGGCGTATTCCTATATTGAGCTTTCCGGCGCTATTGTCGGAAATCGCCTTGATATGAGCCGCACTTCCGGCTCCGAGGGATTAACTCTTGACCTGCGGACGGTATATGTGGTGCCGATAAGAGATTACAACGCAATGTACGGCAGGGATATCCGTCTTTCCGACGGCGACGCCGCTATCTACTGTAAGGGAAGCAGTTTTGATCATGACTCAATACAGCTGGATGACTGGGGCGGCTACAGACTCACGGAACATTTGGACGAATTCGCGATAATCGGCATGGATAGCGCCACGGTAACGGATTCCATCTACCTGTTCGTGGAGAGATTATCTGACCTTGGCAGTCTGTATGACTACCAGGAGAATTACACGGAGCAGCATGGCGGTAGCTTACCGCAGCAGCAATATTACTACGGCTTCGACCTGGATTGCTCCGATTCCGAGAAAGCGGCGATTTTCAACGATCTCGTAGATATGATGCGCGAGAAAAACCACGGCTTTCAGCTGGAGTGCCGCGTTCTTGAACTGGAGGAATACTATGGCATGTACGGCGGACTGTTTTTCCTGGGTATAGTTTTCGGCGGAGTATTTATTCTCGCGGCGGTGCTTATAATGTACTATAAGCAGATAAGCGAGGGATACGACGACCGGGCGCGGTTCGACATACTCCGCAAGGTGGGAATGAACGACCGGGAAATACGCCGCGCGGTGAATTCCCAGGTGCTGACGGTGTTCTTTGCGCCGCTTGTTGCCGCCGGAATGCACATGGCGTTCGCGTTTCCGCTGCTGACTAAGCTGCTGGGGCTGTTCAGTATGCGCGACACCGGATTCCTGGCTGCGGTCACCCTGGTGTGCTACTGCGTGTTCGCGCTGATATATGTTATAGTGTACGGAGTGACCTCCCGGGGATACTTCCGTATCGTGAGCGGCAGGAAATCATGAAGCGTGTACTGAGATTCGTATGCATGGCGCTGGTCGCCGTTGCGGCTGTTCCGGCGGCGCTGGGTATTGCGCTCATCTGGGCGGTTTACCGCCTGGCGGACCGGGTGATATCGCTGACGGAGCGCCGCTGAATAATTCAAAGGAGGACAACAGATGAAAGGGAAGCGCCTTGTGCTGAGGATAGTACTTCTGACGCTGCTGACTATACTGACGGTCGCGCTGATAGCCGTCGGCGTATTCGCGGTGCTCGGTTGGAATATGCACCAGGAAGCGGTCACGAGCCGCCCCGTGCGGCAGGTGTACGCGGAGCTTTCCCAAGATGAGCATTTCGTGGGATTCGACGAACTCCCGGAGTTCTATGTCAACGCTGTTGTCGCCACCGAGGACAGGGATTTCTGGGGGCATTCCGGAATAGATCCCTCCGCGATAGTTAGGGCGCTGCTGCATGACATTGCCGCCAGGGATTTCGCCGAGGGCGGCAGTACGATAACCATGCAGACGGCGAAGAACCTGTACTACACCCAGGATAAGCGGCTGGAGCGAAAGACCGCTGAGGTATTCACCGCATTTGAGCTGGAGGATAAGCTGGACAAGAAGCAGATATTCGAGCTTTACGTCAATACGATCTATTTCGGCAGCAACTACTACGGGATCTACGCCGCCTCGATGGGATACTACGGAGTTCCGCCGTCAGAGCTTACTGACGAGCAGTGTGCTGTGCTTGCCGGAATCCCCCAGGCACCCAGTGCATATTCCCCGGACGTTTCCCCGGAACTCGCGCATCAGAGGGCGCAGCAGGTGCTGAAGTCCATGAGGGAATGCGGATATATAGAATAAAAAGACCGCACCGGATTCCGGTGCGGTTTTTGCTATTCCAAGCCAGTGGATTTGCTTTTACTGTGCGTCAGCGGTTACTGTGATGGAGTAGCACGGGCTGTCAAAGTCCGTGTAGTCAGCCCACATAACCATGAACTTGTATCCCTTGTAGAAGAACATCGTGGAGGTGGAGCCGTCGATGGCGTTAGGCTCGGGAGCGTACGTGGCAGGGTCGTCAATAAATTCCGACAGCTGGTTGTAGGTCATCTCGCCGGTGATTCCGTCCAGGATAGGGCAGGGGGTGTTGACGAAAATTCCGGTCACGATGGTGTCCTTGTAGTCGGCGGCGATAACCTCTGCGAGAGGTTTGAACGCAAGTTCAGCGCCGATTACATCAAATGTGTGGGAGCCTAAATACCCGACGTCACTGGGAGCAAGTTCGGTGCTGTAGATGGATTCGATGTCGCCGATGGTCATGCCGATAAGCTCGGCGATCTGCGGCTGAGCGGACTGCTCCGGCTCAGAGGTCGGCTCGGCGCTCTCCACCGTGGGAACTGCGGATTCCGCGGTTGGGGCTGCGGTTTCCGGCGCAGAGGTTTCCTCGGGAGCGGAGGTTTCCTCCGGTGCGGAATTGGTTGCGCTCTCGGTGGAAGAGGAGGCGCTCTCCTCGCTTCCGGAATTACCGCCGGTGCAGCCGGTGAGCGCTATCATTCCTGCAAGGATAACTGCGAATGATGCTTTTTTCATTGTATGTGATTCCTTTCTGTTGTCTGAATCTGCTTCGTGATAAGTATATCACAATTGAAACCTGCTGTCAAGTGTCGAGCCGCCCGGTATATTTCCGCCGCCTACTTGACGAATATTGCATAATACGCTATAATAACAAAGGAATATTTTCCGGAAGAGGTGCTTAATATGAAGGACAAAATAATGGCGGTACTTGAGCAGGCAGTGGAGAACGGCGACGCCGCCGGAGCAAACGTGCTTGTCATACACAATGGAAAAGAAGCGGTCTACTGCGGATACGGAATGCGCGATATGGAGAACTCCCTGCCGATGGAGCGTGACACGATATTCCGGCTGTATTCCCAGACGAAACCGGTGACTGCCGCTGCTGCGGTCACTCTGATGGAGCAGGGCAGGCTGAACGCCGGCGCGTGGCTGTCGGATTACCTCCCGGAGTATGCCGAGATGTACGTCAGCCGGGACGGAGTGCGCACTCCGGCGAAGAACCACATAAAGGTATCCGACCTGCTGAATATGACCTCGGGAATTCCATATCCTGCCGAGGACAGCGCCGGCGGAAAGACCAGCGGAAAGGTGTTCTGGGAAACGGAGCAGGCGATGCGCACGGATTCCCCCATAACTACCCGGGAATTCGCGCGGCGAATGTCCGAAGCGGAGCTTTGCTATGAGCCGGGGGAAAGATTCATGTACGGCGCTTCGGCGGATATTCTCGGCGCGGTAATTGAGAAAGTCAGCGGAATGTCCTTCCGGGATTACCTCCGGCAGACCTTCTTTGAGCCGCTGGGAATGCAGGACACGGATTTCTGGGTACCCCGGGAAAAATCCCACCGGCTGGCGAAGGTGTACGACTATTCCGGCAGCGGACTCCATGAGCTGCAAACGAATCACCTCGCGCTGGCTTATGAGCGCGATATTATCCCGGCGTTCCAGTCCGGAGGCGCAGGACTGTGCTCTACCCTGGACGACTACGCGAAATTCGCCGGAATGCTGATGAACGGCGGCAGCTATAACGGCAGGAGGATCATGTCCCATGCCGGGGTCAGATTCCTCACCCACGGTGGGATCCTGCCACAGCAGACTGCACAGCTCTGGGAGGGCTGGGACTGGATGCGCGGTTACACCTATGGGAATCTCATGCGCGTATGCGTTGACGAGAGCCTGACGACGCTGTTCTCTTCCCGGGGAGAATACGGTTGGGACGGCTGGCTCGGCACTTTCTTCTCAAACGAGCCTTCCCACGGTATCACGCTGCTGTTCGGGACACAGCAGGCAGGCGTAGGCAGAACCGGCAGCCTTGTCCGCAGGATAAAGAACATTGTAATGAGCGAACTTACATAACAAAACAAAGGGGCTGTAATTCAGCCCCTTTCAGACTGTCGATAAAGGCACATCTGCGTCTGTCACCGCATTATTCGCTTCGCGAAAAACGCTCCAGTTTGGCAGGCACAAACACGATGTTTGTGCTGTTGCCCCCCAGCCCGACACGATGTCGGGCAACTAAGGGCAACATGCACAAAGCCTAGCCAAACTGGCGTTTCCTAGCATCTGCACCTTTCTCGGCAGTCTGGGAAGATACTTTTTCAACAAGCTGAAAAGGGCTGAAATTCAGCCCCTTTATTATATATTATCCGGTCGCGCCCTCAGACCCTGATAGGCTCCGAATTCAGCATGCCGATGTACTTTTCGTGGCAGGTCAGGAATATTACCTGGTGCCTTGTGGCGCACGCTTTCAGCAGTTCGCAGGACTGCGCCGCGCGTTCGGCGTCCATTTCCGTGAACGGGTCGTCCAGCACGATAACTCCGCCGCCCTCCGGAAACAGATGATCCAGCACCGCCAGACGGAACGCCAGGGATACGGTTTCCTTAGTGCCCTCGGAAAGCCGCGCGTGATCCATCAGCCGGTTGTCGCTGTATATGTTGACGTTGAGCCGCTCGCTATCCGGAAATTCCGACGACACCTTGCCGCCGGTGATCACGCTGAGATACCGCGCAAAGCTGTCGGAGATGTCCTTCATTGGTTCGCTGTGAAGCTGCTCCTTCCGGGCGGTGAATACATCGTATATGTGCTGCCAGTGCGCCAGCAGGGACTTCTGCTCCTCAAAGGCTCTCTCGGCTTCCTCGGCTGCGGCGGCAGGATCCCCGGAGTTGTCCTCTGTAAGGCTCTGTAGACGGCTTACTGCGGCGGTACGGGCAGTGAGAGCTTCCTCGCGCAGCGTCTTTGCTGCTTGCGCCCCTCCTTGAAGCGCTGCCAGGTGTGATTCCGGGTCAGCTATCCCGAGGTATTCCTCCGGAATATCGCTGACGGATTCCGCCGCTTCCTTCGCCTTGTCGAATTCCGTGGCGATGTCGAACGCTTTCGCCTTCAGACCGCTGATACTGCCGTATTCGGCGGCGTATGCGCTGACGGTGGTTTCCCTTGCCGTGATGAACCGCGCTGCGTCGCTGGTTCCGCACACCGTCCGTATCTCGGCTTCGATCTCCTCCAGCGGACGTGGTTCACCGGATATGTCCCCGGCTGCGGATTCCAGTCCGGCATAGTCCGTCTTTCCAAGCAGCGCAGCCAGGCGCATTTCCGCGGATTCCGCAGCCGTTCTTGCGGCGGCGATTTTCTTTGCAAGCTGCTCAAGACCTGCAATGTCGCTGACGGAATACCTTTCGAATATTTCGTGGATCATTTCCTGCTGTGCGGATATTTTGGCGCTTACCTCATCAATGTCAACGTCCGCCGGGGACAGCTGCATTTCCATTACACCGGGGATCCTGATATTCACGGCTTCCGTCAGTGCGAACCGTTCGTCGGTGATGTCAAGCTTTTCGCCGGTTCTGACCGAGGTCACCTCCAGGGAGTTCCCACCCAGCATTTTCACTGCCGCGCTGAGATTCATTCCGCATAGCTTGTTTTCGAGGGATGTCACGGTGCGCTGCGCGGATTTTACCCGGGATATCTCATCGTCGGTGGGGCAGGGGACGCCGGAGTATTCTCCCCGGAGCCTTTCCATTTCGTCGTGCAGCTTCTTTGCCGCTGCGTATTTGTCCAGCGTTTCGCGCCCGTTTTTTTCAGCCAGCAGCGAACGCGCCCGGTCAAGACCGGAGGTGATTTCAGGCCATACCGTGAGTATCTCCCGGAGCTTTTTCAGCTCATTTTCAAGGCGGTCGGTATTCTTGCGGCGCTCATTCTGGAGCGCGAGCATTCCGGCATAGCGGCTGAATCTCTCGAAGGATCCTTCGGCGGTGCGCAGTGCGGAATCCTTTTCGGCGAAGTCGGCGGAGGTGCGGTCAACGTCCGCCTGTGCCTGGGCGATACGGTCGAGTGCTTCCCGGGCGTCCTCCAGCGCGTAGTACGCCTTGAGGATATCGCCAAGCCCGGTCGCCCACCGTCCGGATTTCCGCGCAGGCTGGCTGCGTTCGGCGTCCCAGTGCTTTCCGGCGATTCCGGATATTTTTGCTTCTATCGCCTGCCCGATGGCGTCGATGGAGATCCCATCGCTTTCCGCGAATGCCTGGGATACGGCGTCGGAAATCTCCTGCTTTGCTTCGGTCTTTCTGGACGCGTCAAGCAACGTTTGCAGGGAGCTGTCGGTATTCCGCTGGGAGGAGAGCAGCATGTCGGAATACACTCCCTCGCCGTAAACGAGGATCCTTTTCAGCTCCGCGCTGATGGACTTCTGATCTCGAAGTGTGCCGTCCGGCGCGGAGAGGGTGCAGCGCGGCTCCTTGCTCCATTCCTTGGAAAGGGTGTAGGTGCCGGTTTCGTCCTCGAACGTGATAATTCCGTCCGCGAAGTCGCCTGTGATGGAACTGCCCCTGCGCTTGCAGGGAAAATACAGCTCCATAAAATCCTTATCGCTTCTGCCGTCAATACGCGCATTCTGGAACAGCGTGCGGGAGATGAGGTCAACCAGGGTGCTCTTTCCGCTCTCGTTCTTGCCAAATACCACGTTTATCCCGTCGTTGAACGTGATATTCCTGTCGCGTACGCCGGCGAACTGCGTGCAGGATATATTTTTTATCTTCATATTATTTTCCCTCCCTGAGAGATTTCAGCATTTCATAGGTCAGCTGCGCTTCCTTCGGGTCGTTCAGCAGCGCGGTGAGAAGTCCGGCGGAGAAAGAGGTTTCCGGGAATTCCGCGCTGATGAGTTCCGGGGAAATAAGCTCGCTGAGTGCGCTGTCGCTGTAAGTACCCTCGACAAATCGGGACAGCCGTTTTTCGATGATATCGTGCCTGTCCCTGTATTCCTCGAAACTTACCGCGCCGGAAAGCACAAGGTCTACCACGCTTTTATCGCCGATCCCGGATAGTTCCCGGTCGAGTATTTCCTCCATTTTCCCGGCGGAGAGCACTACCTCCCGGCGGTAGAACCGCAGGCTGCCGGAGTTGAACTTCCTGGCGCGAATTTTCTTGTCGTCGCTGATTTCGACGATGAAACATAATCCTTCGGTGTTGCAGGAAACGTCCGTCTGGACGTGAGTCCCGGCGTTAAGTATCCTGTCGCAGGGGGCATATTCATCTGTGAGTTCCCTCGGGAATGGGACGTGAGTATGCCCGATAAGCCACGCGTCAACGGGGATACTTTCAAGCTCGGCACGCTTCATCATGAAGTACTGCCCCTCGCTGTCTATGGTTTCGCCCTCGACTGCGCCGTGGGCTATTCCTATGCGGAATCTGCTGTCGGGGACGATGTTCTCTTCCTTTATCCAGCCGAGATTATTCTGACCTGGCGCGGAGTGCAGGGAGGTGCAGAGGGCAGGGTAGAGGGTGACCTCCGCGCTGCCGATCGTTAGGTCATACGGGCGGTACTCTGTCAGCAGCATTATGTTGTCCCGGGCGGAGATGAGGCTCCGGAAATCCTGCCAGAGCTTCGCGTCCTTGTCGTAGTAGTCGTGATTGCCGGGGAGTATCGCCGCGGTTCCGTGGAATCCTGCGAGCAGTTCCACGACCGCCGCGACCGTCTTCTTCGGAATGCTGTATGTATTCTCGAACAGATCGCCGGTGATCACGAACAGGTCGCATTTCTCGGAATTTGCTTCCTCCACCATTCCGGCGAAGGCGTTGATCCTGGACTCCGCCAGAATTCCGGCATTTTCGTGGCTGGCGTATTTCAATCCAATGTGGTTATCTCCGGTCATAAAGATCCTTATCATTTCGGCACCTCTTTCTTGGAATCCTGTTTATCCTGCGTTTCGTCTGTTATGCTCCTATTATATCACTCCATCGCTTTAATTGTCAATAAGCACCACATCGTTCCGGAAATTCAGATTTTTTTCTAAAACCCCTTGACAAAAAGCATCCGCCGTGCTATAATATATTAGTCGATTAAGAATGGTCGATTCCAACTATCGAGATGTGGCTCAGTTTGGTAGAGCGCTGCGTTCGGGACGCAGAGGTCGCAGGTTCGAATCCTGTCATCTCGACCATAACTGGACACCAATTGTGATACAATAGGTATCATGATTGGTGTCCATTTTTCTCAATAAATGTGTAGGAGGGAATAAAGTGAAATTAAATGCTGCGATAAAAAATATGACTACCCAAATTGCCGATGTTCTTTCGCTTAACGATCCTTCTGTTTACATTTATGGTTCTTATGTGTTAGATGATTTTCAATACGGCTGGAGCGACATAGATATTCTCGTTCTAACCCAAAAGTCTATTTCCGAACAACAGGCTAATGAACTTGTTTGCCTCCGGCAGAGTATTACTGCCGCCGAGTCCGATAATCCGTTTTACCGTTGCTTTGAGGGTGGCATGTTGACACTGAACGCATTTATTCGCAAGGTTCCGGATAGAGTTGTCTATTGGGGAACAAGTGGACAAAGAATTACTGACAGCTATCATTTTGATGCGTGTTGCATGAAAGAACTGCTTGACTACAGCCGTCTCTTACATGGAAAAGACATACGGGGACAATTGACTCCGCCTTCTTTTGAGGACATAAAAACAAATATACAATTTCATTACGATACGATTCGAAAATATGCAAGCAGTACCGGACGAAGTATCTATTCTTTTGGTTGGCTTTTGGATATTGCCAGATGCATTTACACACTTCGTACCGGAAAAATCATTTCCAAAACGGCTGCCGGAGAGTGGGCATTGCAAAACTGTTTATTCCACAACATCACCGCACTTGAAACCGCCTTAGAGGTTAGAAAAAATCCGCAAAAATATTTGGAAAGTGCCGAGCTGCAGGCTTTGTCGGGGAAACTAGGAAATGCTATACAGCAGTATGCGGACGTGCTTGAGAAGGAATTAAAAACCACATCATTTGTTGGGGTGTGCACTTTTTAACGATACTCGGCACCTTTTAACGAAAGGTCGTAAGGGGTGTGCATTTTGTATCAAAGTAGGTCACTATTTTCATCACGCTCTCTACCCATCTGTTGGTAGAGATACAGAATCCCTCTTGGAATGCTTTCCGAGAGGGATTTTCGTTTGTATCTAGGCTTCTGTATCTGGCAGAATATTAGCATTTAATATGCCATATTTGCCTTATATATCATGCCAATTTAGGCATTGGCAGGAATTTTCTTCCCACGCTTCGGGTCAATGAGTATTCACAGCCGCATAATAATTCAGATGGTATCGTGACCGTTACCTCTACCTTTGTGTCATAGACTACCACGCTTTTCACATACTGACCTATGAATTTCTTGCATTCCGGGATATTTCTTTCATAGATGTATATGGACAGCTCGCTTATGCGTTCGGTCAGTTCTGCGGTGGATATATCTATATCGGTTTCTGTGGTGCTGAGCGCTTTCTGACGTTTGATACATGAATATTCATCGGCTTTGAGCTGAGATAATATTTCTTTACAGTCGTCCTCTGCAATTCCGTCAGCTATTGCATTCAGAATGTTTTTACGGCGTGTCTTTATGCGTTCCAGTTTCATAGTCAGGTCTGCTAATTCCTTTATCACGCTTGTATTGTGCTGTACTGCCTGTTCCTTGATTTCGGCTATGATATCGGGTATATAGTCCTCATTGAATATGTTCTGTTCCAGCACCTGTAATACATATTCTTCTATGCGGTCATGCCTGATTTCCTTGTTGGCACATTCCGTTGACTGCTTATGCTGACAGCGATAGGAGCAGTATGTATAGCCCTTTCCGTTCATGCGCCTGTTTCCTGTCATGATTGCACCGCAGTGACCGCACCGTATCATTCCGCTTAGCAGATATGTAGTTTTCGCTGTATTTGCTCCCGGTGACAGCTTATGCTTTGCCATTATCTCAGCGGCTTTGTCGTAGGTTTCTTCGCTGATTATTGCAGGTACTCCGTCAGGGATACATATTACCTCATCTTCCGGTTTGGCTCTGTGACGGTTGTGCTTTCCGTCCCATTGATTATAGACGTAATACCCGGCATATTTCTTGTTGCGAAGTATACTGTACAGCGAGTTCTTTGCGAATTCGTTGCCATATTTGGTCACATATCCGCATTCATTCAGATGTGCAATTATAGTATTATATCCGTAGCCTGACGTGTACATATCGAATATCTTACGGACGATTATTGCTTCATTCTCATTGACGATGAGTTTCTTTGAATCCGGGTCTACATCATACCCCAGAGGAGCAATACCGCCGTTGTGCAGACATTTCTTCGCCCTTACTCACCGATATCATCGCTGATACCTGTAATACGCTTTGCGCTGAGTTCCCGGAGAATATTCAGCAGTACCGGAATGTTCTCCTTACAGAGCAGGTATTTCTTCACCATTGTAATGACGAATTCGTCCAGTTTATCACTGTTTATCTCATGGTTCTCGCATTTCTCTCCCGGCTTATGTCCACAGCGGTACACATGGGTCACTATGCCTTTTCCGTTCTTCTTTGCACAGCCGCTCATCATACAGCCGCAGTGACCGCACCTGACTAATCCGCTCAGCATATAATTATGCTTGGCTGTATTTGCTCCGGAGTTGCGCTTGTTGTACTCCATGAGCTTTGCCGCCTTGTCGAATACTTCCTTAGAGATAATAGCAGGGACGCCGTTCTCTATGCGGACTATCTCGTTATCCGGCTTTCTGGCATGGCTGTTTTTCTTTCCGGCACGCTTGTTGAATACATATACGCCCATGTACTTCTCATTATGGAGAATGTCATACAGGGAGTTCTTGCCGAATTTCCCCTGTTTCTTCGTGGTATATCCCAGTTCGTTCAGCTTATGGCATATGTCTCCGTAGCTGTTTCCACTGACGTACATATCGAATATCAGACGGACAGCCTTTGCTTCTTCCTCGTTTATTTTCAGCGTTCCGGTGGATAGTTCTACATCATAGCCCAGGGGAGCAATTCCGCCGTTGTGCTTGGCTCTCTTGGCGTTCACCATCTTTCCCTTGACGAGTTCGTTAGCGAGGTTCTTACTGTATCCATCTGCCGCCGCTACTCCGAGAGCCTTAATTATGATACCTGACATTGTACTATCATCGTAATACTCCGTAGCAGATATGTACTTTACGCCGTTTTCGTCCAGCTTGTTTTCGCTGATGTAGAAATCCTTTACGTTCCTTGCGAATCTGTCGATTTTGCTTGTAATGACATACTGGAATTCTCCGTTCCTGCTGTCCAGTATCATCTGGTTGAATCTGTCACGTCTTGCAGTTGTAGTTCCTGATTTTGCACGGTCGATATATTCAGCGATGCCAGTTTAAGCGCATTACCAGCTTTGAGGTTAAGTCTAATCGGCATACTTACTATTTTATCTCTAAATGAGAAATCTCCTAACGTCTTTGGGGCGTTAGGAGATTTTTTATACTAGCTGTCAGAGTTGCTGTCTATACTGCTGAAAAAAGCCTGTACTATATTCAGTGCAGTATCAATATCTTTCTGCGAATGTCCCTTGATTATATCAGACCATTTTTTCATGTACCGCTCATAGGGTTCCTGTGAATCACCGTTGATAAGATAATCGGCTGATACATGAAAATAGTCCGCTATTCTGGCTACAACATCCATGCTGGGATTGCGCTGGTCTGTTTCAATATATGCGACATAGCTTTCACTCAGGTACAATTCCTTTGCAAGCTGAGCCTGTGTAAGCTGTCTGCCTTTGCGTAACCGCTTTATCCTTGTGCCTAATGTATCTCCCTGCATAACGTTTCACCCCATTCTTTCTATTATATATTATATCATGGGCGGCTATACTTTCGAAAGATTATTTAATTTGATATAGTCTATATATATTGACAAATAGTCATGTTAGTGATATAATAGGACTTACAGAAGAGGTAATTACTTTTCTGAATAATTTCTATGAAGGAGAATCACCATGGCTTTTTTCAATAATCTCAAGAATACAGCAGGTTCTTTAGGAAAAGGTGCAATGAATGTTGTCAATACCGGAGCGACAGATGCAAAGGACGCTTCCGAGATTGCAGAAATCAAGAGAGAACTTGACTCCATCGAAAACGACATAATGAGCGGCTATACGCAGATAGGCAAGAAATATGTCGATTATGTAAAGAAAACCAGCGAAATGCCGGGCATTGACGTATCTGATGTTCTGAAAATGCTTGACCCCAAGTTTGAACGCAGAGATGAGCTTCAGGCAAAGATGATTGAAATCGAGAAACGCAGAAAAGATAGGACTCTCCTCCAGGAGAAGTTTGCTGTTGAAGCACAGGTTCAGGCTGAAATCGAGAAGCTTGACAAGGCACTTGCAATGGAGCTTATCGGTCAGGCTGAGTATGACACTAAGGTTGCTCAGTTAAAGAAGCGTGTTGATAACTTTGAAGCAATCAAAAAGGTTGAGCAGAAATGCCAGATGGGTATTATCACAGCCGCAGAGCGTGATAAGGAAATCGAAGCGCTCCTTATGTGATTTGATTTACCAGAGGTAGAGAGTCTAACCTGATACGTATCATCTCGACCATTTCAAATGGCTCTGTTAAGGGAATTAGCGGAACCGAAATATCAGACAGTTGAGATTTTTGTCTACAACGGTCTACAATTTATCGTTAAGGTGTGTTGTGCTAGAACACACCTTTTCTTTTTTGCAAACCGTTTTTCAGAGTGAGAATGTACCAGTCATCGCGTCAGCAAGAATATGCTGGCGATTTTTGGATATATGCGTGTAAATGTTGCTTGTGGTTTCTATATCCGCATGACGCAGCCAGACCTTGATTTTCTCAATGTCCCAGCCTTTGTCAAAGCAGATGCTTGCCGTACTGTGCCTCAGATCATGAAAGCGCATCTCAGGCAGCCCGTGACGCTTTAATGCTCTTTGGAACGAAACGGTAATCGCGTCCGGACGGAACAGATGTCCATCGTCCCATGTAAACACATAGTCGCTTTCATAATAACCGTTGCCGCATATCTCTCTGTTCCTCTCCTGTCTGGCGTGAATGTCCAGCAAAAGTTCTCTCGCCTCGGGGAGCAGTTCAAAGGTGTTGCGGCTGTTTTCTGTTTTGGTGCTGTCCTGGTATACTATTGACTTGTGCTTGACAACGGTATGGTTGATTTCGATAGTGTTTTTCTCAAAGTCAACCGCACTCCATTTTATTCCCAGGACCTCGCTTTTCCGCAAGCCATAGAGCAGCGCTATGAATACAATCGGCTGAATCCATTCACCTCTCAGCTTATGAAGCATATCGTTAGCTTCTTCTGCTGTCATGTACACATTCTTGGTAGAATCGCTTTCAGTTTTTGGCTTTCTGGGTATCGGTACTTTTTCAGCAGGATTGCGTAATATGTACTCATAAATTACCGCCTCGTTAAGAACAGCCTTGATTAGCTGAGCATGGCTTCTCAATGAACGATTTCCCAGACCGCCTTTTTTCCTGTCAAGACGTCCTCCCGAAAACTTGTATTCGTAGTAGTCCGCAAAATGACGCGGCTTTAATTCGGCAAGCGTGAGATTAAGCTCATTGAAATACGGGATAATGTGCCTCCGGGCATACACCTCATATCCTTCCCATGTGATGAGTTGGATTTTGTTCTTCTTTCGTTCCAGCCAATCAGTAAGGTAGTCTGTAAAAAGTACCTGACCTCCACTTGCGTAGTTAGGCTGCGAGCTGTACGAATCTGGGTCAGCTAATATTCTATTCTCTTCCAGCTCATACTTTTTGAGGTTATCGTAGAGCATTTTTTCAGCGGTTCTTTTGTTTTTCGCCGTTGACGGCAAAGACGTTGATATCCAGCGTTTTTTCTTTTGGCTTAAGTCGGTAATGTTCTTTTCTGGGTACAAAGCTGCGCTTAGTCCATACAGAACCATTACCCAATAGTTATGCTTTTCATAAAGTGATCCGGTCACTGTGCTGTCCTCCTTTAAGACCGTCCACCCTTTCATCTAACATCTTTATTATACCACTTTCGCCTTGAAATTTCAATACACTAAAGTCGTAAATCTGATTTTTTTCTATTTGACTATTGACGTATTCTATCACATAGATCTTAGGAATTCGGTATTTCCTTCCAATGACCAAGTGCTTGATTTTATTTTCAGTAACCAATTTATATGCTGAATATTTTGAAATGTTCAGCATTTCCATCAGCTGTGAAATCTCAACAATATCAGGGTAATCTTTAAAAATATCAGATGACAAGGTAGAAAGCCCCTTTCATTATTCTATAAAAAGCCGTGGTTCAGTATTTTAGAGCCACGGCTTTCAATTTCTGATACGCTTTCAGAGCAGACTCAGATAGTTACGCATCCTGACATGGGACTTTCACCCCTGCCCATTCCTGTGGGACAAGCCGTCGCCGGAAGTATCATTATGCTATCTTGCTCCACGCTCGTTTCTTATAGAGGTCCTTGTGCGTTCAAGGCTCTGGCTTGACTGCCGGCAGGTGGCAGAATATCTGTTATTCTCGCGCATATGTAAAGGTGGTCACTGATAATGAGATACCCCGTCAGATCGGAAGCAGAAATTTCTTCGCACGTCTTTGAGTTTGATAGGTTTTGTATCTGCTCTGGTATTCTGTTGTCAAAGAACTGTCCGGGAATCAAGTGGCAGTTTGTTTCCGGATAATGAAATTAGTCCGACTCTCCGAAAGGGAGCGTTTTTGTTTCTGCCGCTTATTTTTCCCTGTATCTATTATAGCATATAATTCCGCAATTTTGTATGACAAAACGTCATACGATTATGACACCTTGTAGGTTGAAAAACCATTGTGAATGTTATATACTATAATCCGGAAAGGAGGCGAATACATGGCGGTGTCTTATAGTAATAGGATTCGTTCTTTGAGGAAGAAACTCAAAATGACCCAGAAGCAGATGGCTGAACAGCTTTTTATTGACCAGTCCACGCTAGCAACGTATGAAAACGGAACCATAGAGATCCCGATAGATATTCTTGTGAAACTGTCAAAGATGTACGGAATTTCCGTGGATTATCTGCTCGGCGTAAGCGACTTTGCCGTGCTGGACGATGCGCTCGTCCGCACCCAGACAAAGGAACTTATCGACAGCCTGAGCGCAACGCAGGTGTTTGAGGTCAAAGGGTACATTCGCAGAATGATTGAAAGCAAATCTGAGGACGAATAAATCCTATAATCAAAAAGACACTCAGCCCAAAAGAAAAATAAGACTTCCAATTTCTTGAAAGCCTTACTCGTTATTCTCTTTGTTATCTGGAACGAACGTCATTATGTCGTTCAGACTGCAATTTAATGTGTTGCACAGCTCGTTGATCGTGAAAGTTGTTATTGCCTTGTTATGTTTCATTCGATCAATAAGACCTTTGCTGACACCGTAGCTGTTTATCAGCTTATATGTACTTATGCCGTGATCGGCAAGGTATGCCCAGAAAGGGTCGTAATTTATCATAATATCACCTATCTTATATTATAATGGGAAAAAAGTGTATTGCATATACCCGATAAATGGGGTATAATGATAGGTGTTACCAAGCGCAGCTAGCAGTAACCAAATCATGACAAAGTTGCCTATATCAAGATTGACACTTAACAGGAGGTGCAAAAAATGTTCAAAGCAAGAACAGCGGACGGACGCAATAACATAACCGGCATCAAGATGAAAGAACTCCGCAAAGCGCTTAAAATCTCACAGCGAGAGCTTTCAGACAGATTGCAGGTCGTTGGTCTGGACATTGACAAAAATGCGGTCCAGCGCATAGAATCAGGACAGCGATTTGTAACCGACATCGAAATATTGACTATTGCTAAATGCTTCAATGTAACTGTCAGCAGTCTGCTCGGAATCAGGTAAATATGAAACAGGCGCAGTCCTCTGGTGGCTGCGCCTGTGGTTATTTTACAAGACCTTTGATTATCGCCGCAATGTTGTCGAGCTGCTCGCTGTCCAGCTTTTTGAGATTTTCTACGACCTCCTGAATCTTTTCCGGATTTCTGTTCTCAGCGTCGAAAAACTCTCCGGGCGTGATGTTCAGGTATTCGCATATATAGAAAAATCCCGTCATGGACGGCAGCGCCTTGCCATTCTCAATATTGTTGATGTAGCTGGCATTCTGCCCGATGGACAGGCTCATGTCCCTTGCCGATACTCCCTTTTCACTGCGGAGTTGCGCCAGACGCAGGGAAAACTCTTTCTCCGTCATATTCATATCACCCCTGTGATATATTTTATCCTATACGCTAGTAAATCATATGTGAACAAATCCGCAATTAGTATTGAAATGTGTGATATAATGTGTTACAATAATACAAAGTATCGAATCAGAAATATCACAATTTAGGGGCTTGAAAACGAGTGAAGATACATTATCCCAGCTGTTCAGCGGTCAAGCAGATGAAAGATTCCAACAAAGCCTATACTGAAGATTTCGATGGCGCTGTTGCCAGCGGGTATGTTCCCTGCAAGAAATGCAATCCTACTGGTAAAAATACTCGGTGAGAGATATCCTGGTCCCCGCATTTGTTTTGGATATTTCGAAACAAAACGAACGTTCCGACTATATCCTTTCGGGAACTAATAAACTGGTGGAGCCGCGCACCATGCAGAATCACTTGAAGGCAGTACTGAAAAGCTGCGATGTTCGCAGCGCTAACTTTCATCTGATTCGTCACACCTGTGCTACTGTATGCATTGAGATCGTGTTTGACGCCAAGACTGTGAGCGAGCTGCTTGGACATTCAAACGAAAGCATTATGCTCAACCGTTATGTTCATTCCTCTATGGAAATGAAGATGAAAATGCGTTGACAGGCTTAACCTTGTGGCGTAAGCCTTTCAGCCATCATATTTGAAAATATAAGCTGCCTCAAACCGTATTTTATAGCCGAATTGTTGCGTTATTATCCGTATTTGAAGTTTTTGCGAAAGCAAATCCTTACCTAAGTATCTTTATTATACCGTATTTCTCGGATATATACATTGATTTTATAAGAAAAATATGGTAGAATCAGATAGACAGCGACGGAGCGAAAGCTTCGCCGCTTTTTCTGTATCCGGGATAAATGAGAAATTACTTTTGAATA
>UQMF01000020.1 GCA_900542145.1 uncultured Oscillospiraceae bacterium | reverse complement strand
TAGAAGTATTTTTTGACCCGGCAAAGCTGGGTCAAAAAATTGATTTCAAAAGCCCGCTTCGCGGGCAAAAATTTACTTTTTCGACAGACTGGAATGAGCCCGGTAAAATACCGGGCTCATTTTTATATCAGTCTTTACGGAGCGTCCCGCCTTCCATTGTTGCCTATCTCGCAGGAGGCGAATCCGCACTGCGGACTGAGATAAAGTCTGTCCAGCGGAACTGTCTTCGCTGCCTCGCGGATTCGGCTGATTATGGACTGCTTGTTTTCAAGCTTTCTGTGATGATGTCATTATATCATACGATACACGATTTGTACAATACTATTTCAACCCGGTCTGTAATAGCTAAAAGCTATATCAGATGTGAGCGTGAAGCGCTTTGATATATTCCTCACCGAGTCTTGTGAGATTTACTCCACGGCGTGTGACTGTTCCGACCCTGATGTATTCGTCAACGTCAAGTGGGCGCGAGATTATGTTCTCGCCGTTAAGCTCCGTGCTGATTATTCCGGTGCATATTGTGTAGCCGTTGAGTCCCACCAGCAGGTTGAACAGCGTTGCACGGTCGCGGACCTTTATCGTCATGCTGCGGTTCACGAGTCTCATTATTTCCTCGGAAAAATAGAACGAATTGTAGCTGCCCTGCTCGAACGACAGGAACGGATATTCCTCAAGCTGCTGCGGAGTTATTTTGCGTTTCTTCGCGAGAGGGTGCTTTGAACTGATGAAAACGTGCGGCTTCGCGGTGAAAAGCTCGTCGAATCTCAGTCCGCTCTGCTCAATTATTTTCGACATGATGTACTCGTTCTCGCCGGAAAGGTATAGTATTCCGACCTCACTTCGGAACTGGCTGACGTCGTGAATTATTTGTAGGTCTGGGTCTCGCGAAGCGTAAAGTCGTAATTCTTGTTGCCAAACTGCCGGATTATATCCACGAACGCGCTCACCGCAAAAGGAATAATGCTGCGTTGACACGGAAAAGATCTGCTTTGGCATTCGCCGCTGAGGTATTTTTCCTCCAGAAGCCCGACCTGCTGCAATACCTGCCCCGCAACCCGAGGAACTCACTGCCTTCGTTTGTGATGATTATATCCTTGTTGGTGCGATGGAAAATCGTGATGTCAAACTCGTTCTCCAGCTCCTTTATTGCGTTAGTGAGACTGGGCTGCGCTATGAAAAGCGACTGCGCGGCTTCGCTTATGGTTCCATTGTCGGCAGCGGTAACGGCATATTTAAGCTGCTGTAATGTCATGGCTCTGACCTCTTCCTGCTATAATAAACTGATTTGATTATAACACATATCCACATGGATTTCAAGCATGCCGTTTTTACTAGTCGTTCGCATTTTTTGTCGAAACCGCATGAATAATTCCACGGAAAAGACAGACAATACCTTCACAGGCAGAAATGCTGTTATTTTTAAACAACGGAGGAATTTATATATGAAAGCTACCGGAATCGTCCGCCGTATCGATGACCTCGGACGTATCGTTATCCCCAAGGAAATCAGACGCACCATGCGTATCCGCGAGGGCGACCCCTCATTGAACACATTGATACAGTCCGAAGTGCTGGCTGTCGCACTGGATAAGACCTCGGGCAAAACATGATTACATAAGGGCTCAACGACCGCCTGAACACTTGACTAATCACCAATTATGTGGTAAAATACAAGTAACAGGCATGGAGGATACGACATGATCGATTCAACAAGAGAACAGAAACGCGCAGAGCTTGAGCAGAAGATCAAGGCTATGCGCCTTATGGACGACAACTTTATGACAGCCGTGCTGTCCGACAAAGCCTGCGCGGAGCTGGTCATAAGGATAATACTCGACCGCGACGATATTACAGTAAAGAAAACCTGGACGCAGTATCCGATAAACAGCCTGAAGAACCACTCGGTAAGGCTGGACGTGTATGCGGAGGACTCCAAGGGCACAAAATACGATATAGAGATACAGCGCAGCGACCGCGGCGCTACTCCCAAGCGTGCGCGGTACATAAGCAGCATGATCGACGCTGACACGCTGCTTTCAAGCGAGAATTACGACGAACTGCCGGAAACCTATGTTATCTTCATAACGGAGAACGACATTCTCAGACAGAACAAGCCGCTGTACGTCATCGACAGGATGATCAACGGAACGCCGGATAAATTTGATGACGGTTCGCATATTCTGTATGTGAACAGCCAGATTCAGGACGACACCAAGCTTGGAAGGCTGATGAGGGATTTCGCGTGCGTTGACCCTGACAGATACAGCTATAAAGTACTTTCGGACAGAGCCGGATATTTCAAGAATTCAAAGGAGGGCTTACAGACTATGTGCAGAATCGTAGAAGAGATTGTTGAAAAAGAAGTTGCTGCGGCTAAGCGTGAAGATGTAATTAATCTGCTGAAAAGCACTAAGATGTCCCCTGAGGAAATTTCACGAATACTCAAAATTGACAAAGACGTTGTTGATGAACTCTCAAAACAGGTCAGACAGTAAAGCTATGAGCAGAATAGTAGATGAAATCATTGAAAAAGAAGTTTCTGCGGCTAAAAATGATACCAAGCGTGAAGCTGCATTAAACATGTTGAAAAGCACCGATCTGTCTCCTGAGAAAATCTCACAGATACTCAACATCGACATAAATATCGTTGATGAACTTTCAGAGCAGGTCAGACAATAGCTATAAGCAGAATCGTAAAAAAACTCGTTGAAAAAACAACTTAGCACCTGTCATTGTGGCAGGTGCTTTGCTTTATACTTATGCATTCCGGCTAAGTGCCAGTCTGATCAAATCCACTGCCCTGTCCGCGAGGAACAGCGGTATATTAAGGACTTTTCCGTCAAACGACAGATTCATCAGTGAAAACCTCAACATGATCGGGGTCTGCTCCTGGTACTGTCCGCAAATGCGCTGGTCGCTAAGTGAGAATGCTTTCTGAGCAGTCCCACATCTGACATATAGATTTTGAACGCCGTCAGGTCATCATATGCAGACAACGGAAGTCCGGCTTGCTGATACGGAATGTCTTACGAACCAGGTCGGCATTGTAGAGCCAGTTAAGGGCGTTTTCATACTCCCTCGCCCTTGCGCCGTCCTTTACCGCGATGTACAGGAACTTCTTGTTTTTCCTTGCAAGCTGCGACGGAAGCGAATCCCATATAAGCTGTATCTTCGGTACGTCAGTCGGTTCGGCGTGCTTTGCCGTATGACATTATTATATTGGAAAGCACACGGTCGGTTTCCCTGATGTCCTGATCTTCCGTCCATACAAGAACAGGCTCCGGCATTCCGCCAACCACAAAATACATTTCGTTCCTCTGAATCTGCCTGTCGGCAGTATCCTTGTTTTCTCCTCCGCGACGCCCATAATCACAGGGTATCAACGGTCAGAAATGCCGATTTTACGTTGTTTTTATTATGGTCACCTCTAAAAACCTCCTTCACGGCAGATTTCTATGACTTACCAAGAAACGTCGCTACGCTCCTTATTCATCATCTGCGTCGTTACCAAACCTTGAAATACATACAGTAAACGCATTATCCGCCTACGGCGGAAAACGCTGCGGTTTGGTGCCTAGCATCTGATATAAGTCATGTACGAAATCTGTTCGTGTCCCGGTTTTTAGAGGTTCCTATTTATTTCTTAAACTCCCTGGGGCTGCACCCGTAAACTTCCTTAAAAGCCTTGGAAAAATAGCTGTGGTCGTCAAAGCCGCAAAGGCCGCAGATGGTGTTTATGGGGTCGGAGGTGTTCTGTATCATGTACGCCGCATTTCGCAGGCGGTAATTTTTCAGATACTCAAACGGGGACTGACCAGTTATGTTCCTGAAGCACCTGAGCACCTCGCTTTTGCTGATGAATGCGGCGGCAGCCATGTCATCAAGTGTGATCCTTTCGGCGTAATGGTCGTGGATAAAAAGCAGTATGTCACGGAGCCTTGTCTCCTGGGCAATGCTGGCGGCAGGTCGCGCCGACATATTCTTTTCCGACATATGGATAAGTATTCGGAAAAGCTCGGAAAGCTCGTTGCGTACAATAAGCTCGTGATTCGGAATTTTAATATTTTCCGCATTCCATATATTTGTAAGCAGCCCCAGTATTTTTGAATAGCTGCCGCCCCCGGGAGTGAATATCAGCTCACGCAGACCGCTGTTGCCCGTTATGGGCGCAACATATTTCCTATGATAAATGCTGTCCTCTTTTCCGCCCACTATGGAGCCATGCACCACAACAGAGCGGAACACGCTTTTTTGACCCGTTTCCGCTTTGAACATGGCGTGAAGAGTGTTGCTGTTGATAAAATAAATATCGCCTTTGTTCAGTATGTGCTTGTTTTTGCCGCATTCCATAAGCACGCTGCCTTCGACCGCAAAACCGAATTCAAGCTCATCATGCCAGTGCCAGCTCACAAAATTGTTTGTGACATCGGCATGATATACAGCTATCGGAAATTCGGCATCTCCGTGCAGTCCCGTTTCATCTGATTTAAAAGGCGGATTTGTGCCGTAATCCTCATTACGCAGCACACTGTAATCTACAATAGACATTGCGTTTCCTCACTTGACGATATTTTCACAGTTTTGGACATTATATTTATAACTATCCGTGTTTTTTGATGTTATAATTATACTATAAATTCAGTGAACAGTCAACACGGAAATTTTACGGGAGGTATTAAAATGATAAGATTTACTGAAGAAAATGGCGCACTTATTGCACAGTCGAGAAATGAAACTATCCGCATTGAGGGCTGGGGCAACAATGCTCTGCGTGTGAGAACAACGCTTCTGAAAAGAATGCCCGAAAATTCTCATGCTCTTACCGAAAATGTTGCACACTGCGCAAAGGTCTCTATCGACGAAAGCAATGAAACGGCTGAGATAGTGAACGGAAAAATCAAAGCCACTGTAAACGGCGTGGGAATTATTTGCTTCTACAAGGACAATGAGCTTATTTTGCAGGAATATTACAGCTATTATTATGGCTCCATACGCAAAGAGGCTATCTGCTACAAGATAAGATCCCGTGAATACAAGGGACTTGCTTCCGATGACTTTAAGATAACCGTCCGCTTCGAGTCCGACCCCAAGGAAAAGCTGTTCGGCATGGGTCAGTATCAGATGCCCATACTTGACCTTAAAGGCTCTGTTCTTCCCCTTGAGCAGAGAAATTCCCAGGTAAGCGTTCCTTTTGTGATATCGGACAAGGGATACGGTATGCTCTGGAACAACCCTTCAACAGGCGAGGCAGCTTTCGGAACCAACATCACCAAGTGGATATCCGATGAGAGCGATATGGTGGACTACTGGATAACCGCCGACGATACTCCCGCTCAGATCGTGACCAACTACACAGAATGTGTGGGCAGAGCGCCTGTTATGAGCAAGGATTATCTTGGCCTCTGGCAGTGTAAGCTCCGTTACCGCACTCCCGATGAGGTGCTTGAGGTCGCAAGAAAATACAAGGAGCTGGGTATCAGGCTTGACGTTATCGTTATCGACTTTTTCCACTGGCCGCATCAGGGCGACTGGAGATTTGACGAGAAATACTGGAGCAGGGACGCTGTAAAGGCAATGACCGATGAGCTTCATGCCATGGGAACAAAGGTCATGGTCTCCGTATGGCCGTCTGTGGATAAGCGCAGCGAGAACTATTATGAAATGGAGCAGAAGGCTCTTATAAGCACCACCGATGTTGGTTCGGTGCAGACCTATGATTATGAGGGCGACTGCGGCACGGTTGATTTCTTCAATCCCGAAGCTCAGGAATTTGTATGGGGCAAGTGCAAGCAGAATTACCGTGACTGGGGCATCGACCTTTTCTGGCTGGACAACTCCGAGCCTGACAGTACCAAGTACGATTTTGAAAACTACCGCTACTATACCGGACGAGGCTCAAAGGTGGGCTGCGAATATCCCAAGAAGTATGTTGAGGCATTCTATAACGGACAGGAAGCCGAGGGCGACCATGAGGCAGTCAACCTCTGCCGTTCCGCATGGGTAGGTAGCCAGAAGTACAGAACACTTGTTTGGACAGGCGATGTTCAGTCCAACTTCGAGTCCTTTAAGGATCAGGTCATTGCTGGTCAGAACATGGGTCTTGCAGGTATTCCCTGGTGGACCACCGACATCGGCGGATTTATGACAGACAACTGGGACGATCCCGATTTCAAGGAGCTTCTCATACGCTGGTATCAGTACGGCGTGTTCTGCCCTATCCTGCGTATGCACGGAAACCGTGGCCCCGACTGGGATATCCCCAAGCTTGATGACCGTGATTTCGGCGGCGGATATCTTTACACAGGTCACCCCAACGAGCTCTGGAGCTACGGTGAGGAAGCCTATGAGATCATGAAAAAGTGGCTGGATATCCGTCTTTCCATGAAGGACTACATTTCAGGACTTATGGAGGAGACCGCAAAGACAGGTGCGCCTATTATCCGCACAATGTTCTTTGAGTTCCCCGATGATGAAAAGTGCTGGGAACTTCCCGAGCAGTATATGTTCGGCAGCGATTATCTTGTTGCTCCCGTGCTTGAGCTTGGCGCAAGAGAGCGCAGTGTATATCTGCCAAAGGGTCAGTGGGAGAGCATCTCCGACAAGAAAATCTACAGCGGCGGTCAGACCGTCACCGTTCCCGCACCTCTTGATGTTATGCCTGTATTTAAGAAGATCGGATAAATTATCGATTGGTTTAAAAATATCACTTAATTAAGAAACAGCTTCTCCGTCAAAATATCGGCGGAGAAGCTGTTTACATAATATATAAACTATAATACTGCAATAAAGTAAAAAGTCTGTGCGAAAACGATAGAATGACCCTATACTATTATTATACAATAAAAATGAAAGGAACGTAAATATGAATTACAAAAAAACGCTGATAGCCTGTTACTTGGGATTTGTTACACAGGCAATAGCTGCAAATTTTGCACCGCTGCTGTTTCTTACTTTTCATAATAATTACAATATTTCTTTAGGAAAAATAGCGCTTATCTCATCTGTGTTTTTTACTACACAGCTTATTGTTGATATTTTGTGTGCACGTTTTGCAGATACTATAGGCTACAGAAATTGTGTTGTTGGTTCGCAGCTGCTTTCGGCGGTCGGACTTATCGGACTTGCTTTTCTTCCGCAGGTCATACCCGATCCGTTTGCAGGAATAATAATCAGTACAGTACTTTATGCCATAGGCAGCGGTCTTACGGAAGTGCTTGTAAGTCCTATAGTTGAGGCTTGTCCTTTCGAGCATAAGGAGGCGGCAATGAGTCTGCTACACTCTTTCTACTGCTGGGGGTCGGTCGCAGTCATACTTCTCTCAACCCTGTTCTTTGCATTATTCGGGATAGAAAACTGGAGATGGCTCTCCTGCATTTGGGCAGTTATTCCACTGTGTAATGTGTTCAATTTTGCAGTATGTCCAATCGAGCATCCGACAGAGGGCGGTAAGGGAATGAGTATTGGCAGTCTGCTTAAAGTTCCGCTGTTTTGGCTCTCCATTCTGCTTATGGTATGTGCAGGAGCATCGGAACTTTCGATGGCACAGTGGGCGTCTGCGTTTACAGAATCTGCACTGGGTCTTTCCAAATCAATGGGAGATATTGCAGGCCCGTGTATGTTCGCCGTTACAATGGGTATAAGCCGGTCATTGTACGGAAAACATGGTGAAAAAATTGATCTTATGAAATTTATGATCGGTTCGGGGGCTCTTTGTTTTGCTTGCTATATTACAGCATCTTTGTCGGAGATACCTCTGCTGGGACTTGTCGGCTGCATAGTGTGCGGTTTTTCGGTAGGAATAATGTGGCCCGGAACTATAAGCATCTGTTCGGCTAAGATACCTTCGGGAGGTACGGCCATGTTTGCACTTCTGGCAATGGCAGGAGATATGGGTGGTGCACTCGGACCTGCCGTTGTGGGCAATATTTCCCAAAATGCAGGAGATAATATGCAAAAGGGCATGTTTGCAGGCTGTGTATTTCCGCTTGTGCTTATTATTTCCGTTTTCTTTGTCAAAAGGCTTAGCAGGCTAAACAGAGCATAAAAAAAGCGTTACCTTTTAATTCGATAGGTAACGCTTTTTCTATTGCAATATAGATGTTCGATATGATCGATTTTTTACATTTGCTTTGTTATTTGCTATACCAACAAACTTTGTCATACTTTATCGTGTCATCATTAAATGTCGCTTTTGCAGAATAGTATTTTTCTTATTATTTTAACATTGTTCCATACAAAAACAGTATCAGTTCGACAAAGTTCAGACGCAGCTTGTGCGGCGTAAGCGGATAAGCCGCCAATACAGCGGAAAAAGCATTTTTTCTTCCCGCATCGTCTGCGGGGACTGCGGTTCATACTTCGGCTCTAAGGTCTGGAACTCGACCTAAAAATACCGTATGGTCATCTGGCAGTGTAACAACATATTTAAGGGTGAGCACAAATGCGAAACACTGCACCTGGACGAGGAAACCATCAAATGCGGTTCGTGGCTGCCCTCAACGCTGTCATTGACAGCAAGGACAACATCCTCGAGGACTGCCGCTTGATGCAAACCACGCCGACGGACTGCACGGGCATTGATGCAGAAATTGAGAGCCTGCTTGAGGAGATTGAAGTGGTGACCGAACTGACAAAACGCTGCATTGCGGAGAATTCGCAAACGGCTCAGAACCAAGAGGAGTACGCCGCCCGGTACAATGGGTTTGTGGAACGGTACGAAAAAGCCAAGGCACAGCTTGAACAGCTCTGCGCCACAAAAGCGGCACGGGAAGCACAGGCGAAAGCCATCGGAGTTTTTATGTTTGAGGTACAAGCCCAGTGGATCTCGTAATTTGGTAGTATAAATTCCTGGCTAATTGTGTTTTTCCCGATACTCGCTGGGCGTGCTGCCGACATAGGCTTTGAACACCCTCGAAAAATGGCTGGCGGAGGAAAAGCCGAGATAAGAACCGATTTCGGTCAAAGATTTATCCGAATAGCGGAGGAGACGTTTGGCTTCCTCCGTTTTTTCTTTCAGGATGAAGTCGGTCAGCGTTTCTCCCGTTTCCTCCTTGAATTTCCGGGAGAGATAAGAGCGATTCAGAAACAGCTCCTCAGCAAGCTTTTCCGTGGTGATAGACTCCGACATATGGCGCTGAATATAGTTTGCCACATCGATGGTCAGCTTGGACGGCTGCTTGCCCAGCCGCAAGCGCTCCACGCGCTCGGTATAATCCAGAAGCATCCGATATTGGAGATTCAAAATATCCGACGGAGAGGACAGCAGCTCGCATTTTCGCATTGGAATCCCATGTTAGAAAAGAATAATAATCAGCAATATTAGAATAGCCCGCAGAGCCCTTTGTGGCTTGACAATTAGCGAAATATCCATAGTTACTCGTTTCAGAACACAAGTCGAATAGAGTTATATCAGCCGTTGACGAAACATCAAGCACCAGATATCCTGGGAACTTCATTTCGAACTTATAATTGACAGTATCACTTGTGTTATCCGGCAAGGTAAAGCTATACTCCTTATCGCACTGAATGGTCTTTGCGTTCGTCTTCCAATAATCCTCGCCAAATGCCGACATCGGCAATGCCGTAATGGCAATTGCTGCCGCAGCTACTGCTGCGATGATCTTCTTAAAAATTTTCATTGACTTACCTTCCTTTGTGATAAATTACTGCATTTCTTTAAGAAATGTGTTACAGTTTTATTATACACACACGAAAAGTCAATATGATACGCAAACAATAATGCTTGAATTAAATCATGCATTTTGCACAAATATGATATCAAAGCGCTTCTTTCCTGATACGATCTTACAATTTATCCCGCCAAGCATGAATTTTGTCGAAATCACATGAATAATTCCACGGAAAAGACAGACAATACCTTCACAGGCAGAAATGCTGTTATTTTTAAACAACGGAGGAATTTATATATGAAAGCTACCGGAATCGTCCGCCGTATCGATGACCTCGGACGTATCGTTATCCCCAAGGAAATCAGACGCACCATGCGTATCCGCGAGGGCGACCCACTTGAAATCTACACCAGCCCCGACGGCGAGGTGATCTTCAAGAAGTATTCCCCGGTGGGGGAGATATCCTGCACTGCGTCGCAGTACGCTGACGTGCTCTCCAAGGTGGGTGGCTGCCCGGCGGTGATATGCGACCGCGACCACGTTATTGCCGTGTCAGGAATGGCGAAGAAGGAGGTCATCGAGCGGCGCGTATCCGGCTCCCTGGAGGATCTCATCGAGCAGCGTAAGAGCCACGTTTACCGCAGCAAGGAGGACCAGCGGCTGAATCCCATCGAGGGTATCGACAGGTATGCCATCGCGTGCTCCCCGATACTGTCCCAGGGAGATGTGAACGGCGCTGTTATCATGCTCTCCGGCGACGACAACGAGTTCGCCACCAGCGAGCAGAGCGCCCTCGTCCAGGCTGCCGCAATGTACTTCGGCAAGCAGATGGAGGAATAAAAAAACGGGAGGGTCAGCGCCCTCCCGTTTCTATTTTCTTTTCAGTACCTCAGCTTCATAGAATATTCTCTCCACGATGTACTCATGGTCCGGATACTCCGCTATCTCATAGAAATCAAAGTTCCCGTCAGTCGAACGGCAGATAAGTTTATAGGTTTCCTTGTATGGCGGTATTTCATTAAAATCAGCATAAACATACTGCGTGCCGTTAATTATCCAGCCGCCATAGGTTTTCTCTGCGGTTTTCAGGCTGTCGTACCACAGATGTAAGCACACTGCACATATGCACAGCGCAGCCACAACTGCGCCGAAAATCAGAAGCGCCCTCTTACGTTTCGTCATTCTGTTACCTCGCATATAGGCAGAAGCCCGTCTAGAGTAGTTATCGTGTAGTCCTGCCCGACCTCGAGCCCTCTGCCTTTCCTGTCGATAAGTACTGATCGGCAGCCCACATTCTGCGCGGTCTTGATGTCCTTCGGCTCGTCGCCCACGAATATGAATTGCTTCTCGTCAGCGCCGAAATGCGCCGCAATCTGGTGCACTCCCTCCGGATTGGGCTTGCGGAATCCGCAGCTCTGTGAGGATACATACATGTCGAAATACTGCATTAATTCCGGGAAGTAGCTCTTGTGCAGTTCGTCCGGCATTCCGGTCGCCACATCGGTCAGCGTTGCGATCTTCCAGCCGGCGGAGCGCAGCTTTTTGAGCACCTGGATAGTTTCCGGGTAGATGAGGGGAGTCAGCTTCATGTCCTCGAAGAACGCGCTTATGACCTCCGGCAGGGAATACGCGAAATCCCACTTTGCCGCCGCGTCGCCGAATATCTGCTCCGGGGCGTAGTCCCTCTCCCGGTACTTCACCCGGGGGTTGTACTGCTTCAGCACCTCGATGGATTCTGTAAGCTGCGCGTCGGTAAGCGGCAGCCCAAGCTTATCCCGGACGTGCCGGAATGCGCTGTCGTACCAGTCGATCCATACGTTCGGCATGTTCACATATTCCATCAGTGTGCCGCCGATGTCGAATACTATCACGTTCATGATTCAAGCCCTCCCGATATCGTTGTTCTGTTTCTCCGGCTGATTTTCCGGCGCTTCCACCGGGTTTTCCTCATCGAACAGCACGTCGAAGAACCTCTCCCGGGATTCCACGAAGCACGCGCTGTCCTCGCTGTAGATCACGATTATCTCCGTGCCTGCCGGGAGTTCGCGCCCATTTGCGGACACCGCCCGGAAGTAGTAGGGCTTCCCACCGTGCTTGACGCAGATCTCGCCGTACATATCCTCCGTGATATCTTCAGTGACCACCCCGTCAAGATTCTCGAGCTCCTGCTCGGTGGGGCGCCCCTTTTTGTGAAGCTTCATGTACAGTGGAGAGATCACGGTGCTGAGCAGAAAGTTGAATGCAAGCCCCCCGGCGGCAGCGCAGGGAAGTCCCAGCCAACTGACTGCTCCGGCGCATTCCAGCAGCACCCCGATAAGGGAGCTGACGAAGATAAAGACTACCAGACGCAGGATATTTTTCGGGAAGATGGTCTGGAGTTCCACCCGGCTTTTCCGGTATTCGAAAAGTTCTCCGGAATTCGGGAACAGCTCGCGCCCGAACAGCAGCCACACCGCCAGCTGCAGCAGCAGATATCCCCCGGAAAGGAACATCAGTATCAGATAGAACAGCTTCAGCAGAGTCACCTCCCGGGTAAACGTATGGGAGGGGCGTACCCCTCCCGTGGATTTGTTTCAATAAGCGGATCAGAGATCGCCTACGAGAGCTTTGGTATCGCGAGCGATGAGTAGCTCCTCGTTGGTGGGAACTACCCATACCTCTACCTTGCTGTCGGGAGCGGAGATCTTCTGGAGCTTTCCTCTCAGACCGGTGTTTGCAGCGTCGTCAAGCTTGATTCCGAGGTATTCCATGTTGTGGCAGACGTCAGCGCGTACATCATCGGAGTTTTCGCCGATGCCTCCGGTGAAGATAACAGCGTCCAGACCGTTCATTACAGCGGCATATGAGCCGATGAACTTCTTGATCTCATAGCGGAGCATTTCGCCTGCAAGCTGAGCCTTGTGGTCGCCATGCTCTGCTGCGTCGGTGATGTCGCGGTTATCGCTGGAGATACCGGAAATGCCGAGGAAACCTGACTTCTTGTTCATGTAGTCGCTCATAGCATTGGGGGAAAGTCCCAGCTTGTTTGCAACGAAGGTGACTGCGGAGGGGTCAACGCTGCCGCAGCGTGTGCCCATGATAACGCCGTCCAGGGGAGTGAAGCCCATGGAAGTATCGATGGACTTGCCGCCTTCTACAGCGGTGATGGAAGAGCCGTTGCCGAGGTGGCAGGAAACGATCTTGAGATCCTTGATGTCCTTGCCCATAGCGTCCGCAAGCGCCTGAGTAACGAAGCGGTGAGAGGTTCCGTGGAAGCCGTACTTTCTTACGTGCAGCTTCTCGTAGCACTCATAGGGAAGCCCGTACATGAACGCCTTCTCCGGCATTGTGGAGTGGAACGCGGTGTCGAATACAACGACCTGCGGAGTTGTTGCAGGGATAACCTTCTTGCAGGCTCTGAGAGCGAGTGCGTGGGGGTGGTTATGTACCGGTGCCAGTTCGGACAGATCGTCGATCTGCTGGATAACTTCATCGGTTACCAGGGTGGTCTTGCTGAATATCTCAGCGCCCTGTACTATTCTGTGACCTACTGCGGAGATCTCGCTCATGCTGTCGATGACCTTGCCCTCGCCGGTGGTGAGTACTTCAACGAGCTTTTCGAAAGCCTCGGTGTGGGTGGGGAAGGAGCTGTCAGCCTCTACCTTTCTTCCGTCAAAAGTAGTGTGCTTGATGTGGCCGTCGATACCTATACGGTCGCAGTTGCCCTTTGCAATAACGCTCTCGTCCTCCATATTGATCAGCTGGTACTTTAGCGAGGAACTGCCGGCGTTGATAACAAGAATCTTCATTTCGTGAATTCCTTTCTGCTATTCTGCTTTAGAATTACAAAATCAGAGAATATCAGAGATTTTGCGCATATATCATTTATATTGTAGTACTTTCCGCTAAAAAAATCAAGTCTTTTTTGAAAAATTATTGATTTTGACGGGGATTTGGTGTAAAATAGTAGATGAGCATATGCGTTACCCGGAAAGGGGGCTTTTATTAATGAAAACAGCAGCAGTTATCTGCGAATACAATCCGTTCCATTATGGGCACAGATTCCAGCTCGAACAGACCCGGAAGCTAGGCGCCACACACATCGTTGCGGTGATGAGCGGCGATTTCACCCAGCGCGGCGACGTGGCGGTGTACGATAAATTCAGCCGTGCCCGTGCCGCGCTTGAAAACGGCGCCGACCTGGTACTGGAACTTCCTGTGAAATACAGCCTGTGTGCGGCGGAGGGATTCGCCCGTGGCGCGGTCGGTATTATATCGGCGCTGGGCTGCGTGGACATGCTTTCCTTCGGCAGCGAGTGCGGAAGCATTGACGCACTGAGGGAGGCGGCAGGCGCAGTGGATTACGCAGTGCATTCCGAGTACTTCCAGATGCTGATGACTGGCGGAAAGAGTTACCCGGCGGCGCTGGCGCAGGCGGTCAATAAGTTCTACACGGACGATGTGTACCAGACGATAAGCTCCCCGAACAATACACTGGCGGTGGAATACATCAAGGCGCTGGACGATATTGGCAGCCGAATCGAACCGGTGACTATACAGCGTGAGGGCGCGGAGCACGACAGCGAAGAGAGCTCGCGGAAGTACGCGAGTGCGTCGCTCATCAGAAAGCGTATCCTTGCAGGGGAGGACTACTCGGAGTTCGCCCCGGTGTCCGCCGAGCCTTCCGCGGATATAAAGCGCCTTGAAACGGCTATCCTGGCGAAGCTGCGCACCATGAAACCGGAGGATTTTTCGGACGTCTACGATGCGGCGCAGGGTCTGGGCGAACGGCTCTATAAGGCGGTGCGCAGGGCGTGCAGCCTGGACGAACTGTATTTTCTGACCAAGACGAAACGCTACACATTGGCGCGTATCCGCCGGGCGGTGCTGTGCGCGTTTCTGGATATCGACAAGAAAATGCTGCACGAGCCGGACGCGTATATCCGGATACTCGGTATGAATCCCCGGGGCAGGGAAGTGCTCGCGGCGGCTAAGGAAGCCGGCTGTGCGCTCCCGATGGACACATCCCTCCGGGCGCTGATGGGAATTTCCCGGGAAGCCCACCGCCAGGGCGCATTCCAGGCGCGGTGCTGCGATATCTGGTCGCTGGCGCTGGAAAAGCCGCGCCCCTGCGGTGCAGACTTCACCGCAAAACCGGCAATAATAGGGTAAATTCAATTCCGAATTCCGAATTAATCATGGGGGTATGCATACAATGGTTACAGCAACTGAACTTAACTACAAAAATTTTGGAAAGTGCGTGAAGCTTGACAACGGCATGGCGAGCATTATCGTCACCGTTGATGTCGGACCGCGCATAATCTCCTACTGCCTGAACGGGCACGAGAATATGCTGCTTGAGGACGTTGACCGGGAATTCAAGGACGATTCCCCGGAGCTCCGGGAGTATTTCGGCGAGGACAAGACCTGGTACATATACGGCGGCCACCGCCTCTGGAGCAGTCCGGAGAGCTATCCGCACAGCTACGTCCCGGACAACGAGCCGGTGGAATACTCGGTCAGCGGCGGAGAGATCACGCTGATACCCCCGGCAACGCGTACAGGGCAGCAGCACAAGCTGGTTTACAGGCTCGCGGACGAGGGCACTGAGGTGGAGCTTAACCACGAGGTCAGGAACGTTTCCGGTGCGATAGTCACGCTGGCTCCCTGGGCGCTGACGGTATGCGCGGCAGGCGGCGTGGAGATATTCCCCCAGAGCCAGACGGACAACGGGCTGCTTTCCAACCGCAGGAACGTTTTCTGGAGCTACTCGGATATAAACGACGACCGGTTCTTCCTGGGCAATAAGTACGGCACGCTCCGGCAGGTGAAGGGCTCTGCCGGGAAGTTCAAGATAGGCATGAACAACGAGGACGGCTGGGCGGCGGTCGTGAATCACGGGCAGATATTCCTCAAGAATTTCAGCATGAACATCAACGGCGAATACCCGGACTACGGCTGCAACTTCGAAACGTTCACGAACGGGATCTTCCTGGAGTGCGAGAGCCTTGGCGAGATAAAGCAGCTCAGAAGCGGCGAAGCGCTCCGAATCACGGAGTACTGGTCGCTCATTCCCTGCGAGGAGAGTTTCGACCGGAAGAGCGAGGACAGCATTGACAGGTTCGTGAAGAAATACGACCTGCGGAATCATCACGCATAACGGAGGACCTATGAGCCTTTATGACGAACTGCGCGAAAAACACCGCAGCTTTATTTACCACAGCTACGAGTTTACGGAGCAGGACGGAAACACCCTGCTTCGTTTCCACTTTTCGATAGACGAATACCATTTCTACCCCGGGTGGACTTTTCCCGAGGAATTCAGCGGACTCAGCTGCGACCGGGAACTTGCCGACCGTATCGCGTTCTCGTTCGGCATGGCGGAGCTTGTTTCTTACTGGAAGTGCGCCTGCCCACCGACTGTTGAGGTGCGATGCGGCGGACTTACGGCATGGGAGAAAAACTGGTGGAAAAAACTCTATTATAACGGGCTTGGGGAGTTCTTCTACCGCAACGGGATAACCCCGGATTTTGACGCATTCATGACGATAAACGCGTCGGAGGAATCTCCGCTCACTGCCGGGACTAACGCGCTGACCGGGACTCTGGTGCCGATAGGCGGCGGCAAGGACAGCGTAGTCACCCTGGAACTTCTGAAAAAGGCAGGGGTGGACATTTCTGCATATATCATCAATCCCAGGGGGGCAACGCTTGGCTGTGCGGCTGCCGCAGGAATACCGGAGGGGCGCATTATCGGACCAAAGCGCACCATCGACAGGCAGCTTCTGGAACTGAACAAGCTCGGCTACCTCAACGGGCACACGCCGTTTTCGGCGGTGGTGGCGTTTTCCGCGGAGCTTTCCGCCTGCGTACACGGGCTGAAATACATCGCGCTTTCTAACGAGAGCAGCGCGAATGAAAGCTATGTCGAGGGCACGGCGATAAACCACCAGTACAGCAAATCCACGGAGTTCGAACGGGATTTCCGGGAGTACTGCGAGCGCAGCTTTGGCGGCTTTTCGCGCTGCCCGGAGTATTTCAGCCTGCTGCGCCCCTGGAGCGAATGGCAGATCGCCCGGGAGTTCGTGAAATATCCGCAGTATTTCGGGATATTCCAGAGCTGCAATCTCGGCAGCAAGACGAATTCCTGGTGCTGCAACTGCGCAAAGTGCCTGTATGTGTATATTCTGCTGGCGGCGTTCCTGGACGACGACACGCTGACGGGGATTTTCGGGTGCAATATGCTGGAGAAGCAGGAACTTTCCGGAATGCTTGACGGACTTGTGCTTGACGGCGAGGATAAGCCGTTTGAATGCGTCGGCACCAAGGACGAGGTGCGGCTGTCGCTGGAGATGGCGTGGGAGCGACGGAAATCCGCTCCGCCGGCTCTGCTGAAGCACTGGAGGGAACTGTTCCCGGAATATACGCCGGTATCGCTGGAAAACTACTTCGACGCGGACAATTTCGTGCCGGAGCCGCTGAAATATTTACTCGGAGCAAGACATGAACATTAACGAACTGAAACCAATATTTGATGGAAAGCGCTGCGCGATTCTCGGATTCGGGCGCGAGGGCAGGGTGTGGCTGTCCCTGCTGAACAGGCTCGGCTGCTGCGCGGAGATTGCCGTTGCGGATATGAAGCCCCAGGATATCCCGGGGGTCACCGGAATCTACGGCGAGGACTACCTCGACCGGGCAAAGGGCTACGACCTGCTGCTGCAAAGTCCGGGAGTAATAATCAAGGATAAGCTCACGCCGGAGGAAAAGGCGAAGATACTGACCCAGACGGAGGTGCTGCTGCGCCTGCGTCCCTGCAAGGTCATCGGGATCACCGGCACCAAGGGGAAGTCCACGACTTCTTCTCTGACGTATCACTTCCTGACCGCCTGCGGATTCCGCACCATGCTCATCGGAAATATCGGAGTTCCGCCGCTGGAGCGGATAGAGGAGATGACTCCGGATACTGTAGCGGTGTGTGAGATGAGCTGTCATCAGCTGGAGTTCGTGAAACATTCTCCGGAGATCGCGGTGCTGCTGAATATCTTCCCGGAGCACCTCGACCACTATGTGAGCCTGGAAGCCTATGCCAATGCCAAGCGGAACATCTACAAATTCCAGCAGCCCGGGGATACCTCGATACTCAACATCGACATTATCCCGGACGATATCTGCACCAACGCGGACTGCGGAAACGCCCCGGAGTGCAGCAATTCCGGCTACCGCAAGTCCCGGCTGATAACCATAGGCTGTGAGCGCCCGGCGATGGTGTTTTCCGAGAACGGGACGATATTCCTGGACGATCGCGAGATCACTCCTGCGGAGATACACACGCAGCTGCGCGGAAAGCACAATGTCTACAACATTGCGGCGGCGCTCACCGCTGCGAGAGCCGCCGGCGCGGATGTGGACAAATGCCTTGAAGCCCTGCCGGATTTCAAGGGACTGGAGCACCGTCTGGAGTACGTTGACACGATAAACGGCGTTGAGTACATCAACGACAGTATCTGCACCATTCCCGAGTCCGCGATAGCCGCCGTGAAGGCATTCCCGGACGGCGCGGACTGCATTATTCTGGGTGGAATGGAGCGCAATATTCCCTACGACAAGCTGGCGGATTTCCTCAACACCGGCTATGTGAAGAACGTGATATTGCTGCCTGACAGCGGCTACCGTATCGGCGACATGATTACCTCGCCGATGGTGAACAGGGTGCGCGTGAAGGATCTCCCCGAGGCGGTAAGCACCGCGGCAGGGCTTGCAAAAAAGCGCGTGATACTCTGTCCTGCCGCCGCAAGCTACGGATTCTACAAGAATTTCGAGGAGCGCGGACGGCACTTCAAGCAGCTGGTGGCTGCGCTGAAATAACTGAATATCCCCCTGTTCATTCAGGGGATTCGTTATTTTATGGGCAGATAATCTGAATTTACTGACTGTCAGTTGTTCAGCCGGGCAAATGATACTGCACAAAAAGCTGCCGTTAAATCAGGCAATTTTTGTCAAAATTGACGGCGCGAGACTGATTTCAATTTTAGCATAATGCAACATTTCAACCGCAGAGATTTGTCAGCTTTGCACAATAAAATGGCTCTGTTGCATTGATTCCATGCCGATCAGAATTTCGCGGATTTCCTCCGGTTTGTTGAATTGGACCATTGCCGGAATGGGTATAAAATGATATAATTATCCCGGGTGAGAGATGTGAAATATGCAAACAGTATTGAATTTGAGCTGTCCGGAAGAAGTGCGATGTTCACCGACCCGTACAGTCACGGGACGCAGAGTTTTCAAGTGCCGACCTATGAGGCAGTAAAAGGAATACTGCGTTCAATTTACTGGAAACCTACATTTGTATGGATACCGGATGAACTGCGCGTGATGAACCGTATCTGTACAGAGGAATATTCTGTGCAGCGGCGTGGGCGTGGAGTGGTCCAGAAGCGCCTGATGGACGTCCGCTATCAGGTGAGGGCGCATTTCGTCTGGAACGAGAACCGTCCGGAATTCGCGGAGGACTGCGACGAGAACAAGCACTTCCGTATTGCGCTGCGCAGCCTTGCCCATGGTGGGAGATTCCCTGTATGGCTTGGGACTTCGGACTGCTGCGGAGAGGTGCGCTCGGCGCATTTTGGCAGCGGCGTGGGATTCTACGACAACAGCGGATCAATTGACTTTGGTATAATGTACCATGGCGTGAATTACCCGGACGAGGGCTGGAACGAGTTTACGCGGAATTCCATCAGCCGCCGCACCTGGCACTGCGTGATGGAGGACGGCGTGATACGATTTGCGTCGCCGGAACAGTGCAATGCGGAATTTGTCAGATTATCCCGGGCAAAGCGCTTCGGATCATCGGAAGATAAGGTGGCGGAACATGCAGCTGGCAGACAGAATTGACTTTATGGAGCTGATCTCGGTCAGCGGCGCCAATCCTAACGGCGACCCGGCAAAACTGGGAACTCCGCGCACTGACAGCCGTGGATTCGGCGTGATATCTTCCGTGTGCATTCGCCGGAAGCTGCGTGACAGGCTTTCGGAGATGGGGGAGTGCATACTTGTATCGCCTTCGGGATCACGCGGCGATGTCCTTGCAAGGAGAGCTTCGGCGCTGGCACCCGGCAGGGATTATACCGCCCGGGCATGTGAAAAGTGGTACGATGTAAGGGCTTTCGGGCAGGTTTTCGCATTCCCTGAACTGCACGCGCCGGGAGTTAAGGGCGCGGTCACAATACAGCAGACATACAGCGTGCTTCCGGTGAAGATCACGGAGATGAAGATAACCCGGTGTATCCGCAATACGGACGACCGCCGCGGCACGCAGATGGGAAGCATTAATTTCGTGGAGCACGGCTTGTACGTCGTCAAAGGCTCCGTCAATGCGTATTCCGCGCAGAAGACGGGATTCTCAGCAGAGGACGCCGAAAAACTCCGGCTGGCTCTGCTGCGCATGCTCGACAACGACAGCTCTGCGGCGCGTCCGGCAGGGGCGATGGAGGTGGAAAGGCTGTACTGGTGGCGGCACTCCAGTATGAGCGGAGAGTACTCTCCAGGTAGAGTGTTCCGCACGGTGGAAATCAAGGCGGACTGCGCCGATCCGCGATGCTTTGATGATTACACCATCACCCATTCCGCTCTCCCCGGGCTTGTTCCGGAGATTTACGGACGATATCTTACAGTCGCTGCGGTTCCTGATTCCGCGGCGTGGATCATATTCAGTTTTGTGAAAAGCCGGGCGCAGTCGATAAGACTGCGCCCGGCGCATTTTATGTGAGCTATTCCTGGAGCATGAAAGCGAAAATTCCCTGGCGGAGCCGTTCTAGCCCATCCATGAGAACGCTTCTGGGGCATGCGGCGTTAAGCCGCAGAAACTGCGCTCCGTTGCCGCGATACCGATCGCCGGCGGAGAGAAACAATCCGGTCTTGCTGCGTATGAATTCCGCCAACCGTGCGGAATCCGCGGTGATCTCGCTGTGATCAAGCCAGAAAAGGTACGTTGCGTGGGAATCCACGAGGTGCAGCTGGGGGATCTTCTCCGCGATGAATTCCGCAGCCGTGCGGCGGTTCTCCGCGATGTGTTCCCGGAGCTGGTCCAGCCATTTGCCGCCCTGGGTGAATGCCGTAATTGCCGCAGTCACGGCGAATACGTTCGGCTCCGCGCATTCATCGGTGTTTAGTCCGCGGTCCACCAGATGGCGCAGCCGGGGATTCGCTGAGTAAACCGCAGCGGTCTGAAGCCCGGCGATGTTGAACGCTTTTGTGGGGGCAATGCAGGTCACGCTGTTCATAAGACAGTCCTCGGAAACAGAAGCAAACGGCGTGTATTCATACCCGGGATCGGTGAGGTCGCAGTGAATCTCGTCGGAAACCACGACAACGTTGTATTTCCTGCACAGTGACCCTATCCGCGCGAGAGTATTCCGGTCCCAGATGATTCCGCCGGGATTCTGCGGATTGCACAGCAGAAGCATGGAAGTCTGCGGATCGGAGAGCTTTTCCTCCAGACCGGCGAAATCCACGCGGTATGCGCCGTTTTCGTACAGCAGCGGACTTTCAGCGATGTTCCTGCCGTTGTTGCGTATCGAGTTGAAGAAGATATTGTACACCGGGGTCATAACAAGAATATTCTCTCCCACGGTCGTTAATTTGCGTACCATGCTTGAGATCGCCGGAACCACGCCGGTGCAGAATATCAGCCACTCGCGCTTTATCTCGAACCCGTGTCGGGAACTCCACCAGTTTGTATAGGCGGAATACCACTCGTCCGGTATCTCGGTGTAGCCGAATACGCCGTGCCCGGCGCGGCGTATAAGCGCCTGGGTGATCTCCGGGGCGGTGCGGAAATCCATATCAGCCACCCACATGGGAAGCTCGTTTTCCGCGACGTCCCATTTCAGCGAGTAGGTATTCCGGCGATCCACCGGCGCGTCAAAATCGTACTTCATTTTATACTCCTGTCACATGCATGCACAGCAGGGACAGCCGCCCTCCCGGCATATTATCCTGGTCTTGCAGGGATCCACCTTGTCCTTCTGGATTATCAGCTCGCCTATGCTGTCCGCGGTTATTGAGCCGCCGGAGGGATTCAGCACGCTGTCTATCTTCCCGGTGATGTCTGCTTCCACGGTGGAATACTCGAACGCCAGCGTGGTGTTTATCAGCTTGCAGTTCTTCATGATAAGCTCGCTGACGTAGCACATTCCCTGGAGGCTCTCAACGGTGCAGTTCACGAGGGTCAGCTTCTTTGCGTTCCACCCGAGGTATTCCCCGGAGATGAACGAATCGTAAACTTTGACGTTCTCGCTGTTCCAGAAAGCGTCCTTGCTGAGCAGCTTTGAGTTGCGGATAACTATGTTCCTGCCGCCGTCAAAGGAGTAGTTCCCGTAAAGCTCCAGCCCGTCGATTTCCATGTTGCTGCTGTTCATTGCGAAGTAGTCCCCCTTTGCGAGGACGTGGTCCAGCTTCACTCCGGAGCAGTTCCACAGGGTTTCCGCAGCGTCCGGGAATGAAACGTGCTCCAGTGTGATGTCGTTGCAGCGGCGGAACGCTTTCGGCGCTTCTATCATCGTGTCCTTTGCGGTCAGCCTGTCCGTGTACCATATTCCGGCGCGCGCTCCGCTGAACAGTGTGCAGTCACGCAGCGTGATATCGTGGCTGTACCACAGTGGGTATTTCCACTTGAACATGCTGTTGTAAAGCTCGATCCCGGCGCTCTCCTTCAGGGGAGATTCGCCGTCCGCAAATATAGTGTCGTAAATGCGCAGGTCCTTTCCCTGGAACAGCGCTCTTTCTCCGGTCAGGAATTCCTGCCGCAGTTCTTTTTTATTCTCCATCTTTGTCCTCCGTGCAGCAGAAGCAGTCCTTCTTCAGTTCATGCACCAGGTAGTCCAGGCAGCTTATCCGGCTCTCGGTGCGGTGCACCTTGTCCAGAAGTTCCCGGCGCTGCCGCTCGAGCAGCCGTATCGCCGTGCAGCGGTCCGATCTCACGAGCGCCGCGGATATCTCCTCCACCGAGGATTCATCGCAGCCGGCGTCCCTCAGGTTCTGCAATATTTCCTGCTGTATCGTTATCATGATTATACTCCATTTTGACGAATTTGTAAAGATTATTTCATCTATATCAGTATACCACACAGTGCAAAGAATAGCAATTGCTTATACCGTATAGCAAAATATGCTTGAAAGCTATGGCAGAATGTGCTATACTGTATCCAGAGGTGATAACATGGAAGTAAGGGTGCTTGAATATTTTCTGGCGGTGGCGAGGGAACGGAGCATATCCGGCGCTGCGGAAGCGCTCCATCTGACTCAGCCAACGCTTTCCAGACAGATAAAGGAGCTTGAGGACGAACTGGGCAAGACGCTCATAATACGCGGCAGCCGCCGTATTACGCTGACCGAGGAGGGAATGCTACTGCGCAAGCGCGCCGAGGAGATAGTGAGCCTTGTCCGCCGTACCCGGGACGAAGTGATGTGCAGCGCCGAGGATGTGAGCGGCGACGTCTATATCGGCGCCGGGGAAACCCGTGGAATGAGAATCCTTGCGGATATAATGACGGAAATCCGCCGGGAGAATCCCGGGGTGAGATTCCACACGGTGAGCGGAGATTCCGCAGACATAATGGAGCGCCTGGATAAAGGACTTTTCGACTTCTGCTTGATCATGGGGAATGTCGATATATCCCGGTACAACTCCCTTCGGCTCCCGGTCACGGACGATTTCGGACTGCTCGTGCGCCGGGATTCTCCTCTGGCTGTGAAGGAATATATCACGCCGGAAGATATGGACGGAATCCCGGTGATGTTCTCGCGGCAGGTGCTTATCCGGGACGATTTCGCTGACTGGCTCGGGAAGCCGACCACCGACCTTGACCTCGCCGGAAGCTACAACCTGACCTATAACGCTTCCATCATGGCGAAGGCAGGGCTTGCGCATATCGTCACCCTGGACGGTCTGATAAACACGGAGGGCAGTGAGCTGATATTCCGCCCGTTTTCTCCGCGATTCCCCATCGGTATGAGCGTTATCTGGAAGAAGTACCAGGTGTTCAGCCGCCCGGCGGAATTATTCCTGGAGCGGCTCCGGGAGCGGATCGCCGCGCTGCCGGATCAGAGCTGAAATACATATCCGGAGGCTATTCCCAGGACGGCGGAAATGACGATTATCAATATCGGGTGCAGCTTCTTTATGGACAGCCCCAGCATTGCCAGGAATATCACTGCCGAGCACAGGAATGCCGGGCTTGTGAATACTCCGGCGCTGACTCCGGCAGGGAAGAACACCGTCTGTCCGGTGGTGACGACCGCCGCAGCGATAAGTCCGACTACAGCCGGCTTTAGTCCGGACATACAGCCTTTAACAGCACGGCTTTCCCGGAATCTCTCATAGCACTTCGCTACCAGCAGGATTATCACGAAGGACGGCAGCACTACGCCAAAGGTGGCGCAGACGGCACCGAAAATTCCACCGGCTCGCATTCCGACAAAGGTGGAGATGTTGACTGCGAATGGACCGGGGGTGCTCTCGCTTACCGCGATGAAATCCACAAGCTCTGCGTCGGTGAGCCAGCCGTGGGATTCCACCTCGTCCTGTATCAGCGGCAGCATGGCGTATCCGCCGCCGAAGGTGAATGCGCCTATTTTCATGAACGTGAGGAACAGTTCCAGCCAGATCATTTGCGGCTCCTTTCCCCGTGCAGGAATGACAGCAGCCCCACCAGCGCGCACAGCGCCAGGATCAGCAGAACGCTGGTGTCGATGAATACGGCTCCGGCGAATGCCACTGCCACCAGAATATAGGAAACCGCCTTGCGCGGACACTGCCGGAACATTCCGTACAGTGCGCGGAGTATCAGCGCCAGTACTCCGGCACGAATCCCGTTGAACGCGTATTTCACCACCGTGGCGCTGCTGAATAGTTCCAGCAGGGAGGAAACCGCGATTATCACCAGGAACGACGGCAGGACCACTCCCAACGTAGCCAGGGCAGCCCCGGCGGCGCCGCAGGTGCGGTATCCCACGAAAGTGGCGGTGTTTACTGCGATAGGTCCCGGCGTGCTTTCGGCGATAGCGGCGATCTCCATTATTTCGTCGTCTGTAATCCAATGGTGCTTTGCGGCGGCTTCGCGCTGTATCAGTGGGAGCATTGCGTATCCGCCGCCGAACGTGAATGCCCCTATTTTCAGAAAGGTCAGGAACAGCGGCAGAAGCTGATCCCGGTTATGCTTGGTTGATTTGTTTTCCATCAGAGGACCCTCCGGTGATCCGGATATAATTTTACCACAGTGCGGACTTTTTTTCAATAGGAAATATCAATATGCGCACAAAATAGCTCCGGTAGTATTATCTGCCGGAGCTTTCTGTTAATAGTCGTATTTCTTTTTCTTGGCGATGAGAAACAGCAGCGAGATAACGAACGCGCATACCTCGGCGAAAGCCACGGATATCCACACGCCGTCCAGTTTAAGAAATATCGGCAGGATAAGCACCGCCGCCAGCTGGAACACCAGCGTTCTCAGGAAGGATACTGCCGCGGAAACAGCGCCGTTGTTGAGCGCCGTGAAGAAGGAGGAGCACCAGATGTTGAATCCCGACAGCAGGAACGTGAAAGAGAACAGCCGGAATGCGTGAACGGTCATGCCAAACAGATCCTTGTCGTAGCCCACGAATATCCCGGCGAGTACGGGCGCCAGCAGTTCGGCGATGATAACCATTATAACGCCGGCGGTCAGTGTGACTTTTATGCTCTTACGGCGTATGTTCTTGAGTTCCGCGTGGTTCTGCGCGCCGTAGTTGTAGCCCGTTATCGGAGCTGTACCGATGGCGTATCCGATGTATACCGCCGCAAAGATGAACTGCACATACATCAGCACTCCGTAAGCGGAAACTCCGTCCTGTCCGGCAAGTCGGAGCAGCTGGAAATTATACAGCATGCTCACGATCGACGATGAGATACTTGTCATGAGCTCCGAAGCGCCGTTCGCGCAAGCCTGGAGTATCGGGCGGAATTCCAGACGCGTGCGCACCATGTGCAGCTTGCTTCCGTTATTCCTGCGCAGGAAGAAGATGAGCGGCAGCAGTCCGCCAACGGTCTGGCTGAGTCCGGTGGCGAGGGCGGCGCCGACAACATCGAGCTCGAATACCGCGATGAAGAGGAAGTCCAGCAGCATATTGGTGCAGCCGGCGGCGATTACCACTGCAAGGCCCATCTTGGGGCGCTCGGCAGTCACGAGGAAGCTCTGGAACACATTTTGCAGCATGAACATCGTGTTGAATATCAGACATGTGCGCGCATAGGTTACACAGTAGGGGAGAAGTTCACTGTCCGCACCGAGCAGCTGCGCGACATTCTCTGCGAATATGATTCCGAGCGCGGAGGTGGAGACGCCCAGTATCAGCGTGACTATCAGCATCATGGAGAACACGCGGCGTGCCTGGTCGTTGTTCTGCTCACCCAGGTATTTTGCTACAAGGGCGCTGCCGCCGGTGCCTATCATGAATCCCACGCCGCCGAGTATCATAAGGAACGGCATGATGAGATTCACCGCTGCGAACGGAGTCTTGCCGACGAAGTTGGACACGAAGTAGCCATCCACAACTCCGTAGATAGATGTGAACACCATCATCACCACGGAGGGCAGGCAGAATCTGAACAGCCGTCCCAGGGTGAAGTGGTCGGATAATTGTATTACGTCTTTTTTCATTTTAATTCACCTATTATCTTGCTTAGTTGCTTATTATATTTATTGAGTATTTTTATTAACAGCTCCTGCTCCTCCGGGGAAAGCTCCTCCATAGCCGAGTGTTCCGCAATGATTATCCTGGCGGCAGTCCGCTCGGCGGCTTCACGCCCCTTTTCGGTCAGTGTGACGTCCTTGCAGCGGCGGCTGGTGCTTTCACACATGGTTATCATTCCGTCGGATTCCAGCTTTTTCAGCGCGGAATTTGTCGTCTGCTTCGGCAGGCAAGTCATGGCGCTGATTACGCTCTGCCTGAGTGTCCCGCCGGCTTCCGTCAGGGAGTACAGGATCCAGAATACGCTTTCTGAAATCCCGAAATTCTTCGCAGCCCTGCGGTATATCTCGTTCTGCTCCATCCACAGGGAGTTGAATTCCGCCATTTTGTCGGTATATTTCATGCAGTTTCCCTCCTTGCGTCCGAAATCGGACTTTATTATTATAATCCGATTTCGGACGTTTGTCAAGACTTTTTGCGGATTTCGGAATAAAAAATAGACAGCCCCGGTAAAACCAAGGCTGTCTACTTAAAGCAGAAATGACATAGAGTCATTTACGAATGTATTATATCACAAAATTCACGAAATGTCAATGGCTTTTAGTGTATTTAATTGAAGAAATATCTGTAATTATTCATGCTTTCTCGTGAAAAAAAGAATCACGCTGAATCGAAAATGATTCAGCGTGATTCAACGGTTTCATGCTGGCGGAGAAAGAGGGATTTGAACCCTTGAATGAATGTCATTATTAAAAATGAAACCCTATTATTTCAGGATATCATTAAAATAATCATTCATTTTGTTTGCAACTTTTGTCTGCTCATCTCTGAAAATATGCTGATACACCTGCTTCAACATATTAGGCGTAGAATGTCCCATGCGTTCCATTGCATACTTGTCGGGTATGTTTAACTTTAACATGGCGCTGGCGTTAGCGTGTCGCAGGGAGTGTATAGTAAAATGTGGTATTCCATTTTCCTCGCATATACGATCAAAATGTTTCCATATATAGTTAGGACTGTGTGGGCTGATACGTTCTGAGGAATGCTCAGAACTATCCAGGATATCTTTCAGATAATCCGGAACTTCAATTATTCGCCTGCCTGCATAGCTTTTGTTCTCGTTCTTTTCAACCAGCTTGTGATTTTCATCTGGGACTACGGCGCATTTGATTTTTAAATATGTACCGTCATAGTGCTCCCAACGCAAACCGGCTATCTCAGATACGATTATTGGCTACAATACATCTTTTGACGCGGACTTCATAACGGCTGCTGGATTGATTATCCCCAAAAGATCTGAAATCGTCGATATAATGCCGATTTTCGCAGAAATCTACGGCGAGTGGAGTGACTACTTCGGTGAATATAAATGGCAGAAGCTCACGACCTGCGCCGCGTACTACCATTTCGATTGGAACAGCATAACAATGTCTGCCCACAACAGCCTTGCAGACTGCTTTGCAACGCTGCATTGCTTCAAATGCATATTTGGCAGATCACAGTAAACATATCCACTATTACAATAATGAAAGGAATATAAAAATGTTTGGAAATCGTACAGAATCCGGAAGAAATAATATCGCTGGCATTGCAATTTATAACCGGCGCAAAGCGCTTGGAATAAGCCAGCGTGAAGTAGCCGACAGGCTCCGCAGTCATGGACTTGTCATTGACAAGAATGCAGTGCAGCGAATGGAAAGCGGCGAACGCTTCATAATCGACACCGAACTTCACGCAATAGCGACGGTGACTGGTTCTACTCCACTGTAGAGGACCTGGAGGAATCCACCGCTCTGACAGCCAGACAGCAACGCCGCTGCATTGATACGCTTATCAAATCCGGACTTATTCAGTGCAAGGTACAGGGTATGCCTGCAAAGCGTTACTTCTGTATCAATGATGACACGGAGCTGCTTGCCGGGATCCTTTCAAACGGCAGTAAATCCAGTTGTGACAAAAGCGCACAACTGGACGGAACAGTAAAGCAAAGCGAATCAGTGACAAATGGCATAACAGAGCCAAACTGCACATCGGACGGCAGCGCTCCAGTTGTGACAAAAGCGCACAACTTGTTTTACCCAAACGTTACAACTTGTTCTAACGAAAAGGAAAAACAAGATTTAACAAAACCGCCGAACTGCTCTATATATAAAACTAAAGAAAAAAAACCTAAGTTAATCAATCCTATCAATCAATCCGAAGATATCTGCAAACGCTCAGACTACTCTCAGATTATTCGTGATAACACCGAATGTGATTTTCTTATTCAGCAGAATCCCGAAAAGAAAGAAACCATTCTCGAATTGATAGACATTATCGTTGATACAGTGTGCTCCACAAAACCAACAATACGGGTAAACGGAGAGGACATACCACATGACATTGTGAAAAGCGTGTTTCTGAAACTCAACAGCAGTCACATTGAATATATTCTTGAAGCAATGGACAACAACATCAGTGATGTCCGGAATATCCGCAGTTACCTGATAACGGCGCTGTACAATTCCCGGCTGACGCTCAACAGCTACTGGAAGTCCCGGGTCAATCACGATATGAACAAGCGTTGACCTCCGAAAGGAGTTGACGGGCATAGCGGGGTAGCTCCCCGATGGGCGGTAAGTCCTTCCGCCCTGCCTATGCCTTATATATTCAAGGACGGAAATAAAATGTTGCCGAAATGGCAGGAGGACTACATTATGACAAGAAAAATCATCGCAATCGCAAACCAGAAAGGCGGCGTAGGTAAGACCACGACCGTTGTAAACATTGCCGCCGGACTGGCTGAACAGGGCAAAAAGGTACTCTGTATCGACCTCGACCCGCAGGGCAACCTGAGCGACTATCTCGGCTATGACTTCACCGGCTCCAAGACAATGGTGGACGTACTCAAGGGGCAGGCAAAAATCTCAGAGTGCATTGTGACCGCGAAAAGCGAGAACATAGATTACATACCGGCTGATATATCTCTTGCTACTGCCGATATGTTCCTGGCTCAGACGATGTGCCGGGAGCAGATACTTCGCAAGGCTCTGTTATCAGATGAAAAGACGACCGAGTATGATTACATACTTATTGACTGTCTCCCTTCGTTGGGAATACTGGTAACGAATGCGCTTGCAGCAGCGGACGGTGTAATCATTCCGGTGCAGGTGCAGAAATTTGCACTCAATGGTATCGTTCAGTTTGAGGATATCTTCAATCTGGTAAAGGATAACATAAATCCCAGCCTTGAAATATGCGGCATACTTGAAACTATGACAGACAACACCCAGATGGGACAGGCTGTTGACGCTGCGCTGAAGGAACGTTATGGAGATCTGGTATTCTCTACTTCTATCAGCAAGCGTATCGAAGCTGCAAACAGCACCGCTGAGCAGAAATCACTTATCTCCAAGAAAAACAGCGTGGTCGGTGGACAGTACAGACAGCTTGTAACCGAGATACTCAGCAAGGAGGCTATATAAATGGGATTTAATTTAGGAACATCAAGCAACACCGGCAAACTTCACATGACGGACTTCCTCAGAACTGATAATGCCGTTCAGAATACCGAAAAGGAAATACCCATAAATCAGCTCGTTCCCTGGGAAAACCAGCCGTTCAAAATGTACAGCGAGTTCAAGCTGCACGAACTGGCTGAATCCATCAAGGAAAACGGTCTGCTTGCTCCTATAATCGTATGCCCCCTTGATAATGGTAAATACCGCATTATTGCCGGTCACAATCGAGTGGAAGCCTGCCGGATTGCCGGTATCACCGCCATTCCCAGCGTTGTCAAGGACGTTGATGAGAATCGAGCCAAGCTCATGATGGCTGATACGAATCTTTGTCAGAGGACCGAACTGCTCCCTTCCGAACGGGCATATGCCTATAAGGCACAACGCGAAGCCCTTATAGCTTTAGGCAGTCCCCGTTCAACGGCTGCCATTGCCGAGAAGTATGGCGAAGGACGTGCGACAGTTCAGCGATACATTGCCTGCTCCAGGCTTGTCCCGGAACTCATGAATTTGCTGGATTCCGGCAGGATCAATCTCCTGTCGGCTGTTTCTTTTTCGGGAATGCCTGACGAAAGTCAGAGAGGCATAGCGTCGTATCTCAATAGCTTTCCTGATCGGAAAATAACCGCTGAGCAGGCAGAAGAGCTTGCATATCTCAAATTTGTATCTGAAAGCGATATCATCGAACTATACGATGAAACTCCTAAACCTGCTGAAAAGAGTGATAAAAAAACTACTCAGGAGCCGATTAAGCAGAATACCGAAAAGAAGAAATCCTCGCCTAATCAGTATGCGAAGAAAATCACGCTGCAGCGTAAGGAAGTCACTGAGATAATCGGCGATGAACTTACCAATGACGAAATATCCGAGTTCTTCTACTTCTGCCTGCAGAAATCTGATTTCCTATCTGAATGGCGTAAGATGTATCTTGAAAGTCAGGACGAAATAAACGCGGGAACGGCTGACGGCGAGGAATATTCAGAATAAGCAATACAGACGCTTGATTTTTCAGCAATAATATGTTATAATTCAAGAAAGGACGGTGATCCCGATGGCAGACGAAAATAAGCTGCTTGACGACCGCAAAGTCAAGGAAGAAGCGATAAAGCAGTTCCGGCTTATGGACGACACATTCATGAGCAAGGTTTTCGAAGACAAGGAGTGCGCCGAACTGCTGCTCCGGGTAATACTGAACAAGAACGACCTTACAGTCCAGAACACGCAGACGCAGTTTGAAATAAAGAATTTGCAGGGACGTTCCGCTAGACTGGATATCTACGCTGTTGATTCCGATGGAGTGAAATACGATGTCGAGGTTCAGCGCCGTGACAGCGGTGCGGTTCCGAAACGAGGACGATACAACAGCAGCCTGCTGGACGTTAATGCGACCGATCCCGGCGATGATTTCGAAAACCTCCCCAGAACTTATGTCATATTTATTACCGAGAGGGATTATTTCAGAGGCGGACAGGAACTGTACGAAATAACCCGATGTGTAAAAAACATGGGACACATTGATTATGGGGACGAATCCTGCATAATCTATGTAAACGGGCAGAATCGTGATGATACGGCGATAGGTCATCTTATGCACGACTTCTTCTGCACGAATCCGCATGAAATGTACTACGACATTCTGTCTGAACGGACACAGTATTTCAAGGAAAGCAAGGAGGGTGTTGATACTATGTGCAAGATTATGGAAGATTACGCTGAGAAAAGGGCTAAGATAGCGGCTGATGAACGTTCAATAAGCATGGCTAATAAACTCTGGAACAGCGGAATAAAAGATTTACAGCAGATTTCAGACCTGACTGAGCTTCCTCTGGATGAGGTTAAAAAGCTCTTTGAGGGAAAGACAGCCTGATTTCACAATCACAATTGAATAATTCAGAAAAGCGGAGATGCAATATTCTCCGCTTTTTATTTTAAAACTCTCCCTAGCCACAGGGGTTTATATACACTTCTCCTTACGGGGCATGGCTGACAGCTGTGCCCCACACTATGCGCATAGGCGGTAAACTACGCGGCTGCGCTCCAAAATCAATAATGAGGTAGTTCAAAAATGATAGACATACAGTGTAGTCCTCTTGAAGATGATAGCCTGAGCCTGAATGCACAGTATGTGTTCTGCTGCTTGGTCCTCAACGATGGAAGTCTTGTTGTAGATCACCCAATTATTGCAGCTGGACTGGATGAGCTTATAAGACACGGATACTTATCAAATGAAGGGGACATAGATGCTGCTAAAGATATTCAGCAAACGTTTAGCCGATTCAATGGAACTGAATGGCAAGAAACAGATTGATGTTGCTCGTGAACTTGGGATACCCAAAAGTACACTGAGCAGATATCTGAAAGGAAGTTATGAACCTAAAACAGAGAGAGTCTATCAGCTTTCGGAATATTTTGGGGTTACTCCCGAATGGTTGATGGGTTACACAAATGACCCACAGGGTCATGTTATGGTAAATAATACCGATATGGGTAAACAAGTTTATTCCAGCGACGATGACACGTTTCTCATTACTGAAAAAGAAATCATGCTCGTGCAAGCATACCGCCAGCATGAACAATTGCAGCGTGTTATTGATAAGATTCTTGATTTATCAGGTGAAACAAGGAAAGGCTTTAAGGTGGCTAGAGTTGAGAAGAAGTAAATATGTAACGGAGGATATCACATGGACCTGAACGCACTTAGAAAAATGGCAAGAAAACAGCGCGAAGCAGAAGAAGCGGAAGATAACACCGCACCGGAACCCACAGTCAAGCGTGTTATTCCTGTTGAAGAACCAACCGCTGACACTGCAATTTATGTTCCTCTTGAAGATGATGTAGTGGATCCGCTGCCGTTGCCTGATGACGGCTACTCCGTTTCCTCCTCAGTTGCCGAAGATGAACCGAAAGAAGAAATGGCAGAGGAACGTCACGGTGAAACGCTCGACGAAATAATCCAAAAGTGCTTTACTGATGAAAAGGCGTATAATATTGAACTGGAACGGCTTCTTCCTTTCCGCCGCCCAATATTCACCAACATCGGCGATCTCACAGAGCTGAAATCTGATATTTCAAGAATAGGGATTACCGAGCCGCTGCTCGTTCGCTCTGCCGGCAACGGAGAATACGAAATTCTCTCTGGTAGTCGGCGAAGAGCCGCCGCTGAGCAGCTCATGTGGACTAAGGTACCCTGCCGAATCGGAAGCAACGACCTGATAACCGATGAATACGCTGAGCGTATCGTTGTCGAAAGTAATCGAAACCGGTTTTCCTCCCTGCTCTTGTCAGAGCAGATAAGAACGGCTGCAGTTCTCGGTGAAAAAGCTGAAGCGGAGCTTCACCTGTCACATGAACAGTCTCAGAAATACGCACATCTCAACTCACTTCAGCAGGATTTCCTGGTCATGCTTGATAATGCCGTAATTAATATAGCTGCGGCTGAAATGCTTGCAGACCTCAGCTCAGACGTACAGAGTACGATCATAAATGTTCTGACACAGCACCCGGAGATGAAGCTCACCGGAGCCAATGTAAAAGAACTGCATGACGAATCCAACTTAACTACAACAGCAATCACCAAGATTCTTAAGCCCAAGCCGCCCGTTAAAATTGCTGTGCCGGCTGAAATCGTATCGGAATTTATGGAAGGTAAAACGCCTGAAGAACTTACAGAAATAGTGTCTGCTGCTATCCGCAGATATTTCACGGAGGAACATGATGTCAAGATTTAACGATATCGCACAGATATACGATTACAAGCTCTCACAGCTTCGCGACCCACAGGTGTGGCAGAACACACTGCGGCTTACTTCAAATTTCTGGCGTCTGAACTTCTGCGCTGCCATGCTTCTTACTGAACAGAACCCTAAAAGCAGCCTACTATCACCTGCGAGTGGAGCGAAAGTCCAGCATTTGAGGAAGGTAAAACTTACTCCGTCCTCGAATTTGATACTATAATGAAGCGCGAGGATACAGATTGGGTGTCCAAACGTCAGCAGGAACTTGAAGCATATGGTGGTAACTCTGATAAACTATACGCTGCCATTGACAGCGGAGAACTGAAAGACGATCATCAGGGATATGCTAAAACAAAATTCACTATAAATATGCCGGACGGCACAACTTACAGTGAACGTCAGGATATCGGCGATGGATACGGCGGCGTGGTTGACTATCTCTCCAGTTTCAAAGCCTATCATTCTGTTGCCGAGAAACTAAAGAAGGCTATCTCAGATGAACTTGAACAGCATACCGATGAACTGCCTCATGATGAGGCAGCTTCTTCTGGAGCATTGGAAGCAGCCATTGAATATATCAATGATTTCTGCGAAACAGAATACGGCAGCACTGCCGATTTCGACGACCTGACCCACGTTGATCTTGCATATACTACTGATGAGGATACTGACACTATTATCGGTGTATATGCGGATCTTGTGAATTACCGCATAATAACTGAGTACGGCAATGCAAATGCCCGTGAGGAACAGTATGATTCTTTAGATGAGATGAATGAGGTTGCCTTGAAAAATCTCGCTTTTGACGATCTGGTATATCTCTCTGAAGAAGAAAAGGCACTGCCTCACGATGAGGCAGCTGATTTTTCAGTCAATGATAATTCAGACATTCCCGATTTCTTTATTCGGGATATTGAAGAACACAAGGAAATAAGAATTTCTGAAAAAGAAAAGACTGCGCTGCTCTACCCGGTAGATAATGCGTCTGACCTAAAACTCGGCAATTACAGATTATCGTATATTGGTGACGAAAGTGCTTATGAACTCATCGCAGACAGTGAAAAAGCCGGCGCTGATATTTTCGTCCATCAGTTTTCACATAACGATGGTGCCAGCGAAATATACTCATATCTCCGCGAAAGAGATATGCAGCCGCTTCATGATGAAACAGAGGTGCCTCACCGTGATGCACCTGTTTCACAGGATACGATTGACCCCAATTTTGTTTTTCAGAAATTACCGCCGGTTGGCAATTACCGCTTCCCCGAAAATTTCGCATACCCCACCGGTCCGAAAGCAAAATACACCGCCAATGTAACAGCCATAAAAACGCTGAAACAAATCGAATCCGAACACCGTCATGCGACCGCCGAGGAGCAGGACATACTTGCTCATTACAGTGGCTGGGGCGGCATTGCAGACGCATTTGACAGCACTAAAGAAAACTGGAGCCGCGAATACGCAGAGCTGAAAGACCTGCTCACGGAAAAGGAATATTCCGCCGCCCGCGAAAGTACGCTCACCGCATTTTACACCGAGCCGTATATCATAAAGAGCATTTACACGGCGCTTGAAAACATGGGATTTACCGGCGGCGAGATACTCGACCCGGCAATGGGAACAGGTAATTTCTTCGGGAATCTCCCGGCGGAAATGGCGGAGAACAGCCGTTTGTACGGCGTTGAACTCGACAGCCTGACTGCGCGTATCGCAAAGGAACTCTACCCCGAAGCGAAAATACAGAACCGTGGATTTGAGCGCACAAAGTTTGAAAACGGCACATTTGATGTGATTATCGGAAACGTTCCGTTCGGGGATTTCAAGCCATACGACCCGGAATACGACGAATACCTTATCCATGATTATTTCTTCGCAAAGTCAATCGACAAGCTGAAGCCCGGTGGAATAATGGCGCTCATCACCTCCGCCGGAACTATGGACAAGTACGATGATTCGTTCCGCCGTGAGCTGGCTGGCAAGGCTGATTTTCTCGGCGGCGTAAGGCTCCCGGAGGACGCATTCCGCACAGCCGGAACGCAGACAGTCACGGATATTCTTTTCTTTCAGAAACTCGAATTTGAGCATGAAAATGACCGCAATCTGGATTGGGTGCGCTCCGAGCGAGTTTACGGCGAAGCAAGCGTATTTCAGGAAAATCGCTACTTCCGGCAGAACCCGGAAATGATCCTCGGAACTCCGGAAATCGTGTCGGGAAGATTCGGAAATACGCGCACGATAAAGTCTGACGGCAACACCGCCGAACG
>UQMF01000019.1 GCA_900542145.1 uncultured Oscillospiraceae bacterium | reverse complement strand
TACTGACTGCTCCTTGTAGCTCCTGTCGTATTTCCTTGCTTCTGACATGTCCTTCGCCCTCCTGATTTTAGTATATCCTTTTGAGCGTCGGGTGTCAAGTTTTATTATACAACATCAATATCAGTGGCAGCAGGCTAGACATTGTACAGCTTGCGGGTTCACTCAATACAGAAACATATAAAACCGTTTCATTAGAGTTGAGAAATAACCGCTTTCCGGCAGAATTACCTGAATAGCAACTGACCACGGCAGTTCGAAAGAGTTGTCGGGGTTAGTTGCTATTGGAGATTACCGAAAAAGCCACTAAATAATTCAGAGTAGCAAAAAGAGGACGGCTGATCAACCGTCCTCAAATCTGCATATAAGCGCGAATCCGTTCCTTACGAAACGGAGTTCGACGCTTTTGACTTTGGTGGAGATGGGGGGATTCGAACCCCTGACCTCTTACATGCGAAGCAAGCGCTCTCCCAACTGAGCTACACCCCCAGGCACAATTGTATTTTATCACAATACCCGTCCAAAGTCAAGTACTGCGGCAAAAAAATCCGGGCAGCGCGTCCGGATTTTCTCATTTCCTGGAACCTGCGCGGTAGGACACCGCCGGTTTATCCTTGCTCTGACAGACATTCCGCAGCACGCAGACCTCACACTTCGGTGCCCTCGCCTCGCAGACGTCCCTGCCGTGGTGCACCAGCCGGTGGCAGAACATCAGACCTTCCTCCGGCGGAACTACCTCCCGGAGCTGCCGCTCGACCACCGCCGCGTCCGTGGAATCCGCCAGTCCGAGCCGGTTCGACAGCCGGATAACATGCGTATCGCACACCATTGCAGGCTTGCCGTACAGGTCGCCGACTATCAGATTTGCGGTCTTGCGCCCTACTCCCGGCAGCTTCACCAGTTCCTCTATACTGTCCGGCACTCTGCCGCCGTACACGTCCCGGAGCATAACGCACATATTGACGATATCCGCCGCCTTGGTCTTGTACAGTCCGCAGGTGCGGATATACTCCCCGACCTCCGCGGAATCCGCCGCCGCGAACTCGTCTATACTCCGGAACCGCCCGAAAAGAGCCGGAGTCACCATATTCACGCGCTTGTCCGTGCACTGCGCCGACAGCCGTGTTGCGATCAGCAGCTCGTGCGGCTGAGTATATATCAGCGCGCATTTCACGTCCGGGTATTCCCCGCGCAGCAGTGAAATCACCTCTGCGGCGCGCTTTTTTCTTACCTGTAATTTACGGTCTGCCATATCAGTCCTCATCTGCCGCCGGGGCGCTCTCTCCCTGCGGCACCCTCGACGCCCTTATCTTCTGAATGCAGCGATCCTCCACCTGCATGACGACAAGCTTTACGCCCTCGTATTCAACGCTGGGCGGAGTGACCTCGTCCCCCTCGGGGCAGAATCCCAGCTTATCCGTGACGAATCCGGCGATCGTTTCGTATTCGTGCTCCTCCGGAAGCTCCACGCCGAACAGCCCGAACACCTCGTCCGGGTCTGCTTCGCCGGATACCTCGTATACTCCGTCGCCGATCAGCACGATGTCGGATTTCTCGTCGTCGTACTCGTCCTGGATATTACCCATGACTGCCTCGATGATGTCCTCCAGCGTGACGATTCCGGCGGTGCCGCCGTATTCGTCAGCCACCACCGCCATTCCGGATTTCAGGCTGGTCAGCGATTTGAACACATCGGAACACGGACAGGACTCCGGCACGAAATTCACGTCCCGGATAAAGTCGTGGATATCGAATGAATCCAGGGTTTCGCGGTCCTTTCCGACCAGGCATAGCAGGTCCTTGACGATGATGATTCCGACTATCTTGTCGATACTTTCCTCATACACAGGTATGCGCGAAAATCCCATATCCAGCGCCAGGTAGATGATATCGTCCAGGCTGACGGACATATCCACGCCCACAATATTCGTGCGGTGCGTCATTACGTCCCCGGCGGTGAGGTCCTTGAACTCGAAGATGTTGTTTATCATCTTCGCTGAACTTTCCTCTATGACGTTTTCGCCGTCGCCATCATCGTCCGGGGTCTGCGCCAGCGCGTTCACCATGTCGAGGACTTCGTCCTCGGTGACCGCGATGTAATCCGACCCCAGCGCCTTTTTCAGCAGCCTGGTGATTCCCTTGTTCAGCGCCACCAGCCAGCCCAGCAGGAATCTGCGCACGCTGTGGGTCTGCTTTTCGTCGTCGTTCTGCGTGTTACTTCGATTGCCGTCTGCGTCCATGTTTCCTCCAAATCGCATTATGTCCTTATTATATTGATAATGCCCGGTAATACGCCGGACATATCACTTATCAGTTGCCGAACAGCCTTTCGCCGTTCTCCCGGCAGATGTCGATCATTTCCTCAGTGGAAACTCCCTTTATCTCCGCCATCTTCGCCGCGGTGTACTTTATCATGCCGCTGTGGGACTTCTCCCCCCGGTGCGGCACCGGCGCCATGTAGGGGCTGTCCGTTTCCAGAAGCAGCCTGTCCGCCGGGACTTCCGCGCAGGCAGCCCAAGCCTTCCTGGAATTCTTGAACGTGAGCACTCCCGTGAATCCGACGTACAATCCCAGCCGGACAACCTCCCGGGCGATCTCCGGGCTGTAGGAAAAGCAGTGCATAACGCCCCGGGGTCTGTATTTCCGCAGCAGCGCCATGGTGTCCTCGCAGGCGTCCCGGCTGTGGATTATCACCGGCATGTCCAGCTTCTGCGCCAGAATAAGCTGCCGTTCAAACACCTCCGCCTGGAGCGCGGCGTCGTAGCCATCGTAGTGACGGTCAAGCCCGATCTCGCCAAGCGCCGTCACCTCCGGGAGCTTCAGCAGCCCCTCTATCCGGGAGAGCCAGTCCTCCGGAAGTCCGGCGCAGTTCTCCGGGTGAACGCCTGCCGCCGCAGTGATGAACGGATACCTCCGGGCAAGCGCCGCTTCCTCCTCCGAGGAAGCCAGGTCGTAGCCCACCGCCATTATCTTTTCAACGCCCATCTCCGGCATTCCGGAAAGCAGGCTGTCCAGCCCCTCGCCGAAATCCTCCCGGAGGTAGTGCGCGTGTGTGTCGAATATTCCCATATTATCTCGTGAAATAGCGCTCCATTACCAGCGCCTTTGTTTCGTAGCTTTCCAGAGGAAGCCGCCCCCTGCCGCCGAAAAGCCGCTCGGTGTCGTTGAATGCGCCACGAAAGCTCCTGTCCAGCAGTTCGTATTTATCGCCCTCCACCGAAACGCAGTCAAAGAAGGTCAGCAGGCGGTCCGCAGTGTTCTCCGCCGACCAGTACTGCATGGAATTCTCGTCCGCCTCGGTATTCCCGTATAGCTTTCTTATCTGGGACAGCAGTTCCTCTGCGTAAAGCTTCGCGCCTACGCTGGGGACGTTCCCGGTGATGACCTCGCCCTGCTTGACGAACATCGCCCGGATTATGTGCTGCACGCCCTGGGTCATTAGCTCCAGACGGCTCTTTCCCTCGTTCTGCTTTACTGCGCCGACTTTGTCCTCGCTGTCCTCGCGCTGGGTGAGGTTGTTGTCGCTCGTCTGTTTCTGGGCGGATTTCTTGGTATACGCCGGGGTGAAAGTCCCCTCGGATTTGATGAATGCGTCGGTATGATCCGCCGCAAGCGTTGAGGATTTCTCCTGCGTGCGGTGCTCGGCGGAATGCGTCAACGTGGTCTGGTTCACTGCCGATATGTTCGCCATTCTCGATATATCCAAAAAACCACCCCCTGATCTATGCGTAATTCATAATTACGCATTACGAATTATCTTATCGTGCTTCCGTTCGGTACGTCCTTGTCAAGGAACAGTACGCGGACGTCGTTCTCGCCGGCGTCGCAGGCAAGTATCATGCCCTCGCTGAGTTCTCCGCAGAGCTTTGCCGGAGCAAGGTTAGCCACGAATACTATCTTCTTTCCGATGAGGTCCTCCGGCTGATACCAGGAAGCGATACCGGAAACTATCTGTCTGCCGTTTCTGCCGTCGTCAACGGTGAGCTTCAGCAGCTTCTTGGACTTCTTCACCTTTTCGCAGGCGGTGATCTCGCCGCTGCGCAGCTTTACCTCTGCGAACTGGTCGATGGATATCACGTTCGCCTTGTCGAGGTCCTCGTCCTCGCGGATAGTCTTTGCCGGAGTGAGCAGGCTGTTCAGCTCGTCTATCTCCTTCTCCATGTCGATTCTCGGGAACAGCACCTCGCCCTTGTGTACGGTCACGTTCTGCGGAAGTACGCCGAATGTTCCCAGTGTGTCGTATTCGGTCATGCTCTCGTCTGCGCCGATCTGCTCCCATACCTTCGGCATGGTCTTGGGCATGAACGGGAACAGCAGTCCGGAGCAGATACGAATGCTCTCAAGCAGGTTGTAGAGCACTGCCGCAAGTCTGGGCATGTTCTCCTCGCTCTTGGCGAGAACCCACGGAGCGGTTTCGTCAATATACTTGTTCGCGCGGGAAACTACCTTGAATATCTCCTCAAGCGCCTTGGAGAGCTGCGCTTCCTCGATGAGCCCGGAAACCTGCTCCCTGAGCGCCGCAGCCATGGAGCGGAGCTCGTCGTCGATAGGCTCCGGCTTCTTCTCCTCGGGGAGAGTTCCGCCGAAGTACTTGTCAGCCATCGCAACGGTTCTGGAAACCAGGTTGCCCAGGTCGTTCGCGAGGTCGGTGTTTATTCTGCCTATCATGATCTCGTTGGAGAAGTTGCAGTCTGAGCCGTAGGGCATGTCGCGGAGTATCTGGTAACGCACCGCGTCAGAACCGTAGCGCTCTGCGAGAACGAACGGGTCGATGACGTTGCCCAGGGACTTGGACATCTTCTGTCCGTTGAAGTTTATCCAGCCGTGACCGTAAAGGTGCTTCGGCAGCGGCAGGTCGAGCATCATCAGGATTATCGGCCATACGATGGAGTGGAATCTCACGATCTCCTTCGCGGTCATGTGCAGATCAGCCGGCCAGTACTTGCTGAAATCGTCGTACTTGTCGTTGTCGTAGCCCAGCGCGGTAATATAGTTGGAGAGCGCGTCCACCCAGACGTAAACGACGTGACCGGGGTCGAAATCCACCGGAACGCCCCACTTGAAGCTGGTTCTGGATACGCAGAGGTCCTCGAGTCCGGGCTTGATGAAGTTGTTTACCATCTCGTTCACGCGGCTCTTGGGCTGGAGGTAGTCCGTTTCGGTGAGGAACTTCTCGACCTTGTCCGCGTAATCGGACAGGCGCAGGAAGTACGCCTCCTCGTGGGCGTCGATGACATCTCTGCCGCAGTCGGGGCACTTGCCGTTTACCAGCTGGCTCTCGGTCCAGAAGCTCTCGCAGGGAGTGCAGTACTTGCCGGTGTACTCGCCCTTGTAGATGTAGCCCTTGTCGTACAGGGTCCTGAATATCTTCTGCACGGCGGAAACGTGGTAGTCGTCCGTGGTGCGGATAAATCTGTCGTAGCTTATGCCCATGGTTTCCCAAAGGCGCTTGAAGTTCGCAACGATCTCGTCAACGTACTCCTTCGGGGTGACGCCCTTTTCCTCTGCCTTAAGCTCTATTTTCTGACCGTGCTCGTCCGTTCCGGTGAGGAACATCACGTCATAGCCCTGCATTCTCTTGAAACGCGCGATGGTGTCGCATGCCACGGTGGTGTAGCAGTGACCGATATGCGGATTGCCCGACGGATAGTATATCGGGGTGGTGATGTAATATTTTCCCTTGCTGCAATTACACATTGTTATACTTACCTCTTTTTCTACAATTAGTGATAATCAACAGGAAATGATATCCTGTCCGTGATTATATTATGCTATTTTATTATATTACTTTTCAGCTCAATTTGCAAGCATACCGAAAAAAATAAAGAAACTTTTACATAATAGATAAAAAACCCTTGATTTTTTTTGATTTTTTTAGTACAATATAGATTAGGGAATAATTCTGCCCGCTCCGGGCAGGGGAATCATAAAACATGCGCAGTCGTCAGCTGCATATCTTCCGACCCAGAGGGGTCTTTGACAGGGGAGGTACGGGCATTGGCGCAGCGCAGCTTTCGCAGAAAGAGGTAACAGAAATGTCAAACAGACTTTTCCAGGGTATCGTCCACCAGATGAAGGACGCAGTTAACCGCGTTATCGGCGTAATCGACGAAAACGGCACCATCATCGCTTGCAGCGATCTCACAAGAGTAGGCGGAGGGAATGATTTCTTCCCCATTGAACTGGGCGACTCCCACGAGGTGTTTATCCGCGACGGATACACCTACAAGCCTTTTGGTATCCATGTTAAGCCGGACTACGCGGTATTCGTGGAGGGCACTGACGAGCCTGCCGGAAAGTACGCCAGCGTTATCGCGATATCCCTCTCCGGTATCAAGCAGTACTACGACGAGAAGTACGACCGCAACAACTTCGTCAAGAACATAATCCTGGACAACGTGCTCCCGGGCGACATCAGCCTCAAGGCGCGCGAGCTGCACTTCAACTCCGATATCAGCAGAGTCGTGTTCCTTATCAGCGTAATTTCCTCCAACGACGTTTCCGCCTACGACGTTATCCAGAACCTGTTCCCGGACAAGAACAAGGATTTCGTATTCAATATCACCGAAACCGACATCGTCCTCGTCAAGGAGGTCAAGAACAACATCGACGTCCGCGACCTGGAGAAGCTGGCGCGTTCCATCTCCGACACGCTTTCCAGCGAGTTCTTCACCAAGGTGAACGTCGGCATAGGCACGCCCGTTGTCGGCGTAAAGGACCTGGCGCGCTCCTTCAAGGAGGCGCAGACCGCCCTGGAAGTAGGAAAGGTATTCGACACCGACAAGAACATCGTAAGCTACGACAACCTCGGTATCGCGCGTCTTATCTACCACCTGCCGACCACCCTGTGCGAAACCTTCCTCAAGGAAGTGTTCAAGAAGAACAGCATTGAGTCCCTCGACCACGAAACGCTGTTCACTATCCAGAAGTTCTTCGAGAACAGCCTGAACGTTTCCGAAACCTCCAGAAAGCTGTTCGTGCACAGAAACACGCTGGTTTACCGTCTGGACAAGATCAAGAAGCTGACCGGACTGGATCTGCGTGAATTCGACCATGCCATCATCTTCAAGATCGCGCTGATGGTCAAGAAATACCTCGCCGCAAACCCCACCAAATTCTGATGGGGCAGGCGTTATTACTGCAAAATCCGGCTGCCCCGCTCTCCGCGGGACAGCCTTTGAAGTGTTATAGAGGGCTGTAAAAAAATCAGAAAAAGCCTGTTCACAGATATAAGCAAGGGAAAATATATGATGTTTTGAGGGAGAATAACAATGGTAGAACTCAAAAATGTCAACGTGCACTACTCAAGCGGAGTAGACGCACTGCAAGACGTCAACCTGCGAATAAACGACGGGGAATTCGTGTTCATCGTGGGCGGAAGCGGCGCCGGCAAATCCACGCTCGTAAAGCTCATGACCCGTGAAATTACCCCGACCTCCGGCAGAGTGTTCGTCAACGGATACAACCTCGCCAAGGTCAAGGGTAACAAGATCGCAAAATTCCGCCGTTCCATCGGCATGGTGTTCCAGGATTTCCGGCTGATACAGGAGCTTAACGTGTACGAAAACGTTGCGTTCGTGCTGCGTATCGCCGACCAGAGCACGCGCTTCATAAAACAGCGCGTACCCTACGTCCTGAATCTGGTGGATCTCGCGCACAAGGCGCGCAGCAAGCCCAAGGAGCTTTCCGGCGGCGAGCAGCAGCGCGTCGCCATCGCAAGGGCGCTCGCCAACGACCCGGGGCTCATCATCGCAGACGAGCCGACCGGCAACATCGACCCCCGGCTGTCCTATGAAATAGTTGAGCTTCTCAAGGATATCAACCGCTCCGCCGGCACCACGATAATCATGGTCACCCACGAGCACGACCTTGTGAAGCACTTCGGCGGCAGGATAATCAATATCCAGGACGGCTCGATCACATTCGACGACAATATCGGAGGTTCAGATGAGGACGAGTAATGTCACATACCTTGTGAAAAAGGGAATATCCTCCGTGTGGAAAAACCTGCTGATGTCCTTTGCAAGCTTCAGCATTCTTATGGTCAGCCTGCTGCTGGTGGGCTGCTCAGTGCTTCTGATGATGAACGTCAACACCATCATGAAGAACATCGAGGATACCAACGAAATAGCAATATACCTCGGCGAGGACGTCACCCAGAAGCAGAAGGATCATATCCGCGCCGTCCTGGAAAAGAACGGCGAGATCTCCGAGGTGACCTACCGCTCCAAGGAGGAGGCGCTGGAGGAGTTCCGCGGAAACATGGCAGAATACAGTGAGCTGCTGGACTACCTGGACGAGAACCCCATGCCGGAAACCTTCCTGGTGCGCGTGAGCGATATATCCAGGATACGCCAGGTCGTTACCGAGATAAACTCCATCGAGGGCGTGGAAAAGGTGCAGGCACCCTATGACTTCGCCGGAATACTCATTGAGATACGCAACACCTTCTCGATAATCGCAGGCGCAGTGCTCCTCGCACTGGTCATCGTCAGCATAGTCATCGTTTCCAACACGATACGCACCAGCGTATTCTCCCGCCGCAACGAGATAAGCATAATGCGCTACGTCGGCGCCACCAGCGGATTCATCAAGACTCCGTTCTTCGTGGAGGGAATGTTCATCGGCATTCTCGCCGGAGCCGCCGCCTGGGGACTCACCTGGGTGGTATACGACGCCGTGTTCTCGCTTTTCTCCACTGACCTCACCCTGTGGCAGATGTTCGGATTCTACGGACTTATCCCATTCAGCGACATAATGTGGATAGTCCTGGCGGTGAACTGCTGCGCCGGAGCGCTCCTCGGAGCCGTCGGCACCGTGTTCAGCACCGGAAAGTACCTGAAGGTCTGAGAAAGGAACAGCACCTTGAACAAGAAAATTTCCCTCGGCATTGCCATCAGCCTTGTCGCCATCGGCTGTGCCATAACCTTCGTCCTCACCTGGACGGTGTCGCTGAATATCTACAACTCCAAGATCGGCACCTCTGAGAAATACGAGGGCGTTTACGCAAAGCTCCGCGAGATCGACACCGCGGTCCGCCAGAACTACATCGGCACCGTCAGCGACGACGCTCTCGAGGCAAGCACCATCAACGGCTATATCGCAGGAATCGGCGACAAATACGCGTCCTATTCCACTCCGTCCGCTTACTACGAGCTTCAGCAGAGCTACGACGGCGTTATCCTCGGAGCAGGATTCGACGCCGAGGAAAACGGCAGCGGATACCTGACCGTCACCACCGTATACAAGGGCAGCTCCGCTGAGCTGAACGGAGTTAAGGTAGGCGACGTAATCACCGCCATCGACGGAAAGAGCCTGCTCAGCATGGAGCCGGGTCAGGCGCTTGAAAGGCTTTCCGGCGAAACCGGCACCCGTCTGGCATTACAGATACTCCGCGAGGGCGTGGAGGGCGACATCACCGTCAACCTTATCCGCCAGCAGCTGGAGGTGGAATCCGTCAACTGCCGCCTGCTGGACAACAGCATTGGATATATCCAGATAACCACCTTCAACGCCAAGACCTCGGAGCAGTTCAGCGACGCTCTGAAAACCCTTGAGAACATCGGCGCGAAGGCTCTGCTGATAGACGTCCGCCAGAACAGCGGCGGCGTGACCAGCGTCCTCAAGCCGATACTGAACAACTTCGTACCCTCAGCAATCGCTGCGACCGTGGAATACTCCGACGGCAGCCGCAAGACGCTGATCGAAACTGACGCCACCGAAACCCTTGACCTCCCGGCGGCAGTTCTGGTGGATTCCGGAACAGCCTCCGCCGCGGAGCTTTTCGCCGCAGTGATGCGCGATGAATACGGCGCTGTGCTCATCGGCACCACCACCTACGGCAAGGCGGTAATGCAGAACACATACGAATTCTCCGACGGAAGCGCGCTGACTCTCTCCGTGGGCAGGATATACACCAAATCCGGCACCTGGAACGACACGGGACTGAAGCCGGACTACTCCGTGGAACTGACCGCAGGCACGACGCCAGACGCGGTTGACGACGACTCCGACGCGCAGCTCCAGAAGGCGCTGGAGGTCCTCGCGCCCCGTATCCCGACCGAGTAAATAAGCAGCTACGCTGCAAGAATATATTGGAGGAACAACTATTATGAGTACAACAATTCAGCTTACAAAAGCCGGCGAAAAGATGCTCCGTGAGGAACTCGAGCACCTCAAGACCGTTACCCGTCCCGAAGTCGCAGCCAAGATCAAGGTAGCGCTCTCCTTCGGCGACCTTTCCGAGAACAGTGAGTACGATGAGGCAAAGAACGAGCAGGGTCTTGTGGAATCCCGTATCGCAGAGATCGAGGCTACCCTCAAGCATGCCGTTATCGTTGACGACAGCGACATCTCCACCGAGAAGGTCGGCATAGGCAACGTCGTTACCATTCTCGACATGGAGATGGAGGAAGAGATGACATTCCAGATCGTCGGCACCAGCGAAGCTAACATAGACAAGGGGCACATGTCCAACGAATCCCCCATCGGCAAGGCACTGCTGGATCACTCCATCGGCGAGGTAGTTACCGCTGAAACTCCCTCCGGCGAACTGCAGTTCAAGATACTCAACATTTCCAAGAAGGAGGAAGCATAATAAATGGCTGACCAGACCGAAAACCAGAACGTAAACACCGAGCCGGAGGAATTGACCGCCGAGCAGCTCGATGAACAGCACCGCGTAAGGCTTGAGAAGCTCGCAGCCCTCAGGGCAGCAGGCAAGGATCCCTATACCATCACAAAGTTCCCCGTCACCATATCCAACAAGGAGATCCGCGACCGCTTCGATGAGCTTGAGAACACCGAGGTCGCTATCGCCGGCAGACTGATGACCCGCCGTATCATGGGCAAGGCAAGCTTTATAGACGTGCGCGACGGCTCCGACAGAATGCAGGTGTATGTGCGCCGCGATGAGATCGGCGACGACAACTACGCTGAATTCAAGAAGTGGGACCTCGGCGATATCGTCGGCGTAAAAGGAAAGGTGTTCCGCACAAAGATGGGCGAGATTTCCGTGCACGCCGACGAGATAACGCTGCTTTCGAAGTCCCTGCTGCCGCTGCCCGAGAAGTGGCACGGCCTCAAGGACAAGGAAGAGCGCTACAGAAAGCGCTACCTGGACCTCATAGCAAATCCCGAGAACAAGGACACCTTCGTAAAGCGCTCCAGAATACTCCGCGAGATCCGGTACTTCCTGGACAGCCGCGGATACCTCGAGGTCGATACTCCTACCCTCCTTCCGCTGGAGATAGGCGCTGCCGCTCGTCCGTTCAAGACCCACCACAACGCCCTGGATATCGACATGTACATGCGTATTGAAACAGAGCTTTACTTAAAGCGGCTTATCGTCGGCGGATTCGACAAGGTTTACGAGGTCGGCAGAATATTCCGCAACGAGGGCATGGACGCTACCCACAACCCCGAGTTCACCTCCATTGAGATGTACCAGGCGTATACAGATTACTTCGGCATGATGGACCTCATTGAGGAACTTTACCGCACCGTTACCCTTAACGTTTGCGGCACTGACACCGTTACCTATCAGGGCAGGGAGATCGCGGTAGGCAAGCCCTGGGAGCGCCTTACCATGATAGACGCCGTTAAGAAGTACGCCGGCGTGGACTACTACAGCTGGGCTGACGACGCAGCCGCAAGAGCCTGCGCAAAGGAACACCACGTTGACGACGAACTGGACGAGAACTCCACCAAGGGTCACGTTCTCATAGCATTCTTTGAGGCGTTCGTTGAGGAAAACCTCATTCAGCCGACAATAATCTACGATTACCCCGTTGAGAACTCTCCGCTCGCAAAGAGAAAGCCCGAATTCCCAGCATTTACGGAGCGCTTTGAATACTTCATAAACGGCACCGAGTTCGGTAATGCGTTCTCCGAACTGAACGACCCGATCGACCAGAAGGAGCGCTTCATTAAGCAGGTGGCTGCAAAGCGCGCCCAGGGCGGAAACGACGCCCAGGTGGACGAGGACTTCATCACCGCGCTGGAATACGGTCTGCCCCCGACAGGCGGTCTGGGATTCGGCTTCGACCGTCTGGTAATGCTGCTGACAGATTCCGCAAGCATAAGAGATGTTCTTCTGTTCCCGACAATGAAGCCGGAGAAGTGATTCTTCAGAATACCAACATAAAGCCGCAAAGCTAGTCTGCGGCTTTATGATTTATAAGGCGTGATTCGCTGCCATAATTAGCGGTATAATGCGCCGCTCACCACAGGAGGGCATAATGCCAGAAAACAACAACGAAGAAAAACCATACCGCAGCATACTAAACGACGACAACGGCACTGCCCAGCCGATACGCCGCAAAAAGAAGGACCCCATGGAGAAGGTCCGCCGGGAGATAGAGGAGCAGCAGCGACAGCAGCGCGAAAAGGCGGAGCTGCTCAAACTACGCCAGGGTATCATTGAGGAGAGCGAAGAAATCCCCGAGAACGAGCCGCCGAAATACGAAAAGCCGAAAGGCTGGAAGGCTGTCGAGAACTTCTTCTACCACTACAAGTGGCGGCTGATCGGCTCCATATTCGCCGTCGCGCTGATATCATTCATGGTCGTGCAGACGGTGACCCGGCAGAAGAACGACCTGTATGTGCTCGTCATCGCGAACTCAAGCTCTGATGGATTCTATGCAAAGACCGCCGACATCGAGGTGGCGCTGGAGCGCTACTGCCCGGATTTCGACGGCAACGGCTATGTTCACGTCGGCGTGAACTACATCGACCTGTCCAGTAAGGGCGGCATGTCGGAATACAGCGACGCGCAGCTGGACAAGTTCTCCGCGGAGCTTTTCACCGGCGACAGCCAGCTTTTCCTTTCGGACCGCCAGATAATCAACCTGATAAACAGCTACACCGACACCAGCGATAACGTCGCGGAGGAGGTAACAGAGGAGAGCGCAACGGCGGAGGTGCCGATGCACTCCGAGTTCTTCCGCGACCTGTCGGAGGAATTCCCCGACGCCGTGCTGTATCAGAATGTTGGAGTGCAGCTGAACTCCACCGGGTTCACCGACCAGGCGAAGTGGAAAAGCTGCCCGGACACCATCGGATTATATCTGCGCAACGAATTCCAGACCGATATGACCGGCAACGGCGACCGCGCCAAGGAACAGCGCCGCCGCGCCGAAATCGTGCTGGACAACATCGTCAACAACAACGTCGTCAACCCCGACTGGCAGGGCGACTGACCGGGGAATTCCGCGCGGAATCCCGACGGCGCCCTGCCTCGACATCGCAGGGGATAACCTCCGTGGGCTTCAATCCGTCCATCAGACGTAATCCTTTAAGTGATCGCAGAAATCCTGCTCCCGGCGAAGCAGCTGCTGTGCGTCCGCGCGTATCTTCCCCTCCGCCTGGTGGGAACGGTTGACTGCGTGCTGCATGTCGATAATCCCCATGGTGGTCCCCCTTATCATCAGCGACGCGATGTTACTGCTGCTGCGGTTGCTGACGGTATGCACCGCAATTCCCATGCGCGACATCATCTTTGCATAAGGCGGATAATCCTTCGGAACTGCGCCACGGCGGACTAACTCGCTGCGCGTCTGCGCCGCCACCTCGCGGTATCGCTCGCGCTGGGCGTTTATCTCCCCCGCGAGCTTGCGGTTGGGACAGCGCTTCAATACGTCCCCGGAAGCCTCGTATGCCATCTCCGCATTCCTGTAAACGCTGCCGAGTATCTCGGCGCTCTGATCATTCCTGAAACTGCTCATAATAAGACCTCGCAATCTGTTTTGTTGTTATGCTGATATTATCCCAACACTCCGACAAAATACACCCGGCGGCGACAGGTAAATTCCCCCTCAGAAAGGATCTCAAATGAAACGACAGCCGTTCTATATTCTGCTCCTAAAAGGTATCGGCTATATTGTCCTCGGCAATGTGCTGTGCCTGTTCATGACAATGGCGGTCACCATGTTCACAAGCAAATCCGACAACCCTGGGCTGGTAATCTTGCTGAACATTGTCGCTATGCTGTGCTCCCTGGCGATATTCCACATGCTGATGTTCACCGTCGGCTGGCAGGACGGCGCCCGGGAACGCTCCCTGGTCAGAAATCACCGGGTGGACGCGCCGCTTCCACGGCGGTGGATATACCTCGGGCTGATAATGTTCGCGATAGCCGCCGCCCCGACGGTGGTTCTGCTGCTGAACAAGCTGTTCTTCCCGGAAGCGGACACGTTCTATGTTTACCGGTTCATCAGCGGCAGCGCATATCCGTTCATTCAGACCTTTGTACCAATGCCCGACCTCTCAACGGACGCCTGGGTGCAGACGGATTTCCGGCAGATAGACATCATGCCGCCGCTGTTCCCGGCGCTTATGCTGCTGTATTACGCCATAATTCCCGTAATGACGGAGCTTGGCTGGTACATCGGCTATACCGATAAGTTCAACAAGGACAACATCGTATACAAATAACCCTTGCAGGCGGAAAAATTGCAGAATTTCTCCGCCTGCCGTTATTTTGCTATTGACTAATTCTGCATTTTATATTATAATAGAATAGTATGATTATATTCGGCAGTATGCTTTTCCGGAGGTGATTCCGGCGGCTGCCGTGAAGTGAAATGGAGTGAGCTACTTTTGAAGAGAAGAATAGGCAGACCCGTGTTCTTCGTTCTGGCAGTTATTATCATCGCGTTCGCGCTGCTTTCCACACTGGGAATCAGCACGCAGTACGGCGACAGCAAGACTACCGTGATCGCAGGACTCGGCGACGTAAGATGGGGTATAGATATCCGCGGCGGCGTCAACGTAACATTCGGCGCGCCTGAGGATTACACCGATCCCATAACCTCTGACGACCTCGACGCAGCAAAGACAATAATCGAGAACCGTCTTGTCAGCCAGAACATCAACGACTACGAGGTTTTCGAGGACATCGGCGCCAACAACATCATTGTCCGCTTCCCGTGGCAGGCCGACGACAACAGCTTCAATCCCGAGGAGGCCGTGAAGGAGATCGGCGCGACTGCCCAGCTGACATTCCGCATGGGCTACAGCGGAGATCTCACAGACGACCAGACCTATGAGGATCTGCCCCTGGTGCTCGAGGGTAAGGACGTTGCAGACGCACGCGTCTATGTTAATACCCAGAACAAGGGCGCTACCGCAAGCTACGAAATAAGCCTTACCCTGAACGACAGCGGTAAGGAAGCGTTCAAGAATGCCACCCAGCAGGCAATGAACGAGAACAAGCGTATCTCCATCTGGATGGACGACGAGCAGATCAGCGCTCCTTCCGTAAGCGCTGTCATCAGCGACGGCTCCGCTTCGATCTCCGGCAACTACTCCGGCGACGAGGGCTACGCTGACGCAAAGAAGCTGGCTGACCTCATCAAGGGCGGCGCGCTTCCTTTCAAGCTTGAGATCAAGAATCTGTCCACCATCTCCCCGATACTGGGTACCGGCGCGCGTGACGCAATGGGTATCGCCGGCGTTATCGCATTCATCGTTATCGCAATATTCATGGTCGTTTACTACCGCCTGCCCGGCTTTGTCGCAGTCATTGCCCTCGCCGGTCAGATCGCCGGCATGTTCGCAGCCTGCACCGGCTTCTTCGGATTCAATGCAAGCAGCACGCTGACTATCCCGGGTATCGCAGGTATTATCCTGTCCGTAGGTATGGGCGTAGACGGCAACGTGCTTTCCGCCGAGCGTATCCGCGAGGAACTCAAGGCTGGCAGAACCATTGACGGCGCAATAAAGAACGGCTTCCAGCGCGGATTCACCGCTATCCTGGACTCCAACCTGACAGTCATCATCGTTGCCGTGATCCTTATGCTGGTATTCGGCACATGGTTCGGTGCTTCCACCGATGGTACTATCTACTCCTTCGGCTTCACACTGCTTGTCGGCGTTATCATGAACTTCATCATGGCATGCTGGGCTACCAGACTCATGGTGACATCGCTGTCGCAGTTCAAGGCTTTCAGAAAGCCCTGGCTGTACGGCGGTGCAAAGGATTCCACCGCAGACAAGGTCATGGACGGCAGCAAGACTCCTGCGCTCCCTGAGAAGAAGGGAATCGATTTCGTTGCCAAGACCAAGGTGTTTGCGCTCATCTCCGCTTCTGTCATCGTCCTCACAGTTATCTTCTCCTTTGTGCTTGGCGTAAAGGTGGATATCCGGTTCAAGGGCGGTTCCATGCTGACCTACAGCTATACTGGCGAAATCACCGAGGCTGACACCGCTAAAATCGCAGCTGACGTGAAGTCCCTGGACAACGTTCCCGAGGCTACAGTAACCACCGGTACAAGCTTCACCGGCGGACTCAACACCATGGTCATCTCCTTCGCTTCCGATGAGAAGATGGACGACGACACGCTCAATGCCATTAACGCAATGGTCGAATCCGCACTCCCGGACAACAACGTTGAGAATATTGACACCACCAACGTAAGCGCCTCCTCCGGTACTTCGTTCCTGATCTCCTGCGTTGTTGCGGTCGTTATAGCGTTCGTTCTGCTCGCTATCTACATCGCATTCCGCTTCCAGAAGATCGGCGGCCTTTCTGCAGGTATCATCTCAATCATCTGCCTTCTGCACGACGTTGCAATAACCTACGCGGTTTATGTATTCGGCGGCATGTCGCTGGATTCCAACTTCATGGCGGTTATCCTGACTCTGCTGGGTTACTCTATCAACAACACCATCATCATCTACGACCGTCTGCGTGAGAACCGTGCTAAGTACGGCACCAAGTTCACCGATCCCGAGCTTGTAAACCTCTCCATCAACCAGACGCTGCCGCGTTCCATCATCACAACTGCTACCACAGTATGCGCGATGATCTCCGTATCCATCGTGTGCGCGCTTATGGGAACCACATCTATTCTGACGTTCTCCATTCCGCTTGCTATCGGTATGCTGGTTGGATTCTACAGCTCCGTTTGCCTGGCTGGTCCTATCTGGATCTGGGTTCAGAGCAAGCGCCATGCCAAGAAGGACAAGACCGAGGAAGCGTGATCCTCTTATAGACATAGAAATCCCGGTGGATACCCACCGGGATTATTTATTTGGATTTAGCCCTTATAGACGTAGTGCGCCTGGTCATACGATGTTTCATTCAGTCCCTGCGGATAGTATTTCACATCTCCCTCGCCGGATCCTCCGACTCTCGTCGCCGTAATGGTATCCTCTCCGTCAAATCCGACGCCGGATACTGCATACCCTTCGTCTGTATTAAGTTCCTCACCAGTGACCGCAATAAAGTAGGTCCACGGTGCAGGTACCGTCATTGTGTACGCCTGGCGTTCGTTCCAGGGCTTCACGCCCTCCTCCTTGTCCTGCTCCGCGTTGGCGTCCCAGTAATCTCCCACAAATGCGATCGTCTGATCGCTGAAGACCTCGATATACTCATTCTGGGCGTACCCGTTCTCAAGCTCGAGATAGTACTTACCGGGCTTTATTTCCGGCTTCTCGAACGCCTTGTCATCGTCCTCTTGGAATCCGATAACCCCTGTGGTGATGAGTACAATCACCGCAATCAGCGCCAGCAGGAATCCTGCGATCACACCGCCGACTATCTTTCGTGTTCTGGTCATGTGTCAACCCTCCATTCAGGCTTTCTTGTATTTGATCTGGAATATGGTAATGCTCTTTGACTGCTTATCGTATTTTCCAGAAATGATAACTGAATCATTCTTAAGTTCCGCCCCTCTGCTAGTTATCCAGGCATACTTACTGTATGTAAGACTGAAATTATCGGACCTAGATGTATTTACATTAAAATATATGTTAGTCAAGTATCTTGAATCACAAAATATTTCTTTGCCATTTACATCGGTTCCTCTAAAATCTATGTCCACCCCACTGTTGATTTGCAGATAATGTATTCCATCAGAAGCATTATATGCGCCAAACATATAAGATGGTAATTCCTCAAGCGCTTCGTCTTTCAGACCAATTGTAGATATTCCTGCATTAGTCCCACTTGTTTCAGTAAAATTGAAATCAAGTGAGTACTGAACACTTTCACTCTGAACATACTCTATATCTGGCTGTGTATAATCGCTTGCATATGCGTTTGTGTAAACGCATATTGACATTGCTGCCGCTAGTATTGTGCATACTGTTTTCTTCATAATAATTCACCTTTCACTTATTGGTTTTGAAACAACCGAGTTGTTTCATGTTTATATTATATTATAAGTTGCAATTATTGTCAAGGCGGCAAAACCAACAAATTCAATGTGTCATTTTCGTTACCTGGTTACTTAGATTTACATGCAGGCGATGTCACGTTTCTTCGCATAGAAAAACTCCCCTCCCGGAAACCGGAAGGGGAAATATTTTTGTTAAGATCAAACCAGCTCGATGATAGCCATCTCAGCTGCGTCGCCGCGGCGCGGACCGATCTTGTAGATTCTGGTGTAACCACCGTTCTTGTCAGCGTACTTGGGAGCGATCTCGTCGAATACCTTCTTAGCGACATCTTCCTTAGTAACGTATGAAAGAACCTGACGCTTGGTGTGCAGGGTGTTAACCTTGCCAAGTGTGATCATCTTTTCTGCCTCTGCGCGAACTTCCTTTGCGCGTGTAACGGTAGTCTCGATCTTACCGTTCTCCAGCAGGAATGTAACCATGCCTCTGAGCATTGCCTTTCTGTGGTCGCTGGGTCTGCCCAGCTTTCTTGTTCCCGGCATATTTCCATTCTCCTTTCGATAGGAATGTATTATCGGCGTAGAACGCCGTTATCAGTTGTTTTCTTCAGAAGGTGTGAGGTCGAATCCGAGAGAGTTAAGCTTAGCCTTAACCTCATCGAAGGACTTCTTACCCAGGTTTCTTACCTTCATCATGTCCTCCGGGGACTTGTTGATGAGGTCGTCTACTGTATTGATACCAGCTCTCTTGAGGCAGTTGAAGGAGCGAACGGAGAGTTCGAGCTCTTCAATAGTCATCTCAAGCAGCTTATCCTTGCGGTTCTCTTCCTTCTCGACCATCAGCTCAGGCTGCTCTGAATCGTCAGAGAGATCAGCGAAGAGCTTGAGGCGCTCGATGAGGATCTTTGCCGCATAGGAAACAGCTTCCTTAGCGGAGATAGTGCCATCAGTCCAGATCTCGATGATGAGCTTCTCGAAATCGGTCCTCTGACCAACACGGGTATTTTCAACAGTGTAATTGCACTTCAGGACAGGAGTATAGATACTGTCAATCGGGATTACTCCAATAACAGGCTGGAGCTGCTCTTTGTTGAGTTCAGCAGAAACATAGCCCCTGCCTCTGTCCAGCGTGATATCCATGAACAGCTTCGCACCAGCGCTCAGGGTAGCGATATGCATACCGGGATCGAGGATCTCAACCTCGGAATCGGTCTTGATATCACCGGCGGTGACTTCGCCTTCGCCCTCTGCCTCGATGTAGATCGTCTTGGGCGCTTCGCCGTACATTTTAGCTCTGAGTCCCTTGATGTTGAGGATCAGCTCGGTAACGTCCTCCTTAACGCCGGGGACGGTGGAAAATTCATGCTGAACGCCGTCGATCTTAACGGAAGTAGCAGCCACGCCGGGCAGGGAGGAGAGGAGCACTCTTCTCAGGCTGTTGCCGAGCGTATTGCCATATCCGCTCTGAAGCGGTTCGAGAACAAACATTCCATAAGTTCCATCTGAGCGTAATTTTGAGGTTTCGATATTGAGCTTTTCGATTTTTTCAAGCATTTGGTACCCTCCACAAGTTCTCGTCTGTTAATTATCCTGTGCTTATTGCCATATTCGCTGTTAATTTTAAATCACACTCTGCCCGTGCCGCAGCTATATGTATAGCATTGGCACAGTTTCAGGCTGTTAATCAGCCCTTGCAGACTATGAATTAAAAATAACTGCACTAAATATCTGTATGCTTCTATGCTATTATTTAGAATACAGCTCGATAATTAAGTGTTCAGCGATATCGTAGTCAAGCTCCTCACGCTGGAACGCACGGAGAACCTTTGCGGTGCCTGCTTCCTTATTAACTTCGAGCCAGAGGGGAGTGATTCTGCCGCCAGCAACTTCAGCGATCTGCTCGAACTTCTTGCTCTTCTTGCTGTTCTCGTGCAGGGAGATAACGTCGCCAACCTTAACTCTGTAAGAGGGGATATCAACTCTCTTGCCGTTCACACAGAAATGACCGTGAGAAACCAGCTGACGAGCCTCACGTCTGGTGCAAGCCATGCCCATTCTGAAAACAACGTTGTCAAGTCTGGACTCAAGGAGCTTGAGGAGGTTCTCACCGGCGATACCCTCTTCCTTGGTAGCGAGTTCGTAGTAGTGATAGAACTGCTTCTCGAGGACGCCGTAGATGAACTTGAGCTTCTGCTTCTCCTTCAGCTGGGAAGCATACTCAGACTCTTTCTTTCTCTTGTTGCCGTTGGGGTTTCTGTTGGACTTCTTGTCATAGCCCAGAACTGCGGGGCTGAGATCCAGTGCTCTGCATCTCTTTAAAATCGGATCACGATTAACTGCCATTGTAAAATTCCTCCGTTATTCAAAAGTAATATCGGCTTTGCGGAAAAACTGCTATGCCGACGCCGAGTAAACGAACAGCTCGGTTCTGTTCAGTGATCAAACACGTCTTCTCTTGGGGGGACGGCATCCGTTGTGGGGGATCGGAGTTACGTCCTTGATGAGCTTAACCTCGAGGCCTGCTGCCTGGAGAGCTCTGATAGCTGCCTCACGACCTGCGCCGGGGCCCTTAACGAAAACCTCAACAGTCTTGAGGCCGTGTTCCATAGCTGCCTTAGCTGCAACATCTGCTGCTGTCTGAGCTGCGAAGGGAGTGGACTTTCTGGAGCCTCTGAAGCCCAGTCCGCCTGCGCTTGCCCATGAAAGAGCGTTGCCCTGAAGGTCGGTAATAGTAACGATTGTGTTGTTGAATGTAGACTGGATATGAGCTGCGCCGTTCTCAACGTTCTTGCGCTCACGACGTCTGCGTACAACCTGCTTGCCCTTGGTTGCTGCCATTATTATACCACCTTTCTGTGATTACTTCTTCTTGTTAGCAATAGTCTTCTTGGGACCCTTGCGAGTTCTAGCGTTGGTCTTGGTTCTCTGACCACGGCAGGGAAGACCCTTGCGATGACGGGTGCCACGGAAGCAGTTGATCTCAACCAGGCGCTTGATGTTGAGAGCAACGGTTCTTCTCAGGTCGCCCTCTACGATGTAGCCATGGTCGATAACTTCACGGATCTTTGCTTCTTCCTCGTCGGTGAGATCCTTGACACGGGTGTCAGGATTTACGCCGGCCTTAGCCAGAATATCATTTGCAGACTTTCTGCCGATGCCGTATACATAGGTCAGGCCTATCTCGACACGCTTTTCCTTGGGCAGGTCTACACCAGCAATTCTTGCCATACTTTTTCCTCCTCTAAGATAGGATCAGAGCTTATCAGCCCTGTCTCTGCTTGTGCTTCGGTTCAACACAGATAACCATAACTTTACCCTTGCGCTTGATTACCTTGCACTTGTCGCACATGGGCTTAACTGAAGGTCTAACTTTCATTGAAATACCCTCCTTTAGGATAGTTTACTCTGCCTGGATCACTTGGCGCGCCATGTGATCCTGCCTTTTGTCAGGTCGTAAGGCGACATTTCAACGGTCACTTTGTCACCGGGCAGTATGCGAATGAAGTTCATTCTCAGCTTGCCGCTGATGTGTGCCAAAATCTTATGACCGTTTGAAAGCTCTACCTTGAACTGTGCGTTGGGCAGTGCTTCCAGAATAACGCCCTCAACTTCTAATACATCTTCTTTAGACAAGCTATTCACTCTCCTCGGCGATGCTCCGGCTCAGTCCGCGGAGTGCGGTCCTCAGCCTCTTATCCGTCATTGCTGCCGGGTCGAGAAACTCGGCGGTGGGACGAACATGTTTCAGGTTCTTTTTTTTCGGGGCGGAGAGTCTGCGCTCTTTTCCGTCGGCGAGGTAAACGAACCTCCCGTCAGCACCCGTGACCAGAAGCAGCTGCCCCTTGTCATGCCCCGCGGTGCTTATGATGATCATGCCTGCTGTAATATCCATTATCAGTGTTCCGGTCTTGTAAGAATGATCGGCTCGCCGTCGGTGATTGCAACAGTGTTTTCGAAGTGACAGCTCAGGCTGCCGTCAGTCGTTACGACTGTCCAGCCGTCCTTGAGGACGTTTACCTCAGGGAAGTTCGTGTTGACCATCGGTTCGATGGCGATCGTCATTCCCTTGCAAAGTCTGGGTCCTCTGCCGGGTCTTCCGAAGTTCGGAACTTCGGGATCCTCGTGCATGTCACGTCCGATTCCGTGACCGATATACTTTTTGCATATCGCATAACCGTTGGACTCAACATGCGTCTGGATCGCGTTTGAGATATCGCCGATCCTGTTTCCTGCCACCGCCTGTTCGATGCCCTTATACAGAGCCTCCTCGGTGATCCTCAGCAGTCTGTCTGCCTCGTCGGAAACCTTGCCCACACGGAAAGTCTTGGTGTTATCGCCCATGAAACCGTTGAGTTCAGCAACGATATCACAGGAAATGATATCTCCCTCTTTCAGGATAACCTTCTTGGAGGGAATACCGTGGATAAGCTGCTCGTTTATTGAGAAGCAGTTATGCCCCGGAAATCCGCCATAGCCCTTACACGGCGATGAGCCGCCATGAGATACAACGTAATCGTTGACGATCCTGTCCAGTTCCCATGTTGAGATGCCTGGAACAGCGTTCCTGCCTGCGAGTTCAAGTGCCTGTGCGGCAAGCTCGCCAGCTTTGAGCATAGCTTTAAGCTCTGTTGGATTTTTAATTGTTATCATTGTTTGTCACGCTTTTCTGTTTTAGCCCTTTACAGCTGCCAGAGTCAGTCTGGAAGTATCAGCGATCTCCTGCTGACCCTCAACGGTTACGAGCTTTCCTCTTGCGGCATAGAAATCCTTGAGAGGAGCGGTCTTTTCGTGGTAGGTCTTAAGACGGCTGATAACAGTCTCGGGCTTGTCGTCAACTCTCTGAACGACCTTTCCTCCGCATGCGTCGCAGATACCCTCGACCTTTGTGGGCTTGTATTCGATGTGATAAGAATTTCCGCACTTCTCGCAAACGCGTCTGCCGGACATTCTTGCGGTGATAGCTTCGTCAGCAACGTGGATCTCGACAACCTTATCGATATTCACGCCCATCTTCTCCAGCGCCTCAGCCTGTGCAACAGTTCTGGGGAAGCCGTCGAGAATGAAGCCGTTCTTTGCGTCGTCCTCAGCGATCCTGTCCTTCAGGATACCGATAACAACCTCGTCAGGAACAAGGTCGCCCCTGTCCATGTAAGCCTTTGCAGCAAGACCGGCAGGAGTGCCGTTCTTAACCGCCTCACGCAGCATGTTGCCGGTGGAGATGGCAGGTATATTCAGTTCCTTGCAGACAACCTCAGCCTGAGTGCCCTTTCCTGCGCCCGGAGCGCCTAAAAAAATCAGATTCATTGTGATCTCCTATTCGCGTTGTGCCATTGTAATGACCCAAGCCGGCTCCCTGGCGAACCAGGGAAGCCGCCGGGATAATTAATCAAGGAAGCCGGGGTGATGACGCATCATGATCTGGCTCTCGAGGGTTCTTACGGTTTCAAGGGCAACGCCGACAACGATCAGGATCGTTGTACCGCCGATGCTGATTCCTCTCAGAGTAGGAACGCACAGTGCCAGAATGATCGGGAATATTGCCACGATACCGAGGAATATAGCGCCGATCAGTGTGATCTTGTTGAGGGAGTTGTAGATGAAGTCAGCAGTGGGCTTGCCCGGACGGTATCCGGGGATCGCACCGTTGTTCTTCTTCAGGTTGTTTGCGATCTCAACAGGATTGTACTGGATAGATACATAGAAGTAGTTGAATGCGATGATGAGCAGGAAGTAGATGACCGCATAAAGGGGAGTACCCTGGTTGAAGAACCGGAGGAATCCGCCCCAGAAGCCTTCGCTCTGCTCGGTGATACCGAAGAAGTAAAGGATCGTCTGCGGTAAGCTCATCAGGGACATTGCAAAGATGATAGGCATAACGCCGGACATCGCAACCTTTATCGGGATGTGAGAGGACTGACCGCCGTACATCTTTCTGCCGACAACGCGCTTTGCGTACTGGACCGGAATCCTTCTCTCGGCGTTGGTCATCATGATGACGAACCATACCATAGCGATGAAGATTACGAGTGCCAGCAGCACGAAGCCGATGTTTGCGGGCTCATCTCTAACGATCGTCACGAAGTACTGAACAGCGCTCGGAAGTCCGGAGATGATACCTGCGAACAGTATCATGGAGATACCGTTGCCGATACCCTTTTCGTTGATCCGGTCGCCCAGCCAGATGATCATTGACGCGCCGGCAACGAAGCAGGCAACGATAACGATAGCTGAAAGAACGACGGAGAACATATCGGGGTTTACCTGGTTGACATCGCCGTACTTCAGAACTGCAACATGCTGTTCACCGACTGTTGTGCCGTTTCTGAGCATGATGTAGAAGGAAATAGCCTGAAGAACTGCGATAGCAAGCGAGGTGATCTTAGTGATCGTGTTTAACTTCTTACGACCCTGCTCGCCCTCTTTCTGGAGCTTTTCCAGAGGAGGGATAGCAACGGCGAGAAGCTGAATGATGATCGACGCATTGATGTAAGGCGTGATCGACATTGCGAGGAGCGTACCCTTTCCAAGGGAACCACCCGTCATAACGTCGAGGTAGTTCAGCAGCGAAGCGCCGGACGTCATGGTCTGGATCGCGTCGTTGTTAAGGAAAGGAACGAAGATGTTTGAGCCTAAACGGAACAGGATGATGATGAACAGTGTGTACAAAATCTTTTTACGCAGCTGCGTGTCCATCCACGCATTACGAAAGACCTGAAACATTAGATCACCTCAGCCTTTCCGCCTGCCTTTTCAATTTTTTCCTGTGCGCCAGCGGTGAACTTAGCTGCCTTAACAGTAAGGCTCTTGGTGAGTTCGCCGTTGCCCAGGATCTTGATACCGTCCTTTGCGTTCTTGATTGCACCGCTCTCAACAAGAGCAGCAGCGTCAACAACGGCACCGTTTTCGAAACGTGCCTCAAGGTCGGATACGTTTACAGTTGCATACTCAACTGCAAAAATGTTGTGGAAACCTCTCTTAGGGATTCTTCTCTGGAGAGGCATCTGACCGCCTTCAAAGCCAGGTCTGATAGAGCCGCCGGAACGTGCCTTCTGACCCTTGTGACCCTTGCCGGCAGTCTTACCGTTGCCGGAACCGTGGCCGCGGCCGATACGCTTAACGTCCTTTACAGAACCTTCAGCGGGCTGTAATTCGTAAAGCTTCATAACTTTGCACCCCCTAGTAAATGTGGATTAAGTGTAATTAGAATTTTTGGGAACCTCCCGGAAGGGAAGCGCCTATGAAATCAAACCTCTTCAACCTTTACCAGGTGAGCGATAGTCTTGATTTTACCCTTAGTAGCCGCGTTGTCGGGCTGGGTGGAAACAGAGTTTACCTTGCGCAGTCCAAGGGAATACGCAGTGGCGATCTGATTCTTCTTGCAGCTGTTTAAAGAGCGTACAAGTGTGATTTTAAGAGCCATGTTATTCTTCCTTTCGTACTGCTTAGCCTACAATTTCCTTAACGGTCTTGCCTCTGAGAGCAGCAACTTCCTCAGCGGTTCTGAGGGAAGTCAGACCCTCCATTGTTGCACGAACAACGTTGCAGGGGTTGTTGGAACGCAGGGACTTTGTACGGATGTTCTTGATGCCAGCCATCTCGATGACTGCACGAACAGGGCCGCCTGCGATAACGCCGGTACCCTCGGGAGCCGGACGCATCAGAACTGCGCCTGCACCGAACTTACCAGTAACCTCGTGGGGAATTGTTGTACCCTTGAGGGCAATCTTGTGAAGATTCTTCTTTGCGTCCTCAAGACCCTTGCGGATAGCGTCCGGAACTTCGTTGGATTTGCCCATGCCGAAGCCTACAACGCCGTTGCCGTCACCGACAACTACCAGAGCGGAGAACTTCATGATACGTCCGCCCTTAACGGTCTTGGATACACGGTTTATAGCTACGACTTTCTCGTTGAGCTCATAGTTGTTAGCGTCTAAAAGTGCCAAGTGTGTGTCCCTCCTTATCAGAAATTAAGTCCGCCTTCTCTAGCGCCCTCGGCGAGAGCAGCAACTCTGCCGTGGTACACATAGCCGCCTCTGTCGAAAACGACATCGGTGATGCCTGCAGCCTTAGCCTTCTCGGCGATCATGAGGCCAACCTTCTTAGCTGCCTCAACATTGCCGCCGAAGCCCTCAAAGCCCTTCTCAGTGGAAGAAGCAGCTGCGAGAGTAACACCCTTTACGTCGTCAATGACCTGAGCGTAAATGTGCTGAGAAGAACGGAAAACGTTAAGACGGGGGCACTGTGCTGTGCCGGAGATCTTAGAACGAACACGCTTGTGACGGCGGATTCTGCTCTTGTTCTTGTCGATAATTTTAACCATTTATTTTCAGTCCTTTCGTTGTGGGAATTACTTCTTACCCTTACCTGCTTTACCTTCCTTGCGGCGGATAACTTCATCGGCATACTTGATGCCCTTGCCCTTGTAGGGCTCGGGGGGACGCTTGCCTCTGATCTCAGAAGCAATCTGACCTACCATCTGCTTGTCGATGCCCTTTACTATAATAGTGTTGGGATCGGGAACGTCCAGGGTAATATCATCGGTATCAGAAACTTCAACCGGGTGAGAGAAACCGAGGGTCAGTGTAACCTTCTTGCCGCTCTTCTGGCATCTGTAACCAACGCCGTTGATCTTCAGCTCCTTGGAGAAGCCGTTTGTAACACCCTCAACCATGTTGTGGATAAGGGTTCTTGTCAGTCCGTGAACGGACTTGCTGAAGTTCTCATCATCAGGACGCTCAACGATGATCTCGTTGCCCTCCTGGGAGATCTTCATGATGTGATTGAATTCCTTGGTCAGGGTGCCCTTGGGGCCCTTAACTGTAACTACGGAGCCGTCGATCTTTACTTCCACACCTGCGGGAATAGCAACGGGCTTCTTACCAATTCTTGACATATTACTATTCCTCCTTACCAGATGAATGCAAGGACTTCGCCGCCGACATTGAGCTCGCGAGCCTTCTTGTCGGTCATGATGCCCTTGGAAGTGGATACGATAGCGATACCGAGTCCCTTCATTACCTTAGGCATATCCTTGCAGTTAGAGTAGATTCTCAGACCGGGCTTGGAAACACGGCGGAGACCGGTGATAACCTGAGCCTTGTTGTCTGTGTACTTGAGATTGACTCTGATGATGCCCTGCTTCTTGTCGTCGATAACCTTGAAGCTCTTGATGTAGCCCTCGTCCTGAAGGATCTGAGCTATCTGCTTCTTGAGGTTAGACGCGGGGATATCAACAGAGGCGTGCTTCGCGGAGTTTGCGTTACGGATTCTCGTAAGCATATCTGCGATGGTATCAGTGATCTGCATTCGTTTACCTCCTATACGAAAGCCGTTACGGAACCGAATTGTCCGTCGTACTTACATGATTGCTCCTTATCGGAGCTGATATTTAAGCCGGACTTTTATTGAAACAAAACCCGTCCGGCGAGGGAACAAATTGATGGAACTGATTTGATCGACGTTCCGTGCAGCTTACCAGCTTGCCTTCTTTACACCAGGGATCTGACCCTTGTAAGCAAGCTCTCTGAAGCAGATTCTGCAGATGCCGAACTTACGCATGTAAGAGTGGGGTCTGCCGCAGATCTTGCATCTGTTGTAGGCGCGAGTGGAAAATTTCGGCGCTCTCTGCTGCTTAGCTATCATTGACTTCTTAGCCATAAGTTTTCCTTCGTCCTTTCTTACTTCTCAAAGGGAGCGCCCATCAGGGTGAGCAGCTCTCTGGCTTCCTCATCGGTCTTTGCTGTGGTAACAAAGTTGATGTCCATGCCGCGTGTAGCCTCAACCTTATCGAAATCGATCTCGGGGAAGATGATCTGCTCCTTCAGACCGAAAGAGTAGTTACCTCTGCCGTCGAAGGAATTAGCGTTGATGCCTCTGAAGTCACGAACACGGGGAAGAGCAACGTTGAACAGTCTGTCGAGGAACTCGTACATGGTCTCGCCTCTCAGTGTAACCTTGACACCGATGACCTGACCCTCTCTGAGCTTGAAGTTAGCGACTGCCTTCTTGGAACGGCACTCAACCGGCTTCTGACCAGTGATCTGAGCGAGCTCAGACATAACGTTCTCTATGATCTTGTGGTTTTCCTTTGCCTCGCCGCAAGCAACGTTTACGATGATCTTATCGAGCTTCGGGATCTGCATAACAGACTTGTAACCGAACTTCTTGAAAAGAGCGGGGGCAACGGTTTCCTTGTAGAAATCCTTCATTCTTGCCATATCAATACTCCTATCTGACAGCCGGATTTTAATGCTCCGCTCCGACGAGGGAGCATTCCTTGTATCCGACCGATCTCAGGCAATATCAGTACTTGAGCTCTGCTCCGCAGTGCTTGCAAACTCTGATCTTCTTGCCGTCCTCAATTTTGTGAGCAACTCTTGTAAGCTTGTCGCACTTGGGGCAAACGAGCTGAACCTTGGACGCATAAAGCGCACCCTCAGCCTGAACTCTGCCGCCGAGCTGACCAGCCTGCTTGGGCTTGACGTGCTTGGTCACCATGTTGATGCCCTCAACGATTACCTTGTTCTCCTTAGCGGAAACGGTAACGACCTTGCCCTGCTTGCCCTTATCAGCGCCGCTGATTACCTGAACCTTATCACCGGTTTTAACATTTAAGCTATTCATAATCGGCAGGTCCTCCTTAAAGTACTTCGGGAGCGAGGGACAGGATCTTTGTGAAGTCCTTGTCACGCAGCTCTCTTGCTACCGGCCCAAAAATACGAGTTCCCTTCGGATTTTTGTCCTCCTTGATGATAACCGCTGCGTTTTCGTCGAAGCGGATATATGTTCCGTCGTCACGTCTGAGACCCTTTGCGGAACGAACGACAACGCACTTAACTACGTCGCCCTTCTTTACAACGCCGCCGGGTGTAGCTTTTCTGACGGAAGCAATGATTACGTCGCCGATATTCGCATACTTTCTGCGAGTACCGCCGAGCACTCTGATACACATAAGCTCCTTGGCGCCGGTGTTGTCAGCGACCTTGAGCAGTGTCTGCATCTGGATCATGTTGTGCTACTCCTTTCGTAGAATTACTTAGCGCGCTCGATGACGTTAACAAGGCGCCATCTCTTATCCTTGGAAAGGGGGCGAGTCTCCATGATCTCAACTCTGTCGCCTATTCCGCAAGTGTTCTGTTCATCGTGAGCCTTCAGCTTGATCGTGCGCTTAACGATCTTCTTATAAAGAGGATGACGAACGTTGTCCTCGATGGCAACGACGATAGTCTTGTCCATCTTGTTGCTTACTACTCTACCAACTCTGGTCTTTCTTAAAGCTCTTTCCATTTTGTTCTTATCCTCCTTCCTCAATTGTTAGCCGCGATCTGACGCTGACGCTGGATTGTCTTGATGCGTGCGATGTCCTTCTTCACAGCCTTGATTCTGGTGGGATTATCAAGCTGGTTTACTGCAAGCTGGAAGCGCAGGTTGAAAAGCTCCTGCTTGAGTTCAGCGAGCTTAGTGTCGAGCTCTGTCTCCGAGAGATATACCAGTTCTGAAGCCTTCATTAAAGCTCACCTCCGTCTTCCTTCTTTACAAACTTGCACTTGATGGGGAGCTTGTGCATTGCAAGACGCATAGCCTCGCGTGCAGTCTCCTCAGAAACGCCGGCGATCTCGAACATAACTCTGCCGGGCTTTACAACAGCTACCCAGTACTCGGGAGCGCCCTTACCGGAACCCATTCGAACTCCGAGGGGCTTATCAGTAACGGGCTTGTCGGGGAAAATCTTGATCCAAACCTGACCGCCACGCTTGATGTAACGTGTCATTGCGATACGGGCAGCCTCGATCTGGTTGGACTTGATCCAAGCAGCCTCGAGTGCCTGCAGGCCATACTCACCGTTGGAAACCTTGTTGCCTCTTGTGGCGATACCGGTACGGCGGCCTCTCTGTACTCTTCTGTACTTTACTCTCTTAGGAAGCAGCATTAGTCGTTACCCCCTTCTTTTCTAGGTGCTCTTTCTCTGCGAGGACGTCTGTCGTCGCGGCCTCTGCCATTGTTTCTGTCATCACGGCGGCGTCTGTCGTTTCTCTCGGTTCTCTGTGCGGGGATCTCGCCCTTGAGCACTTCGCCCTTATAGATCCAAACCTTTACGCCGATAACGCCGTAAGTTGTGTTAGCTCTTGCAACACCGTAGTCGATGTCTGCGCGAAGAGTCTGAAGCGGGATTGTGCCCTCGTGATAGCTCTCAGTACGAGCGATCTCGGCACCGCCCAGACGGCCGGCTACCATTGTCTTGATACCCTTTGCGCCGGACTTCATTGTTCTGCCGATAACGGACTTCATTGCACGTCTGAAGGAAACACGGCCCTCCAGCTGCTGTGCGATGTTCTCTGCAACCAGCTGAGCGTTCATGTCGGGGTTCTTGACCTCGATGATCTTGATGTCTACCTTCTTGCCGGTGAACTTCTCCATCTCAGCCTTGAGCTTATCGATCTCTGCGCCCTTTGCGCCGATAACCATACCGGGCTTTGCGCAGGAAATAAGGATCGTAACCTTATCGCCGGATCTCTCGATCTCGATCGAGGGAACGCCAGCCTTGTAAAGCTTCTTCTTCAGAAGCTCACGGATCTTGTAGTCTTCAACAAGTGTGTCACCGAAGGTTGCTTTGCCCGCGAACCAGCGAGAATCCCAATCCTTGATTACACCCACTCTGAGACCGTGTGGATTAACCTTCTGTCCCATTGTAATTCTCCTCCTTATTCTGCTTCTTTAACAACCAGTACGATGTTGGACGTTCTCTTCAGGATTCTGTGAGCGCGTCCGTGATCCTTCGGTCTGATACGCTTGAGGGTAACACCTGCGCCAACGAATGCTTCGGAAACGTAAAGGCGGCTTGTGTCCATGTTGTGATTGTTCTCTGCGTTAGCTACTGCAGACTTGAGGAGCTTCTCGAGAGGCTCGCAAGCGGACTTGGGGGTGTTCTTAAGAGTAGCGAATGCGATTTCAACAGGCTTGTTTCTGATGAGGTCCAGAACGATGCCGACCTTTCTCGGAGAAATACGAACCTGTCTGAGTTCAGCTCTAGCTTCCATTATTTCTCCTCCTTACTTCTTGCCTGTTGTCTTGCTTCCTGCGTGACCCTTGAAGGTTCTTGTAGGAGCGAACTCGCCCAGCTTGTGGCCTACCATATCCTCGGTAACATATACCGGAACATGCTTTCTGCCGTCGTGGACTGCGAATGTGTGACCCACGAAGTCAGGGAATATTGTGGAAGAACGGCTCCAAGTCTTGAGCACTTTCTTCTCGCCTGCTTCGTTCATAGCCAGAACTCTCTTGTAGAGAGCTTCCTGGATGTAAGGTCCCTTTTTAATACTTCTTCCCATGTCTAAATAATTCCTTTCAAGTTTAGCTGCAAGTTAATGAGCAGCGACACTCGCCGATGACGTTTTACGCACAACCTTAATAATGATGTGCAACGCTGTTCTTGTTAACAACAACTTTTGGGTTATGGTATCATGGTACCCTCTCACCCTGCGCAGGGCAGGGGAGAAAGGTGAACCGGGATTACTTGGAGTTTCTTCTCTTGACGATGAACTTGTTGGAAGCCTTCTTTGTGCTTCTGGTCTTGTAACCAAGAGCGGGCTTGCCCCACGGGGTAACAGGTCCGGGACGTCCAACAGGGGACTTACCCTCACCACCACCGTGCGGGTGGTCATTCGGGTTCATGACAGAACCACGAACTGTCGGGCGAACGCCCAGGTGACGGGTTCTACCAGCCTTACCGAGGTTTACGTTCTCGTGATCGAGGTTAGAAACGGTACCGATGGAAGCCATGCAGTTAACTGCAACGTTTCTCAGCTCGCCGCTGGGAAGGCGGATCAGAGCCATGCCGTTCTCCTTAGCCATGAGCTGAGCCATGTTGCCGGCAGAACGAACCATCTGAGCGCCCTTACCGGGGTGCATCTCGATGTTGTGGATAACGGTACCAACGGGGATATCAGCCAGTGCAAGAGCGTTGCCGGGCTTGATATCAGCGTCGCTGCCTGCGCGAACGGTATCGCCTACCTTAAGTCCGTCGGGAGCGATGATATATCTCTTCTCGCCGTCCTCGTAAGTAACGAGAGCGATGAAAGCAGATCTGTTAGGATCGTACTCGAGAGTGGTAACAGTAGCGTTCATGCCCTGCTTGTCTCTCTTGAAGTCAATAACGCGGTACTTCTTTCTGTTGCCGCCGCCGATGTGTCTAACGGTGATTCTACCGTAGCTGTTACGGCCGGCAGTCTTCTTAACGGGCTCCAGAAGTGACTTTTCGGGAGCTACCTTTGATAAGCCGCTGTAATCAGTAACAGTCATGCCACGACGGCTGTTATTGACGGGCTTGTAATTCTTAATAGCCATTACGTTTCACTCCTTACTTAAATCATTCCGTCGAAGAACTCAATTGTCTTGGAGCCTTCTGCGAGAGTAACCACAGCCTTCTTCCAGTCGGAAGTGTAGCCAGCGGTTCTGCCCATTCTCTTGAGTCTGCCGCGAACGGAGATGGTGTTCACCTTAGCGACCTTGACGCCCTTGAAGAGGGTCTCAACAGCCTTGGCGATCTCGATCTTGTTTGCGTTCTTGGCAACCTTGAAAGTGTACTTGCCGGAAGCAAGAGCCTCCATGCTGTGTTCTGTGATGATGGGCTTGATGATGATATCCTGAGCAGCCTTCATTATGCGTACACCTCCTCAAGCTTTTCAACAGCACCCTTAACGATAACGAACTTGTCGCAGTTAAGAATGTCGTATACGTTGAGAGTGTTGTACTGAGTGGTCTTAACACCCTCGATGTTTGCAGCGGACTTGATAACCTTAGCGTCAACAGCATCGAGAACGATGAGAGTCTTCTTCTCAGCCTCGAGAGCCTTGAGCATAGCTACCATTGTCTTGGTCTTGAACTCGTCGGTCTTGATAGCATCAACAACGATCATCTCGTTCTCGCTTACCTTAGAGGAGAGAGCGGAGAGCATTGCAAGCTTCTTTACCTTCTTGTTCAGAACGAATCTGTAGGAACGGGGCTTCGGGCCGAGAGCGATACCACCGTGTCTCCACTGAGGAGATCTTGTGGAACCCTGTCTTGCGTGGCCAGTACCCTTCTGTCTCCAGGGCTTTCTGCCGCCGCCGCTTACCTCAGTTCTGGTAAGTGTGGACTGTGTACCCTGGCGCTGATTTGCGAGATAATTCACAACAGCGGAATGCATTGCGGTCTTGTTCGGCTCGATGCCGAATACGTTTTCGTTAAGCTCAAGCTCGGAAACGACCTTACCCGCCATATCTACTACGTTAATCTTAGGCATATTATCGTCCTCCTCCCTTATGCTTTAACAGCGTTGACGATGGTAACAACGCCGCCCTTAGGGCCGGGAACCGCGCCTCTAACAGCGATGAGGTTGTTCTCAACATCAACCTTAACAACTACCAGGTTCTGAACGGTAACGTTCTCTGCGCCCATGTGACCTGCCATGCCCTTGCCCTTGAAGATTCTGGACGGGCTGGAGCAAGCGCCCATGGAACCTGCCTGTCTTGCAACAGGACCAGAACCGTGAGTTTCCTTCAGTCTGTGCTGATTGTGACGCTTGATCGCGCCGGTGAAGCCCTTGCCCTTGCTTACGCCGGCAACGTCGATAACGTCGCCCTCAGCGAAAACGTCAGCCTTCAGAACATCGCCTACGTTTACAGCGGAGATGTCGTCCAGGCGGAACTCCTTAAGGGTCTTCTTGAACGCTACGTCATTCTTCTTGAAGTGGCCAGCCTCAGGCTTGTTAACGTGCTTGGGAGAAACATCTCCGAAGCCCAGCTGAACTGCCTCGTAGCCGTCGTTCTCAGTGGTCTTCTTCTGTACCACTACGCAGGGACCCGCTTCGATAACGGTAACGGGAACGACCTTGCCTGCCTCGTCGAAGATCTGTGTCATACCGATCTTCTTGCCAATGATCGCCTTTGTCATTTGGCTAATCCTCCTTTGGTTATTGGTTGAGATATTCTCTCAACATGACCATGCACCGTGTGGTGCGTGGTTAGTGGTTGAGCGGAAGCCGCCCAACATAACTCCAATGCTCTCTATGATCAGATATCCATTGAAATCTCTACGCCGGCCGGAAGCTCAAGTGTCTGGAGAGCTTCGATAGCCTTTGCTGACGGACGGATTACGTCGATAAGACGCTTGTGAGTCCTCAGCTCGAACTGCTCACGGGAATCCTTGTACTTGTGAACAGCTCTCAGGATCGTAACAACTTCCTTGTTAGTAGGAAGCGGAATCGGGCCTGCAACTCTCGCACCGTTGTGTGTAGCCGCCTCTACGATCTTCTTTGCAGCAGCGTCAACCACGCTGTGCTCATAGCCCTTGATCTTGATCCTTACCTTCTCATTTGCTGCCATGATTTTTCAACCCCTTCTGTTAGTATTGTGCTGGCAAAAGCTGTTTTGAAAAATCCACTGTGCCGTGTGTTTCCTGTTTTCTGATGAACGTATGTTAGTTATCCGGAAGTTCCGGACACTTTAACAGCGCCGACAGATAAGATACCCACGTTTTCTGAAGATCTTCTGTCGCCGGGCTTCCTGCCCGACATACTCCGCCGAAATTACCGCAGTCATGCTGCGCAACCTCCGGCATCATCGCTATGCCTTCAAGTGTTCAGGCTGTGACGGGCACACTTTCTGCGTACTCAGTACAGCCGCCAACAGTTATTTTACCACATAACAACGCCAATTGCAAGGATTTTAGAAAATTTCGCACATAGAATTTTTGCTTTATAATCGCCGGGATATTATACAATTTGCACAAAAGCACGTCCGATCCTGGAACTCTCCGCATAATACGCATTGCAATATACTTTCAGTATTTGATTTTTACCCAGATATATACTATTTCAATATAAAAAGAGATACAGGCGAACCCGTATCTCTTATCGTGTTTCACTTATGCAGTCTCTTTATCACCTTGAACACCACGGTATTCTCCATGACCAGCGGACTTTCATGCGCGAAGAAGAGTATTCCCTCCGCCGGCGCCCGGACTTCGCTGATGACCCCTCCCTCATAGGGGTGGATCACCTGTGCCAGCAGGTCGCCCTTCTCGACCTCATCGCCGCATTTGCGCAGCCCACGGTAAATTCCGGCGGCGCCGCATTTGACGTCCATCATGTCGTCCTCGTCGATGATGGTGCCCATGAATCCGCCATGACAGCGGTATTTGATTACGCCCATTCTGGACAGGAAGCGCAATACCGCCGAAACGCCCTGCTCAGCGGACTTCTCGTCAATGCTCTCGGTGGCGTTGGTGTAAACCGAGAACGCCGCCGTGCCGCCCACCTGCCAGTTGTAGTTCAGCGTGGACTGGTCCATCGCACTCGGAGTGCGCAGCACCACATAGGGGAGTCCGAACAGATTGGCAAGGCTGGTATTCTCCTTGCAGGTTTTCATCATTCTCACATGCGGAATGAACATGCCCGGAATATAGAAGCTCGCGAACTGCACGCCGTACTGAAACTTGCATATCTCCTCAAACACGCCGGCGGCGATACGCTCCGTGGTTTCGCCACCGGGGTCGCCGGGGAACATACGGTTGATGTCCGTGTTGTCAAGGCACCAGAATCTTCTGCCGATGTTCGTGCCGTAGCTGTTTATGGACGGAATTATGAGTATCTCCCGGTCGTATGATATGCAGCCCTTCCTCTCCAGGAATTCAAGCGTATGCACCAACTGGCTGCACATGTACAGCTGCTGTATCTCGTTGCCCCTGATGGAGCCTATTATGCAGCAGGACTTCCCACCCTTTCCGAAGCGATAGCCCGTCACTCTGAAATCATCTCTGTAAGGCGACGACAGGCTGTAGATGATGTCCTTTTTCATGCTGACTCCTTGTTATTCTGCCGGACTGACGTGGTATCTGTCGGCTTTCACTCCGTCGATGGCGTTTATGAAATCCGTGAACCTCGCAAAGCCGTAGCTGCGGTAATCGAATCCCTCGAAACGCTCCTTGAGCTTTATTCCAAGCGCACGGACGCTGTGGCTGCCATCGCTGCGCGCGAATTCGTTGACAAACCGCTCGATCTCCTCGGTCTGCTTCGCAAACTCGTCGCTGATATACAGCTTGTTGTTCTTTACGACAGTGCCTGTTATCTCCGCTGCAAGCTTTCTCATGGAGCTGAATCCCAGCTGCTTCAGGAAATCATGGCCATACTTCGCGCCCAGGATGCCTCCCAGTCTTGACAGGCTTCCGCCGTTTTCAGAGGAAGCCACGAACTGGAGTATCTCACGCTTGACCGTGTTAAGCTCCGGCTTCTCGTATTCCTTCTCCGCAGGCTGGCTCTCCGGTTCGGGCTGAACCTCCTCAGTAGGAGCGGACTCCTCAGACTGTGCGGATTCCTCCTGCGCAGGCTCTGCCGGAACTTCGCCGTTCACCTCGGCAATGACCTCGGCGACTTCCCGGGCGGCTTCCTTCCTCCGCCTGGAATCATGCCTGCGCACCCTTGCCTCGTCGTCAGGCGCTTCCGCAGCCTCGTCAGGCTGTGCAGCCTGCCCGGGATTCCCGACAGGCTCCGCAGGGATCTGCACCGGGACAGTGGAATACGCCCGGTTGCGGCTGATCTTTATATCCGGCACCGAGGAAAGCAGCGCGCGGAAATCGCCGAATCCCATCGTGTCGATGTAATCCCTGCCGTAGGCGCCCATCAGCTCGTTGTTCAGCTGTCCGATATTTCCGCCGTCCGGCATGTTCTCCCTGGCGTACTGCTGTATCCTTGCAAAAACTGCCTTAACGTCCGGACCGGGGAGATTTGCAGGCTTCTCCGGCTCAGCCGCCGGCGCCGCAAGGAATACGCGGTTGCCATCGACCTTCACTTCCGGTACGGAATCCAGCGCGGTCTTGAAATCGCCGAATCCCAGCCCCCGGAAGTAATCCCTGCCGAACACTCCCATCAGATGATTGTTCAGCTGTCCGATATTTCCGCCGTCCGGCATGTTGTCGCCGGCGTAAGCCGTAACCTCCCGGCGGTAGCTGTCGGCGTCCAGACTTATCTCCGGAGCGGAATCCGCAGGCTTGACCAGGGTCCCGGTACGGGTGAACTGGGGCAGCCTGTCGATGAACTTTGCAAATCTGCTGCTGCCGAACTTTGCGAAATCTATCTTCCCGAAACGGTTGTTGAGCCAGCTCTCCATCTTGAGCATGTTGTCCTGCTCCGGCTCATGTTCGCTGAGGTATTCGCTCATCGCAGCCGCAACGGATTCCGCCGTAGCCTCCTCCAGCTTCCTGGGCTGGGGCTGCTCCGATTTTTTCTTGCGCAGGGAAACGAACGTGTTGTTCCTGCGCAGCTCGGGGAAGCTGTCGATGAAGCTGGAGAATCTCTTATATCCCAGCTCGTCAAAGTTGATGTTGCCAAACTTGGAGGTGAGCACCGCGCTTATCTTCGCCAGGTCAAGCCGCTCGTCCCGGTTGTCCGTGACGAATGTCATGACTGCCTTGCGGATAGCCGCCTCGTCGTATTCCTGCTCCATCTCGCCGATCTGGTTGAGGTAGCAGAAATGGTGGCAGCTGACAGTGAACGGTCTTGGTGTTTTCAGTTCGCCGATGCCCACCACCAGCTTTCCGGCTTCTCTCAGACGTATCGCCAGCCTGGTGAAATCGCTGTCGCTGGTGACAAGGACGAATCCGTCCACGTTGCCGGAATACAGTATATCCATCGCGTCGATGATCATTGAGAAATCGGTGGCATTCTTGCCGGCAACGTAGCTTGTCTGCTGCACCGGCATTATGGAGTAGTTCACCGCAGGCGCATGCCAGCCGTTGCCGCCCTTCTCCCAGTCGCCGTATACTCTCTTATAGGTAGGCACGCCGTACTTCTGCACCTCGTTCATGACGAACTGCGCATATTTGGCGGATACGTTATCGCTGTCGATAAGCACCGCGAGTCTTTTTTCTTCTGACATTGTTACCTCTGTTCTGTGAATGCGCCCTCCGACAATGGCGCTGTGTATGTTTCATGTTATTGCTGGAGCCGCGTCAGCGTTCCCTTATCGAACCGTACTGGTCCGCCGTGTGGAATATCGTCGAGATATACCCCTTGAAATACGGGATAAATGCTCCGCTGTCCATCATTTCAAAGATCTCTTCCTCGGTCGCCCATTTCACCGCCCGGACTTCCTCGTATTGCAGCGTCAGCCCGGAAATATCCGGGTCTGCCTTTACGACGTACCAGTCGTCGAATCCCTCGTCGTAGCTCACGGAATAATGCGGACGAACCCCGTCAAGGTCAACGGTCACGCCGATCTCCTCCCGGACTTCGCGCATGGCTGCCATGGCGCTGGTTTCTCCTGCAACTGCGGAACCTCCGGCGCTCACGTCCCACATTCCGGAGAATCCATGCTTGAACGGTTGGCGCTGCTGAATAAGCATTCTGCCGTCAGAGCCTAAAATGCAGACGTGCACCACCAGGTGGAATCCGCCCTCGGGGAGTTTCTCGCCGCGGACTGCGGTCTTTCCTGTCCTGGCGCGGTTTATGTCGTATACGTCCCAGAGTTCCATATCCACCTCATATTGCGACGGGTATCTTGTCCGTGAATTCGTGGTACTTGTAGTCCACCGCCGTGAAGCTGTTCTTCGTGAACTTATAGAAATCCGTGATATCCTCGACCTGCATTTCCGGGGCAGGGTAGGGCTTCTTCTCAATGAGCCGCCTTACCGCGTCCACATGGCGGTCGTAGATATGCGCGTCCGCGATGACGTGCACCAGTTCCCCGGGTACGAATCCGGAGGCTTTCGCGAACATAGTCAGCAGCGCCGCGTACTGGCACACATTCCAGTTGTTCGCGGTGAGCATATCCTGGCTGCGCTGATTGAGTATCGCATTCAGCCGGTTTCCGCTGACGTTGAACGTCATGGAATACGCGCAGGGAGCGAGCCGCATTTCGCTGAGGTCCGCGTGATTGTAGGTGTTCGTCATGATACGGCGGCTGTTCGGATTGTGCTTCAGGTCGTAGAGTGCCTTGTCCACCTGGTCGAAATCCCCCTCGGGGTAGTGGTGCTTCACGCCCAGCTGGTAGCCGTACGCCTTTCCGATAGTACCGTTTTCGTCCGCCCAGGCGTCCCAGATATGGGAGGAGAGTTCGGACACGCGGTTGGATTTCTTCTGGTATATCCACAGTATCTCGTCAATGGCGGAGCGGTAATACACCCGGCGCAGCGTCATCAGCGGAAACTCCTTCTGGAGGTCGTACCGGTTGACGATACAGAACTTCTTTATAGTATGCGCCGGCGTGCCGTCCTCCCAACGGGGGCGGACCTCGCACCCCTCGTCGGAAACGCCGTTCTCCAGGATATCACGGCAGTTCTGTATGAACAGATCATCTGCAAGGCTCATAGTGCCCTCCTTGAATTATGGGCAGAAAAGCCCGGAATAATGCAGATCAGAGTCTGCCGAAAATGGAAGAAGCGGACAGGTCGATACTCTCGAATTCCGCCTTATCCAGCATGGACATGCCGCTTGTCTGGCACATGCTGATGAGTCTGGAGCCGTTGCTCTCGGCGTATTTCTTCACCTGGCTTATAAGCTGCTTTGCGCCCTCGGGGAAACCGGGGACTTCGCCCTCGGCAGCCTTTCTTGCCGCGCCGTCAGCGTCGATGTCCAAGGGGAACAGTCCGTCCCAGCCGTAGAGGTAGATCTCGCTGAATCCCATATAGAGCGCCAGCTGGATCATCACATACATCGGGAACATCCTGGCGGTGGCGAAAACGCTCTCCGCCTCCTGGAATGTGGGCAGCCCGGTGATAAGTCCTGCGCCAAGTCCGTTGAAGTATGTCGGCTTCTTCTTGAACTTGTCCTCGAACACCTTTATGCGGCCGTCGATGAAGCACTCCATGCCCTCGATGTACTTTCCGTTGCCGAGATAAGACGCGGACTCCGTCAGCACGAAATACTCCGGGCGCTGGGGAGTCCTGGAGAAGAAATCGCAGAACTCGTTGCTCGCAAAAGCGTGCTCGTTCATAAGCCCGTTAAGCTCGTCGAGCTTTGCACCGGTGGTGCCGAGAATGAAGCAGCGCTGTCCCTTCATCTTATCCTTATAGGAGGTCAGCTGCTGCGCAGTGGAGTTCTCCATGCCGCCTGCGCGCTTTCCGTCGGAGGAAAGCCCCTTGCTCAGCTTCATGTTGGCAAGGCTCATTCCCAGACCGGACGGCTCGTTCATCTCGCAATAGCCGTTCTCGGTGAATCCGCACTGGTTGCGGAGCACCTTTGCGATCTCAGCGGAGGTTCCCTGCACGCCTGCCATTCCGGCAAGCTGCATCTCCAGCGGAGTGAACGGCGCCACGATCAGCACATAGAACGAAGCGGATTTTCCCTTAAGTTCGCTGATAAACCTGATATCCTCCGTTTCGGAGACCTCGCCCTCGGAAGCCGTCGCACGGAATGCGATATCGGGCACCTTGACGTTCTTCATGCGGAGCTGCTTGAGCGCCTGCATGAGCACGTCGTATTCCTCGCCGCTGCCGATGATGACAAGCTTCTTCTGACCTATCTTCTCGATGTTCTTGATGATATGGGTCTTGTAGGCGCCGAGCTTGCCTTTCTTCATTCCGTCGTTTGACAGGTATTCAGTATAGTCCATTTCCGTATCCCCCTCGTTGTGCCATATGTGCCTGATTGTATTGCCGGCCGGGACCTGCCCGGTACGAACGCATATAAGTATATATCCGCATGCCGGGCACGGGACCGCAATCCCATGCCGCGGCGCGGATCAGCCGTGTTCCCTTTGCAGTATCACTCGCTGAGAATGAACATATCGTAGATCACCTTGACAGCCTTCTCAAAATCGGAAGCGTTGATGCCAACGATGATGTTAAGCTCACTGGAGCCCTGGTCGATCATTCTGATGTTGATGTTTGCGTGGGAAAGAGCCGCAAACACACGGGTAGCAGTACCCTTGACGGACTTCATGCCGCGTCCTACGACTGCGATGAGGGCAAGACCGTCGATGATCTCGAAATGATCGGGCTTTACCACCTCTACAAGGCGCTCGGTGAGCTTCTCGCGCTGACCGTCAAGCTCGCTGGAATTCACAACAACGCTGACCGTGTCGATACCGGTGGGCATGTGCTCCGGGAAAATATCGTGGTTCTCGAGGACCTGGAGCAGCTTGCGCAGGAAGCCCTTGTTGCTGTTCATTCTGTCCTTCTCGATGGAGATTACGGAGAAGTTCTTCTTGCCAGCGATACCAGTGATGATGTGTTCGCTTGCAGGAGCGTTCCTGGTCGGAACGATGAGCGTGCCTGCGTCCTGGGGCGCGTTGGTGTTCTTTATGTTGATCGGTATATTGGCGCTTCTTACCGGGAAGATAGCGTCCTCGTGGAGCACGCCTGCGCCCATGTAGGAAAGCTCGCGCAGCTCGGAATAGGTGATAACGCTGATTCCCTCGGGATTCTCAACGATACGGGGGTCAGCCACCAGGAATCCGCTTACGTCTGTCCAGTTCTCGTAGAGGTCCACCTTCGCAGCCTTTGCGACAACGGAGCCGGTGAAGTCGGAGCCGCCGCGGGAGAAGGTCTTGATGGAGCCGTCGGGCATCGCGCCGTAGAATCCGGGAATAACCGCCTTGGGAGTCTTGTCGAGAAGCGCGCCCAGGCATGCGTCGGTGATGTCGGCGTCGAAGTTGCCCTTGTTGTCGAAGAAGATGGCGCGCGCAGCGTCAATGAACTCATAGCCGAGGTAATTTGCCAGCACGATACCGTTCAGGTACTCGCCGCGGCTGGCAGCGTAATCGCTTCCGACAGCAGCGCGGAAGTTCTCGCCGATCTTCGCGAATTCCTCGTCCAGGCTGAGGGAAAGTCCCAGGTCGGAGATGATACCGTTGTAGCGCTCCCTGATGGGTGCGAAGGATTCCGCAAAATCCTTGCCCTGAACCGCTACCTCATCATAGCAGCGGTACAGCATATCGGTGACCTTGGTGTCCTCCTTGAAGCGCTTTCCGGGCGCGGAGGGAACGACGTAACGTCTTTCGGGGTCGGCGTGAATTATATCAGCGACCTTCTTAAACTGCTTTGCGTCGGCGAGAGAGCTTCCGCCGAACTTTACAACCTTGCTCATAGTGTTGACCCTTTCTTGATTTGTATTAATATAGTTGTATTT
>UQMF01000018.1 GCA_900542145.1 uncultured Oscillospiraceae bacterium | reverse complement strand
TATATATATTGTCAAGCATTTTTTGATACAGTTTAGAAATAATTTGCTGCCAAACAAAAAAACAGGGACGCTCCACGTCCCTGTCGGATCCTATCATGTTCCGCCGTCAAAGCGAGTCCGCGATATCCCGGAGCCTGTCCACGGATTCACGCAGGCGCGGATACTCGTCGTAGTCCCTGCGGTAAAGCTCCACCATGTAAGCGCCGGAATAGCCCAGCTGCCCCATCTCCTGCATGAGCCGCCGGAAATCAAAGCAGCCCTGCCCTATCGGCATGCAGTCCCGGTCGGAGTTCGCGTCGCTGACGTGCAAGTGGATTATATCCTCCCCCAGCGCCCGGACTACCTCGAAGATATCCTCGTGGCTGCGGCGGCACTGCTTGAGGTCCAGCACGAATTTCGCGTATTTCCCCAGCTCGCGCTTCATCATTCTGAGGAAATCCAGCCTGCCGGAAAGGCAGTAGCTCACGTTCTCCTGCGCCACGGTGACGCCGTATTCCTCCGCCGCCTCCGCCAGCAGCCTGAACTGCTTCACATAGTGCTCCGGAGTGCAGCCGCTGCTGAGTATCGCGCCGTGAAGCACGAATATCTTCGCGCCAAGGCGGTTCATCGTGCCGAAGAATTCCCGGTACATCGTCAGCATTTCTTCAATCCGCCGGTCGTACTCCGAGAAGAGATAGACGGACTCCATCGGCGAGGAGAACGGGTGGAAGCTCACCACCTCCATGCCGTATTCCTGCATAGTATCCCGGATTATCCCCGTGACCGGCTCCCGCGCCTCCGCCGTGCTGTTGGCGAAAAGCTCCGCCGTGGTAACTCCCAGCCGGGCAAGCTCCCGGAATGCGTCCTCTGCATGCAGCGGATACAGCGAAGCGGTCGATACACCTGCTTTCATGATACGCCTCTTTTCTACATATTATCACTTATTTGATTATATCACATCTTATTATTTTTTGCAATAGCCGCCCGGGGTTGACTTTTCCGCCGGATATGGTGTATAATATGGGTGTTACACAGTATTGTCGGGGTGAATATATGAATATCAACTGGAACAGAAAATATCTCACGATCGCCGTCTATGCTACCTGCGCCGTGATCATCAGCGCGATAGCCGTGATGGTGATATTCAACTTTGATTCCGTGATGTCGAAGCTTTCGTCCTTCGGTGCCATCGTGAATCCTATAATAATAGGAATATTCTGCGCATACCTGCTGAATCCCCTCATGATGAAGATAGAAAAAGGCATGTTCCGGAAGCTGTCCTCGTCCGAAAACAAAAAAAACCGGGGAAAAGCACGGGCACTGGCTCTGACGCTGACAATGCTGTTCGTCGTACTGATTCTCGCCCTGATAATAATCATGGTGATCCCTCAGCTGGTTGAAAACCTGGTGTCCATCTTCAACAATATGGACAGCTACATCGCCACCGCCAAGGACTGGCTCAACGATATCTTTGAGGATCACCCCCAGATGATAGCGTTCTTCGGAAACCCCTTGGACTACTTCAACGACTTTATCGGCAAGATATGGAAGCAGTATTCCTCCGAGCTGATGGGAATTGCCGGAAACGTCGCCGGAATGGTATGGGCAATACTGAACACGATGAAGGATGTCATCATCGGACTTACTATATCCATCTACCTTCTCGCCCGCAAGGAAATGTTCATCGGTCAGACCAAGAAGCTGATCTTCGCATTCCTCAAGGTTGAGAAGGCGCAGCGATTCCTCGGCGTCTGCCGCGAAGCAAGCAAGAAGTTCCTTGGCTCCATCATCGGAAAGATCATCGAAGCCTTCGTTGTGGCGCTGCTCTGCTTTGTCGGCACCACATTCATGGGGCTTCCCTATGCGCTGCTGATTTCCGCGATCATGTTCGTATTCAACCTCATTCCCTACATTGGACCGTTCATCGGGGCTATCCCCTGTGCGCTGCTTCTCCTGCTGACTGACGACCCGATGCAGGCGCTGTGGTTCGCGATATTCGTGCTGATACTCCAGACGGTGGACGGAAATATCCTCGCGCCGTGGATCCTCGGGGATTCCACCGGGCTGCCTGCGGTGTGGATTCTTATATCTATCCTCGTCGGCGGCGGACTGTTCGGCATGATAGGAATGTTCCTGGGCGTGCCGGTGTGCGCGGTAATCTACATGCTGTTCAAGGATTTCATCGAGAACCGCCTGAAGAAGCGCAAACTCCCCAGGAGCACCGCAGAATACGCCAAGGACGTCAGCTACATCACCCCGGAATACGCGACGGAGGAGCCAGACCTGCCCCCGGAGCCGATTCCGGAAAAGAAGCACGGATTTGCGGACGTGATAAAGCAGCGCAGCGAGGAATACAAGGAAAAATTCCACATCAAACCAAGGAACAACAAGAAGAAATGACCCAGCCCCGGGCGGAAACGTCCGGGCTGCATTTTTCAGCAGCGGAGGGAATATAAATGTTTGAACTGATGACCGCCGGTGAGCACACCTGGTATATGAGCGCCCCCACAAATGTGGGATTCTACCTGCATGCCCCGGGAAAGGTATGCATGATAGACGTGGGCGACCAGACCTGCGCGGAGAGGGCGCTGGAGCATATCCGCGCTCGGGGCTGGGAGCTGACTGCGCTTTACCTGACGCACTCCCACACTGACCACGTCAGCGGCGCTGCGTGGCTTAGGAATCAGACCAGCTGCCGGGTATACGCCCCAGGAATAAGCGCGGCGGCAGTGAAGCACAGCTTCCTTGTGGCGACAACGCTTTACGGCGGAAGACCCTGCCCGGAGATGTGCAGCAAGCTGCTCCTGCCGCCGCCCTGCGAGTGCTCGGAGCTTTCCCCGGAGGACATGCCGGAGGGGCTGGAATATCGGCGCCTGGACGGTCACGACATGGCGCAGGCGGTATTCCGAACCAGGGACGGAGTGTGGTTCACGGCAGACGCGGTAATAAGCGCCTCTGCCCTGGAAAAGCATCGCATTTCCTTTGTGTACGACATCGGACAGCACCTGCGCTCCCTGGAGGAGCTTTCTGGATTTGAGGGCAGTCTGTTCATTCCGTCGCACGACGAGCCATGCCGGGATATCCGCCCCCTTGTGGAGGTGAACTCCGCCGCAGTGAAGGAAGTCGCAGACGACATCGCAGAGATGTGCTCCCAGCCCCGGACTATAGACGAGCTCATCGCCATGGCTCTGGAGAAATACCACATACGGCTGTACCTCATGCAATACCTCCTAGTAGGTCAGACCGTCCGTAGCCATGTTTCGCGCCTGCTTGAACTCGGCAGGCTGAACGCAGTATACTCCGGCACAAGCCTGTACTTCAGCCGGGAAACCGCGGCAGATAATACGGGGAAGCGTACCACATAACCACACGTTGTCACCCGACCAATAGCGTGGCTCAGATAATTCCATATCCGCCCGGCCCAACTATTTGTATGCGCCATGGAATCCGCACGCATGTACTGCCGCCAGACTATACCAACTGTTCGCGCATTTCGGAAAGTATCTTCCGCTCCCACCGGCTGACCATTACCTGGGTAAGTCCAAGCAGCCGCGCCGTTTCGCACTGGGTCATTCCCCGGAAATAACGCAGCATTACGATATCCCGGTCCGTGCCGGTGAGTCCGCTCAGGCACTGCCGCAGTGCAAGCCGGTCGATGAGTTTCTCCTCTCCCGACTCGCAGGGAACGGTCAGTTCCTCGCCCTCGCTTCCTCCGTGGTCCAGCGACACCGGTGGGACTGCGGCGCAGAGCGCTTCCGCGGCGTCTTCCAGGGATACTCCCAGGGCAGTGGCGATGTCCGATATTCTCGGCTCGCCGTTCACGGATAGCTGCTCCCTGACCCTCGCCGCCTTTACGGAGAGGTCTTTCAGTCCTCGGCTTATTTTCACGCTGCCCCCGTCCCGGAACAGCCGCCGTATCTCCCCAAGGATAACCGGCACGGCGTAAGTGGAAAAGCACAGTCCCCTCTCCGGCTCGAACCTGTCGCACGCCTTTATCAGCCCCACGCAGCCGGCGGAGTACAGCTCCTCGTATTCCACGCCGCGCCCCCGGAAGCGGTTCGCAAGCTTGTGTACCAGCGGCAGGTTGCTTTCGATGAACCTGTCGCGTTCCGCAGCCTCCATGTCACTCCCCCTGTCCGGGATCGCCTGGAATACGGCCGCTGAACCGCTTTTCCAGGGTGACTGTCGTGCCCTTTCCCGGAGCGCTTTTTACTGTAACGCGGTCCATGAAGCTCTCCATTACGGAGAATCCCAGACCGCTGCGCTCCTCGTCCGGAGCCGTGGTGAAAAGCGGCGTCATCGCCTGGGCTATATCCGGGATTCCGGCGCCGCGGTCCCTGACGCTGATAGTCAGCAAACCACCAGAATACTGCCGCATATGTAATTCCACCTGCCCCGTGCACTCCCGGTAGCCGTGGACTATTGCATTCGTGACCGCCTCAGACACCGCCGTGCGTATCTCGCTTATCTCCTTTACCGTAGGGTCGCACTGCGCGGCAAATGCCGCAGCGGCGGTCCTGGCGAAGGATTCGTTCACCGACAGCGGCGCAAAGCTGAGCCGGCATTCGTTAAGTAACTCCCGTTTCATTCTTCTCCCCCTCTGAAATCAGCCCGGATAATCCCGACAGCCTGATGACCGCCGCTATCTCCGGGGACGCATTCCGCACCGCGATATCGCCGCCGTATGCCCTGACTGCACGCAGCCTGCCGAGAATGAGTCCCACGCCGCTGCTGTCCATGAATCCTACCTTCGCCATGTCCATGATCAGGATTTCCGGCTGGCAGCGCGAGATCATGTCGTCAAGCTCCCGGCGCAGCTCCCGCGCAGCGTGATGGTCGATGTCCCCGGAAAGCTCCGCAGTCATGCTTCCGCCGTCTGTTGTAATGCTGATCATGAGATCACCTCCCTTTCCTGTCAATGATATCACAGCCGCCCTGCGAATCTCGTCGTTATACCGCCGGGTTTTCTGAGGATTCCGGGCGGCGGTGGACGATATGGAAATAAAGGCGGTGGTTTTTGTGTATTATTATACAAACTCATTGGAGTTTGTTGAAAAAGTGCACAAACAGCATAATTTTATCTGTGCAATCTCAACAAAAATTCTCATAAGCACTTGCATTGCGACATAGAATATAGTACAATATCCACAGAAACACAGACACATAATTGGGCAGAAATGCCAATTGCGAAAGGCGAAAAATTGTACAAAGCTATATTCTCACGCAGACAGATTAACGATGTGCCGGAATACTTCGACTGCGTCAGCGATCTGCTGAACGATTCCACAGTAAAGCAGCTCGGCGGATTCACCCACCATAAGGGCACAACGCGGCTCCAGCACTGCGTGAACGTTTCCTATTATAACTTTCTCCTCTGCCGGAAGCTCCATCTGGACGCGCGCTCTGCGGCACGCGCCGGGATACTCCACGACCTGTTCCTCTACGACCGCAAGGAGCACGACCCCGTCGAGGGTGAGGGAGGGCACTGCTCCGGTCACCCTAAGGTGGCTTTCTTCAATGCATCGGAGCTGTTTCCGCTCAACGACAAGGAGGGCGACATGATCGCCAACCACATGTGGCCGCTGTCCCCCCACATGCCGCATTCCGCCGAGGGCTGGGCTATCCAGCTGGTGGACAAGGCATGCGCCACCGGAGAATTCTGCTGCATGGCGCTTCGGAAAAGTCGCAGTAAATTACGGCTGGCAAAGGTGATGTCACTTACCATGCTCGTAAGGATAATGAGATAATTCGGATTTCGGAATTGTGGTATCGGCTTCGCCGATGATATAAAAATACGGGCGACCAATGGTCGCCCGTATTTTTTCGACAATTTTAATCCGTCCTACGAAGTGGGACACAATAATTCCGAATTACGAATTACGAATTTGAAATTCTGAATCCCCCCCACCTTTCAGCAGGCGCTTTGCCGTCAGATCTATCAGGAACGCTCCCAGCGTAGCTGTAACCAGAATCGCCACGACAGCCCCGGCAAGTATCGTATCTCCGCAGGAAAGCCCCATCGCCAGCGGAACTCCGCCGATCGCCGCCTGGACGGTAGCTTTCGGCATGTAGGCTATCATGCAGAACAGCCGCTCACGCATATTCAGCTTCGTGCCGATCATGCAGAGGAACACTCCCACGAAGCGGAACGCCAGCGCCCCGAATATCACTCCCAGAACAGGAAGCCAGATATCTGCGGCGGATTCCAGACTTACCTCTGCGCCCACGAGCACGAACAGCATGATCTCTGCCGCAGTCCACAGCTTCGAGTACTTCGTGGAGATGCGCACGGCACGCTCCGGCGCCTTCCACCGCAGGGAAATCCCACACGCCATGACCGCCACAAGACCGGAGAAGCCGATGTAATCCGGCAGGGAATCCTCCAGCGTGACAAGCAGGAACGACAGGCTCATCAGGATAACGACCTTCACGCTGTCGCGCAGGTGGATTTTCCGGAACGCCAGCGCCAGCAGGATTCCACACAGTACTCCCACCACCGCGCCGAGCACTATCGACAGCGGAATATTCACGATGGAAAGCGCGTTCACCTCCCCGCCGGAGCATATCCCGGCGAACACCGAGAACATGACGATAACGAACACATCGTCCGTGGAAGCCCCGGCAAGTATCATCTGCGGAATAAGCTTGTCGGTGCCGCGCTTCTCCTCCATCAGCTTCAGCATTTTCGGCACGATGACCGCCGGGGAAACCGCCCCCAGGACCGTGCCCATAAGGGCGGCTTCCGTGAAATCCATGCCAAGCAGGAAATGACCCAGCAGGGTCACGCCCACGATCTCGCAGCTTGCCGGAACAAAGCTCATCAGCAGCGCCGGTCTGCCACATTTCTTCAGGTCGGAAAGCTCCAGGTTCAGCCCGGCGCGCGTCAGAATTATTATCAGCGCGATCTTCCGCAGCTCCGGGGATATTCCCATCAGCTTCGGGTCCAGCCAGCCCAGCGCCCCCAGGAGTATCCCGGCGGCGAGCATTCCGGTCAGCCGGGGCAGCCGAAGCTTCCCGGCAAGTTCCCCGAGTATCAATCCGGAGAGCAGTATCAGTGCAGCGCTAAGTAACATAAAATAACCTCCGTTTTGCCGGTGGTGCCTTCTGTAAACAAAAAAGCTGACAGCCTGCGGATACAGAAACGGCACCGGGAATTCCCGGCGTGCAGTATCGCAGATGCCATCAGCAAACGTGTTGCGGTTCGTGGGCAAGCCCACGGGGAGGATGTCATTCCCCGGTAATAATATACCACCATTCCTCAGTTTTGTCAAGCAGAATTTTGCTGTGCTATTGATTTTCCAGGACTTGTGTGCTATAATGGACAAAAGCAGTTCTTTTGTGAAATCTGCCGGCATTAAACCTGAGGTGGCTTATGAAAACAGTACTTATACACGGTCTTGGGCAGGACGCTTCTGCGTGGAAAGACGTTATACCGCTTCTCCCCGACAAAAACGTCCTGACGATGGATCTGTCAGAACTTATCGGAAGCGGTACCTGGCAGGAGCTTTCAAACGGATTCGCCGCCCGGATCGACTCCCTGGAGGAACCTGTACTCCTGTGCGGAATCTCACTGGGCGCCGTCCTGGCGCTGGATTACGCCGCAGGAAATCCCGGTAAGGTACGCTCCATGCTACTCATTGCGCCGCAGTATAAAATGCCGGTATTGCTGCTGAAATTTCAAGCGCTGCTGTTCCGGCTCATGCCGCAGAGTTCTTTCGCTGAATCGGGACTTTCCAAAAAGCAGTTCATCGCGCTGACGACTGATATGGCAAGGCTCGACTTCACCCAGGCGCTGAATAATATAACCTGCCCGGTCATAACCGCCTGCGGCGAAAGGGACAGCGCAAATTCCAGGGCTTCCAGGAGCCTTGCTGAGCTGCTGGACTGCGGCGAATTTGCCGAAATTCCCGGAGCAGGGCACGAAGCAAATACCGACGCACCGGAATTTACTGCGCAGCTGATCACCAGGATTCAGGCAAGGGGGTAATCTTATGGACCTACAGTCAATGATAGACGAAAGCAGCCGCATAGTATTCTTCGGCGGCGCCGGAGTTTCCACCGAGAGCGGTATTCCGGACTTCCGCAGCGCGGACGGACTTTACAGCCAGAAGTACCGCTATCCGCCGGAGCAGATAATCTCCCACAGCTTTTTCATGCGCGACACGGAGGAGTTCTACCGGTTCTACCGCGACCGTATGATATACCCGGAAGCCAGACCCAACGCCGCCCACCTGAAGCTCGCGGAGCTGGAGCGCGCCGGGAATCTTACCGCCGTTATTACCCAGAACATCGACGGACTGCACTCTGCCGCCGGGAGCCAAAACGTCATTGAACTGCACGGCTCAGTCCACCGCAACCACTGCATGAAGTGCGGCAAGCCCTTCGGTCTGGAATACATTCTGAGCGTCCCCGGAGTGCCGCGCTGCAACTGCGGCGGAATAGTCAAGCCAGACGTGGTGCTCTATGAGGAGCCGCTGGACGAGGACTGCATAAACCGTGCGATAAACGCAATTTCCGAAGCGGATATGCTGATAATCGGAGGGACCTCCCTGGCGGTGCAGCCGGCTGCAGGACTTATCCGGTTCTTCAACGGCAGGCGGCTTGCGGTAATAAACAAGACCCCCACCTCCGCAGACGATGAAGCGGATATCGTCATAAACGCAAGCATAGGCGAAGCGCTGGACGGAATAACCGTCGGCAGTGCAGGGTAAAAAAGGAGCATCAATGGAATTAAAGACCGTCACCTACCAGTGCCCGAACTGCAACGCAGCGCTGGAATACAACAACGCAATCGGTAAGTTCAAATGCCTGTTCTGCGACAGCGAATTCACCGAGGAGGAGATAAAGCAGAAATTCGTGAAAAACGAGAACGCCGACCTCTCCCAGGCGAATCTTGAAGCGGAGCGCGCCGCCGCGCAGGACGAATCCAACATCGAAGCCGAGGAATTCTCCGGGGCTTCCGCGCTGTACACCTGCCCAAACTGCGGCGCAGGTGTGATTTGCGACAGCCTGACCGCATCCACCCGGTGTCACTTCTGCCACACGCCGGTAATACTCACCGGAAGGCTCTCAGGCGAATTCAAGCCGGATCTCATAATCCCCTTTGCCACCACACGGGAACAGGCGGAGCAGGCGTTCCGGGAATACTGCAAGAAGAAGATACTCCTGCCCAGGGGATTCCACAGCGAAGCGCAGATACAGAACATCACGCCGCTTTACGTCCCCTACTGGCTCAAGAGCGGAGTCGTGGACGCGCGGCTTGACGCTGAGGCAAAGAAAATACGCACCTGGCGCACGGGCGACACAAGATACACCAACACAAAGATATACAACGTTTCGCGCTCGGCGGATGTCGTGTTCGTCCGGGTGCCCTGCGACGGCTCCAGACGTATTGACGACAGCATGATGGAAGCCATCGAGCCGTTCAACTACACCGGACTGAAGAAGTTCTCCATGAGCTATCTCTCCGGCTGCGGCGCCGAGAAGTACGACGTGGCCTCCGATGAAGCCTCCAGACGGATAGACCAGCGCATTTCCGACGCGGCGGTGGATCTGCTGAAATCGGATATCCGGGGATACAGCTCCGTCAGCGAGAAAAGTCGGCACATCAGCTTCAGGAGCCAGACCACCGTCTACGGATTGCTCCCGGTATGGTTCCTGAACTATACATACCGCGGAAAGGACTACCCCTTCGCGATGAACGGACAGACCGGCACCCGTTTCGGGATCCTCCCGGTCAGCAGGCTGCGTAAGTTCCTGCTGGGTCTGGCTTTATTCCTGGGGATATCCGCACTGATTTTACTGTTTGGGGGTGTGTTCTTTTGATAAGAAGGATAACGGCGCTCGTCACTGCGGTGATGATGGCACTGCTGCTCTCCGTGACCGTGTTCGCGGCGGATAACCCCGGCGGCGACCACGGACTGCTCATAGACGAGCGCGATATATTCACCTCCGATGAGGAGGACAAGATAAACGACCTCCTGCTCACCACCGCCCGGACGATACACATGAACGTCGCCGTGCTCATGCCGGAACTGATCACCTCCACAGAGCAGGAAGCCTGCGACAATGTGATAAGCACCTACTTCGACCGGGATTCCTCAAGTATCGTGCTCATGCTGCCACAGGAAGGCTCAGGCTACGACGACTGGATTTCCTACACCAACCGCGCCGCCGATGTGTTCCACTCCCAGCTGGACTCCCTCTGGGATGCGGTGTATTACGGACTGGACAGCGGCGAAAGCGTGAACTACACCGCCGCGATAGTGCAGTTCTGCGCCTATCTGACAAAGAACCAGAACGGCTATGTCGGCGATGTGGACGCGGACGAAAGCGTGACCTACAAGGTGCGCCTGTCCGATCAGCAGGGCGAGCTTGACGGCGTGTTCGACTCCATCAAGCAGACCATGCAGGAAACCGCGGACGAGATCGGTGCGAACATCGGCGTTGTACTCACCAACGGAGTTGGACCCGGTAATGAGCAGAGATACACCGACAACTTCCTGAACGAGAGCTTCGGCGAGGACAGCAGCTCCATCGTGCTAATGCTTGTCAAGGCAGGTACAGGCGAACAGGACTGGATTTCCTGCTCACAGCACGCCAACGACATCTACGGAAACCGTGTCAGCAGCATTTTCGACGAAGTGTACCGGGGACTGGATTCCGGAAGCGGCGACAACTACCCGCTGGCGATAGAGTATTTCTGCAGCTACCTGCGGAACAACAGGACTCCCTATGCCGGAGGAGATTATAACATCGACTACGACTATGACGGGTACTACGATGATTATGACGATGGGAACAGGATCTACTTCTCCGCTACGCATGTCATCGCGCTCATCATTGCCGCGATCATCGCGTGCGTGACGGTGAACTGCATTTCGGCAGGCTACAGGAAGAAAACGCCGATTTCCGCGCGCGCCTACGTTGAGAACAACATGACGAAATTCACCGGGCGCAGCGACGTGTTCGTGAGAGAATTCACTACCTCCCAGAGGATAAGCAGTTCCAGTTCCGGTGGTGGCGGAGGTCACCGCAGCAGCGGCGGCGGAGGCGGTCACAGCCGCTCCGGCGGTCATGGTGGAGGCGGCGGCAGACGCAGATAAAACTAATGCCAGCGCTTGTGCGATTTGTACATTATTCACAACAAGATTTGTGGAAATGTACAAATCCCGGTGCTGGCATTAAAATTATATTGCAAAAAAACCTCAAAGCATGGTATAATGTAAGTTAAGGACGGACTATGCTCATTCCGGGCTGCAGCCGTCAAAATATTCAGGAGGAAACAGGAGAATGTACAAGATTCTTACCAAGAAGATCCTCAACCCCACAGTTACTCTCATGGAAGTTGACGCACCCATGATCGCGAAGAAAGCGGAACCGGGTCAGTTCATAATCCTCAGAGTTGACGCAGATGGAGAGAGAATCCCGCTGACCATCGCAGATTTTGACCGCGAGAAGGGCACCATCACGATCATCTTCCAGATCGTAGGCGCCACCACTGAAAAGCTCAATCACCTTGAAGAGGGTGAATTCATTCACGATTTCGTAGGACCGCTCGGCGTTCCCAGCCACACTGACGGTCTGAAGAAGGTAGCCGTTGTAGGCGGCGGCGTAGGCTGCGCTATCGCATATCCTATCGCAAAGAAGCTCCACCACCTCGGCGCTGAAGTACACAGCATCGTAGGATTCAGAAACAAGGATCTGGTTATCCTTGAGGACGAGTTCAAGGCTGCTTCCGACGTAATGAAGCTGATGACAGATGACGGCAGCCACGGCGAGAAGGGTCTTGTCACCAACGCTCTTGAGGAACTGATCAAGGCTGGCAACCAGTACGACGAGGTAATCGCTATCGGCCCGCTGGTAATGATGAAGTTCGTATGTAAACTGACCAAGGAGTACGGCATAAAGACTGTCGTTTCCATGAACCCGATCATGATCGACGGCACAGGCATGTGCGGCGGATGTCGTCTGACCGTAGGCGGCGAAACCAAGTTCGCATGCGTTGACGGTCCTGATTTCGACGGTCACCTGGTTGATTTCGACGAGGCTATGGAGCGCGGCACCATGTACAAGGAATTCGAGACCAGAAAGCGCGAAGAGGTCTGCAACCTCTACAAGAAGGAGGTAAAGTAAGATGCCGAACATGAGCCTTAAGAAGAACGAAATGCCCGTTCAGGACCCGAACGTCCGCAACAAGAACTTCAAGGAAGTAGCCCTGGGCTACACCGAGGAGCAGGCTGTTGACGAGGCTAACCGCTGCCTGCACTGCCCGAAGAAGCCCTGCCAGAGCGGCTGCCCTGTTTCCATCAACATTCCGGAGTTCATCGCTAAAATCAAGGAGCGCGATTTCGAGGGCGCTTACCAGGTGATCCACCAGTCCAGCTCCCTGCCGGCTGTCTGCGGACGTGTATGTCCTCAGGAGACCCAGTGCGAGAGCAAGTGCGTCCGCGGTATCAAGGGCGAGCCGGTGGCTATCGGCCGTCTGGAGAGATTCGTGGCTGACTGGCACAACGCTCACGCTACCGAAGCTCCTGCTGTTCCGGCTCCGAACGGACACAAGGTTGCCATCATCGGTGCTGGTCCTTCCGGACTTACCTGCGCAGGCGACCTCGCAAAGCTCGGCTATGATGTTACCGTATTCGAAGCGCTCCACCTCGCTGGCGGCGTTCTGGTTTACGGTATCCCCGAGTTCAGACTTCCGAAGTCCATCGTACAGCACGAGGTAGACAACCTCATCGCTATGGGTGTTAAGGTAAACACCAACGTTGTTGTAGGACGCACCATCGAAGTCGACGAGCTGTTTGAACAGGGCTTCGAGGCTATATTCATCGGTTCCGGCGCAGGTCTGCCGAGATTCATGAATATCCCCGGCGAGAACTTCAAGGGCGTTTACTCCGCTAATGAGTTCCTCACCAGAGTAAACCTCATGAAGGCTTACAAGCCCGAGAGCGACACACCTATCAAGAAGAACACCAGCGTTGCAGTAGTCGGCGGCGGTAACGTTGCAATGGACGCAGCACGCTGCGCAAAGCGCCTTGGCGCCGAGAACGTATACATAGTATACCGCCGCGGTCTGGACGAAATGCCCGCCCGTAAGGAAGAAGTCGAGCACGCAATGGAAGAGGGCATCATCTTCAAGACCCTCAACAACCCCGTTGAGATCCTCGGCAACGAGCACAAGTTCGTAACCGGCATGAAGTGCGTTGAGATGGAGCTTGGCGAGCCGGACGCTTCTGGACGCCGCAGACCTATCGAGAAGCCGAACAGCGAGTTCGTTCTGGACGTTGACTGCGTGGTTATGTCCATCGGTACTTCCCCGAACCCCCTCATCAGGAACACCACCAAGGGTCTGGATACCAACAAGCACGGCTGCTTCATCGCAGACGAGAACGGTCAGACCTCCCGTGAGGGCGTATTCGCAGGCGGCGACGCCGTAACCGGCGCTGCTACCGTAATCCTGGCTATGGGCGCAGGAAAGACTGCTGCAAAGGCTATGGACGAGTACATCAAGAACAAGAAGTGATCCACTTCGCGGATACACTAAAGGGGCTGGTTTTCCAGCCCCTTTATTTATTTGATTACGCATATCTCACAACGCCGTGAGCCCTCCGGAGCCTGCCGCGGTATCGATCCACACCGCGAAGCGCTGTCCGCACAGCAGGCACCGAACCTCGTGCCGGGCATATCCCCGGAAGTTCCCGTCGATCTGCTCCAGCGGCGCCGTGGCGGAATCCACCGCCATGTCCCCCAGGCTGACCAGACCGCGTATCTTGCCTATCTCGTGGGAATACTGAAGCGTCGTGCGGAATCCGCTGTAGAAATGAAGCTGTTTGCAGCTGTTGCACATGTTCTTCTCCATAATAAAAATCCCCCCGGAGTCCGGGGGGATCGTGTATTTCGTGAGTTAAATTACTTGAGCTCTGCGAAGTACTTGATTGTTCTAACCATCTGAGAAGTGTAGGAGTTCTCGTTGTCGTACCAAGAAACTACCTGTACCTCGAACAGATTGTCAGCGATCTTAGCTACCATTGTCTGAGTAGCGTCGAACAGGGAACCGTATCTCATACCGATAACATCGGAAGAAACGATCTGATCCTCGTTGTAGCCGAAGGACTCGGAAGCAGCAGCCTTCATAGCAGCGTTGATGCCTTCCTTGGTAACGTCTGCGCCCTTAACAACAGCGGTCAGGATAGTGGTGGAACCTGTGGGAACAGGAACACGCTGTGCAGAACCGATCAGCTTGCCGTTCAGCTCAGGGATAACCAGACCGATTGCCTTAGCAGCACCGGTGGAGTTAGGAACGATGTTAGCTGCGCCAGCTCTTGCTCTTCTGAGGTCGCCCTTTCTGTGAGGACCATCGAGGATCATCTGGTCGCCGGTGTAAGCGTGGATAGTGCTCATGATACCGGACTGGATGGGAGCATAGTCGTTCAGAGCCTTAGCCATAGGAGCGAGGCAGTTTGTTGTGCAGGAAGCAGCGGAAATGATCTTGTCTTCAGCAGACAGGGTCTTCTCGTTTACGGAGTAAACGATGGTCTTGAGGTCGTTGCCAGCAGGAGCGGAGATAACAACCTTCTTAGCGCCAGCGTCGATGTGAGCCTGGGACTTGTCCTTGGAGCAGTAGAAACCTGTGCACTCGAGAACAACGTCAACGCCGATCTTGCCCCAAGGAAGATCCTTAGCGTCCTTCTCAGCGTAGATGGTCAGGGTCTTGCCGTCAACAGTGATGGTGCCCTTCTCGTCGTCAGCGGAAACGGTGTGAAGGTTCTCACCGATCTTGCCGCAGTAGCCGCCCTGAGCGGTATCATACTTGAGGAGCTGAGCAAGCATAGAGGGCTTGGTCAGGTCGTTGATAGCTACTACATCGTAGCCCTTAGCACCGAACATCTGTCTGAACGCAAGGCGTCCGATACGGCCAAAGCCGTTAATTGCAACTTTAACATCTGCCATTGGAATATTCCTCCTGAGAAATAATTATTTGCTCCACGGCGGAAAGGCTCCGTCATAATGAGCATGCTGATATGCGGTAATGGCATATCATTACATATTCATTATACTAAAAATCGGAGATTTTATCAAGATGTTTGCGAAAAATAATTTGCAGACTTTTGCAAAAAAACGGAAAGATTTTTTGTGCATTCTGACGAAATTGCATTTGGAAGGCTCATATAATAAGGAACTGTTTTAGAAAATCAGCTATTTCTCTTGCATTTCACAAAAATATGATGTATAATGTAAGCATTATTGCAAAGCTCCGGAACCAGAATCCGGAAGCAAAGAGATAAAAGGAGAAAAACTATGAAGAAACTTATCGCAGGCATTTCCGCACTGGCACTCATGGTCGGCATGATGGCAGGATGCTCATCTACCAACACCGAGAACACCGTTCACACCAAGGACGACCTTGTAGGCAAGACCATCGGCGTTCAGCTGGGCACCACCGGCATGACGCTTGCCGAGTCCATCGAGGGCACCACCGTTGAGAAGTACAACAAATACGCAGACGCTATTCAGGCGCTTATCCAGGGTAAGGTAGACGCAGTAATAATAGACTCCGCCCCCGGAAAGTATTTCGTTGAGAAGAACAGCGAAAAGATCACCTCTCTTGACGAGCCGTATGCCGTTGAGGAATACGCAATAGCTATCAAGAAGGACAACGACGAGCTGACCGATAAGATCAACACCGCCCTCGCTGAACTCAAGGAAGACGGCACCCTCTCTGAGATCGAGCAGAACTGGCTGGTTGACGAGGAATATGGCAAGCACCCCTACACAAGCCCCGAGGGCATTGAATACACCGGCACGCTCACCATGGCGACAAACGCCGAGTTCCCTCCCTATGAGCTGAAGGAAAACAACGAAATTGTCGGCTTCGATGTTGATATGATGAACGCAGTATGCGACAAGCTGGGCTATCAGCTCGTAGTTGACGATATGGCGTTCGATTCCGTTATCACCGCCGTTGTTACCGGCAAGGCTGACGTAGGCGTTGCAGGCATGACCGTTACCGAGGACAGACTGAAGAACGTTAACTTCTCCGACTCCTACACCAAAGCAAACCAGGTTGTCATCGTAAGAAAGTAAGTAAAGGGAACACAGCTGAAGAAGCTCCGTGTTTACAGGTAAATTATGGACTTTTTAACCGCCATCAAGGATTGGTTTGTGGAATTCGGCAACAAATTCTACAACACCTTTATTGTAGAAAACCGGTGGACATATCTGCTCAACGGTCTTGGCACCACCCTGCTCATCACGGCGTTCGCCCTGGTGATCGGTATCATACTCGGATTCATCGTGGCGATAATCCGCTCCACGAATCAGCGTACCGGCAAGCTCAAGGTCCCGAACTTCATCTGCCGCATATACCTGACGGTTTTCCGCGGTACGCCTATGGTAGTTCAGCTGCTGATCATCTACTTCGTTATCTTCGGCTCAGTCAACATCAGCAAGGTTCTCGTTGCCGTCATCGCCTTCGGTCTCAACTCCGCAGCTTACGTTGCTGAGATAGTCCGCTCCGGTATCATGTCGGTGGATAACGGTCAGTTTGAGGCAGGCGCTTCCCTCGGATTCGGTTACACAAAGACGATGATCTCGATAATCCTTCCGCAGGCGCTGAGGAATATTCTCCCGGCGCTCGGAAACGAGGCGATCGTGCTGCTGAAGGAAACCTCCGTTTCCGGCTACATCGCCCTGGAGGACCTTACCAAGGGCGGCGATATCATTCGCTCCAATACCTACGAAGCATTCCTGCCGCTCATCGCAGTTGCGGCGGTCTACCTGATCATGGTTATCATAATGTCCTCGCTCGTATCCCGTCTGGAAAGGAAGTTGTCGAATGATAAGCGTAAATGATCTCAGCAAGAGCTTTGGCGACCTGGTTGTCCTTGACGGAGTGAGCACTAACATTGAAAAGGGCGAAAAGGTAGTCGTGATCGGACCTTCCGGATCCGGTAAGAGTACATTCCTCCGCTGCCTGAATCTGCTTGAGCAGCCCACCGGCGGCTCCGTAGAATTCGAGGGCGTGGACATAACCCACGCCAAGGGAAAGCAGCTGAACGAAATACGCATGAAAATGGGCATGGTGTTTCAGCACTTCAACCTGTTCCCACACCTGACTATCCGCAGAAACATCACCATCGCCCCGGTCAAGAACAAGATACTGACCCAGGCGCAGGCGGATAAGCGCGCCGATGAACTCCTGGCAATGGTGGGGCTATCCGACAAGGCGGAGGCGTATCCCTCACAGCTGTCCGGCGGACAGAAGCAGCGTATCGCCATCGCGCGCACGCTGGCGATGAATCCGGACGTGATACTGTTCGACGAGCCGACTTCCGCACTGGACCCGGAGATGGTCGGCGAGGTACTTGAACTGATGAAGAAGCTTGCTGACGGCGGAATGACCATGGTTGTCGTTACCCACGAAATGGGATTCGCCCGGGAAGTAGCCAGCCGCGTAATGTTCATGGCTGACGGAAAGATCCAGGAACAGGGCACTCCGGAGGAGATATTCACCTCCCCGAAGAATCCCAGACTGCGCGAATTCCTCTCAAGAGTACTTTAATGCGCAAATAGCACAAATCCGCGAATAAACACGTCCCCCGATTCATTCAATCGGGGGATTGATTTGTTCTGTCAGAAATGTTATAATAGATATGTAACAAAAGGCATGACAGAAGCTCTACAGAAAAATAACCCTGCCCGGTTTCCAGCCAGTCACATTCGGAATCCGGGCTTTTTTTTGCGCGGAAAAGGAGAACAAATGGAAGACAGAAAACCACTTATACCCGTAAAGGAACTTGCAAAGCGCTACGCACTCTTCATCATCAGCCTGTTTATTTCGGCGATGGGCGTTGCAATAACCAAAAAGGGAGAACTCGGCGTTTCCCCCATCTCATCGGTGGCGAACGTGATGAGCGAGAAATTCACGTTCCTGACCCTCGGCAGCTGGCTGATAATATGGAACTGCGTGCTGATACTGGGGCAGATACTCATTCTGCGGAAGAAGTTCCAGTGGATACAGCTGATACAGATCCCGCTGTCGTTCCTGTTCGGGTGGTTCACCGACCTCGGCATGTGGATATTCTCGTTCCTGAAGCCCTCCAACTATGTGTTCCAGCTGCTGATGGTGCTGGTCGGCACGGTGGTACTCAGCTTCGGTATCGCGCTTTCCGTCATCGCGAATGTCGTGATGAATTCCGGAGAGGCGTTCGTAAAGGCGATATCGGATACCATACACAAGGAATTCGGCAACGTCAAGGTGGTGTTCGACATCTCCTGCGTTGTGGCGGCGGTGATTCTGTCGCTGATATTCTTTGACCTGCGTATTGTCAGCACCCGTGAGGGTACAGTCATCTCTGCCCTGCTGACCGGATTCGTGGTGAAATTCTGGAACAGGCTTGTCCGCCGCCCTGTCGAAAAAATACTCGTCGGCGACCGTGAAATCAACAAATAGGAAGAGAAAAACGACAATTAGGAAGAGTTCCTTGACCTTCTGACACGGATATGCTATAATATACAGTAAATTTTATGGCAATATCAGTCAGGAGGATTTATTTATGGCAATCAGAACTACTGCCCCGAAAAAGCGGCTGACCAGCCTGCTTACTGCGGCAGTGATGGCGGTATCCCTGGTGCCGGCACAGTCGCTGACATCGCTTTCCGCCTACGCAGAGGAGAAAAGCGAAACATCTATAGGCAGGCTCGATGCCGGCAAGCCTCGCCACGGCAGAGGCTGGAGCTGGGACGGAATCGAAACGCTGACGCTTTTCGGAGCAGATCTGATTTCAGCTTCCGATTCCAGCCCGGTAGTTGAGCCGACCTGCGATATCAAGGTGGATCTCATCAACTACAACAAGATCGAACTCGACGCCAACGGAAAGTTCATTGCAGATTATTCCTACAGCGTTTCCTTCGACGGCTCCGGAATCCTCGACATCACCAGCACTTCGCCCGTTGGCGGAATGATGGTACAGGACCTTGAGATCAACGGCGGATTTATCAGATCAGAGCCGGCCACGATATCCGTCATGAACGACATTACGGTGAACGGCGGTTATTTCGAGGGAACGGGCACTTTCTTAGAGTTCTCCCTGGATCAGATCGCACCGGGTATATACACGCAGACCGGCGGTTACGTCAACGCATATGCAATAGACTCAGGCATCATGTCGAACGTGTTCATCGACGGCGGCTACGCGGAATTCATGCTCCTTGGCGAAACGCACCTCATGAACGTCCAGCACGGAATCTACAAGTGCACGAACGACGGCACTAACACGATCCCTGACTGCACTATGATCTACGTTGAACCGGCTGCTATCGCGATGTTCCCGAACTACTCATATAATGATATCAGCGGAATTCTCAACGCCCTGAATATGTAGATGGATTCCACTGCCAAAAACGGCTTGGTTGCAGCCGGTCTGATTTACACGAGCACGGTCAGCACAGTCCCCAACGGAAATCTCAGCATATACGGCGAGGAAACCCGGCTGAATCTGACCGGTAACTTCGAAGGTTCCGTGTACTGCGCAGGTACGGGCTATGGCGAATCCATCTATTCTAACGGTGCAACTATCGACGACAAGGCAACTCTCTTTGGTACAAACGGAAATACAGGCATCAATATCAGCAAAATGGACTTCGGCGATAACACCACGGTCATCGGATTCAGCTCGTCTTCCCGTGGCGTTTATGGGGCTGATCTTTATACCCCTCCCTCCACGATAATAGGCGTAGGCGACGGATACAGCACAGGTGCATATCTGGAGCGATTATCTTCCATGAAAGATGTTATCGGATACCAGAGAAACCCGGATTCATACAGCCAATACGGGGTAATGCTCTATTACACCTGGGCTGACAGCGTTACCGGCGTTTCAAGCGGATCGGGCAGAGGAGCATACGTCCGCAACAGCAAGATCCAGAAGATACAGGAGCTTACTGCATATTCCACCGAGAGTGCCGCATTATGCACGGAGGACGAGGGTATAATGCCGGCAATAAGGCTGGGCGCTTATTCCGAACAATCCGATTCTCCCATAAAGAGGACCACTGAATCCGCCTTCCGGGACAGCGAGATAAGCTTCTCTGACCTCAACGACAGAACCATCTACGCACTTTCCGGCACTGAATACATAACAGACGCGAAGCTCAGGGACGAGATTGGAAACTCCGTATATATGGGCGTACCGCTGTTCGATATGATCAACAAGGACACCAACGGCGCACTGAACAGCGATATCTATGCGGCGGCAGGCTCCGGTGAATTCCTTGTGGACCTGGTGGTCACACGGCAGAACTCCGTTGATGATATTTCAGTGACCGTACTCAAAGACGGCGTGGACGTATCCGGCGACTTTGACATCAAGGTCGAAAAGCGCACCGCGAACGACTACGAGGACGAAGGAAGACTTGCCACAGTAACAGTATCCAGCAAAAAGGACTTGAACATCGGTGACGAATACGACGTTGTCGCGGCATATGGCGACAGCTCCGCTGCCTTCAAGATGACGGTCAGTGATATAGACTACAGTCTGAATTTCACTCACACACACGGATATGACGGTAAGGAAGTCCAGTGGAACTACGGCGGTGATTTCACCGGCTGCGAGGACAACTGCTCCGGCTCCGGATGGGCATGGTACGGCTCCGCGGCGGACGGCTATGAAGCCAACACCCTGGTGATTGACGGACTTGATTTCAAGACCACGGACGACTACGCAATATTAGTTCCCGATGATGCCACGATTATCGTAAAGGGAACCAACAGACTGTCATCAAAGCATACATCGATCTATATGTATGATGGCACTATGAAGATCCTCGGCGAGGACAATGCAAAAATCATTGCAAGCAACGAAAGCTGCAAGAACACGGCAATAATATTTATGTATTATGACGGCACACTGTCAATAAAGGACGTGGATCTGGAATTCACATGCGGCGATGAAGAATACAACAGCAGCGGCAACATGTATGCCAGCACGGGAATATACGCAAGTAATCTTATCGTCGAGAACTCCGACATTGACATCACCTGCGGGACCCCGCTGAACGGCGGTCTAAGAGTCGGTATCAGTGCCAGCAGTTCCGTTATCAGGGACAACGTTAACCTTACGGTGCATAACGGTGACTTACTGATCAACGCCACCGGTTACCCTAATTCCATTAAGACCCTCCAGGCGAAGAAAATATCGAACCTCACGGATTTCGCGGACGAGGCGGCTTACAACGCAGCGATCCTTGATCCGAACTGCTTCTACGACAGCAGCAGCTACTCAAGCTATATCAGGATCGCGGACAGCAGCGTTCCTGCTACCCTCTCCACCTACAGCATAACCCAGGTCAAGACCGCAAAGACCGACGACCTGCTGACCAGGGATTCCACCATCAGCGTTGATCTCAACGCCTGCTTCGAGGGTGGTTCCGGAAAGTACACCTTCACGGCGCCGGCAGACTTCCCCACATGGCTCCAGCTTACCGACGGAAAGGTCACCCTCGACGGCACTATCCCCGAGGAGGACCACAGCACAAGAATATTCAAGTTCACCGTCACCGACGCTGACGCAGACCTCGCCGGCGAACCCATCGAGTTTGACTTCATCCTCGGCGCGACGGGCAACGTACACCAGGTGAAGATCACCTCCAACTACGGCGGCACCGTTTCCCCGGCGGCAGGAAACTACTACTATGTTGACGGCGATTCCCTCACTATCGAAGCGACGCCGTTCGAAGGCTACATCGCAAAGGCATTCCTCGACGGGGAGGAAGTTACGCTCACCGACGGGAAATACACCATCAGCAGCATAAGGGAAGAGCATGAGTTCGCAGTGAAGTTCCAGGTGGCACAGTTCGATGTCACCGTGAACTGCGGCGAGCACGGAACCGTCACCCCCGGCACCGGAAAATACAACGCAGATTCCCAGGTGAAGTTCACCGCAAAGCCGGATTACGGCTACACCCTGGACAGCTTCAAGGTAAACAGCACGGAAATCAAGCCTGACAAGAACGAATACACCCTCACGGTTACGGAAGATACGATCATCGACGTGACCTTCAAAAAGACCAGCGGCGGTGGCGGCGGAAAGCCGGTAAATCCGGGACGTCCGGTAAATCCGACCGACCCCTCCGACGTGAATCCCTCCATCGACGGCAGAATTTTCGACTGGGACCAGGTGGTGGAATACATTCTCAGCCAGCCCCAGAACAGCACCATCACCGTGAACCTCAACGGACTGACCAGCGTTCCTAAAAAGGTGACAGACGCCCTCCAGAAGATGAAGGACACCGGCGAATTCCTGGTGGATTCCTACCGTGCGTGCGTGGTTTACGCCGACCGTGAGTTCACCTCCGGCAACATAGAGCTGGGCATTATGTACAGCACGGTCAGCGTCAGCGGACTGCGCGGCACTGTCGGCATGAAGCTCAACGTACCCGGAAGCACGGTTCCCTACACGCTCCGCACGACATTCCGCAAGGAGTTCTCGGGGCAGATCGCGAACATCTACCGCGTGACCGCCAACGGCACGGAATTCGTTGACGCGGCGCTCATCGACAGCGACGGAAATGCGCTGCTCGACAACGCATACATCCAGGGCACCTACATCGTGATGATAGACGCGCTGTCCGACCTTCCCGGCGACGCGGACAACAACGGCGAGTTCAACGCACTGGACGCCGCCGCAGTGATAAAGCACTCGGCAGGCACCTCCACGGCGGCGAATACCCCGATGGCTGACCTCAACGGCGACGGAAGGATAGACGCCCTTGACGCAGCGGCAATGCTCAGAAAGATCGTGGGCTGAAAAACGACTACCCCCATGGCGGAAAGGCCACGGGGGTATTGCTGTATTATTGACACAACGACGTTTATGTGGTATAATCGACCTTGTAAAAATGCGGCGTGATCCCGCAGGAAAGCAAGGTTCAACACATGACAAATACGCAGAAATTACGGAACTGCCTGCTGCTTCTGACGGCGGCGGTGATATGGGGAATGGCGTTCGTGTCGCAGAAAGCCGGCATGGATTCCATGGGACCGCTCACGTTCAACGGCGTGCGCAGCCTTATCGGCGGCGCGGTGCTTATCCCCGTGATACTCATACTCCGGAACCGCACGCCGAAAGCGGAACGGAAGCCCCTCCCCCTCAAAACCACCATCATCGGCGGAATCGCCTGCGGACTGGCGCTGACCGTGGCGTCCACCCTGCAACAGTACGGGCTGTCCATGACCACCGTGGGCAAGGGCGGATTCATCACCACGCTGTACATAATCCTCACGCCGATTCTGGGGATATTCCTGCACAAGAAGGTGCCCGGCGCAGTCTGGGTGGCGGTTGTGCTCGCCGTCGTCGGAATGTACCTGCTGTGCTTCACCGGCGACAGCTTCACGATATCCACCGGCGACCTGCTGGTCCTCGGCTGCGCGCTGGTGTTCTCGGTGCATATTCTCGTTATAGACAAGTATTCACCGCTGACGGACGGCGTGGTACTGTCCTGCATTCAGTTCTTCGTCTGCGGAGTGCTCAGCACCATCGCCGCGTTCATCTTCGAGGAACCTGCCTGGAGCCAGATAATGGACGGAATCGTCCCGGTACTGTACGCCGGAGTTCTCTCCAGCGGCGTGGGATACACCCTCCAGATCGTCGGGCAGAAGGGGCTAGACCCCACCGTGTCCGCGCTCATTCTCTCGATGGAATCCGTCGTGGCAGCGATATCCGGCTATATTGCCGGAGCGACCGGGCTGCTGAAAACCGACCAGACGCTCACTCCGCGGCAGATAGCAGGCTGCGCTATAGTATTTTCCGCGGTGATCCTTGTGCAGCTGCCCTGGGACAAGATCAGAATGAAACAGCGGAACTGAGAACTCAGATATTCGTTGCTATCCGGGCGGAATTCAGAAAGATAATAAAATCGGTAACGCAGAGGGGCTGTATTTCTACAGCCCCTTTTGCTATGCTATTTTATAGTGTCTTTTTCTTACGGTTGGTGAGTGCCCTTATCACAAACAGCACGCCCACCATAAGCACCAGGGACGCGCCCAGGACCACGAATACATTCTGCACGAAGCCGGAAATCAGATATCCCACCGCGCAGACAGAAGCGACCGTCAGCGCGTAGGGAAGCTGCGTAGACACATGGTTCACATGGTCGCACTGCGCTCCAGTGGACGCCATGATAGTGGTATCCGAAATAGGCGAACAGTGATCGCCGCAGACCGCGCCGGCAAGGCAGGCGGAAATGCACACAATGACCATCTGGGGTATCTCCCCGGATTCCGCAGCGGCAGCAAGCTCAGTGCTGAACACGCTGGTAACTATCGGGATAAGGATACCGAACGTTCCCCAGGAGGTTCCGGTGGCAAAGGCAAGTCCGATCGCGACAACAAACAGGATAAGCGGCAGCAGGATATGCAGCGCCGTCGCGCTCTCCACCAGTCCGGATACGAAATCCCCGGCATGGAGATTGTTCGTCATCGTCTTGAGAGTCCACGCGAAGGTCAGGATAAGTATTGCAGGAACCATCTGCTTGAATCCTGCCGCGATGGAATCCATGCACTCAGTGAACTTCAGCACACCGCGCAGCATAAAGTAGGCGATGATGAGGATAAGCGCACCCACAGAGCCGAGGGACAGTCCCAGGGCGGCGTCGCAGTTCGCGAATGCGTCGATGAAATTCGTGCCGCTGAAGAATCCGCCGGTGTAGATCATTCCGATAACGCAGAGGACTATCAGAATGACCACCGGAAGGATAAGGTCGATGACCTTTCCCTTTGACCGGATAGGCTGGTCGTCGTCCTCGTAAACCTTATTGCGCGTGGTGAACAGGTCGCCGTTACGGGCGTTGTCCTCGTGCTTTTTCATGGGTCCGAAATCCATATCCGAGGACGCCATGAATATCACCATCGCGATGGTAAGCAGGGCGTACAGGTTGTACGGGATAGTGCTGATGAACAGGCTGATTCCGTTCGCGCCCTCAACTGTGCCGCTGACTGCCGCCGCCCAGGAGGATATCGGCGCGATAATGCACACCGGAGCCGCAGTCGCGTCGATAAGATACGCGAGCTTGGAACGGGACACGTTGTGCTTGTCCGTTACCGGGCGCATTACGGAGCCTACCGTCAGGCAGTTGAAGTAATCGTCAACGAATATCATCACGCCCAGCAGGAACGTGGAAAGCTGCGCTCCCCTGCGCGTCCTGATGTGCGCCGCCGCCCATTCGCCGTAGGCGCGGCTTCCGCCTGCCTTGTTCATGAGAACGACGATAACTCCCAGCACCACCAGGAACACGAGTATTCCCACGTTGTAGGAATCCGACAGGTTCGCGATAAGTCCCTTCTCAATGACCGCCGTGAACATGCCCTCAAATCCGGAACCCTGGGCTATCGCGAAAATAACGCCGCCGCAGAGTATTCCGATGAACAGCGAGGAATACACCTCCTTGGTGATGAGAGCCAGACCGATGGCGACCACCGGCGGCAGCAGCGACCACAGCGAGCCGACCGCCTGGCTTATCGGCGCCTGGATAATGCAGCCGATCAGGAATGCCACGATGAACAATCCTGTGATAATACTTCCAATGTATTTTTTCATGGAACTTCTCCCTTTTTAAAGACTTTATTAACATGATACACTTTCTTCGACAAATTGTCAATAGTTTTTCGGGTATCTGCCAAAATATACTCTGACAAAAGGAACCGCCGCAGGCGCGGAATTGCGTTCTGCGGCGGATTTTGCCTTCACAGCTTCACGGTGTCGTACATGGATTGCTGCACAAGAAGTCCCGGGACGTAACACCGGTTGACGGTCCACCAGCTGGCGCCGGCAAGCCCGTATTCGCCGATAAGCCCTAACTTCGCCTCAATGCTGCGCGGATCGTCAAACCACACCACATGCTGCGTACCGCTGTTGTCCATGTAATAGAAAAATGGCGCCTGCGCCTTCTCGTCATACTGTATATGCACCCCGTAGCGCAGCGCAAGCTCCACTGCCTGGGTGAGTCCTATGCTCTGCGCAGGAGTGCCGCGCATGAAGGGCAGAGTCCAGTCGTAGCCGTAATTCGGCATGCCCATGAGTATCTTCTCCGGCAGTATCTCGGTGACTGCGTAATCCAGCACCCGTCGCACCTCGTTTATCGGCGAAACCGCCAGCGGAGGGCCGTATGTATACGTCCGGCGTCATTATAGTCATTCTGCTCCTGTTTTTATTTCCGGAAAGAGTGGAATCACGTTAAGCGTGAAATTGCCCCGGTCAGCATTTTCTCTGGTGTTGCGCTCCGTTTTTATGTATTCAGCCCGGCTGATTATCGTCTTTAGCAGATGATTTTTCTCCTCCGGTGTGGACTGCGCGTAAATATCCATCACGCGCTCTACCCTAGGGATTATCTGCGCATAAAGCTGCCGATTGCCCTCAGCCTCGCTGACTGCCTGCTCAGCCTGCCGCAGATTCTCCGAAAGCTGCGCTCGCCGCTTTTCGAGCGCTTCCATGCGCTCCCGGAATTCCCCGGCGGAATACACTCCCTGTTCCAGTAGCGAATATATTCTCTCACGATGGCTGTCAAGTTTAGTCAGTTCAGCGCGTACCTTATCGGCTGCCGTCCGCTCCGCTTTCGCAGTATCTGCGGCATGCTTACGGCTGACATTCACGCGGCAGTCGTTGAGCCACCGTGCCACTCCCTCAGCGAGAGCACTTTCAACAAGCTCCAGTTTCGCGGACACATTGCCGCAATTCCGATTCGGGCAGCGGAGCGTGTCGCTGTGATTCCTGCTGCCCGTCCCGAGCCTTGTCATCATGCTTCCGCACATACCGCAGTACACCAGCCCGGATAAGGGGTTCCGCAACTGCGTATTTTCCCTTGCGTGCGGTATTCTGCGGCTGTCCAGATATTGCTGCGCCCGGTCGAATTCCTCCTCGCTTATCAGCGCCGGGTGCAGACCCTGCGCGATTATGCATTCGGGATTATCCCGCCGATGGGTCGTGACGATACCGTCTGTCACGCTCTTTTCCTCCTTCCGGTACTGCCAGCGTATCCTGCCACAGTAGACCGGATTTCTCAGTATATCCTGAACCGAAGCGCCGCTCCATGATTTTCCCTTTCGCGGCTCAATCCCCATCATATCGAGCCGTCTTGCGATGGCGTTGCAGCCCATTCCGCTGATACACATGGAGTATATCTGCTTCACCGTATCGCTTTCGGAATTTGGCGACAGGGTAAATCCCCGTCCCCTCTCGACTTTGACTTTATCGTAGCCATAGGGTGGAGTACTCCCGATGAAATGCCCCTCCTTTACGGAAGCAATACGCCCTCGCATTATCCGCCGGGAAATCGCCTTGTATTCCCGGCGAGCCATGAACAGCTCGAAATCAACGTATTCCTCATCGCTTTCACGGCTCTGGTCGTACACCTTTGACGGCGTGATTATCAGCGTCCCGGAGATACGGAACGTATTCGATACCCTCGCCTGGTCCGCGCTGTCGCCCCTCGCCAGGCGGTCTATATCCATGCAGAGTACTCCGGCCCAGCGCCCCTGCTCCACCTCCCGGAGGAGCTGCTTCATTTTCGGGCGCGCGTCAATGCTCTCTCCGGATACGATCTCCTCATATACCGCGCCTATCTCCATTCCGTGGCTTTGCGCGTATTCCCTGAGCGCCGCCCGGTGCCTTGCCAGGGTTTCGCCCTGACCCATAGCCTCCGCTTCCAGGTCCGCCCGGGATTTCCGGAGGTAAATAGCGTATATCATCGGCGCCCGGGTAATTCACGGCCGCTCCGCCGCTCTTCGCGCAGATTGCGCAGCTGGATCTCCTGCGCGATCTGCGCGGCAGTGCCCGTCATTTCCTCGCGGCGGAAGTCAAGTTCCTCTTCGGTGGAATCAATGTAACCATCATCTCTGAAATTCACGGCGGCACCGCACGAAGCAGTGTAGGATAATATCATCCCCATATTCATCACCTCGCTTGATTATATGGCGTATTGGTTGTACAGTATCTCCTTTCCTGGACACTTAATAAACGATGTTGTATAATAAAACTTGACGCATATTAAATCTGTTTTGGTTTTACCTCTTGATTTTTTTTGTAATTTATGTTATACTTTATACAAATTAATTCCTTACTGTAATTTTCAGGCATTAACGTAGGATTTGCAGTGCGTGTTTACAATAAGCAATGTCTATTAATAATAAAATATGCGGAAAATAAAAGGCAGACATATTTCCCGCATGGCTTACCTCATACCAATCTGAATGGCGTAATAGCACTGATCAGCGTATTGATTCAGCAGACGCTCAAAAACCGTGCACTATTACTTTGGAAGATAAATCCGTTCCACCTGCCATCAAAGGCGGTTTTATCTGCCCGCCATTTGCTAACATGAGAATTTCAGAGGTGACCAAGCATGAAAAAGAACTATAAATGCAGGGTGACAATAATTATGGCGATTCTATCACTCCTTTTCGGATGCAGCGGAAATAAAAAATACAATGCCGGTGACATTGTCGGTACCAGTACCTCGTATTACGGCATGGAATGCAATCCGGTGTATGCATTCTCCCTGCAAAAGCAGGACGAAAACTGGCTTTTTTCCGCCAGCTGCTATGTGCAGAGTAAGGAAGGTCGGTATACATCTTTCGATTCATTCCCTATTCCGGTCAAAGACGCTGAGAGATTCCTTGAGATCATCAGAGAGGAAGACGAGATCAGCCGGCTCAGCAAATACCGCCCGCTGAGTATTCTCCATGCAGCTGACGCACCGACGAACAGCTCCGTAATGACTTTTTCCGATGGAAACAGCATAGAAACGGAAACCGCTTTCTGCGACAAGGCGCTCAGATATCTCTATTCTCTTGCAGAAAAGCACTATGAGACGGCAGAAAACGTTGAAATAACGTCTGTTTTTGTGAGCTGCAGCAGCATGGATTATTCCTCTTCATACTCATATACGCTTGAAAGGGATGAAAACACCTGGTATTTTTCGTTCGACGCGGTTATCGACGGCAGCGGCGCACATACACAAGTCGAAAGACAAAAGGTAAATGAAAACGACGCAGAGGAAATACTCCGGATCATAAAAAACCAGCAGCTCGTAACAATGGTCAGACAGTATGAGGAGCCGGACGACGATGGCTTGATTGCTCTTGATGAAACCACATACAGACTCTCGTTTGACTTTACGGACGGTACATCAGAATCCGCACCGATAGAAGCGGGAGAAGAACTCATCAGCGCTTTCCATGCACTTGCAGCAGAAAAGATACAATAACGCTGATCGAACCTAATTATGCAGAAAAGCCCCATGAAATTCTTTGAGTCAAGCACAGTATAACACAAACAGGCGCGTGAACGCTCGTTTGAACAGGTCGGCTGTATTTCAGCCAGCAGCTGCCTGAACGTTTCTCCGCGTATCCCATAACTTTCGCACTTTTCCGACAAAACGAATCCTCTCTGAGAACCACCCCCGAAACGGGGAGAAAGGAAAGCTTTCGCTCGTCGAAAGCTATGGTAAGGATCATGAACAGAATTATTTCTATCATCTCAGCGATATCCCTCTTTATCTCCAGTATTGCCGGATGCAGAACCGAAAACACTGAATTTGATGACCTGGAAGCTCTCGCAATATCTGCCGCCCTTTCCTACCGCACACTGGCATGGAACGGCAGCATTGACACGGACACACCGGAATTCGCATGGAACACGGCAGGCTGGTATGCGGCATACAAGGCGAATCTTGAATTATCAGACGACGCTGTGCTGTCCGGTGATCAGCTGATAAAAATTCAGAACGTCATACTGAACGGGAAGACTGCCGCAGCTCCTCCGGATACAGTCAACACAAAATGCGTGGTCAACGACGGCAAAACCTGCTGGGAATTTCCCGATATTTATGAATATTTTCGTTCGTATCTCGGAGTTTCCTCTGAGGTGAACTGCGAGGAAACCGGAGACAACACTTTCGTAGTCACGATACGCGAGCATCTGCGCTTCAACGCAGTCGAGGAGACCGTATTCAACATCGGGTTCAATAAGGGAAATGACGGCTATGCACTCTCTGACTTCAGCCGCAGCGAGTTTTACGACCTTGATTTTACGCCGGAACTTCTTCATGACGCAAATCTTCTTTCAAACCTGCTCCCGATATACGAGAATCTCACCATTACCGAGGATTATTCAAACGGATTCGGGGCGATCTCCCATTCGGTCAAAACTGACAACGGATATGCTTTCTGGATTGATGTAGGGTCAGTTGGACACTATGATGAGTACAGCTTTTACACCGACGACAACGGCAAGGTCAGCGTAATGCCTGCCGACACTTCGCCCGAATGGCTCGATGATTATGTCGCCAACATGATGCTTCCGGGTGATGGAGAGGAATTTATCCGTCTCACCTGCACTCAGGAAGAAGAAATGTTCTTCATAGATTATGGCTCTTCAAGCACCGTATATACAGTTGACCGCGGAACCCTCGCACTGAAGAAAGTCGAGTCGTTCGATGAAAATGACGTGTCATACTACACGGCAAAGTTTGACTATGGCAAGAAAGTTACCGAGCCGGATACGATCGCAGCGTGGAAAAAGCCGCTGCGCACCGTGACGCTCAACCTCCTCTACTCTGATGGCATAACGGTAAAACAGACTTTCCGGATTCCCTCGGACTGGGAGTTTGATGCGGCTGAGTACTGCCGGTGGGGTACGGTGTACCTTGATAAAGGCTGCACCAAACCGTATAAATATCCTGGGAACGGGATAAATTACACACTTTATGTCTGCGAAGGCGCAGGCTGAAGTCATAATTCATTCTGAAAGGAGTTTAACAATGGGAATCTTCGACAAACTTAAAAGCACGGCCAATCAGGCGATCAACACAGCCGCAAACTCGGCTGCGTCTGCAATAGGCTCAAAACGTGAAACTTTCACGTTCACTGCGCTTCCCGAAAGCCTGGCGGAGATGCAGGCGCTTCCGGAGGCTTGCATGGATTCGCCGTTCAAGACGGCTGCCCTGACTGTCCTCGCACTTTGCGCTTATGCGGCGGATAAGAATATCGGCACGGAGATGCTGAATTTCCTGCGTGGACCGCGCCCCCTGAACGGACAGGAGATATCTTTCCTGAACGACCGGTTCCGTGATGGAAAGACGTATCTGCCATTCACTTACTTCGCTGGCTCAACGCCTGAGAACAACTATACTCCTGCACAGCCATACACGATCGTTATAGAATCGAATCATGTGTCCGGTCAGGAGCCTGGCTACATGAAGCTCTTTATTCCCTGCGGAGGGGCGGATTCACCACGGCCGATAAAGCTGCGTCAGCGTGGTTCTGATGGCAAATGGTTCCTGTGGGAACAGTATCTGCTGACCGGCGTCCGCACGCCGAAATCTGAGGACCCATGGGCATAACTCGTTTGATGAATCAATTAACGATATACTAATTGACCAGAGGAGGCGTTGCAATGAATATTATCGGAAAATGGAAAGTCAGGGAATTGCTGTTTCCCGCTGACGGCGGCACGGTGTCCTACACGCCGGACAATCTGCCTGAGGGAGATTGCGCTGACGAGATCATCATGATGCTCACGAACAGGATCGAATTTACCGAAGACGGCATGATGAACACGCTTATGCGCGTTCCTGAGGATAAGCTTGAATTGGCAAAGTCGCAGGGCGCCGTGATCGATAAAGACGGATTCGCGCCGATTGAACAGACCACGTGGAAAGAGGAGAACGGAAAGTTCTTCTATGATACCAAGGTCGAGGGCGAAGTTCTGGGGGAAACTGTAGACCCATTCGCCGAAATACCGGTGGATGAGAACGGATGTCTGACCATCGCATATGGCACGATGATCCTTGAGCGTGTGTAAGACGGATCTTGTTCAGACAGAACGTTATCAGAGGTGTGCTCACAGCGCCCAGATTGGCTGCTTTCAGCACATACGGAAAACACATCTTTGATGGCACAGTAAGATTCACAAAGCAGGCATAATACAAAAGAGAGCGGACATTGTAAGTCAGCTCTCTTTTCTGTGTGCACGGAATATTAGACGGCGCTTGGCAAGCGTTATTTATCGTGGCTGAATATTTCACGCTTAAATAACATTGTCTTACATAACTGTATTATAATGTCAGTTTTCCAAATTTGCTTTACTTATGGTATCAAGAAGAGTGTTGAGGTTTTCCTCGCTGTCTATGCCGCCGAGAAGCGGCTCGCCGACTATGTTCCCGTTTTTATCAATCACATATGTGGTCGGGAACGCCATTATTCCGAGTGAGAACTTGCCTGCGTCGCTTGCGGAATCAAAATAGATATTGCGGTATGAAGCACCCTTTGTTTCAAGTATCTGCTTAGCGGTTTCGATGTTCTGTTCGTTGCCGTCCAGGGTCTCAACGTTTATTCCGATAACCTCGCCGCCCTGTTCGCTTATTTTCTTGTTCAGCTTGTCAAGCTCGCCAAGTTCCGCAACGCAGGGCTTGCAGCCGCTGAACCAGAAGTTCACGACCGTAAATTCATTGTTGGAAAACAGGCTGCTGTCGACCTTATTTCCGTCAAGATCGTATCCGTCAAACTGCGGAAAAGAGTTCGCCGAAGCTGTATCCGACGATGAATCGTCCTGCGGAAGCTGCGCTATCTGGTTTTCGATATCGCGTATTTTTTCCGCTCCTGCGCGCAGAGTTTCGTATTCCTCGTCAGTGAACTGATCCTTTGCCTTTTCAATGGTGTCAAGCAGGAACTCGCCGTAGTTCTTGCTCAGGTCGCTGTTCGTGACGTTTTTGTCCATTGCGCCAAACACCTTTTCCCACAGCTCCTGGTTTTCGGAGAGTATCTTGTTTTCTTCGTCAAGCAGATCCTGCTCCGTTACAGAGCCGCTGTCCGCAGTCTGGGTATTCTGCGCTGACTGCGAGGACTGCCCCGGCTGTGAAGTCTGGCTGCCGCAGGCAGTGAGCGAAAGCGCCATGATAAGGCAGGCTGTGATTGCTGTTATCTTTTTTCTGTTCATTTTGTTATCTCCTTTGTTTCATCTGAATTGCAGGCTTTATCGCCGGATTTATTTCCAAACCCGTACTTGTAGCATATTGCTCCGGTCGGGCAGGATTTCATGCACATTCCGCAGCGGATACATTCGGAATGGTTGGGGCTTTTTGTGATGTCAACGTCCATCTTGCAGGCTTTTGCACAGGCGCCGCAGGAAACGCACTTGCTCTTGTCAACTTTCATCTGGAAAAGCGACACGCGGTTCAGCAGCGCATAGAACGCTCCCAGAGGACAGATCCATTTGCAGAACGGCCGGTAAATAAACATACTTGCCGTGACCACCGCCAGCAGAACGCCGGTTTTCCAGGAGAACAGCGCTCCGAGAGCGTTTCGTATGCCCTCGTTCGCTGTCGCCAGCGGAATAGCGCCCTCCACGACTCCCTGTGGGCAAATATACTTGCAGAAGAACGGGTCGCCCATTCCAAGCTCGTTTACAACGATCAGCGGAAGCATTATCACAAAAACCGCCAGTATGACGTATTTCAAATACCTCAGCGGCTTCAGCTTTCTGGTGGACAGCTTCGGTACAGGGATCTTATGCAGAAGCTCCTGAAGCCAGCCGAAAGGGCACAGGAAGCCGCAGATAAATCGTCCCAGAAGCACTCCCATAAGAATCAGCGTGCCCGTGATATAGTAGGAAAACTTGAATTTTGATGAGCCTATGACCGCCTGAAATGCGCCAATGGGACAGGCTCCGGCGGCTCCGGGGCAGGAATAGCAGTTAAGTCCCGGGACGCAGGCGTATTTCCCTTTTCCCTGATATAACGTTCCCTTAAAGAAATTCGGCAGGTGGATATTTGTCAGTATTGCAGCTGCCGCCTGTATCAGCCCACGGAAACGGGCAAGGAAACATATCTTTTTCGTTTTTTTCTTCTTATCCAATTCCCACACACTCCATACACAGACGTATCGCCTTTGACAGAACAGTTTCCGCCTCTCCGCGCCATATCCCGAAACATATCATCAATATTCCGGCAAGCAGCAGAAGCGACTGTACAAGCGCTTTTTTCCTTGTCATGATTTCAGCCTCCGTTCTTTGATGATATGATTATACCACATGGAGTATAAATTTTCTGTTAAGCGGAAATTAACACAAATTTTATCGGAATGTGCTATAATATAAATACTATTATAATGGAGGGCAAAAATGCGTTTACTAGTTGTTGAAGATGAGAAATCCCTGCGTGACGATATCACGAAAAAGCTGCGTCTGGACGGCTATGAAACAGACGCATGCGGCGATGGCAATGAAGCCCGTGAGCTGCTTGCAGTTGAGTATTACGACCTGGTCCTGCTTGACCTCAACCTGCCCGGCGTGGACGGAATGACCATACTGCGAGAATTCCGGGCAGTGAATGATGAAACTCCCGTGCTAATTCTCTCTGCACGCAGTGAGATAACCGACAAGGTGGATGGGCTGGACGCAGGCGCGAACGACTATCTTTCCAAACCGTTCCATCTGGCGGAACTCGAAGCGCGCATACGCAGCCTGACGCGCCGTCAGTTCATTCAGCGCGATGTCTGCCTGAAATGCGGAAAACTTGTTTACGATACCCGTACAAGGATCGCTTCAGTTGACGGCGCACCGGTTTCGCTTACCCGTAAGGAAACCGGCGTGCTTGAATACCTCATGCTGCACGAGGGCCGCCCGGTAAGCCAGGAGGAGCTTATTGAACATGTCTGGGATGGAAGTGTGGACAGCTTCAGTAATTCGATACGCGTTCACATTTCGGCGCTGCGCAGGAAACTCCGCGCTGCGCTTGGTTACGACCCTGTCGTGAACCGCGTTGGAGAGGGATATGTGATAGGAGGAAATGACAAATGAAAAGACTGTCACTGCAATGGCGAATAACCCTGCTGACAGCGCTGCTGATCGCGGGAACCTGCATAGGCCTTAATCTTCTGCTTTATCATTCCGGGGCTGTCAGCATTGATTCGCTCAATGGGTTTGTATTTGAATATACGCCGGAATCCTCCGAAGATCCGGACGGTCTTGCGATTGAGATATCGGACAGTCAGATGTCGGAATTTATCAGCCGGTTTTCAGATGAAGCATATGATGTAAAGACGGATTTCGGGCGGAAGGGCTGGCTGATCACGATCGCGGTGACTATCGTCAGTGCGGCGATAGCCTATTTCGTCAGCGGACAGGCGCTGAAACCGCTCAGACAGCTTTCCCAGCAGGCTGAAAGAATCGACCAGGACAGTATCACGGACATACGGCTCAACGAGAATACGTTAAGTGAGTTCCGGCAGCTCAGCGTTTCGGTGAACCTGATGCTCGACCGGCTTTCGGAATCGTTCGCAACACAGCGCCAGTTTTCTGGAAATGCCGCACATGAACTTCGCACGCCGCTCGCAATAATGCAGACAAAACTGGAGCTTTTTGCCGCAGAGCATAAGAATATGGAAGGCGATACGGCGGAACTTGTACGTTCGCAGGCAGAGCAGCTTGACAGGCTTTCCAAACTGGTGCATACGCTTCTTGAAATGAGCAATCTCAGTTCAGCGCCGCGCTCTGACCGTATTGAGCTTGCGCCGCTAGTTGATGAAATAATTACGGACCTGGCTCCTCTTGCCTGTCAGAATGATATCACAATGGAACAGGACTGCGACAATGTCGTGATAACAGGCAGCGACGCGCTGATATATCGGCTGGTGTTCAATCTTATTGAAAATGCAGTCAAGTATAACCGGCAGGGCGGCTCTGTCAGCGTTTCGGTGCACAAGGAGAACAATAATGCGATCGTCTGCGTTTCTGATACCGGCTGCGGAATACCCGAGGAGTGCCGGGAAAGCATATTTCAGCCGTTTTTTCGTGTGGATAAGTCGAGAAGCCGTCAGATGGGCGGCGTTGGACTCGGGCTTGCGCTCGTGCATGAAATTGCGGTACTCCACGGCGGCTCCGTCCGCGCAGAGCCTGGAAATAAATCCGGTACCGTGTTCGTTGTGACGCTGCCTGCCGGAAATGATCCCTGCTGATAAATACACGCGCGGTCATCAGGAGCGCCCTTTATTCAGCATGTCCCTGTGGTTCGTGCCATCTGATAAAATTCACCCAGAACAAAATGCCAGCAGAACCCAGGGCGCAGCCAAGACCCGTATAGAACACTGCAATAAAAACTTCAGGCGCCAGTCCGGAATTTCTGAGCCATATACCGCCGCTCATCATAAATGCCATAATGAGATAGGATTTCAGGTCGAAAAAGTTCCAGACAGGTCTTGTTTCCTGTGGATAAGAGCGTATCCTTTTCGTATGCCTGACGCTCATTCGGTAGAACATAAACCCGAACACACAGAATACCACGATCGACAGCAGTATGTGGACTATAGAAATCCCGTCAAGTCCGATATAAGACAACACCCCAAGGCGTGCAACGTTGAATCCTGCTGCAAGCCATACGCACCCGGCAATCGCCAGCAGCGCGCGTTTTTTTACATGGTAGAAAGGACGATTCATCTGTCTGCCTCGTTTTTATTTCTATCTGCATTCCGCATGGAATTGAACCCTATCAGTACAGTCCAGACGTAGGCGCAGGTCTTGGGGATCATCAGCATGCCTATCAGCGGAACTGCGTCCGCCCAGAGCACCACAGGAATGTAGAAACCGAAGCTGAGCACTATTGTGAGCCACAAAAACCGGAATTCACGGTCGCCGTTCTGTCTGGCGCTTCTGAATGTCAGAATTATTATCAGCAATCCGAGGAGCGCAAACGGAATATTGCGGAAGATACCCCAGGAAAGCGGGGCGTCGGGGCTTGTCCATTCGTTCTGCGGCATAAGGCAGAGGATAACACGCAGAGCCGAAAGTCCCCATACTGTCGCTGTTATTCCGCGCTTTCCGGTGATTTTGTATCGGCAGCGCCAGACGTAGTACAGAAGCACATAGAATGCCGTCATCGTCACGGAGGTGATAAGTTTGCCGATACCAAGAGCGGTGGTGTAGCTTTCAAGTCCGGTGGTGCACAGCGCGACGGCACGCGGCACCAGGTGGAACGAATCCCCGGCGCCGAGCGTCACCGCCATAATTCCGTAGAGGAGATACTGCTTTCTCCCCTTGCTTTTGCAGATCATGATTACTCCGAGGGTTATAACGGTGCAAAGATATAGTACATCGAATGCGGTTTCAAATATAGCCTGCATATTAATTCTCCTTTTGTTCAGCGGTATAATAAACGGTCAAGTATTTCAGTCAGGGTGGCGCAGTCCGGCTTGCCCTTTATTATCAGAATTATGATGTTGTCAAGTACGTGCTCAATAAGGTTTTCTTCGCAGAATATATCCGAAAACACGCTGCGGTCAACGTTTTTGTCATTCAGCAGAACTTCATGGAGTTCAACGCGGATTTTACCAAAGAAGCGCTCCATCATGCCGCGCGCCTTTCCCTTCACAGAACCTGCGACCGATATTGAGTGCGCCGCCAGAAAATCCGGATAGTCTTTCAGTTTCTCAATGATATGCGCATAGGTCTGCGTTATATACTGCGAAAAGCTGACCCCGCTGTCCGGCGGACTTTTTTCCAGAATGTCCTGCCACACACTTTCTATTGCGGCAACGACCAGTTCGTCCTTGTCTGAATAGTAATTGTACAGCGTTCCCAGCGCAATTCCGCACTCCTTCGCCAGAGCCCGCATATTCAGTGCCGGAAGTCCTTTTTCAGAGACAATTTTCCGACTGACTCTCATAATTTCCTCTCTTGATGTATTGGGTGGATTCATCAGCTTTACCTCCAAAATGAACATTGTTCATTTTGGATTATATCACTTTTTTTACGGAATGTCAAGAGGAAAATTCTGAATTGATAAGGAAATGTCAGAAGAAAAGAAATACGACTGGAAATACAATGCGGCGTCTGCCGTTGCACCGAAATATTCTGGAAACAAAATATGTATTGGTGTGCTATAATGATATATAGGGCAATACCGCACCAAGATTGTGCGTGTATTGCGAAGTCAGTTTTGCCAATATTACGCTTCGCTTATTGGCAAAACCCGATTTTTCGTCAGATTGTACAATGAGGAGTTGTTGACGGAAGCGATAGCGTTTTCAAGTCAACAACTAGCGACGCAAGGCTGGTCTGTCGTTAGTTTGGCGCAACACGAAACATGTTTATTGAACAATCATGCGTTTTTTTGCGCCAAACTAGAAAGATGCAAACAAGACACGTGCAAAATACAATAAATGGTCTTTGTGCGGTGTTGCCCTAAGAATTAATTGGATACCTGTTCTCCAAATAAACATTGCGCGCTGAGAAGGAATGGGGCTATACAAAATGAAAATAATATGTTATAATAAGAATTAACTATTCATTCTGTCCACATGTCAAAGGAGAAAAAATGGAACCACAGCATAAAAAACGAAGCACCTTTTCCGGAAAGATGGGATTCGTGCTGTCAGCGGCAGGCGCGTCAGTCGGGCTGGGCAATATATGGAGATTTCCATATCTGGCGGCGAAATACGGCGGCGGAATATTCCTGCTGATTTATATTGTACTGGCTCTGACATTCGGCTACACAATGATCACCGCCGAAACCGCCATCGGACGCATGACCCAGAAAAGCCCGGTGGGAGCCTATAAATCCTTCGGGAAGTCGAAATGGCTGTCTTTCGGCGGCTGGATAAACGCCGTCATACCTATTCTCATTGTGCCGTATTATTCTGTTATCGGAGGCTGGGTAATTAAATACCTGGCTGAATACATCATGGGAAATGGAGAGCAACTAGCGGCAGACGGATACTTTGGTGAATTCATATCCAGCGGAGGCTCTGCTGAGCTCTGCTTCCTTGCATTCACAGCGCTGACGGTCGCTATCATTTTCGGCGGAGTAAGGCATGGCGTAGAGCGCGTTTCAAAATTCATGATGCCTGTTCTGGTGGTGCTGTCAGTCATTATAACGATTTTTTCAGTCACAAGACCCGGTGCGCTTGAGGGCGTCAAGTATTTTCTGATACCAAACTTCTCGAATTTTTCATGGATGACGGTCGTTTCAGCAATGGGACAGATGTTTTATTCTTTGTCTATCGCAATGGGAATTCTGATAACCTTCGGCTCATATATGAAAAAGAACGTATCAATTGAGAAATCCACTGAAAACGTTGAAATATTCGACACTGGAATCGCGATAATGGCGGGTCTGATGATTATTCCTGCGGTATTCGCCTTCTCTGGCGGCAGCACGGAAAATCTCAAAGCCGGTCCGTCGCTGATGTTCATTACTATCCCTAAGGTATTCGCCGATATGAGCATGGGCGGTTTCGTTGGAATACTATTCTTCCTGCTTGTGCTGTGCGCCGCGCTGACAAGCTCCATAGCCCTGACCGAAAGCGCCGTATCCACATTCCAGGATGAACTCGGCTGGGGAAGAAAAAAATCGACATTGATCATTACTGGTATCATGATATTGCTTGGTACACTGTCTTCCCTGGGATATGGTCCGCTCGGCAGCGTTCAGATACTCGGAATGCAGTTCCTGGATTTCTTCGACTTCCTCACAAACTCCGTGATGATGCCAGTAGCCGCCATTGCAACCTGCCTGCTGGTGTCCCGTGTGATGGGCGTCAGAAAGATCGAAGAAGAAATGACCCAGGAAAATGGCACTTTCAAACGAAAGAAGATCTTCAACTTTATGATCAAGTATCTGTGTCCGATTTTTGCTGCGGTTATTCTGATAAGCTCGGTCGCAAATGCGTTCGGTATTATCTCAATGTGATGTTGTATAATAAAACTTGACACCCCACGCTCAAAAGGATATACTAAAACCGGGAGGGTGAAGGACAGGTCAGAAGCAAAGAAATACGACAGGAGTTACAAGGAGCAGTCAGTAAAGCTGGCGCTGGAAATAGGGGTAAAGCGGCTGAATAAGGAAAATAAACGGCTTCAGGAGGAAAGGGATTTCTTGAATGAGGCGGCAGCTTTTTTCGCCGCGACCTAGGCAAATCTTTACGCAGACAGCACCGCCCAGTCGTTTATACACAGGCTGACTTCCGCACTGCCGTTTCCTGCATGATCATCACCCCCGTTTAATCAATGAGCGGAGGATTGTCCAATATTCGCGCCGTGCTTTTTTCTGCGGGAACGACCGACGAAAATGCGCTGCATAAAAAAACGGCGGACTCTCTTCAGCCCGCCGATAATATAATCCTCACTTTTTCATCAGCACGCGCAGCTTTTCCATATTGCTGCGGCGATTGACGAACGGCTTTGTGACAAGCCTTGCAAACCAGCACGCGGGAAGCAGCACCGGCGCTCTGTTAAGCACGGGGTAGTGCTCTTTCATGTGCGTGAATGTCGGAAAGATAAGCCGCATGAAGTACCCCATTTTTCCAGAACGCTCTATGCGGTTCAGCGCGGAATTTTCCACCGTGCCGTATGTCCCGCTGCCGAAAATATATTTCTCCAGCCGGAGGGTTTCTCCGCTGTGAGCTTTCTCGCCGAACCATACTTCCGCAAGATCTGCCATCGTGCGGGCAATATCAGCCCTGCCTGACGGCTCGAGGAGTTCAAACGAGCGTTCCGCGCTGATTTTCATGTCCGAGTGCAGGCAAACCCACAGATCCATTATCGTGCGGATACCCGTTCCGCCCTCTTCAAGATGCTTTACCGCATGGGCAAGTATGTATGCGAAGAACTCGTCGGGGCGGAAGCTGTAATGCATCCCGTCATGCGTGCACATACTCCACGGGTCGGAAAAAACCGCGCCGAATTCCCTGCCGTCCTCGCCGAAAAGCGAACGGTGTATCTCAACGTTCATAACCGGGGGCTTGTAATAGATATCATGGATATCGTAGCCGAAATGCTCGCAGGAATACCCCAGCCCCTCCATCACACCGCGCGCCGCTGCGGCGTTCTTTTCATCGATGAGGATATCTATATCCGACATCGTGCGCATATCGCTCTGCGGATACAGTCCCTTTATGACGCAGCCCTTGAGCGGCAGGAACCTTATCCCCGCGCCGCTCAGCGCCGCGCAGAGGGATTCAAGCTCCATCTGCTGCGTGATGTCCTTTACAAGTGCCTTGTCACGTATCTGCCGCCACGGAGAAGCGACAGGCTCGCTTATCGGCAGCTTCTCCGCCGCATAATATGCCATGCCCGCCACGCTGTGGCGCTGTGCAAGGTGCATAAGCTCCGACGCGGAGCAGCCTTCGGGCGGACGCGGAGGTTCCGCGCCGCAGAGAAGCGAGCCAAGAAGCCGTATCAGGTACGCGTATGTATCAGCATTGCTCATTTATCACACCGTCCTTCAGAATGAATTTTCGGGAGCATATTTCCAGCGCGGCGGGACGGTGCGTCACGATGAGCGCCGTTTTACCGTCCAGCGCGGCGATGTTTTTAAGCAGTCGGTATTCCGTATCGGCGTCAAGCGCAGAGGTAGCCTCGTCCATCAGCAGGAAATCCGCGCCGCTGTAAACCGCCCTCGCGACGGCAATGCGCTGCGCCTGCCCCTCGGACAGCCCGGCGCCGTTCTCGCCGATCACCGTGTCCAGCCCGTCGGGAAGCTGCATGATAAATTCCTCCGCGCACGCCGTACGCGCCGCCCGCATTATCCTTTCGTCGTCAGCGGGAACGGCGAACGCTATATTCTCGCGTATCGTGCCGGAAAACAGTCCGTTCCCCTGCGGAACATATGCAAACAGCCTGCGTGAAGCCGCGCACGGCGCGCACTCGCCCTGCGTCGTCACGAGCGTTATCGTTCCCGCCTTCGGGCGGTACATACCGAAGATAAGCATAAAGAGCGTGGTCTTTCCCCCACCCGATATTCCGGTGAGCGCGGCGATCTCGCCCCTTTTCACGGTCATGTCCGCGCGGGTGAGCACATCGCCGCCGCCATAGGAAAACCGCACTCCGTCAACGCGAAGCTCCGTAAATTCTCCGCGCGTCCCGGCAGAGTTTTCCTCATGCGGCAGGCGCTCTATCTCCATTATCCGCTCCGCCGAAGCCGCCGCCGCATAATACTGCGGAAACAGCGACGACAGCCCCGCAAACGGCGACTGTATCTGATTGACGAGCTGAAGCACCGCCGTCAGCGTGCCGTAACTCATCGTGCCCGAAAAAATCCCGAAACCGCCCCACACCAGCGCGAGGACGTATCCCGCCTGAAATATCAGCCCGAACCCCGCGCCAGCCGCGACGCCGAGCGTTCGGCGCTTCATGCGCAGGTCGTAGTGCTCGCGCTGATTTTTCGCGTTCTTTCCGAGCAGCGTGCTTTCCGCCGAAAACACCCTGACCACCGCCATATTCGAGAGCGTCTCCTGAATGAGGGCGCGGACCTTTCCCTCCTTTTCCTGCACCTGCCTGTGCAGACCCTTGAGACGTCCGCGGAATATGCTCAGTACCGCAAACACCATTATCCCCGCCGCCGCGAATACCGCCGCGAACCATGGCTGAAGCACGATCATCAGCACCCCCGCGCAGAGAAGCTGCGTGACAAGGTTTACCGCCGACGGAAGAATATTCGCCGCGCCCTCCGCGCATATTCTGACGTCGGAAAACATTCTGTTCACAAGCTCCGCCGTGTGATAGCCCGAAATATCCGAAAGCTCTGCGGAAAGCAGACCGCCGAACATTTCTCCGCGCAGCTCGGTCTCGATGACCGCGCGAACTTTTTCCGACAGCATATTGCATATAAGCCTCAGCGCGAGCTGAAGCAGCACCACTCCGCAAAGAAGAAGCGCATACGCGATTATCCCTCCGCCGTCGCCTGCCGTGGCGGCGTCGATAACGCCCCTGCAGAAAAGCGCGAAAGCCGCGCCCGAGGCTGCAAACAGCGCGTTTCCGATGATGACGACAAGCAGCGCGCCGCGTTTTCCGCGCGTAAGCCCGAAAAGCTGCCTCAGGGCTGTCCTGTCAATTTTTTTACGACCCATGAAACAACCTCCGCAGCCTGAAATACACCCTGCGCACAAAAAAGCTGCGCCAGAGCAGCAGGTATATCTTATACCCGAGACTTCCGTCGGTGCGCTTTCCCCTGCGGGTGACATATTTCACGGAGGCAATGACCTGCCGCGGCTCTATTCCCTGCTCGGGCGCCGTCTGATTATCGCCGCACATGGTGTATGTATCCCCGTTGAAAGCGATCGCGCGGTGAAGCACAAACGAGCCGTCCGCCCGCTGATAGAACGCTATATCTCCGGTTTTCGGCGGACGTTTCTCAAGGGTCACGCTGTCGCGCCCCTCGACGATGAGCGGCAGCATACTCGTGCCGCGCGGAAAAAGCGTAAACTCCCCGCCGCTGTCAAGCACCTCGCGTATAATGTCCGCGTATTCCGCAAGGCTGAACGTCTCAGGCAAGCAGCGCCGCCTTTTTCAGTGCGCCGACGAACTCCGCGACGTCTGTCGCCGCCTGCGCGCCGGTCACGTCGTATTCCTCGGTGAGCGCCTTTCGCAGCTCCTCCTCGGACTTGTCGGCGGAGAGCTGCTCCCACAGGAATTTTCCCGTTTCGTTGAGCCTTATTATCCCGTTGAAGCTGCGGCTCGCCTCGCCGAACGCGACAACGACATACTGTCCGCCGACCTTACGCAGCATGAATCCATCCTTTATTTTCATTTTGTTACCTCTCTTCCTCAATACTGCTTTAATTATATATTATTGCCTGCAAAATGTCAATACGGTGCCGCCCGCGGACGACATTGACAAAATGCACAAAAACAGGTTCATTATTCAAGGCTAATCGCCGATTTTTTTATGTAACTCAGTTACAGCT
>UQMF01000017.1 GCA_900542145.1 uncultured Oscillospiraceae bacterium | reverse complement strand
TCACCCGGTCGCAAAGCCTGCGCTTTATGACATGCTGTATTACCACGCGCTGACCGGCGACCCGGACTGCGGCGATACCGTTGTGTACAACTTCCTTTCCGGCGAGCCTGTCGCCGGCGCCGAGAACGGCAGACCGATGTACTTCCGCACCCCGGACGGCAAATTCAACCTTGCGAACCTGTTCCGTGCGGAGATTTACTCCACTATGGCGGCTCTGAAACTCGGCATGGATATCCTGTTCGACAAGGAGCAGGTCTCCGTTGACAAGATAACCGGACACGGCGGTCTGTTCAAGACTAAGGGAGTTGCACAGCAGTTCCTCGCGGACGGGCTGGGCTGCGCGGTTTCCGTCATGAAGACCGCCGGAGAGGGCGGCGCCTGGGGAATGGCTCTGCTGGCGGCTTTCTCCGTATGCGGCGGCGGAAAGTCCCTGCCGGAGTTCCTCGACAGCGAGGTGTTCGGCGGAATGGAATCCACGACATTACAGCCCGAGGAAAAGGGCGCGGAGGGATTCCGGAAGTTCATGGAGAACTACAAGCGCGGACTTGTGGCGGAATACGCTGCGGCAAAGTAAGGAGAGAAAGTAAATGTTAGAGAAATTAAAGCAGGAAGTACTTGAAGCTAATCTTCTGCTTCCGAAATACAATCTTGTAACGTTCACATGGGGCAATGTTTCCGCCATCGACCGCGAGAGCGGAATGATAGTGATCAAGCCCTCCGGCGTTCCGTATGAGGGAATGACCGCCGAGGACATGGTGGTAGTCGAGCTTGCGACCGGGAAGGTAGCCGAGGGCAAGTGGAAGCCCTCCAGCGACACGCCTACTCACCTGGAACTGTACCGCGCATTCCCGGCTATCGGCGGTGTAGTCCACACCCACAGCCGCTGGGCGACCTCCTTTGCTCAGGCAGGAGTAGGAATCCAGCCAATGGGAACCACCCAGGGGGACTATTTCTACGGCGAGATCCCATGCACCCGTGCAATGACCCCGGAGGAGATTCGCGGCGAGTACGAAAAGGAAACCGGAAAGGTCATAATCGAAACCTTCAACGGCGTTGACCCGATGACTGTTCCGGCGGTTCTCGTCAAGAGCCACGGTCCGTTCACCTGGGGAAAGGACGCGCACGAAGCAGTCCACAATTCCGTAGTCCTGGAGGAAGTCGCATTCATGAACTACCATGCACTGACCATCGCCCCCACAGCAGGCAGAATGCAGCAGGAGCTTCTGGATAAGCATTACCTGCGCAAGCACGGCGCGAATGCTTATTATGGGCAGGGCTGAATTCCACTATAAATAGAGATATCCACCGGGCGACCGGTGGATATTTTTGTATATCGAGTGACGGAATGGACGCCGTCACATCAGAAATTTCGCTCGTTGACAGACGAAGATGGCGCGCACTGCACATTTTCGCTCACATGAGATTTTTATTCAGATGTTTTACGATCTCATATGCGATATCCGCGCGGCACTCGTCAATTATTCCGAAATCCTTTTCCTTGTAGTTCCACGCAGCACGGCCGAAACCAAATTTGTCGAATACGGCGTGGATATCATCGTACCAGCGGAGCAGGTCAGCGCCGCCCACCTTGTCGATAACACCATATTCCCCGCAGTACACCGGGACGTTCATTTTTCTGCCGACATCAGCGGCTACCTGCATTTCCGCTTCCATGAAACGGCGGTCTACGATATCTATGGGGTAATTCTCGTAAGCCTGCGCGAGGTCCGGACCGATAAATTTAAGGGATTTTTCATAATATTCCTTTGTTGGACCGGGATAGCTTATCTCACACTCGTCCGTCATTTTATCTATCCAGTGCGCTTTCTGATGCGTGAACACCAGCGGATTGTAGTAGTGGAAATTGAACACGATATGCTCGTCGCACGGTTTGTCAAGCAGCGTAAGACCGAAAATCCCATTCTGATAAATGCCGCCGATGAGCACGAAATTCTCCGGGGCGTACCTGCGTATTTCGGTTATCGTGCGCGCTGCGATACGGTTCCATATCTCCGCAAAACGGCGCTCGGTTATCTCGTTGAGCAGCTCGAAAGCAACATCATTCCGATTTCCGAAACGCTTTGCAATGCGGCTCCAGAGGTTCACGAAAATATCCTGATAATGCTGATTCTCGAAGAATCCGGATTCCTGCTCGCCCTTGTCGAACGAAAAACCCATAGTCTTGTGCAGGTCGAGGATTATATTCAGTCCGTGCGTCCTGCACCAGTCTGCGCAGCGCTCCAGCAGTTTCAGTCCGCTATCCAGGACGTTGCCGTTTTCATCAAGGATTATGTTGTAGTCGAACGGCAGGCGCACATGGTCGCAGCCCCACGAAGCTATTTTTGCGATATCCGATTCGGTAATAAAGCTCTCGATATGCTCCTTTTCGTAGCCGCACTGGGATAGCCAGCCGCCGAGGTCAACGCCGTTCCTGTATCCCTTGAATTCGTTCATTTTCAGCCCTCCTCTGCCGCTGTGAAGTCCACGGACTTATATTCTGCGGTAAGCGGAACCGTGCCGTCAAACGCGTTCAGCCAGCCGTCAACGCCTGTTCCCGGCCATACGTTCATCATTATCTTGCCGGGGGTGGAGGGAATATTCTCTGTCGCCGTGTAGACCGCCTCGCCGTCAACGTACCATGTGATGCTGTCCGCCTGCCAGTCGAAACCGTAGGTATGGAACTCCTCGGAAGCATCAAAGCCGAGGTCGTACAGGAATTCGTGATTCCCCTTGCTGTCGGTGAAGTAGTTGAACTGCACCTTTGTGGTGTCCTTGCCGAGGAATTCAATATCTATCTCGTCCCACGGGTTGTTGTCTGAGGGTCCCGTATAGGTGAAGAACGAACTTACCACGCCGTCGTTCTTTATCGGCTTCATAACGACCTCGTACATACCGTAGCCGTAGAAATCCCGGGAGCGGAACTCCGCGCCGGAATAGGGGGGCTTGTCCAGCAGGTCCTTATCAATAGTGAGCTTCATTGAGCCGTCGAAAATACTGCCATTGTCCTTGCGCCATGTGCAGTTGAACATCGAACCGTTCGACCAGCCGTCCGAAAACTCGAATTTCTCGCTCACATCGTCGTAGGTTCCGGTGAGGTCTGCGAGTACGCTGCTTTCAGCCGGGGCTTCCGCTGTTTCTGCCATGGAAGCTGTCACCTCCGAAGTCTGCGATGATTTCTCCGCGGAGGAAGCGCCGTTATTCGCGGAACAGCCGCAGAGTGCGACAGTTCCTGCAATGAGCATAACGCTGATAATGTGTTTTTTCATAATATATCACGTTCCTTTCTGGGGGGCTGGGAGTTCTGCCTTGTATCTTGATTTTAGCATAAAATCCCGCGCGATTATATTACGATACGCATAAAAATATCACGTTTTTAGTTTTATTTTATTTCCACTCCGGCTTTCATTCCGGAGGACGAATGGTAGTACTTCTCGCGGTATTGCTTCGGCGTAAGACCGGTCTCCTCGCGGAATTTCTGGATAAAATGGCTGTGGGAGCTGAACGCCAGGAAATTCCCGACGTCCACGGCTTCATACCGGGAATATTTCAGCATCTGGCAGGCGGCGTCTATCTTTTTCTTCAATATGTATCGGTTGAGGGTCAGTCCGGTTTCCGTGCGGAACAGTTTTGAAAGGTACTGCACCGAAAGTCCGAGTTCCTCCGCAATGTCGCTCACCATCAGCTTTTCGTGCAGGTGGTCGTAGACGTACTCCATGCATTTCGTGACCTGATAGCAGTAGCTGCTGCCGTTTTTCAGCCTAGCCATTCGCTCTGTGAAATCCGTGATTAGCTCGGAGTGTATCGCGTTTATCTCCTCCGGAGAAGCCGCAAGGTCCGCTTTTCTTATATAGAGGTCGCTGAGGTTGTAAGCAGTTTCGCGCTCCATTCCGCCCTCAACGCAGAAGCGCGTGATGAACGACACCGTTATAACAAGGTGGTATTTCAGATTCCGCAGGCGGTCGGTAGAAAGCACGCCGAAGCCCTCCCCACCAAGCGGCGTGGAAAGCGTTCTTGCGGCGTCCATGTCGCCACGCTTAACAGCCTCGTAGAAACGCATTTCGTTTTCTACCGGGGTGTGGGTCATGGAGTTTTCGCGCATTTCAAACTCTATGCGCGACAGTTCTTTGTGTAGTTCGCTCATTGCCTTTTTCTCCTTTTTATAAGGAAGTATCATTGAATATATTATACAAAAAAATCTCACGTCCGTCAAGCATTTCGGATAAACTGACGATACAAATGTTAAATTTCTGATATAACGCAAGTTAAGTAAATGCTATAATATAGACAACAAAGGAACAGACAGCCGAAAAAACTACGACAGTCTGCACGACACAAATGCGATCTGAAAGGAAGAATCACCATGAAAAAGTTTATCTCCGTTATTACCGCTGCTGCCGCAGTTGCAGCAATTTCCGCTACCGCAGGCGCTTACTCCATCAACAAGGATCTCGGCTTTGGCTGGAGCAACAGCGTGACCATCGGCGCCGAGGAATTCGCAGACGTGACTCCCGACACTACAGTCACCATCACCTACAACGTAAACGAGAGTCTCGCCGCTATGGAAGGTCAGGACTACTGGTGTATCAAGCCTATGGTGAACGATGCGGGCTGGCCTTTCATCAGTACCCTTAACGGCGCAGTACTTTCCGAGGGAGGCGACAGCTACACGCTTGAGATGGACAGTGATTCCATGAGCTTCACTATCCCTGCCGACCAGCTTGAGCTTCTCCAGAATGCAGGCATGGCGATTATGGGTCACGGCATAGAACTGCTTGAAATGACATTTTCTGACGAGCCTGCCGCTGCTCCGGCAGAGAGTGCTGAAACTCCTGTCGAGGATGAAACTCCCGCAGAGGATTCCGCAGCCGCTGAAACTCCCACAGAAACCACCGCTCCCACAAAGGGCAATCCCGACACCGGCGTTTCCGGAATCGCAGCAGTAGCAGGCGCAGCGGTTATCGCAGCCGGCGTACTTTTCGCGACCAGAAGAAAGTAATTCCGTTTACGAAAGGAATGAGCTGAATGAAAAACATCACAAGAATCACAGCGGCGGCGCTTGCGATATGCTCCGTTCTCGCGGTTACGGGCTGCGACGAGCAGCAGGAAATGAGCAGCGCTCCGGGTTCCTCCAACGCTCCGGCGCAGGCGACTACCGCGGCTACAACGGCAACCATGAACAAGGATGACGCGGACAAAATCGCGGAAATCGACATCGGCGCTGAAAAGCTGGAAAACGGCGTTGTAAAGTTCCTGTCATCATGGGATTTAAACCCTGCTGAGGGACAGCCGGTGGCTCCGGCACTGGAAATGTTCCAGAGCCAGTTCGGCGGCAGGATAGAGTACATCAACACCCCGTGGGACAGCCGTTACGACAAGCTTGCAGTACTGGTGCAGGCGGACGATTCACCGGATATGTTCAGCGCAGGCGATATGGACGTGTTCCCCAAGGGCGCTATCAGCGGAATGTTCGACCCGCTTGATGATTACGTTGATTTCAGCAGCGAGCTGTGGGCACCCATGAGCGCGGTAAATGAGCAGTTTGCGTTCAACGGAAGCCACTATGTAGGCGCTGTTGATGTAGAAGGCGACTGCGTGATGTTCTACAACAAGAACACTATCCGCGATAATTCCCTTGACGACCCGGCGGAACTTCTCGCAGAGGGCAATTGGACATGGGAAACATTCTGGGATATGATGACCAAATTCTGCGACGTTGACGCTGAAAAATACGCCACCGACGGCTGGTGGTTTGAAAGCGGATTTTCCCTTACTACAGGCGTTCCATATGTCGGCATGAGCGACGGAAAGATCGTGCAGAATCTTGACAACGCCATGATCGAAAAGGCGCAGAACTTTATGCTGAATATGAATAAGAACAGCCTACAATTCCCCAAGGCGCAGTTCAACTGGCAGGTTCAGCCCAGGCGTCTTGCTGATGGAAAGACGCTGTTCTATCCGGTAGGTCTGTACGCGATGTATCCTTATAACAACTACATTCAGGATTTCGCAAACAACCAGGAAGATGTGATGTTCGTCCCCATGCCGAAATGCACCGACGCCGACGAATATTACCTGCCTGCAAGAGTTTCCGGATTCTCGCTGATAAAAGGCGCGAAGAACCCCGAAGGCGTAGCCGCTTACCTCAACTGCGCAATGGCTACCCGCGACAGCGAAGCGGCTGTCGAAATCGGAAAGCGCCAGGCATTTGATGAGTACAACTGGACGCAGGAGCAGTGGGATATGTACTGCCTTGTAAATCAGATGACCGCCGAGCACCCGGTGATCGAGATGTACAACGCCGTTTCCTCCAACGTTGCCGATCTCGTAAACAATCCGATGAAGGAAGCCTACAACAGCGGCGCAAGCTGGACCCAGACCCGTGAAACTATCCGCGCGGCAGTCCAGGCGGAACTTGATACGGCCAACAAGAAGCTTGCTGAAAAGAACTGATGATTCAGCCATAACAAAATAGGTTCAGAATGAGTCCGGTTAAATGCCGGGCTCATTCGCATCCTTATGGGAACCGCAGCGTTTTCAGCCGCAGGCGGATAATGCGATTACTTGATGTATTTCAAGGTTTGACAACGAAGCAGATAATACGGTATACGCTGAATAAAGCGAAGCGTAACAAAATCAGACGCATGAGCCCCAATGTTTGAACTGGTCGATTTTGTTTTTTCAGCGTTTCCCTTTGGCATAGAAATCTGCCATGAATGAGGTTTTTAGAGGTTACCTGTCGCCATTTCATTCCATCAGCTTTTTCAGATACATCAGTATCGCTTTTTCGCCGACTGTCTTTTCGACTGAGAAATTCGTTTCCGATATATCGAACATAAGGCAGCCGCAGTGTCCCTTGAAGGTCGGGAAACATACTATATGCAGATACTTGTCTATTTCCGGGCTGTAATCGACTATTTCCAGAGTCTCGCCATACAGCACGGAATGTTCGTAGCTGCGCAGCCATTTTGAATCCATGTTGGAGTAAATGCTTCCGAACGATTTCCCGATAAGCGCGTCCAGCGGAAATCCCTCCAGCCTGGCAAACGCCTCGTTTCCATAACGGAATATCCAATCCACCGCCTGACTTTCCTTGTTGAATATCATCTCAATGTCGGTGAACGCAATGGGAATATTGTCAAAGCATTTGTAGTGCTGATGGTATTCCTCAATATCAGTGGGATTGTCGTTGTCAGCAAGCGAATCTATGATAAAATGCTGCTTCATATGGAATTTCTCCATTATCTCCCTGCGGTGCTGCGTGGCATATTCCAGGGATTCGCCATTTGACAGAACAATGAGCTTGCCCACGCTGTGAATAGCCATCGCAGAAACAAGACAGCCCCGATTTATTCTTATAAAATCTGCGCTGAGCGTATCCTTGAGCTCGGCAAATGTCATACGCGTCTTGAGTACGCTTCCGTCAGAAATGTGGATAAATGCGTCCTGCTTCTTCATAGAAATATACAATATACTGCTTTCTGGTATATCGTAATGCTTTCGGTCGGATATGAACGAGATGTTTTTTTCAGTGTTCATTCGCTGGCTCCTTTATTGTGTGATATTAACGATATGTCGATAGGCGCAAAGCCCTCATCACGGGCAATGTATGTGAGGGAACTTTTGATGTATATATTATACCATTAATTCAGAAATATTGCAAACAAAAAACAGCCGGAACATATCATAAAATACATTCCGGCTGCTGAATATCCATCAGGATCTTATGATCCACTTGAGAATATCTGATGCGTCAATAGCGTTTACAGCACCATCCTTGTTGAAGTCGCCCATAAGAGGATTTGCACCCTGGGATATTCCAATGACGCATTTCAGCACAGCCGATGCGTCAAGGGCGTTCAGCACGCCGTCGTTGGTTATGTCGCCGGTGATGTCGCTGAATTCGCACACCATGACAACATACTCGCCTGCAGAATCAGCACCCGGAATAGTCGCAGTGCCGTCCTCGCCGAGCTTTGCGCAGCCATGGAATCCTGGCTGCCATCGCCGCTGATGGTTGAGTCATCCGCTGTGATAGTGCTGCGCCATGTTTCGTTCTCTGCATATGCAGTCACTCCGCGCGCGATCCCCGGAAAAGTATCCGCCGGGAAATACGACATAGCGCCTGCCGCAACAACGAACGCTGTTATTCCGCACAGCGCACGTTTAAGTACTGTTTTCAAATCATTACCTCCATATCTGCGCCTGCCATTTTCAGACAGGCTGCCGTCCGATTGCTCTTTTTCTGCTTTGTCATAAAATGCATTCGGAGCATTACAAGTACATTATATACCAAATCGCAAGTTTTGCCAACCATTTTCTTCCAGCACGGAACAAAGCGTTATAGAATTTGATATTGAACAATTAAGCTTGACGCTTCGTTTTAACAAGGATATGGTCACCTCTAAAAACCTCACTCACGGCAGATTTCTGTGACTTACCAGGAAACGTCGCTTCGCTACCTATTCATCATCTGCGTCGTTGCCATACCTTGAAATACAGCAAGTAAACGCATTATCCGCCTGCGGCGGAAAACGCTGCGGATAAGCGAAAGCGCAGTCTGCGAAAGGCGCTTATTGATGACGAGCGTGTTCACTATCATCGGAGTTCGGGAGAAAGCCCGTATTTATTCGTGTCAATGCAGACAAAGCCTGTCTTGCCCTAAGTTTTATTTTGCACATCAGGTGTGATAAGTTTCCGGACTGCAAGAAGTTCCCCCTCGGCTCCACCAACGATGCACGCGCAAGCAGTTAAGTATACAAAAAAACAGAGAGTTCCGGCTCTCTGTTTTTTTATCCTTTTTTCCGGCTAAAATAAGATTGAATCGAATTTTAGCCGAAATCAATTGTTTGTCAGTTATGAAACCGTAAAGTACGTTGCCGACCCGTGCTTCATCAAAAATTAACCCACTTTTTAACCCACCTGCGTTGATTAAATCCTGATATTGCTGTATAATATGCTCGTATCTCAGAGAAAGAAAGGAAACAATATGAACAGCAATATCAAAAAAATCACAGCAGCGGTAATGTGCTGCGTACTCCTGGCAGGCTGCCAGTCCAACGGGACATCTTCCGAAAGCACTTCTTCGGCAGCGGAGAGCGTTGCTTCCGGGACGGAGGCAGCAACAACCGCAGTAACAACGACAAGCGCTGAAACCACCTCTGCCACCGAAGCGCCCGTTGAGGAAATCGCACCTGCTGAAGCTCCCGTAAACACCGTAACGGTAGAAAGCCAGACATTAGGCATGGAGAAACTTGGAAACGCGCGTCAGCTCGGCGGATATCTCACGACCGACGGAATGCGCGTCAGGCGTGATGTCCTGCTGAGGACTGCAAAGCTCTCCGGCGGCTCGGAAGCGGATATCCAGAAGCTCCATGATGTATATAACGTGACAGAGGTCATCGACCTGCGCACTACCGATGAGATAGCTTCCGCACCCGACCCGGATATCAAGGGCGCAGCGAATGAGCGCGTGCGTATCCTTGACGAAAGCGGCGATGACTCCGCTGCCGCAATGACGGGAGTGTATTCCCAGAACAGCGATAATCCTGCGGCTTCTCTTCTGGATATGTACCGCGCGGGGATACTTTCCGATACGATGTACACAAGTATGTTCGACAACGAAACCGCACTTAAGGGGTACCGCGAATTCGTGGACAAGCTCCTTGCGCACGATGACGGCGCTATCCTCTGGCACTGCACCGGTGGCAAGGACAGAGCCGGCACGGCGGCGGTTATTGCACTTACCCTGCTTGGAGTGGACAAGGAAACCGTCCTTGATGACTTCGAGCTTACAAATCAGTTCAACGCAAAATCCATTGAATATATGAAGTCCAAGGCAGCCGAGCTTACGGACGATCAGGACGAAATAGACGGCGTTGCAATGCTTACCGGAGTTTCCCGTCAGCTGATGGAAAATCTGTTCGACCGCGCAGAGTCTGAAAACGGCTCCATGCTGGAATTTCTCAAAGCCAGGCTCAATATCACAGACGATGAAATAACGACCTTACGCAGCAAGTATCTCGAACCTGCCGAGTAAGATTCTACACTGATACGACCGCCGGGCGCAATGCTCCGGCGGTCATTTTTTCTCTTCAGAACAAATAAGGTCAGAATATCCGAAAGTTTTTACGGATTTTCAGCATAACGCTCACGCTGTCCGGGAGTATATCCACGCGCTCAACGTAAAGCTCGATGAGCTGCCGCAGCCGCGGTATCTTTCCGGAAAATATCCGGCGCACGACCTCGGTTTCCTCTAAACCTGTTATGATGCCTTACGCCATACCTTTCTCTGCTGCCTGGCGCTTCATTATGCGGAATTCCACCGCAATAAGGATTATCGCCGCAGCCGCCGAAAGGAGGTCTGCAAACGGACCCGCCCAGAGTATTCCGTCAATACCCATGAACAGCGGAAGCACGATCATCGGCGGCAGGAGGAAAATTATCTGCCTTGTGAGGGACAGGAAGGCTCCCTTGATGGATTTGCCGATAGATGTGAAGAATGTTGACGCAATCGGCTGGAGGCAGTTCAGCCAGGTAAAGAACAGGAATATCCGGAAGAAATTCACGCCGAACTCGAAGTATTCCTCGGTGCCGTCGCCGAACATGGAAATGATCTCCCTCGGGAACAGCTGGAACAGCGCAAAAGCAGCGACAGACACACCGGCTCCCACGGTGAGCGCCGCACGGAACGCCTTCTTCACGCGGTCGTATTTTTCCGCGCCGTAATTGAAGCTTATTATCGGCTGAGCGCCCTGACCAAGCCCTATGACGATGGAGAATGTGATCTGGTTAATCTTCATGACGATTCCGGATACCGCGATCGGTATGGATTCCCCAAAGACGGACAGCGCGCCGTAGTGCTTCAGCAGATTGTTCATGGCTATCTGCACCACCATCATCGCGATCTGGTTAAAGAACGATGCCATGCCAATGGCTATTATCCGGGAGGTGTACTGCCAGCGGATACGCAGGTGCTTTGCCTCCAGGCGCACCGTCTTATAACGCGCAATGCACACTATCGCAACCGTTCCGGAGATCACCTGCCCGATAACTGTCGCCCAGGCGGCGCCGCTCATTTTCCAGTCAAAACCGAGGACGAACAGCGCGTCCAGGACGGTGTTTATCCCGGCGCCCAGGAGATTGCACACCATCGTCATTTTCGGGTTTCCGTCGGCGCGGATAAGGTGACCGCCGCCGGTCGTGATTATCATGAACGGGAATCCCAGGGAAGTTATTCTGACATATTCCTCCGCCAGGGGAAGCACTTCCGCCGGGGAGCCGAACAGCTTCAGCAGCGGCGTCAGGAATATCTGCGTCACAACCAGCAGAACTGCTCCGCATATCAGCATCATCACTGTTGCATTGCCGACGAAATAAGGCGCCTTTTCGCGCTCTCCCCTGCCCATGTTCAGGTTGAAGCAGCTTGCACCGCCGATTCCGAACAGAAGCGCCAGGGACAGGCAGGAAGTCGAAAACGGGAACGCTATATTCGTCGCCGCATTGCCCAGCTGCCCCACGGCATGCCCGATGAACAGCTGGTCAACTATGTTATAGAGCGCTCCCACCAGCATTGCGATAATACTCGGCACAGCAAATTTTATCATCAGTGAGGTTATCGGAGCGCTGCCGAGAAGCTCCGAACGGTTATTGTTCTTGTTTTCCATTTTATCACTCTTTCTGTATTTTACACAAACATTATTATTTTACCACACTGCCGCGAAAATGTCAAATCCACTTGAAAAAAGCCGGATAATAGTATATAATAAGAGTATCTGGAAAGAGGTGAGTTCGTGGCAATAAAGAACGAAATAGCCGCTGTGCTTGAAAAGCGGCGGGGCGAGGCGGTTTCCGGGCAGGAACTTGCGGATATGCTCGGCGTATCCCGGGCGGCAGTCTGGAAGGCGGTGAAGCAGCTCCAGGACGAGGGCTATCACATCAGCGCCGGGCGCAACCGCGGTTACATTCTCGGGAACGAAACGGACGTTCTTTCCGCCGAGGGAATAAGGCTGAATCTCCCGGAAAGATACCGCGAGGTCCCCGTGGAGGTTTACCGCACGGTGGAATCCACGAACAACCTTGCCAAATCCGCCGCGCTGGGCGGTTCATCGCATGGCACCATAATCGCCGCCGACGAGCAGACGGCAGGCCGTGGACGCTTCGGTAAGCGGTTCTATTCTCCCTCCGACACCGGGCTTTACATGAGCGTGATATTAAAGCCGCACAAGCCGCTTTCGGACTGCTTCTTCATCACTGCTGCTGCGGCGTGCGCCATCACCGGCAGCATTGAGGAACTATGCGGAATCACCACCGGAATAAAGTGGGTCAACGACATATTCTACTCCGGCAGGAAAATATGCGGAATACTCACCGAAGCGATAAGCGATTTCGAAAGCGGAATGGCTGAGGTCGTCATCGTGGGTATTGGCGTGAATATCAGCACGGCGGAATTCCCGGAGGAGATAAGCGGCGTTGCAGGCTCCCTGGGCGTATTCGCCGAGCGCAACCGGCTCTGCGCGGACATCGCCACCCGGCTGCTGGATTACACCGCCCAGGACGATAATGCGGCGCTTATGAAGGAATACCGGCGGCGCTCGCTGGTACTCGGGCGCGAAATAACCTATCAGCAGGACGGTCATACCCTCACAGGAAAGGCTCTGGAAATCGACGATTCCGGCAGGCTCATCATAGAGAACAGCTCCGGGAGATCCGCGCTGCGTTCCGGGGAAATTTCTATCGTGATGGGAGATTCAATTCGGAATCCATAACGCGAAATTCGGAATGCGGAATTATTGTATCGGGCTTCGCCCGATGATATTTCAATAACAAAAAACAGGACGATGATAATTTCGTCCTGTTTTTTATTATCGTCCGCGAAGCGGACACCGAAATTCCGAATTCCGCATTATGCATTCCGAATTGGAATTTACTTTCTCTCCTGCTCTGGATTTTTCTCTGCCGGCTTCTTCTGCCTGTACGCCCAGAACTTGTTTATCACAAAGTTCAGCGGAATTGTGATGAACATATTGAGCAGCGGCGCAAGGGAAGCGGCAAGATCTTCCGGCTGGAACTGTATTCCGATACCGGCGAGCCAGTCGCACAGTCCGCCGATATGAGAGCCGAGATTTATCACGTCCAGCCACAGCCACAACAGCAGCGCTGTCAGGAACAGCCCTGTGATGGAATAGGAGATGTAGGTCTTTATCAGGACCTTCCACCAGACGCGCTTTTCGGCGTTCTCGTCCTGCCGGAACACGAATTTGCTCTGAAGCAGGAATGCGCTGAGTACGCTTATCACGAATCCCACCAGATTCGCGACCTGCGCACCGGAATGGAACACATAGTAGCAGAAGTTGTATATAATATAGTTCAGTACTGTATTGAACGCCCCCACCATTCCGAATTTCACGAACTGCCACAGGGCGGCGAGCTTTTTATTCTTGATTTCCATGTCATTGCCCTTTCTGAATATTAGGTCACCTCTAAAAACCTTGTTTGAGTGAAAATGTGTATAGCACACCGCCTGCTTCTTCAAACCTCCTCGTAAGGCATACAGCCTTACTTCGTCGGCTTTCATCGCATTCGGCGCACTCTACCCATTTTCCCTTTTCAAACCGGTTTTTAGAGGTTCCCAGAATCTATTCTACATCAATTCGCGCCGTTTGTCAATTAATTTTGAAATACCACTTGACAAAACTGTTATCTCCGTGTATACTGTATATACAATATATAAACACGCAGAAAGGAGAAGCGCATGAAGATATTACAAAATTCTGATGTGCCGATATATCGGCAGATAGCGTCGCAGTTCAAGGACGACATTATGAACGGAAGAATATCCGAAGGCGAATACCTGCCCTCAATACGTGGGCTTGCCAGGGACCTGAAGATAAGCGTCATAACCACGATGAAAGCGTATGAGCTTCTCACGCAGGAGGGAATGATCGCGCCGGTACAGGGCAAGGGCTACATCGTTAATCCCCAGGACAGGGAAATGGTAAGGGAGCAGCAGCTAAGACTTCTGGAGCAGCATCTTCAGAATGCTATGGAAGCCGCGAAGCTTGCCGGAGTATCCCGGGAGGAACTTGTAAAAATGCTTTCAGTCCTGTACGACACGGACTGACGGAAAGGAAAGGAATTATGCTGATATTTTCACGCGACAGGAAAAAGATGATCGACTGCGTATCCGTACAGGTCACCAGAAATTTCGGCGGCGGCAAGGACGGAAAGTTCGGTCTTATCGCCTACGGCGGCGGATTAGGTAGTATGTCCTACGGCGTCATTGCGTCATTTTCCGACGAAAAGACCGCCATGGACGAGCTGGAAAAGATGTTCACGGCATTTGAAAGCGGCGCACAAGCCTACCGTCTGTGAGGACCAATATGAAGAAAAACACATGGTCGCTCATATACTGGATATCCATTTTCGTAATGGGAGTTCTCGGGGTGATATGGGCGGTGAACTCAATAGCCGCAAACAACGGCGGAGGATTCCTGCCGGGTGCGCTCAAATTGGCACTTAGTATCGTGGATATGATATGCCTTTTCCTGCTCGTATTTTCAAGAATAAAGGGAAAGGGAGATAAGGGGTAATTATTATGGATTACAAAAGCTGCGTGAGCATACGGGGGCTCACAAAAAAATACAGCAAATTCACGCTGGGGGCGCTTGACCTGGATATCCCGATGGGATTCTCCACGGCGCTCATCGGCGCAAACGGCGCCGGGAAGACAACGCTCATAGACATACTCTGCGGAGTTACCCGGCGCACCTCCGGCGAGGTGGTGTATTTCGGCTCCGACAAGGATATAGACGAGCCGGCGCTCCGGGAGAGAATAGGCTACTGCGCCAGCACAGCGTTCTTCCCGATGGGATTCAACGCAAAGGATATCGCAGTATCCATGGAAATAGCCTACAGCAGCTTTGACCGCGCGAGATTCGCGGAACTTTGCGAGCAGTTCGAGGTTGACAGCGAGCGCACAAAGAAGCCGCGCAGCATGATGAAGCAGTCCGACGGAAACCGTATGCGCACCTGTCTTGCTTCGGTATTAGCGCGCAGCACTGAACTGCTGATTCTCGACGAACCGGGAAGCTCCCTTGACCCGCTCATGCGCGACCGGCTCTGCGACAGAATGCGCGGTTACCTGGACGACGGGGACGGTAATCGTTCAATAATCTTCTCCACGCATAATATCGCAGATATGGAGAATGCGGCGGACTATGCTGTGTTCATGGACCATGGGAGGCTAATCGAGCAGGGATTCATCGAGGAGCTGAAGGAGAAATACATCGTTATCAGCGGCGACGCCCAGGACTACGAAAAAGCGAAACCGCTTCTCATGAGCAGCAGCCACAACCGCACCACTTTCGACGGGCTTGCCCTGGCGGAGCATTCCGCAGAACTTGCGGAAATGGGCGTGGAGAGCGAAGCTCCGACTTTGCAGCAGCTGAGCGTAGGTCTGCTGAAATATGCGGAGGGCAACAGATGAAGAAGTACATACGGGCATACAAGCTGTTCCTGGGCGAATTGCCATGCAAGCAGGCGCTATATTCCCTGGTCATTGTAGCAATCCTGTGCGTTATGTTCTGCGTGGAATATATCCTGGGCGGCGGCAGTGATTTCGTCATGGGCCTGTTCCATGGAATAGCTGCTATGATAGGGCCGATAGCTGCGCTGTGGGGCACTTCGCTGCTGATCGCACTCTACAACACCTGCTCTCCGGAAACCCCGGGATACAAATTCTTCAGGTGCATACCTGACGGCAGAATGCAGTTTTCCAGAGCGATAATCACAGGCAATACATTCGTCGCAATAACAAGTATTGCTCTGCTGTTTCTGGCGTATATGTTGTTCCGGCTGGCGGACTACAATATTTCCGGCGTTCTGCTCGGTATACTCATAATGCCCATTGCAACGGGATTCGTCAATTTCGCGGTATTCATCAAGCGCAATACAGCAAGAATGGTGCTTATGATTCTGATAATGACCATTCCGGGCTTTACTTCCGGATTCATGGTGGGACTGTCCGAGGACGGGGGACTCACACTGGAGGACATGGTTGCGAATAACTGCCTGCCTTTCTTTATTATCCTGACAGCCGGACTGGTATTTTTCGCGGTGAGCGTGATAATGGCGGTGAAATACGCAAGGAAAAAGTGGGGTGTGGACAAGTGCGCGGATTAAAGCTGCTCATCAACAGGTACACTAAACACAGGATAATGCTGCTGGTTTCGGTGCTGCTTATGGCAGGAATGCTCGCGGCGGTAATTATATTCCACGCGGACATGGGTGCCGAGAGCACGGAATCCGGCGACTATATGCTGTGCAAGATAATGGCGCTTTTCCCGGTGGTGATTGCCGCCGACCTGCCGGTGATATTCATGGCGTATGAAACCCAGGGCAGCCGCTTTATGCGCGCGACTCCCTGCGCGGCGCGAATGTACAGGGTGGATATCCCGGTATTCTCCGCACTGACCACCTTTGCGTGGTTCTCGCTGTCGGTGCTCGTATATTCCGTGTTTATCCTCGTCACCGGCAGGGATATCGCGAATATATCTGATATCCTCGTGCCTGCCGCCATACTGGGATTCGTTTTCACGATAGTGATGTGCTGCCTGCTGACCCTGAGATACGGCGCGGTGGCGTTCTTCGTCTATTATCTGCCTGTCCTGGTGGTAATGGACATCTTTGGCGCAATGGACAACGGCACAGGGATTCCGATCTGGCTGGCGGTTGTGATGTACTTCGTGGCATTTGGCGCAGGTCTGGGCGTTTCGGCTCTGATAGCCGGACTGGCATTCACAAAAGGCAACTTTAAAGCATTGACATACAGTCAGGGTAGAATTGCCTGAAATCATTGCAGTTGTGTCAAACTTTCACAGTTCTATCACATTTCATACACTATATTTTCACCATATCTGAGTATACTATAATTACAGAAAGAACGGACGGACGAGTGTCCGGTTGACTTTCTGGTTCAATTTTGATACCGTTCATTTTCATATAATTACCAACCAAACCAGCATCAGACCCCTGTGAGAAATCACAGGGGTTTGATGTTTCCAGAACCTGGACAGCGAAAAACTCCCCCGAAGCCGAAAACTTTGGGGGAGTTTTTATATATGCAATCCGCTCAGGACTGCGCTCCGGAAATCAGCCAGATCAACACTGCCGCAATTCCGGCTACAGCCGCCGCTGCCGCTATCAGCAATCCCAGAGGAATCCGCCGGGGGGATTTTTCGCGCGGCTGCTCGCCGGGTCCGGATTTCACGATACCGCACACGGCGGAGTATTCCCCTCCGTCCCCGGAAGCCAGGATATGCCGCTTCAGCATTTCCCGAAGCCACTCTGTGGCGCTTTGCGATTTTATCAGGTCCGCCATCATCTCGCCCTCGCTCACACATCTCCGGAATCCCTCCGTGCACAGCAGGAATGCGTCCCCGGGCTGTATTTCCACGCGCCCACCCTCCGGGTGCAGGAGTACTCCCCGGCGGAAATAATACGCGCTGACGTTATCGCCGCCGCAGGTGAATACTCCGTTATGTATGTACTGCGCGGCTCTCAGCGGATCGCACCCCACCGCCCGGAATGCGCTGTCGATGTGACAGCCCTCCTCCGGAATGCCGACATCGGGCTGCTGCGAGTCACTCCACCCGGGCATGAATTGCAGAACCACCGCCGTGAAATTATCCTGGTTGGCGTATCCTCGCGCAAGCACTCGCCCGAGGATATCCTCCGCCGCGCCGCCTGCGGTCAGCGTGAGGGACTGCCGTAACTCCTCTCCGGAAAGCGCGTTGTACACGCCGTCGCTGCATATCAGCAGCCGGTCGCCGGGCTGTGTTCTCAGCGGAATACAGTTCATATCCGGGTACAGCTGCACTCCGCTGCCGACGAACTGCGCAAGCGCATTCCGCTCCGGGTCGGATTTTGCCTGCTGCCAGTCGATCTTTCCGTCGATCACCCGGTCCAGAAGTATGGACATGTAGTCCTGGTCCGCGGTGAGCTGGGTGAACTCCCCGTCCCGCAAAAGGTAGATACGACTGTCCCCCACGGAGCAGAAATACACTCCCTCCGGCAGGATATACACCGCCGCCAGGGTAGTCCCACCGTGGCTTCCGCCGGCGGCTATCTCGCCGCTTATCCGGCTGACCGCCGCCAGTATCTCCGCCGGGGAATCCGGCTCCGCAGCCAGCAGATTCTTCACTGTGTAGTCACTCACGAACGCCCCGGAGGACATTCCGCCCATTCCGTCGGCGACTATCACGGAGAATCTCTCCGCAGGCTTTCCCTCCGGAAGTTCGGAGAATCCCACGGTGTCCTCCTGGTAATCCCTGCCGCCCTGGTCCTGAATACAGCCCACGTCAACGCTGCCCTGCTTCAGCAGTGCGGTGAACTTACGAATCGTCATCGCCGCTGCACTTTTCCTGCTCGTCCCAGGAGAGTATCCCGGTCTTTACCGCGCGCTCGTATACGCTGATTTTGTAGTTCAGCCGCTCCAGGGTCTGCTCTATCTTCTGTTTCATTCCGAGGAGTTCCTCACGCTGATCGGTCAGCAGCTTCAGCCTGTCGGGGATCGTGCTCTCCCCCTGCTGAAACAGCCTGCGGTATTCTGCAATGCTGCTCATCGATAGTCCGGCGCTCCTCATGCAGAGCACAAGTTCCACCCAGCCCAGGTCCTCAGGCTGATAATCCCGTATCCCACCGGAAGTCCGCGTGACATCCGGGATAAGCCCTGCCTTTTCGTAGTACCTCAGTGTGTCCTGGGATATACCGTACTGCTCGCTCACCTGCTTTATCGTCATACCGTTTCCCCCATTTACCAGGAAAGGGGCTGCGAACAGCCCCCGTTTTTTATTGCTCTTCAGTTGCTTCCCCGGAGTGCTCCTGCTGATTCCTCGCCGCGTAGGAAAGGGTCATCAGGCTGTCGGTCAGGTGAACATTCTCCACTGCCACCTCCGGGTGGTCGTAGTGGATATCATAGTGCGAGAAGTTCCAGAACGCCTTTACGCCCAGTCCCATGAGGGTTTCAACCATTTCCCTGGCTCCGCTCTTCGGAATGCACAGCACTGCCATTGTGGGGCAGTTCTCCGCGCAGAAATCCGCCAGGCGGTTCGTGTGCATGATCTTTATGCCGGATATCTCAATATTCTCAAGAGAAATATTGCTGTCGAATATCCCGGCAAGCTCATAGCCGTACTTAGCGAAATCAATGTGCACAGTGATAGCGCGCCCCAGGTTGCCGGCGCCGATAAGGATCATCTTGTCGTGCTTGTCCAGCCCGAGGATATGCCCTATCTCGCGGCGCAGCTCCGCCACGTTATAGCCGTAGCCCTGCTGTCCGAATCCGCCGAAGCAGTTAAGGTCCTGCCGTATCTGCGAAGCAGTCAGCCGCATTTTCTCCGAAAGCTCCCGCGAGGAGATCTTCTGGATATCCTCCTTGAGAAGCTCCCCGAGGAACCTGTAGTATCTCGGCAGCCTGCGTATAACTGAATTGGAAATGTTCGCCTTCTGCATTATGTGTTCATCTCCCTGCCGTCCCTTATGCAGCGCCAGGTCAGCCCATGAGGACTGCCAGGCGGTTGTTTATCTCTGTCAGGAATGTTTCCGTATCGACCGGACGCTTGTTCTCCAGTCTGGACATTGCCGCCAGATTCTTGTCCATTACGCCGTCCTCCATGGTCTGGATGGAAGCCTTCTCAAGCTTGTCAGCGTAGTCGCACAGAGCCGGGATATTATCCAGCTCGCCGCGCTTGCGGAGTGCGCCGCTCCATGCGAAGATGGTAGCGATGGGGTTCGTGGAGGTCTTTTCGCCCTTGAGGTAATTGTAGTAATGACGTGTAACAGTGCCGTGCGCAGCCTCGTACTCGTAAACGCCGTCCGGAGATACCAGAACGGAGGTCATAAGTCCCAGGGAGCCGAATGCGGTAGCCAGCATGTCGGACATAACGTCGCCGTCATAGTTCTTGCATGCCCAGATGAATCCGCCCTCGGAGCGGATAACTCTTGCGATAACGTCGTCGATCAGGGTGTAGAAGTACTCAATACCGGCAGCGGCGAACTTGTCCTTGTATTCGTTCTCGTATATCTCAGCGAAGATATCCTTGAAGCGGTGGTCGTAGGTCTTGGAGATGGTATCCTTTGCTGCGAACCACAGACTCTCCTTTGCGCCGAGCGCGTAATTGAAGCACGCTCTCGCGAAGCTGGAGATGGAATTGTCCAGGTTGTGTACGCCCTGCACAATGCCGTCGCTGTTCTTGAAGTCGTGGATAAGCGCGCGGGTTTCCTTGCCGTCCTTGTCGGTGACAACCAGCTCAGCCTTGCTGCCCTGCTCCACTCTCATTTCGGTGTTCTTGTAGATATCGCCGTATGCGTGACGTGCAATAGTGATAGGCTTTGTCCAGGTAGGGATATACGGAACGATCCCCTTTACCAGTATGGGCTTTCTGAAAACGGTGCCGTCCAGGATTGCGCGGATAGTGCCGTTCGGGGACTTCCACATCTCCTTGAGGCTGTACTCTGTCATGCGCTGTGCGTTCGGGGTGATGGTAGCGCACTTGACTGCAACGCCGTACTTCTTGGTGGCGTTCGCAGAGTCTATAGTAACCTGGTCGTTGGTTTCGTTTCTGTGAACAAGTCCCAGGTCGTAGTAATCGGTCTTGAGGTCAACGTAAGGGGTGATGAGGATATCCTTTATCATCTTCCAGATAATTCTGGTCATCTCGTCGCCGTCCATCTCGACCAGCGGAGTTGTCATCTGAATCTTTTCAGCCATAGTTGTTTCCTTTCTGTACAGAAATGCATTACTTGCCGTTCTTGGTGAAGTTCAGCAGACCGCCGGCGAGCATCATGCCCTTACCGCGCTCGGAAAGCTCACACTTTACCTCGAAGCTGAATCCCTTGGTCTTGTCCTCTACGATGATCTTTCCGCCGTTCTCAACGATATTGCGGATATTCGCGATAACGAGATCATCGCCCTGGTCGATCCTGTCGTAGTCCGCCTCGTTCACGAACTCCAGCGGCAGGATACCGTTGTTGATGAGGTTCTGACGGTGGATTCTCGCAAAGCTCTTGCATATGATTGCCTTGACGCCAAGGTACAGCGGAGCAAGCGCAGCGTGCTCTCTGGAGGAACCCTGACCGTAGTTGGTGCCGCCCACGATTATGCTTGTACCGGCTTCCTTTGCACGCTTCGGGAAGGTTTCGTCGCATACTGTGAAGCAATACTCGGAGATAGCCGGGATATTGGAGCGCAGCGGCAGAATCTTAGCGCCGGCAGGCATGATGTGGTCGGTGGTGATGTTGTCGCCGACCTTGAGTGTAACGCCGGACTCGATGGATTCAGCCAGCGGCTTGTTTACCGGGAACGGCTTGATGTTCGGACCGCGGAGGATCTCAACTGACGGAGCCTCCTCAACGGAAGCCGGAGGAACCACCATGTTATCGTTGATGATGAACTTCTCGGGCATCACATAGGCAGGCATGTCGCCGCAGGTGCGAGGGTCGGTGAATACGCCGGTGAGTGCGGAAACCGCAGCAGTCTCCGGGGATACCAGGTAGATCTGCGCGTCCTTGGTGCCGCTTCTGCCGAGGAAGTTACGGTTGAATGTACGCAGGGAGATACCCTTGCTGTTCGGGGACTGACCCATGCCTATGCAGGGACCGCAGGCGCTCTCAAGGATTCTCGCGCCGGCAGCGATAAGGATAGCCAGTGTGCCGTCCTCAGCGATCTGGTTGAATACCTGCTTGGAGCCGGGGGCTATCGCAAGGCTTACGTCCGGGTGAACGGTCTTGCCCTTTAAGATATGAGCTACCTTACGCATATCCTGGAGGGATGAGTTGGTGCAGGAACCGATACATACCTGGTCGATCCTTATCTTGCCGATCTCCTCAACGGACTTCACGTTGTCCGGGCTGTGAGGACAAGCAGCAAGCGGAACCAGCTTGGAAAGGTCGATGTCAACTTCCTCATCGTAAACTGCGTCGGGATCAGCGGACAGCGGAACGTAGTCTTCTTCCCTGCCCTGAGCCTTCAGGAACTGGAGGGTAGTTTCATCGGACGGGAATATGGAAGTGGTAGCGCCAAGCTCGGCGCCCATGTTTGTAATAGTTGCACGCTCCGGAACGGAAAGGCTCTTTACGCCCTCGCCGGTGTATTCCATTACCTTGCCTACGCCGCCCTTTACGGAGAGCAGACGGAGGACTTCCAGGATAACGTCCTTTGCGGAAACCCAGTCGTTCAGCTTGCCGGTGAGGTTGATCTTGACAACCTTCGGCATGGTTATGTAGTAAGCGCCGCCGCCCATAGCTACTGCCACGTCAAGTCCGCCTGCGCCCATTGCCAGCATGCCGATTCCGCCGCCGGTCGGGGTGTGGCTGTCGGAGCCGATGAGGGTCTTGCCGGGCTTGCCGAAGCGCTCAAGGTGTACCTGGTGGCAGATTCCGTTACCGGGACGGGAGAACCAGATACCGTGCTTCTTTGCCACGGAACCGATGAAGCGGTGATCGTCCGCATTCTCGAATCCGCTCTGGAGGGTGTTGTGGTCGATGTATGCCACGGAACGCTCAGTCTTTACTCTGTCAACGCCCATAGCCTCGAACTGTAAGTAGGCCATTGTGCCGGTGGCGTCCTGGGTCAGGGTCTGGTCGATCTTTAAGCCGATCTCTGTGCCCTTTACCATCTCGCCGTCAATGATATGCGCCTTGATGATCTTTTCAGTCAGTGTAAGTCCCATTTCTTTGCTCCTTGTTGGTCAGAATTCTCCGGAGCGCCGCCCCGGCATAATTATACACATTATATTATATACTACTTTTTCCGTTCTGTCAAGAAATTCACAATACTTTTTGCAGGACTTCGCGAAAAAAGGTTCATTTCTCCGCCGCAGCTGCGTAATTGAGCCGCCTGAGCTCCCTCAGCGCGAAATACACCGCCCCGGCTGCGTCCGCCAGGAACCAGCCTATCGGAATTGCTATCCATATGCCGAACACGCCTATCTCCGGGACTGCGGACAGGACGTTCGCCAACAGGACTCTGATGCCCAGGGATATCACCGTCAGCACCACGGACATGAACGGCTTGTTCACCGCACGGTAATACCCGTACATCATGAACAGTACCCCTATGCCGATGTAGCATGCGCCCTCCGTCCGGAGGTACTCTACGCCCACCGCCACAGTCTGCATGTTCGAGCCGTCCACGAAAATCCCCATCAGCGGCTGCGCGAATATGCACACCGCTGCGCTGACTGCCGCACAGAATACCGCTACGCTTATCAGCGTCTGCCTTATTCCGGATCTTATACGCTCCGGACGTCCTGCGCCGTGGTTCTGCGCCACGAATACCGAGAATGCGTTACCGAGGTCCTGCACCGGCATATAGGCTATCGTATCTATCTTGACCGCCACGGCAAACGCCGCCATTACCACCGGGCCAAAGCTGTTCACCACCGCCTGCACCATCAGTATACCAAGATTCATGACGGACTGCTGCAGGCAGGTCAGCCCGGACAGCGACAGGATATTCCGGAATCGCTGCCAGTCCCAGCGCATATCCTTGCGGCGTGGGCAGAATTCACGGCAGCTTACCAGGAAGTACACCGTGATCCCGATTCCCGACGCGTACTGCGCGATGACCGTAGCCGCCGCAGCGCCTGCGATACCCCAGCCAAGCGGAATCACGAACAGCAAGTCCAGCCCGACGTTGAGCACCACCGACACTCCCAGGAATATCAGCGGCACTGCGGAATTCCCCATGCTCCTCAGCAGGTTGGAAACGTAGTTATACAGCGCCGTCGCGAAAAAACCGACAAACACCCACGAGAGGTAGGTGCGCATATCCCCCACGATGTCCTCCGGGACAAGCAGCGCGGATATAATCGGGTCAATCAGCAGATAGAACAGCGCTGTCATAATCAGCGTAACGCCGCCGATAAGCACCGCAGACATGTAAACTCCGCTGCGAATCGTGGAATCATCGCGCCTGCCGAATGCCATTGAAACGAAAGCCCCGGTGCCCAGGGACAGCCCTATGACTATTGACGTCAGGAACGTCAGCAGCGTGTAGGACGACCCGACCGCCGCCAGCGCGCCGTCTCCGATGTACTTCCCCACGACCCAGGTGTCCGCGAGATTGTAGAACTGCTGGAGGACATTCCCCAGCATTAGCGGTATCGCGAACGCCCACAAGCCGGCGGTTATGCTGCCGGTGGTGAGATCGCGGTTCTTACTTAGCATGAAAAATCCTTTCCCTGCGGCTCCAATATATTTGTACGAAGCCCCACATAACAAAAAGGGCGGAACATGTCCGCCCAATTTATTCTGAATCAGTATTCAAACGGGGTGCAGATTACTGCTTGTCCTCGATGAACTTTACGATGTCGCCAACAGTCTTGATGTTCTCAACCTGATCCTCGGGGATCTCAACGTCGAATTCGTCCTCAAGAGCCATTACCAGATCAACTACGTCCAGGGAATCAGCGCCCAGGTCGTCCTGAATGTTGGAAGTTTCTGTGATGTCGTCAGCCTTAACGTCGAGCTGCTCAGCGATAAGCTCCTTAACCTTGTCAAATACCATTGTATATACCCTCCAAAAATTGTGTTATAGTCCCTTCCGGAAACATTTCATGTTATATTATATAACATACAACGCAAATAATCAAGCCCCGTATGAAATATTTTGCAAAGAATTTTCTACAAAATTATTCAGTAAACATGCCGATTTTTCTAAATTTCGCATAACGGTTATCCAGAAGCTGCTGCATGTCCACCTTCTTCAGACGAAATACCGCGTCCACAAGGTACTCATAGATATTGTCGGCGGTCTGTTCCTTGCTCATGTGCGCGCCGCCGGTAGGCTCTGCGATTATCTTGTCGCATACTCCGAAATTCACCAGGTCCTCTGCGGTTATCTTCAGCACCTCGCAGGCTTCCTTTTCCTTGGTGCCGTCCTTCCAGAGAATGGACGCCGCACCGCGGGGGCTGATAACGGAATAAAGCGCGTTCTCCAACATGGCAAGCTCGTCGCATACCGCCATCGCAAGCGCGCCGCCGGAACCTCCCTCGCCCAGTACTACGGATATGACCGGAGTTTTCAGCGTCATGAATTCATACAGGTTTCGCGCTATTGCCTCGCCCTGTCCGCGCTGCTCAGCTTCCACTCCGCAGAATGCGCCGGGAGTGTCCACCAGGCAGATGACCGGTCTGTGGAACTTCTCCGCCTGCTTCGCCAGACGAAGCGCCTTGCGGTAGCCCTCCGGGTGGGGCATGGAAAAGTTGGAGCGCTTGTTCTCCTCAAGGTTCCTGCCTTTCACCTGTGCAAGGACAGTCACCGGAGTGTCGCTCAGATAGCCGATTCCGCCGATTATAGCGGCGTCGTCGCCGTAAAGCCTGTCGCCGTGGAACTCCATGAACCGGGTGAACATCGCCGGGATATAGTCGTTCACCGTGGGTCTGTCCTTGTGGCGGATAAGCTCAAGTCTTTCGCAGGCTGTTAAATTGCTCATCTTCTGTAAGCCTCCTTCGGGAAGCCGTGCAGCTTCAGAATATTGGAAATGCGCTTTCTCATCATGCCGCGCTCAACGATCATGTCAACGAATCCACATTCCTGCTGGAACTCCGCGGACTGGAAGTCGTCGGGAAGGCGCTGACGTATCGTGTCCTGGATAACGCGTCTGCCGGCGAATCCGATAAGTACCTTCGGCTCGGCAAGGATAACGTCGCCCAGGCTCGCGAACGAAGCCGTAACTCCGCCGGTGGTGGGGTCGGTCATTACCGAGATGTAAAGTCCGCCGGCGTCGCTGTGGCGCTTGACTGCGCCGCTTGTCTTAGCCATCTGCATGAGGGAGATGATACCCTCCTGCATTCTCGCGCCGCCGGAAGCCGTGAACATCACGACCGGCAGGTTATGCTCGGTGGCGTATTCAAAAGCCCTTGCGATCTTCTCGCCGACAACGCTTCCCATGCTCGCCATAAAGAAGTGGGAATCCATGATCCCGATAACGGTGCGGTATCCGCGGATAGTGCACACGCCGGTCTTTATTGCGTCGTTCATGTCGCACTGCTGCTGCATTTTCGCGATCTTGTCCTCGTACTTCGGAAAGCCGATGGGATTCAGCGACTTCATATCCGCGTCGAACTCCTGGAAGCTTTCCTTATCAGCGGTAAGCTCCAGACGCTCCTGCCAGGTAAGGCGCGCATGGTAATTGCACTTCGGGCAGACCTTCATCGCCGCTGTGAATTCACGGTTATACACGACTGCGCCGCAGCGCGGGCACTTGAACAGCAGATCCTGCGGAATCTCGACATCTCCGCCGGAATTGGCAGGAGCCGCCGGCTGATCGGCCACAAAGCGCTCTTTAACTATCTTGAACAGATCTTCAATTGCCATTCAGCTCACTCCCCCATAACGTTCTTGCGGTTAAGGAAACCTATGTCGAAATTGCCAGCCTCGAAATCCTCGTCCTTAAGCAGGCACAGCTGGAAATCTATGTTCGTTTCTACGCCCTCGATGATGAACTCCGAAAGCGCCACGCGCATTTTCTTGATAGCCTCATCACGGGTCGGAGCCTTAACGAGAAGCTTCGCGATCATGCTGTCGTAGTACGGCGGAATGGTGTATCCAGCATACACTGCGCTGTCGATACGCACGCCGAATCCGCCCGGAGTGTGCAGGGACTTTATCGTGCCGGGGCAGGGGCGGAAATTATGCCGCGGATCCTCGGCGTTGATCCTGCACTCTATGGCGTGTCCGGTGAGGTGCACGTCGTCCTGGGTGAAGCCAAGCTCCTCCCCGGCAGCAACCTTTATCTGCGCCTTTACCAGGTCGATTCCGGTGACAAGCTCAGTTACCGGGTGCTCTACCTGGATACGGGTGTTCATTTCCATGAAGTAGAAGTTTCTGTCCTTGTCCACCAGGAACTCTATTGTTCCGGCGTTCTGATAGCCGCTGACCTTTGCGGCAGCCACCGCGGCAGTACCCATCTTCTCGCGGAGCTCCGGAGTCATGATGGGGCTGGGGCTTTCCTCAAGGACCTTCTGATTGTGCCGCTGGAGGGAGCACTCGCGCTCGCCCAGGTGCACGACATTGCCGTGATTGTCGGCGAGAAGCTGTATCTCCACATGCCGCGGATTCACGATGAACTTCTCGATGTACACATCGCCGTTGCCGAAGCACGCAAGTGCCTCCTGCTGAGCCGCGATATACTGCGACTCCAGGTGCTCCTCGCTTTCGGCAAGGCGGATTCCGCGTCCGCCGCCGCCGGCGGTAGCCTTTATCATAACGGGATAGCCTATCTCGGCGGCTATCTTATGCGCTTCCTCGACAGACGGGACGATACCGTCGGAGCCGGGAACCACCGGAACTCCTGCGGAGATCATCGTCTGCTTCGCGGAAGCCTTGTCGCCCATCGCGTCCATTACCTCCGGGGAGGGGCCGATGAACGTAATGCCGCAGGTACGGCAAAGACGCGCGAAATCTGCGTTCTCGGAGAGGAATCCGAAGCCGGGGTGTATCGCCTGGGCATGGGTTATCTCACACGCCGCGATTATCGCCTTGGTATTGAGGTAGCTGTCCTTGGAAGCCGCCGGGCCAATGCACACAGCTTCGTCCGCGATCTGGGCATGCAGAGCAGAGCGGTCAGCCTCGGAATAGACTGCCACTGTCTTTATTCCCATCTCACGGCAGGCGCGCATGATACGGATAGCGATCTCGCCGCGGTTCGCAATAAGTATCTTATTAAACATTCTGTCAGCTCCAGATTATTCTGATTTGGGCGCAGGATCAGCCACTGCAAAGGATATCTCAGCGGTGACTACCTTCTTGCCGTTGACGGTGGCAACTGCGTCGCCGAAGCCTATCGGACCCTTCTTCTTTGTCATTGTGACGTGAAGCTCCAGCGTGTCGCCAGGGCCGACAGTCCCACGGAAACGAGCCTTGTCGATGCCTGCAAAAAATGCTATCTTACCCTTGTTCTCGGGAAGGCAGAGGGCGCATACGGCGCCTGCCTGAGCAAGCATCTCTATCATGAGCACGCCGGGCTGAACCGGCTGTCCGGGGAAGTGACCCTTGAACCAGTATTCGTCAGGCTTGAGGTACTTCTTCGCAGTCACGCTGACGCCCGGCTCCAGCTCGGTAACTTCGTCTATGAGCAGAAACGGGTCGCGGTGCGGGATTATTTCCTTTATCTGTTCGAGGTTAAGTGTCATTTCAGGCTCCTTATTCAATTCTCATCAGCTTCTGACCGTATTCAACGGGCTGACCGTCCTTGGCGTAGATCTCTGCGACCTTTCCGCTGAACTCGCTGTTGATCTCATTCATCAGCTTCATGCTCTCGATAATGCACACAACATCGCCGGTATTGACGGAATCGCCAACCTTGACGAACGCCGGCTTCTCGGGAGAGGGGGAAGCGTAGAATGTTCCCACAATGGGAGAGGTGATGATGTTTCCGGAAACCGTTTCAGCAGCCGGAGCGGACTGCTGCGCCGCCGGAGCGGAAGCCGCAGCCGCCGGAGCAGCCATCATCGGCATGGGCATTCCGGGCGCAGGGGGAGGGCACTTCTTTCCCTCGATAACGATGTCGATATCCTCAGTGCTAATGCGGATCTTCCCGAGGTCGTTCTTCTTTACTATTTCAGCCAGCGCTTCGATACACTCGATGGTGTCGTCGATGGGACGCGGCTCAATGATGTTCTTGTTTGCCATTTCTGCTCTCCTTTCCGGATCAGTCAACGGGGCGCATGCAAATGCAGCCGTTGTGTCCGCCAAAGCCCAGGGAATTGCTCAGTGCGCCGGTGATCTTCATATCCCTTGCGCCCTCGGTAACGTAGTCCAGGTCGCACTCGGGATCCGGGGTCTTGTAGCCCAGGGTCATGTGCACCTTGCTGTTCTTTATGGACATTGCGGTGACAACCGCCTCAACGCCGCCGGCGGCACCCAGCAGGTGTCCGGTCATGGACTTGGTGGAGTTGATCGCGATATCCTTTGCGTGTTCGCCGAATGCTTCCTTGACAGCCATGGTTTCGGTGCGGTCGTTCATTGAAGTGGAAGTTCCGTGGGCATTGATGTAGTTGATGTCCTCCGGCTTCATTCCGGCTTCCTCATAGGCGAACTTCATCGCCATTGCGCCGCCCTTGCCCTCGGGATCGGGGCTGGTTTCGTGATATGCGTCGCAGGTGCTGCCATAGCCGCAGATCTCTGCGTATATCTTAGCGCCGCGTGCCTTTGCGTGTTCGTATTCCTCAAGCACCAGCAGTCCGCAGCCGTCGCCCAGTACGAATCCGCTTCTCTCAGCGTCAAACGGAATGGAAGCCCTGTCAACATCGGTGGAGCGTGTTACTGCGTGCATGTTGTTGAACGCAGCATAGCAGAATCCGATGTCGCTGTGCTCGGTGCCGCCTGCGATGGCAGCGTCAAGGTATCCGTGCTTGATGGAGCGGAATGCCTCGCCGATGGACTGAGTACCGCTCGCACATGCGGTGGTCACGCAGAAATTGCTGCCCCTGAATCCGGTGCGGATAGCCACCTCGCCGGCAGCCATATTGCCGATCATCTTGGTTATGGTGAACACTCCCACGCGCTTGTTTCCCTTGTTGTGGTAGTTTGCCATTTCTTCCTCGGTAGTGTAGATTCCGCCGATTCCGCTGCCGATGACTACGCCGACGCGGTAAGGGTCGATATCCTTCAGATCAGTCCCGGCGTCCTTGAGAGCCTGCATTGCGCAGTACACCGCATACTGCACGATTACGTCGTTGCGGCGCTGCTCCTTCTTGTCGAAATATTCGGACGGATCGAAATTCTTTACTCTTGCGACCACGGAAAGGCTCTCCGGCTCCTGTTCCGGGAACCAGGGCGCCAGCTCGAAGCCGTGCTTTCCTGCCATAAGGCTGTTCCAAAGCTCCTCGGGGGAATTTCCGCAGGGGGTGACTGCTCCCAGTCCGGTTATTACCACTCGTCTGTCCATTAAACGTTGATCCTCCAACAATTCGTAGATTTTTGATTATATCGTTCCTTCACAGGTGAAATGCGATTTGGCAAATTCCGAATTACGCATTCCGAATTAAATTACATGCTCAGTCCGCCGCTGATCTCGATGATCTGTCCTGTCACATAGGAAGAATCCGGGCTGCACAGGAAAGAAACCACGCCTGCGATCTCCTCGGGCTGACCGTAGCGCTTCATCGCGATCTGAGCCAGCATTGCGCTGCGCTGCTCCTCAGTGAGCTTGTCGGTCATCGGAGTCTGGATAAATCCCGGGGCAACTGCGTTGCAGGTGATGCCGCGGCTGCCAAGCTCCTTGGCGGTGGTCTTTGTCATCGCGATAATGGCGCCCTTGGAAGCCGAGTAGTTCATCTGCCCGGGGTTGCCGTAAAGTCCTGCAACGGAAGCAAGATTAACGATCCTGCCGCTGCGCTGACGTATCATCATCTTGCCCACAAGCTTCGTCATGTTGAACACGGACTTCTGATTTACGCGGATAACCAGGTCGTATATCTCCTCGCTCATCTGCGCCATGAGTCCGTCGCGGGTGATTCCGGCGTTGTTTACCAGGACATCGATAGCGCCGAACTTCTCCTTCGCCCACTTCACCATGGTTTCGCACTGGGAATAATCCGAAACGTCCGCCGCATAGCATTCAGCCTGCACGCCGAGCGCGCGGCACTCGTCTGCGACTTCCTTTCCTGCGGTGTCCAGGATCTCCTGGGATACGTCGTTGATGATGATATTGTAGCCGTCCCTGGCAAGGCGCTTCGCGATAGCTGCGCCAATGCCGCGGCTGGAGCCGGTGATAAGTGCTGTTCCTGCCATGTTTTTACCCTTCCTTTATAATTATTGTGATCATGTTTCAAAAATAAGCGCGCCGTAGGTAAGACCTGCGCCGAATCCGACGAAGCAGACCTTCATGCCGGGCTTTACCATGCCCTGCTTGCGCATTTCGTCCAGGCACACCGGAATGCATGCACTGGAAACGTTGCCCATACGCGAGATGTTGGTGTACACCTTTTCCTCGGGAATGCCGAGAATCTCAGTTGCCTTCTTGATAATGCGGAGATTTGCCTGGTGTGGGATAACTATGTCAAGGTCGTTGATATCGTATCCGCCCTGGGCAGCGACATTCCTGACGGCGTTAGCCATGGCGTTCACCGCGAACTTGTACACTGCGTGTCCGTCGCTCTGGAGATACTTCTTCTTGGAATCCGTGTCGAACATAGCGTCCCACGGCTCCTCGCCTTCCTTGGTTTCATAGAACGGGCAGTTCGGGTCGTAGTTGATCTTGCAGTAGAGCGCCTCGAATTCATCGCCGTCTGCGCCGAGCATGGAATAGAACGGTTTGTCGGACTTTCTGTACACAACGGCGCCGGAGGCGTCACCAAACAGTATACACATCGAGCGGTCCGTATAGTCAAGCTGACCGGAAAGTCTTTCGCATGCAACGACAAGCACTGTCTTGTAATGACCGGTTTCGAGGTACTTCTGCGCGATATCCGTTGCAGTGATGAATCCTGTGCAGGCGCTGTTCACATCAAAAGCCGCTGCGTTGACTGCGCCGATCTTTTTCTGGATAAGGCATGCTGTGGAGGGATAGAAGAAGTCCGGAGTGCAGGTGGAAACCAGGACGAGGTCTACATCTTCGGGCTTAACGCCGGCGTCCTCAAGCGCTTTCTTCGCTGCCTCCACGCCCATGTAGTATCCGGGCTTGTCGGTGAGGATATGACGCTGCTTTATGCCGGTGCGCGGTGTGATCCACTCGTCAGAAGTATCGAGGAACTCCGCGAATTTGTTGTTGTCTGCAACAAACTCCGGGACATAAGCGCCCGTTCCCAAAATCTCAATTCCGCTCATTAAAAATTCTCCTTGATTTTCTTTGCAATATATAGTATAATAAACATGGTGTTTATCATTCCCAGGCAGCATTCCATATTATGCCATCTGAAACAGGGCAGAATACGACATACCATATTTATTTTACCCCATTACATGGGATTTGTCAACAGGTTTTTCAACAAATCTATACAAATCGCCGATTATCTCCCGGCATTATTTTGTTTTTCAGTATATTTTACGGAATCCGGCGGTGCAGTAACCGCAGTACCGTAAAAATATTCATATACAGAATCAGAAAGGAATTACAGATAATGAGAGAAATTCCATCATCAGTCATAACCGACACCGTTGCCAGGCTGTGCGAACAGGCGAATCTGAAGCTCCCCTGCGGAATGCGCGAGTGCATTACCGCCAGCGCCGAGAAGGAGGAAAGTCCCCTGTGCCGCAGTGTGCTCGGGGATATCGTGAGCAACATCGACTGCGCGGCGGAGCTTGGCGTGCCGATATGCCAGGACACCGGAATGGCGGTGATTTTTGCCGAGATAGGTCAGGACGTGCACATCACCGGCGACGCATTCGAGGACGCGGTGAACGCCGGAGTTGCGCATGGCTACGTCAATGGTAAGCTGCGGCTTTCGATAGTCGGCGATCCGTTGGAGCGCAGGAATACCAACAACAACACGCCGGCGGTGATACATACCCGTATCGTTCCCGGGGACAAAATACACATCATGGCGGCTCCCAAGGGATTCGGCAGCGAGAACATGTCCCGGCTGAAGATGTTCACTCCCTCCGCGACAAAGCAGGATATCGTGGACTTCGTGACGGAATGCGTCAGCCTTGCCGGGAGCAATCCATGTCCGCCGATAGTGGTGGGCGTGGGAATCGGCGGCGATTTCGAGTACTCCGCGTACCTGGCAAAAAAGGCGCTCTGCCGCGACCTCTCCAGGCGGAATCCCGACCCGGTTTACGCGGAGCTTGAGCAGCAGATGCTTGACAGCATAAACCGCCTGGGCATAGGCTCACAGGGATTCGGCGGCACAGTCACCGCGCTTTACGTCAACATTGAGAAATCCGCAACGCACATCGCCGGACTTCCGGTGGCGGTGAATATCGGCTGCCACGTTACGCGCCACGCGGAGGAAACCATCTGATCACCCGGCAAAACAACACCGTCAATAAACATTTTATTTTTGGAGGTTCACATGAAAACAGTTTTCTTATTTTCCGGACAGGGCTCCCAGTACCCCGGCATGGGCGCGGAGCTTGCAGAAAAGTCCTCTGCGGCAAAGCAGATACTGGAGTGCGGCTCCGACATCATGGGATTCGACCTGATGAAGAAGCTCACGGATTCCACTCCCGAGGAGCTGGCGCAGACTCGCCTTTCCCAGCCGGCAATATTCACCACTTCCCTGCTGGCTCTTGCCGCTGCCCGTGAGAACGACATCGACAACGTGGCTGTAGCAGGTCACTCCCTGGGCGAGTACGCTGCGATGTACGCTTCCGGAATGCTAGGCATGGAGGACGCCTTCAAGGCTATCAAGCTGCGCTCCGCGGCTATGGCGGAGGCTGCTGAAGCCACCGGCGGCGCTATGGCAGCCATCATCGGCAGCGACAACGAAACCATCGCAAGAGTATGCGGGGAGGTGAGCGGATTCTGCGCCCCGGCTAACTACAACAGCCCCCAGCAGACCGTAATCGCAGGCGAATCCGCAGCTATAGACGAAGCTATTGCCAAGTTCGGCGAGATGGGCAAGCGCGCAGTAAAGCTGGCGGTTTCAGCGGCATTCCACACGAAGCTGATGGCAGGCGCAGCAGAGAAGTTCAAGGGCGAGATCGCAGGGTTCCCGTTCAAGGCTCCGACCTGCGACTTCTATTCCAACCTCTATGGCAGGAAGCTGGAGGATTTCTCCGACATGCCGTCCTATCTGGCAGCGCACATCTGCTCTCCGGTACGTTTCGTTGAGGAAGTTACCGCTATGCAGTCCGCAGGGATCGAAGCTTACGTTGAGCTTGGTCCGGGCAAGGTGCTGACCGGTCTGGTTAAGAAGTTCGACCGCGGCGCAAATGCAATGCACATCGAAAATGCTGACACTCTTGATAAGGCTCTTGCCGCTCTGAAAGGTTGATGGATATGCGTAAATTCGGAATTTTAGGACACCCCCTCGGGCACTCGCTCTCTCCGCAGATCCACTCCGCACTGTTCGCACTGGACGGCGAAAAGGTGGATTACGAAATGTACGACATCGCGCCGGAGGAGCTGCACAACAAGTTTGATTTCCTCGCGACCCTGGACGGATTCAACATCACCATTCCGCACAAGGTATCCATCATAGACTTCTGCGACAGACTGGACGCAGGCGCGCAGCGCTACCGCTCCGTGAACTGCATTAAGGTCACAAAGGAAGAGAAAGTCGGCTACAATACCGACGTCATCGGATTCACGAAATCCATTGCAGCGCTGGGCGCTTCCCTGAATTCCAGAGTGCTGCTCATCGGCTGCGGCGGCGTAGGCAGAATGATGGCAATAGAAACCGCCCTGGAGGGCGGCGACCTGACTATCGCGGCGCTGAAATCCGACGCGGCTCTCGCTGAGGAAGTAGTCAAGGAGATAAAGGCGCTGAAATCCGACGCAAAGGTGCAGATAGTCTGGATAAGCGGCGCGGCTCTCGACAAGGGCGACCTCCCGGGGGGAGCGCAGTACGACCTGCTAATCAATGCGTGCCCCGTCGGAATGTTCCCGAAGGTGGACAGAATGCCCTGCACTCCTGCGGTGCTGGACGGCGTGAAGTTCGTATTCGACGCGGTTTATAATCCCAAGGTGACGCTGCTTTCAAAGACCGCCCGGGAGAAGGGCGCAAAGGCTATGACCGGCATGGCGATGCTGGTTCTCCAGGCGGTTGCCGCTCATGAGATATGGGACGGCGTTTCCTACAAGACCGAGGACATAAACAAGATAATCTCCGACATGGAGGACCTTATATGACAGCTTCCGTGTATCTCTGCGGCTTCATGGGCTGCGGAAAGAGCCACATCGGACGTCTGCTGGCGACTGAACTCGGACGCGAGCTTGTGGACCTCGACAAGGTAATCGTTGACCGCGAGGGAATGTCCATTCCGGATATTTTCGCGAAGTACGGCGAGCCGCACTTCCGTCAGCTGGAGGCTAAGTATATCCGGGAACTCAGCGGCGGCTACATAGTGGCGACCGGAGGCGGAGCGCTCATCAACGAGCACACTGCGGAATTTGCCCGGCAGAGCGGACTTTCGGTGTACATCAATACCCCGTTCGAGGTGTGCTATGAACGCATAAAGAGCGACACCAACCGCCCCCTGGTCGTGAACAATACCCCGGAGCAGCTCCGGCAGATATACGACACCCGTGCCGAGATCTACCGCCGGAACTCCATGGTGATGGTGAACGGAAATGCCCGGGATTCCGTGATCTGCGGCGAGATCGTCAAGCTGGTGCGCGTATTTGAGAAAAACGGCGCGCTCTGAAAGGATTCAAATGGTAGTAATCAACGTTAGAATAAGAACAATGGCTGAATGCGACATTGACGTCGGCTATGTACGCTGCTCCGGCGGAGTATTCACGGACATCGGCGCGATGTCGGAATACGCGGAAGTACCCGGTGAGGAAGTCATCGACGGCACCGGGCTTACCCTTTACCCAGGATTCATCGACGCCCACTGCCACATCGGCATGTGGAACGACGCGCTCTGCTTTGAGGGCGAGGACGGCAACGAGGACACCGACCCCTCCACGCCGCACCTCCGCGCCATCGACAGCGTGAATCCCATGGACAGATGCTTTGAGGACGCGGTTTCCGCCGGAGTCACCTCCGTGTGCACCGGCGTGGGGAGTGCGAATCCAATTGGCGGTTCTTTTATAATAATGAAAACCTGGGGAAGCAAGCGCGTTGACAAGCTCATCGTGAAATCCCCGGCGGCTATAAAATTCGCGCTTGGCGAGAATCCGAAGAACACCTACAACGATCGGGACGAAACTCCGGTCACACGAATGGCTACCGCTGCGATAATCCGCGAACAGCTGACAAAAGCGAAGCGCTACAGCGAGGATATTGCGGAATACGAGCGCCTGAAAGGCACCGATGACGAGATATCCCGACCGGATTTCGACATAAAGTGCGAAGCCCTGCTTCCGCTGTTCGACCGGGTAAATCCGCTGAAGGCGCACTTCCACTGCCACCGGGCGGACGATATATTCACGGCTCAGCGCCTTTCCAGGGAGTTCGGTCTGGATTACGTCCTGATACACTGCACTGACGGCGCCCTCATCGCTGAGGACTTAGCCGAGGACATGCCGGCTGTGGTACTCGGACCGATATTCGGCGACCGCGGCAAGCCGGAGCTTGCGAACCACGACATAACCACCCCGGCGGTGCTCTCGCAGCAGGGAATGAGATTTGCGCTGTGCACCGACCACCCGGAAACCCCGATACAGTACCTTCCGCTGACTGCTGCGCTTGCAGTACGCGGCGGACTGGACAAGGAAGAAGCGCTGCGCTGCATCACCATCAACGCGGCGGAAATGCTGGGAGTTTCCGACCGGATAGGCTCCGTCGAAACCGGAAAGGACGCGGATTTCACGCTCTATGCTGACGACCCCATCGACATGATGACCACTCCGGTGATGACGGTTATCCGCGGAAGCATTGCGCACCGCAGGTAGTTCCATGAGAAAGGCGTATTCATGAGCGGCTACAAAAACAAGAACGACAAAATGTCACGGAAGCAGTACACCGGATTCCGGGCGCTGCTGAAGAATCCGTGGATATTCGCCGGCAGCGCTCTGCTGTTGGACACCGTAATGCTGGTGGTAGGGTTGATTCTCGCAAACCTACAACCGGAGGTGGAATATACCCTGACCGCCGACAGCGTTGAACACAGCCAGCCGCTTGCTTTCTTCGGTGTTATTGCAGCTGCCGCCATCGGGCTAGTCTGCGTATTGACAGCGTTCATCATTGCAGGCGCATTCCTGAAAAAGCGGCGCACGGCGCAGATAGTGGGTGCGGCGGCTCTGCTTATCCTGTCGCTGACGATGATCGGAGCTTCCGCAGTCAACGCCGTCGGAATGCCGGCAAGAGAGCGCAGATTCGTTAGTTACTCCGATGAACAGATGCGGCTTATCATAGAGGAGGAGCACCCATATTCCGGCACCGGGAAAGTGTATTTCTTCATGACCGACACCGGGGGCAGCCACAAAGTGAAGCTGCTCGCCTGCACCGATCTTGCGGAGTACTCCGCTACGGAGGGTGACCGCTACAATGTGGAGTGGACGGACGACAACACCGTCACGGTCGGCTTCCTGGACGGCGGCAACTACCGCACGCTCCAGATGGAGGTTGACAGATCCTATTTCAAGACGGATACGCCAGATCTTTCATCGATACTGGACAACGCATAAAAAAAGGGGAAACTTAAGTTTCCCCTCAAACCGTCGAAAAATCCCCTAAAGGGGCTTTTCCGCCGAACATCCCAGCTGCGCGCACGTCTTGGCGGCTTTGCCGCCAACCCGCACACTTGCTGGGATAGAAGTGTTTTTTGCCCCGGGAGACCCGTGACAAAAAACGTATTTTAAATGCCTGCTTCGCAGGCAAATTTCACTTTTTCAACAAGCTGAAGGGGAAACTTAAGTTTCCCCTTTTTTGTGTCTATTGATCTTAGCTGATGGTGATACCGGAAAGGTAGAATGCAGCCGGCTGTCCCTCTGTTCCTCTGGGAACGATCTTGAGGGTATGCGTGCCGCTCTCGTCAAAGCTCTTGAGTTCCTTGAACTGAACGTAGTTGCCCCAGCCGCCGGTGAAATCTGCGTTGATAGTTTCGATGAATTCATCGTCCACATAGATATCAGCCATACCTGCGTTGTGTGTGAGCATTCCATACAGTATTCCGATGTTCTGCGCCTCGACCTCGATAACAAGCGCGCTGTCGTCGCCGAAATTACCATCGCTGGACTTAGCAATCCAGGGATTGCTGAATCCGCCGAAATCCATCTGCTTCTGCTGGAACGCGCCGGTGGAAGCAGGCTGAGCGTCGTCAGTGGTCAGCAGCTGCGCCTTCTCGTACTTCGCGCCCTCATCGCCGGGATCCGGGAGAGCCGGGTCAGTGGTGTCAATGCTGTCGAGATTGTCCGCAATGTACTGGAGGTAAGTGGTCAGCATTGCGCTGAGGATCGCATGGCCGTTCATGTTCGGGTGGATATTGTCATCGGAAATGTTCTTCCACTCGATACCCTGTGTATCCAGGAAATCCAGCATTGCGTCATGATAGGACACGAACGGGACGGAGTACTTCGCAGTAACCTCACCGTGGCAGTCCTGAACGCTGGTGCCGTTGTCCTGGGTCATTGCAATGCAGATGATTCCGGGAGCGGTGGTGTACTGCCAGATCTTGCGTATAAGTCCCTCATAGGTCAGCTTATTGATGTTGTTGTTCTGGCTCTCGTCGTTTACGGAGAAATCGATGAATACCAGGTCGGGATTCTTGCTCAGCACCTGAGTGTCGCAGCGGTGTACGCCGATGTAGGAGCCGGTCGCGCCGATACCGGCATTGACGTAGTTCACTGTAGCATTCGGGTACTGCTCCTGGAGCCACTTTGCAGTGAGCGCTGCGTAGCAGTTCTCGTTGTCCGCGCCGGTTCCCTGGGTGATGGATCCGCCGAGGAACGCTACTGTAACTTCCTCGCCGTTCTGCAGCTTCTGGAGCACCTTAGCGATACGCGCAGGATTACCCTGGGTATACATCAGCTTGGTGATCATCTGCTCTGCCGCCGCGGTCGCGGTGGATTCGTCCAGACCAAGGCGGTTCTGGATAGCTGCGGATAGCAGATCGGGCTTCATAGGATTGGGAAGCGTGATATCCTCGGAAACATTGTCATCTGCCGGAGCGTCAGCCGTTGCCGCCGCGGAGGTATCAGCTGCGGAATCCTCCTCCGTACCCTCTGCCGCACTGGATTCCGCGCTGCCGGAAGCTGCCGCGGAAGAACTGCTGTCCGAAGCTGCGCTCTCGCCGGAATTGTCGCTTCCGCCGGAGCAGCCTGCCATTGCAAGCACCATTGCGCCTGCAAGTACTACTGCCAGAAATTTTTTCATTGTGATTTCTCCTTTGAGTTAAGTAATACAAGTTATTAGGTTAGGTAATTCTTATTCTTCACATTAAGTATTATACACTTAATAAAACGCCTTGTCAATAGTGATTTCCGCCGGATTTTCGCCTTAAATACTGTGCACAGTCACAAATACAAAACGGACGCGGCACCGGGCGCGCGTCCGTAATTGGGTCAGACCGGAACCGGGACTGACCTCAGCAGCTGTATCACCAGATCGTATGCGGCGGAAAAATCCGTCTGCCCCGCTGCGAGGATTATCCTGTGGGAAAGCACTGCACCTGCCACAGCCCTGACATCGTCCGGGGTAGCGTAATCCCGGTCGTTCATCAGCGCCATTGCCTGGGCGCTCCGGAACAGCGCGATCGAGCCGCGCGGACTTACGCCAAGTTTAACCTGCGGCAATCCTCTCGTGGAGCATACCAAAGAAAGGATATACGCCTTCACCTTGTCGGACACGGCTACCCTGGAAGCCTGCTCGCGCAGCTGTATAAGCTCCTCCAGGGACATCACGGGAGTCACGTCCACACGCTGGGGCATTACGTCCAGCATTTTCATTTCCGCCGCCCGGTCCGGGTATCCCACGGAAATGCGCATAAGGAATCTGTCCAGCTGCGCCTCCGGCAGATGATAGGTTCCGAAGGTTTCGATAGGATTCTGCGTTGCCAGCGTCATGAACGGCACTGGCAGCTGGTAGGTCCTGCCGTCAACGCTGATCTGCAATTCCTCCATCGCCTCGAGAAGCGCGGACTGTACCTTCGGCGAGGAACGGTTGATCTCGTCCGCCAGCAGGAAGTTGCACATCGCCGCACCCGGGCGGTATTCACTCTTTCCGGAATTCATATCCACCGCCGTGTATCCCACAACGTCCGACGGCATGAGGTCCGGCGTGAACTGGATTCTGCCAAAGCTGCCGGAAACGCTCTTCGCCAGCGTTTCCGCAAGCAGGGTCTTGCCTACGCCCGGGACGTCCTCTATCAGCACATGACCTCCGGCGAGCATGGCGCAGATCACCTGCTCAATGACAGGGCGCTTTCCGATTATAACGCGCTCGATATTACTGATGAGCTGTTCGATTTTACTGTTCATGATCTCCCCTCATTCTTCGCAAGTTCACTTTTTCTTTCTGGTAATTACGGTAAAAATTTTACAGAAAACAGTCGTAAGTATAATACCAACACTTAGCGAAACAACAGATACAAGTCCCATGCCGCTGCCGATCACCCCGAAAAGTATCAGCATAGGCGTGGCAATAAGGCAGCATATTGCCAGCGTCATCGGAATGATCTGCGTCACGATGTTAAACATCTGCATACTTGCATGAAGTGTCCACGCTTTCCGGGTGATCAGAGCCTGAATTATGCCAAATCCAAGGCTCAAACCAAACCCGATAAGAACAAAGATGAGCAGATCAGAGTACATCATTCCGGTGACTGCGCCGAGCACTATCAGAAGAACTCCACAACCAATCTCGGAAAGAAGCCCTGCCACTGTGAGTGCTGTGATTTGTCTATTTTTCATAAAACTATCCTTTGATACGGGGGCAGAAAAGCACGGATCTCCGCGTGCCCGACTGCAATGCAATACAAAAACGGCGCAGCCCGAAAGCTGCGCCGCAGTCAGCGTATTATGCCGCGCTATCAGTTGAGCAGGGAGTGCTCGTCAGCAGCGTCGAACAGGTGAATCTTATTAGGATCAAGAGCAAGCTTAACAACATCCTGAGGACGAGCGGTGCATCTCGGAGATACTCTGGCAGTAAGCGGAATGCCCTCGCAGGTCAGGTACAGGAAGGTCTCAGCACCGAGCATTTCGGTTACGTCAACGGAAGCCTCGATGATACCGGTCTTAGCATTGGAGAGGAACATCTCCTCATCGTGAATGTTCTCAGGACGGATACCGAGGATAACTTCCTTGTCTACATAGTACTTGAGAGCCTCGTTGTCAGCCTTAGCGGAAGGAAGCTCAACATAGAACTTGCGGCCTCTGGAGGTCTTGGTGTCCTCAGAACCGAACTCAACAGTGTACTTGCCGTTGAGCTGGAGGAGCTTAGCAGGGATAAAGTTCATCTGCGGAGAGCCGATGAAGCCTGCAACGAACTTGTTTACGGGGTTCTCATAGAGGTTGATAGGAGAGTCGATCTGCTGGATGTAGCCGTCCTTCATAACAACGATACGGTCACCCATGGTCATAGCCTCTGTCTGGTCATGTGTTACATAGATGAATGTAGTACCCAGCTTCTTGTGGAGCTTGGAGAGCTCGGTTCTCATCTGTGCACGCAGCTTAGCGTCCAGGTTGGAAAGCGGCTCGTCAAGCAGGAAGACCTGAGGATCACGAACGATCGCACGACCGAGCGCTACACGCTGTCTCTGACCACCGGACAGAGCCTTCGGCTTTCTGTCGAGCAGGTGGGAGATGTCGAGGATCTTAGCAGCCTCTTCAACAAGCTTCTTGATCTCGTCCTTAGGAACCTTACGGAGCTTCAGACCGAAAGCCATGTTGTCGAATACGGACATGTGAGGATACAGAGCGTAGTTCTGGAATACCATCGCGATATCTCTGTCCTTAGGAGCAACGTCATTTACAAGACGGTCGCCGATGAACATTTCGCCCTCGGAGATCTCCTCCAGACCGGCGATCATACGCAGTGTGGTAGACTTACCGCAGCCGGAAGGACCTACGAGTACGATAAACTCCTTATCCTTGATATTCATGGTGAAATCGGATACGGCAACAACGCCGCCCGGGTAACGCTTGTATATGCCTCTGAGTGATAAGCTTGCCATTTGAAATGACCTCCTGATATTACTTAAATATTTCAGGACCCACACGGATCCCTAGCTATTGTCGCTACTAATATAATACCAAAATACGGAGAAAAATAAAAGAGCCTAAGTCAACAAATATTTTTTGATTCGTTTATGTATATTCACCAACACCGACAAAACAACCACAAAAAAACGGCATTTCTGCTAGTGGTATTGCACAAAAATCCACCTGAAATGGTGTTCTGCCGGGATAACGCCCTGATAATTTTTGGAGATTGTGCTAAATAGCCCGGCTGTAATTTGTGCATTACAGCACAAAATCTGCGAGATAATTTTCACACAATACACATATATTGTTTTCAGGGACATGCCGGCGTGAAAGGGTGACAGTTTTGCACCGGGATTTTTGTGCATAACCACTATCCGGCGGCGTTCCATATACTTCCATATACTTATTATAGAACGCTGACAGCGATCTGTCAAGGAGGGCACATGAAAGATAAGACAAAGCGCTCCCGTCTGCCGCTCGTGATGGGATTCCTGCTGCTGGCTGCGGCAGGGCTGTGGCTGGCATTCCGGCTGATGTGGACCGGCGGGGGCGGAATCCCCGGAGATACCGAGCAGCAGCGGATAAGCTACATAGAAAGCTTCGGCTGGGACGCCGGAATCACCCGGTGCGACGTGAAGGAAATACGCATTCCTGTGAATTTCGACGAAGTGTACGAAGAATACAACGATATCCAGCGCAGCCAGGGCTTCGACCTGCGCAAATACCGGGCGCATTCCGTCCGGCAGTACACCTATGAGGTCAGCCGCACGGACGACGACCCGGTGCCCATGCTGGCGCACCTGCTGGTGGAAAACGGCATTATCATCGGTGCGGATATTACCTCAGCCCAGGCAGGCGGATTCACCGGAGCACTGGCAATGGATTGACAAATCACCTCTTTTGATGTACAATAATTGTGCCATGCGGCAGGAAGCCGCCCGGCAATCTGTACAAAGCAGGTGTTTTCTTGAAAAAATCTGTAATCACATGCGGTGCCGCCGCGCTTATCGTACTCGCCGGAGGTATTGCGGCGGCAGTCGCGCTCGGCGGAGTCCCCGACAGAGGGCAGAGCAGCATACCGGATTTCATCATGCCGGCAATCAGCGATTCCCTGCCGGATTCCACAGCGGAGTATTCCGTCACTTCAGCGGAAAGCGAATCCTCCCGGGCGGATACGCTCCCCGGGAGTACCTCGTCAGCGCCGGTTGACTCCACCCCCGGCACCGGAACGAAATCCTCCGAACCAGTCGTGATTCCGGCGGAAACCAGCAATTCCACCCTGCCGCAGTCCACCGGGACCTCCGCCGCAGGGGCTACAGCGGATTCCGCGCGGACTTCCGCTGCGGCTGAATCCACCCCGGCGGATTCAACGACAGGCGCTACGTCAACCGAGCCGGAGCCGGTCACAGTCCTGGATAACGTGCTGGTGACCTCCGGCGACCCGCTGCACTACATTCGGTTCGAATTCGGGAAGGACCGGATAGACTTCTCCGGGGTGTATTCCGGCGCGGCAATGAAGGAAATACGGCTGTTCCGCCCGAGCGATGCCCACAGGAGCTTCACCGCGGACGGAAGCAGCTTTTCCGGAAGCATTGAAGTTTCCACCCTGGAACCGGACTACTATATATTAATAGCGCGGCTGGACAACAACGAAGGCATGTACTATGTATTTCAAAAGACCCCGGACGGCTCACGGGCGGTGCCTGCGGACAAGCTCCCGGCAGCCCGTAACCTGGCATTCACGGAATCCCCGATGGAGCTTTCCCCCGACGGAGTGCTCCACCAGGTCACCGTAAGCGACAACGCAGAAACCGCCGCCGGAATCCTGGAGGAGGTGAAATCCCTCTCCGACCAGATATGCGCCGGGATAACCAACGACTACGACAAGGCACGGGCGCTGTGCGAGTGGGTTTCCGCGAACATGTACTACGACAAGGACGCCGCGGCTGAGGGCGTGACCGAGGAGGACGTGTCGCTGGAATTCGTGCTGAAATACCACCGGTCGGTCTGCTTCGGGTGGTCGAATCTGTATTCCGCGCTGTGCCAGGCGCAGGGAATAACCTGCTTCAATGCTTCCGGCAGCGTGGTCACGGGCAGCCGCTGCTTTCCGCAGACGGAACTCTCCGACGAGCGCTCTCACTCCTGGAATCTTGTCGTAACAGACGGCAGGCTCATCTGGGTGGACACCGTGTGGAATTCCTCGAACAACTACAACAAGGGCAACTACTTTGAGGGGAACTACGACATGCAGTACTTCGACATCGACAATGTGCTGCTGTCCAACGACCACCGCGTTGCCAGATTGGAGCACCGGGATTACTATGGGATATGACGATACGCAGGGGCTGTATTCTACAGCCCCTTAGCTTGTCGAAAAAAGTGAAATTTGCCTGCGAAGCAGGCTTTTAAAATACATTTT